>JBLWZN010000004.1:0-146856 GCA_048266425.1 Sediminicola sp.
GATTCTGCTGACCCCCCCGGAAAACCATGTGGCACTTAACCAGTCCGTCCCCTTGGGCAGCGTTCTTACGGTAGAAGCGGCCGTTTCCAGGGCCTTTAGAACCTCGATGGAGGTATATATCGATGTTTGGATGGAAGATCGCTACAACGGGGAGCGAAGCAAGGCTAACGAGGCAATCTATACTTTTGTCGCAGTGGACGAAAACGGCTGCCCGACGGAAGTACCCCCATTAAGTCCCGAAACCCCTCTTGAAACTCAGCGCTATGATGCTGCACTGAGAAGAAAGCAATTGAGTTTGGTCTTAGCGGGTAAAATGAAACCAGATCAAGCTACGGAATTAAAGGCGCTATTTTATCCTCCCACCCCCTAAACACCGTATCCTTAACGAAGACCATTAAGTTTTTGTTCAAATAAAAAAGCGGGATAGGGATTTATAAGCGATAGATCCACTCCTCCGGATTAAGGCGCTGCGTATCCTTGTAAAGGTAGAATTTTAGTTGTGTTTGACCATTTAACCGATTGGTATAAATGTCGCCAAGAGCTTCTTTTGCTGCAACTTTGTCTCCCTTCTTAACATAGAGATGGGAAAGGTTGTAATAGGTACTAATGTAATTGCCATGCTTAAGCTGCACTCCCTTATTTCCCCCTGGAACCGAAAGGATGGCAATGACCTCCCCTTCAAAAATGGCCCGCGCCTGTGCCCCTTCGTCGGTTGCAATGATAACCCCGTTGCTTTCGTGTTTAATTCCAGGATAAATGGCATCGCTATAAACGCCAAATCCCTGACTTTTGATCCCCTTTTCCACAGGCCAAATGAGCTTGCCTTTATTGGCTGAAAAATTGTTTGCCAGAATTGTGGCTTCGGGGGTTAGAACAAACTTGCTCGAATTGGTAGTATTCCCAGCCTTTTTATTGGAGGCCACAATAGCGCTTCTTATCAAACGTTCTATCTGTTGATCTATTTTGCGAGCCTCAGCTTCCTTATTCCTAATGCTGGCCGTATACTTACTCTCGTTCTTGCGTATGGTTCCCAACAACATTTTTTGGTCGTCCATTTCCTGCATCATCTGCTTTTTGGCAGCAAGGTTGGCTGCTACCAAAAGATCCTTTTGCCTTCGCTGTTCGGTCAAGTCCTTATTGAGTTGGGTAAGTTCATTCGTTTTCTGGACCAATTGTTCGCCCTGCTCCTTTCGGTACTTGGTATACTGTTTTAAATACTGATAGCGCTTAAACGCTTGGAAAAAATTTTCGGAAGACAGGATAAACAGCAACCTATTCTGCTGAGATCGATTCTCATAGGATTTTTGGATCATAGTTGCGTACTCCTCCTGCTGAAATTTTAGGTCTTCCCTCAATTTTCCAATGTTTCGAATATTCGCATTGATCTGCCTGTTTAATAAATTGGATTGCTGATTGGTGACGCGAATAAGTTGCTGACGAACGTTAATTTTCTTGTCCAACGCACTCATCTGGTCCAAAACCGTACCCTTTTCCCTCTTTTCCGCAAAAAGTAACCGATTTATTTCATCAATTTCCTTTTGAAGTTGCTCCCGCTTTGCCTCCAACGCCTTCTGCTCATTCGTTTGCCCATGGAGTCCCTCCATGACAACCAATGATATAAATAACAGACAGTAAATATAATATGTATGTTTACTTGCCATTTTACTTTAATACTATCTCTTTAAAACCTTTTGGTATACTATATGGAAAAGTCAATGGCCGATTGTACTGCATTCCCTTATATTCCAAATTTATGGTATTTTTAGAATCCCCGTCCAACGCAGTAATCTCTATTTTGTCTGGCAATATCCAATGGCTAACGGACTGATATTCCTTGTATTCTATATCCAATACCCTTTGCTTCTCGGGCTGGGACAATACTTGGGAAGCAACCATATAATTCCTGGGATCGATCTGGAACATTGTCTTAAAAAGCACCTTGGGCTGAATTGGCTTTAGCACATAATTGTGCCCGTCAAAGTTAGCACTATATTTTTCGTCCTTTAAGTTGAAAATGGCCTCTCCCAAAAGAACATTCTGAATTTGGGCGAAATTCAGTTCGGTTCCCAAAAACTTACTGAAATAGGAAAAGTCACCGTCAAAGTATTCATTGTTCAATTTATTGTAAAAAGTGACCCTTTTTGGCGTTATAAGGGCCTTTACGACTCCCATGGGGGCACTCATCCAAATGGCCTTGTCCTTTTCTATACGTAGGCTTACCGTAAATTCTTGGGTAGATTCCCCGTCAGAATAAGCTATCTTGGCCTTGCCGCTAAGTGTCTTGAAGTTGGATTGGCTACTGTAGTGGTTTCTAATTACCGCCCTGGAAGATAAATTTTCGTCAACCGTTGCATCTACATTGATTTTGGAAGATTTGCAGGAACATACCAATAGCACAACAACGAAGTATTTCCAAAAACTTTGACTTCCCCCCAAATTTTTGTTTGTCATTTCAAGATCCCGGTTTTATTTTACTAAGATACATATTTGCCTTGGAAGAATTTCCCAAAGCATTGTATGCATTTGACAACTGTCTATAAATTTTGTTGTTCAAGTCGGCATCATCCAACAAGTAATCCAACGCTGATTCCAGCGTTTCCACAGCTTTTTTGTACTGAGAGGTATTATTTAGCGCCACGGCATACGCATAGTAAAAATAGGGTTGGGTCGGAAAGCTTTCTAAAGCATTTAAAGCTATTTCTGCTAAGGCATTATAGTCTTCCAAAGCCAATAGTTGGTCAATTTGCGAAATATAGGATTGTAGGGGATCGTTCACTGATGGCGCCTTGGGCACTTCAGCTGGCGCTGGCTGCCCACTTTTGTTATCAGCTACGGAATCCTTGATTTTCAAGATCAAGCTTTCGGTTGTAGGGGTTGCCGTTATTCCTTGCAGTACTTTGAGGGCCCCCTCGTAGTTTCCTTGCCTATAATAGATCAGCCCCAAATTCTCCCTGAATTGTAAATTTTCATAGGGAATCTTAGACTTGATTCCTTCAATGGAAATTCCTAGTTTTGGTAATATTCCAACCAAGGCATTCAAATACCACAGGTTCCCTGGCTTGGCATTGATGGCCACTAAAGCATATTCCTGTGCCACAACAAAATTGTCCTCTTCCTTATATGCCTTGGCCAATTCATAATCAACAACTTCATTATCCGGGCTAATTTCCTTACACCGCAGCAAAAGATCTATTGCCCTGTCGTTATTCCCAATCGCCTTCTGCTTTAATGCCTCAAAGAATGATTCTTGAAAATCGTCGGAATATTGTTCCATGGAAACCTCCGCATTCCCTTCCTCCAGTTCTTGGGTATGGGCAAGATTTGATTTAAGGAGTAGCCCCCAAATCAAAAGAAGAAATATTGGAAAGGTATTTTTCATATCACAATCAAAAAGCCCGAATTGGCAAGAGGACTTTTACTTTGTCCCGGTACTCCCAAAACCACCAACTCCACGGGTGGTTTCCGACAATTCCTCAACTTCTACCCAAGCTGCCCGTTCATGCTTGGCAATGACCAATTGTGCCACCCGTTCCCCATTGGCAATGGTAAAGGAATCATTGGACATGTTAACCAGAATAACCCCAATCTCCCCCCTATAATCGGCATCTATGGTCCCAGGGGTATTGAGTACCGTAATTCCATGTTTGGCCGCCAACCCACTTCGCGGACGCACCTGTGCCTCATATCCAACAGGTAATTCCAGGAATAGTCCCGTCTTAACAATGGCCCTACCCAATGGTTGTAACGTAATTGGCTCGGAAATATTGGCTCGGAGATCCATACCAGCAGACGACCCTGTCTCATACTGGGGAAGGGCATGGGAAGATTTATTAATAATTTTAATGTTCATATAATTATTTTTATGCTACGATGTACTCTAGTTGATTGATCTGTAATTTATGCAAAATGAGAACATAGGGAATAGAATATAGAGAATAGACGTTTTATCATGTCAGATAACGATCCGCTTGCTTTTTTCTCTGTTCTTTTTTTACTTCCTCAAAAATATTTGGGTAAGTTTCTCCCTTTCCATTTTGAAAACCAAGGCCAAAAATACAAAAAGCAAAAAGGAACCGACCCATATATTTCGGTCAAATAAATAGAACGAAACAGTGGAAAACAGAATCGAAATGGTTAGATAGAAGTATATTTTACGGAAATTATAGGGAACCGGGTAGTATTTCCTGCCAAAATAAAAAGAAAGGGCCATCATGCTACCATAGGCGATCAGTGTTGCTATGGCGGAGGCCATATAACTCATGCTCGGAATCAAGGCGTAGTTTATCATAATGGTCAAAAGGGCGCCAATCAACGAAATATAGGCCCCAAACTTGGTTTGATCCGTTACCTTGTACCATACCGAAAGATTGTGGTAAATGCCCAAAAAGAAATTGGCCAATACAATTAGGGGAACAATGGACATTGCCTCCCAATAGGCAGGATTTCTCACAAATAGCAATTTTAAAACATCTGCATACACAACAACGGCAAGTAGTATTACACTCCCGAGCACCACAAAATAATTGGTGATCTGGGCGTAGGCCTTTTGTGGGTTTTGAGTGGTGGAATGGCTAAAGAAGAAAGGCTCTATCCCCATCCGAAAAGCGGTTGCAAACAAGGTCATAAACATAGCCAATTTGTAGCAGGCGGCATATTTACCTACCTCACTATCCGCAATCCCTTCTGGCAATAATTTGGCCAAAAGTATTTTGTCAAAGACCTCGTTGATCGTAAAGGCGATTCCTGCGACCATGACTGGCATGGCATATTTTATCATATTTTTCCAAAGGGGAAAATCAAAGGCATATGGGCGCCTTATATACAAGCGGAGCATCATTAGTAGCGTAACGCTACTCGAAATCAAATTGGAGATGAAGATATAGGAGATTTCAAAATCGGGCCTATAAATAGTGGCCCAAAAAGAATCCGGGTCGTTTTGGACCAACTGGGGGAGAAATCTAATGAAGAAAATATTAAGGCCTATATTAAAGACCACATTTACAAGTTTAACGAGGGCATAGCGCATTGCCTTCTCGTTTGCCCTTAACCATGCAAATGGAATAATCACCAACGCGTCCAAAACTAGGATCCAGATGGCATACTGGATATATTTTGCATCAATTTCCGTGATCTGTGCCATCCTATCCTGAAAGGTTAGGGCCAAAACCAAAAAGACCACTGTGCTTCCCAATAAAGAAAGCAAGGAAGTAGACACCATCTTTTTACGATTATCCGCACTGTGGTAAAAGCGGAAAAATGCAGTCTCCATACCGTATGCCAAGAGCACATTGAAAATTGCGAACCAAGAAAAAATAACGGTCACCACACCATAACTGTTCGGCTCCAAGAATTTGGTGTACAAGGGCAAAAGGAGAAAAGTGAGCATTCTGGGCAACACCGTTGCCAACCCATAGATAAAGGTTTGTTTGAAAAGTTTATTTAGTGGGTTCAATTAAAATTCGATTAGAGAATTTAAAAGTAGTTATTTATCCTCTCGCAACAAAGAATGTTATTGGCATTGCATGTTTTCCGTTTTATAGGGAAGGGATTTAAACCATTTCCTTTACCTAAATGTTATGTATTCTGACATCATTCCCGGTTCCTAACGAAAATTTTAATACGCTTGTCCGTTTGGGCGCCTAAAGTTCGCTTTTGTCATGCCGGACCATCATAAATTTTAAATCACTTCGACCAAAAAGCATGGGAAGTATTCACAAAAAAACCCCGCCAAAGGCGAGGTCTGTATATTTAGATCAGGTTTGAAAACCCCATCAATTGTTCAAAGCCTCGGCTCCGCCAACAATCTCCAGGATTTCGTTGGTAATAGAAGCCTGTCTTGCCTTGTTATAGCTTAATTTTAACTGATCCCTTAATTCCGTTGCATTGTCGGTAGCCTTGTGCATCGCCGTCATCCGGGCACCGTGCTCGCTGGCAAACGAATCCCGTATTCCCTTGTACAACTGGGTTTTTAAGGATTTCGGAATCAATTGGGCCACAATTTCGGCCATAGAAGGCTCAAATAAATAATCTACATTGACACTTTTACCTTCAGAAGCGGGAACAATAGGTAAAAACTGTTCGGTAGTAACTATTTGTGTGGCCGCATTCTTGAACTTGTTGTAAACAACATCTATCCTATCATAGGAACCATTGGAAAATAGGGCCATCAATTCTTCGGCAATAAGCGCAACATTGTCAAAAGTAAGGTCTTCATATACCTCACTGTGGTTGGAAACAACCTTTCCTTTTTTAATAAGGATGTCATTCGCCTTTTTCCCGATCGCCATAAAATCAACCTGTTTTCCGGCGTAGGTTTCATTGGCCATGGCAAGACATTGTTTATTAACGTTGGTATTAAAAGCCCCACAAAGTCCGCGATTGGAAGTCACAGCGACTATTAGCACCTTTTTAACCTCGCGATTATTGGAATATTCGCTTCCCGAATCATCATCCAAACTGGCACTTAGATTTTGCAATAGCTCGGTAAGCTTGTCCGAATAGGGTCGCATAGCAGTAATGGCATCCTGTGCCTTCTTCAACTTTGCGGCAGAAACCATTTTCATGGCACTGGTAATCTGCATCGTTGAGGATACGGATGCTATTCTGTTTCGTATTTCCTTTAGGTTAGCCATAATTTTTAGTAATTAGTATTAAGTACAAAGTAATCCGCTATTCCGATTCTATATACTCAATACTTTGTACTCAATACTTTATACTAATTTTTAAATTTCGCCGTCAAATCCTTACAAACAGCGGTCAGGGTATTGGTTACCTCATCGGTAAGTTTACCTGCCTTCAGGGTATCCAATACATCCCTGTGCTTTGCGTTCAGGAACTCCAGGAAGTCCTTTTCAAATTCCTTTATCTTGTCTACCGGTACGTTTCTCAAAAGGTTTTTTGATCCGGCAAATATGATCGCTATCTGATCTTCAACGGTATAAGGATCGTTCTGGGCCTGCTTTAAGATCTCCACATTACGGCGTCCTTTTTCAATTACGTTCAAGGTAGCGGCGTCCAAATCGGAACCGAATTTTGCAAAAGCCTCCAATTCCCTAAACTGGGCCTGATCGAGTTTTAAGGTACCGGCCACTTTCTTCATGGACTTGATCTGGGCGTTACCCCCAACCCTGGAAACCGAAATTCCAACGTTAATTGCAGGACGGACCCCTTGGTTGAACAAGTCTTGACTCAAGAATATCTGTCCATCCGTAATGGAAATGACGTTTGTAGGAATATAGGCCGAAACGTCCCCCGCTTGGGTCTCAATGATTGGCAAAGCCGTTAATGATCCACCACCCTTAACCAGGGGTTTTAAAACATCTGGCAGATCGTTCATGTTTTTTGCGATATCATCATCTGCAATAACCTTCGCCGAACGTTCCAACAATCTGGAGTGAAGATAAAATACGTCGCCAGGATAAGCCTCACGTCCCGGCGGCCGTCTTAGCAACAAGGAAACCTCACGGTAGGCTACCGCCTGTTTTGACAAATCATCGTATATAATCAAAGCAGGACGACCTGTATCCCGGAAATATTCGCCAATAGATGCGCCCGCAAAAGGAGCATATACCTGCATCGGGGCAGGGTCTGATGCGTTGGCCGCAACAATAGTTGTATAAGCCATAGCGCCTTTATCTTCCAAGGACTGTGCAATGGCAGCTACCGTTGAAGCCTTTTGGCCAATAGCAACATAGATACAGTAAACCGGATTACCGGCATCATAAAATTCTTTTTGGTTTAGGATGGTATCGATACATACGGTCGTCTTACCGGTCTGTCGATCCCCGATCACAAGCTCCCGTTGACCACGGCCAACCGGAATCATAGCATCGATAGCCTTGATACCTGTTTGCAAAGGTTCGTTTACCGGTTGCCGGAAAATAACCCCCGGGGCCTTACGCTCCAACGGCATTTCATAAAGTTTACCGGCAACCGGTCCTTTGCCATCGATAGGAGTTCCCAAAGTATCCACAACACGGCCTACGATTCCTTCACCTACTTTAATGGAAGCGATACGCTGGGTTCGTTTAACGGTTGCACCTTCGCCTACTCCCCTGGAAGGACCTAGGAGTACTACCCCTACATTATCCTCTTCCAAGTTAAGGACGATTCCTTCCAATCCACCTTCAAACTCCACTAACTCCCCATACTGTACGTTGGCTAGGCCATATACCCGGGCCATACCATCACCTACCTGCAAGACGGTTCCCACTTCATCCAAGGAAGCACTTGCATCAAATCCTGATAGTTGTTTCTTTAAAATTGCCGATACTTCGGCGGCTTTTACTCCTGCCATTTGTTCTTGACGTTAGACTATAGACGGTAGACGTTAGACACCTACGGCCATGGTTGTTTATAAACTACTATTTGAAAATTCTCTTTTTAAACTTCTCAATTGATGTGCAATACTCGCATCGAACTGCAGATCCCCAACTTTTAGAATAAAGCCCCCGATTATGCTTTCATCTATTGAGCTTTCCAAGGTTACCTCGTTACCTGTAAATTGTGCTACTTGATGCAGTACTTTTTTCTCCAAAGCTGGAGTTAAGGGTACTGCCGTGGTTACATAGGCTACATCCTGTCCCTTTAACTTCTCATTTAAAATGATGTATTTAAATGCCACTTCTTGCAACATGGAAATCCTTTTGTTCCCTATCAATACATTGATCAGCCCTTGTGATATGGCGTGTATATCCTTAAAGATAGCGGCCAAAGCTTTTTTCTTGATCTCATCCTGTACAATCGGACTTGTCAAAAGGTTCTGCAGTTCTTTACTATCCGAAATAGTGCTAGCAATGCTACGCATATCCTTTTCTACCGCTGCAGTAGACTTTTTGTCCACGGCAAAGTCCAAAATTGCCTTTGCGTACCGTAATGCTGCCCTAGAATCCTTCATTTTGTTTAAGTTATTAGGTTATTGTGTTATGAGGTTATTAAGTTGACTTAGGTTTTGACTCAACAACCAATTAACTTAGTAACTTCTAATTCAATTTAATATCGCCCAACATATCTTCCACCAGCTTCAATTGCCTGTCCTTGGATGACAATTGCTCCTTGATGACTTTCTCGGCAATATCAAGGGATAATGTTGCTACTTGATTTTTAATATCGGCCAGGGCAGCCTTTTTCTCGCCCTCGATGGCGGCCTGTGCCTGTTTTATCATTTTATCACCTTCAATTTTGGATTGCTCCTTGGCATCGGCAACTATCTTGTCCTTAATCTCACGGGCTTCCTTTAGCATAGACTCTCGTTCTGCCCTAGCTTCCTTCAACAATCTTTCGCTGTCGGCAGTTACGTTCTGCATTTCCTTCTTGGCATTCTCGGCTGCTGCCAAAGCATTCTTTATGCCTTCTTCCCTATCGTTTACAGCATTCAGGATAGGACCCCATGCGTATTTGCGCAACAATAAAAGAAGCAGTACAAACAGTATTAACTGCCAAAAGAAAAGTCCTGCCGAAAAGTCATTTACTAATTTATCCATGGTGTGTGCCGCCTAGGCGGATATATTAATTAAATTTCAATTTTAAAAAGGGATAAACATACCGCCCCAACCAACCGTTGGGGCCGAATGTTTTTTGTTTGGTTCTTATCCGGCGAAAATCGCGGCGAAACCAATTCCTTCAATAAGCGCCGCTGCAATCAACATCGCTGTTTGAATTTTTCCGTAAGCTTCTGGCTGACGGGCAATAGCTTCCATAGCCTTGCCACCGATCATTCCGATACCGATACCGGCACCAATAACCGCCAAACCTGCTCCTACAATACTTGGAATTTCCATAATCTATCTAGTTTAAAAATTAAAAAAATCGAATTAAAAATACTTCAATGGGATTCCAGCCTTCGCGGGAATGACTAAAATACCCCTTTATAAATGCTCCAGTTCCGGATCTCCTTCGTGTTCCTCATGGGTGGCAAACCCAAAATACAGGGCCGCAAGCATGGTAAAAATATAAGCTTGCAACAATGCCACCAACAGCTCAATCAACGAAATAGCAAAGGATAGTCCAAAGGAAAGCGGCCCCCCGACCCAACTCTTAAAAATAAAGATCAACCCAATAAGACTCATCAACACCACGTGGCCGGCGGTCATATTCGCGTACAAACGTATCAATAGGGCAAATGGCTTAATAAACATTCCCAATATTTCAATAGGCACCAATATAATATAAATGAACATTTTACCATACCAGGGCATTCCATCGCCCAAGGGATC
This sequence comes from Sediminicola sp., assembly GCA_048266425.1. Classification (GTDB taxonomy): domain Bacteria; phylum Bacteroidota; class Bacteroidia; order Flavobacteriales; family Flavobacteriaceae; genus Cerina. The sequence continues at coordinate 10,215 of JBLWZN010000004.1, forward strand.
AAAAATGTGCTTCCAATAGGTTTTATTGCCCGTAAAGTTGGTTATTAAAAATACGATGATGGCCAGGGCAGTGGTTACCGCTATATTTCCGGTTACGTTTACTCCTAGCGGGGTTTGTCCAAACATATTAAGAAACCATATAAAGAAGAATATGGTCAACAGGAAGGACATATATCTTTTGTAGTGTTTTTCACCGATATTGGCAATGGCAATATCATCCCGTATATATAGTACAATTGGCTCAAAGAAACGACCAGCACCAGTGGCTATGCCCTGATTGTCCCTGTAGCTTTTAGCTAGGCCCCGGAACAAAAACAACATTAACAGCCCGGTTACCAACATCATGACAACGCTCTTGGTAATCGAAAAGTCGAGAGGACGCACATTGGTAGGATAATGTTTTTCATCAAAATCCAAAGTGCCTTGGGCATCCGTCCTATATATTTTACTGTGGTAAAGTCGGTAATAGTTGCCATTTACCTCGGCAATGCTTTCACCATGATGGAATTTAGCAGATGAAAATACCTGCAGTCCATTGTCCCATAAAATTATAGGCAATGAAAAACCGATATGATGGGCATTTCCTTCATCGTCGGTCGTTGTAAAAAAATTAAAGTCGTGGGAATCCTGTAAATGGTGATCGATATATTCCTTTATCTCGGACTTTAGGTCCTTTCCGCCTTCTTCATCTGAATCATTTTCCTTTGCAAAAGTACTTATGCCCCAAAAAAGTGCAACAACTAAAAGAATTCTTTTCAAAAATGGATTTTGCATGTCGCTCAAAAATATCGGTCCCTAAAAATCGGTGCAAATGTACACTTTTCCCTTAAAAAGAAAAAAGCATTTTAAAGGTTTATTTTCAGGGTATTTTTAACCACAATACGACTTAACCTACCCCTTAAAAAAGATTGCCGTAAGATAGCAGAAAATTATATTAATACATTAATTTTCAATGTATTATTTTGCGAATCCGACAAGCTGGGCCTTTGTGGTTATGATTCCAGTCTGTGGAGCATTATCGAAGTAAAAATGGTTTCTATCGCCAAGCAGATGGCATAAGGCACAAAAAAAGCCGCAAATTCTAGGGTATCCATATGTCCATCCAATTTATAAACTGGATAAAAGACGATAAAAAAGACCAAAAATTTTAAGAAGCTACCGGCCATATAATAGAAGCCTACTTGATGCTTTAAACGTTGGCGATAAATATAGATCGGGAAAAAAATTGCAGCGGCCAACAAAAGGTTGATACCATAGGACCAGAGGATGAGATTGTCCCACAAAGTCAGTTCCTTGGCATAAAGTACCCCAAGATGGATGCAAAGGGCCAAAATCAGGGATAGGATTAGGGAAATTACGAATTGAAGAGGTAAATTATTTTTGAGCATTAATTTTAGTACAAGAAATAAAATTTACAAAAATACTAAATTATTGCCATCGTTGACCCCTCCGCCTTCGGTGCCCTGCCAGAATGACCATGTCGGGCTGGCGTTCGGAAGGGAATGAGTTTGTAGGGCTGGCTCCCCTTGCCCTTCGACTGCCTGCCCGACTTTGACATACAGGCGGGCGCTCAGGATGACGGGGAGAAGCCTTGATATGGATTTTAGCCTAGGTCAATATTTTTGTAACAATAGAAACATCAATACTTTATATGCTTTAAATGCCGTAAAACTACCCAAATTGAAATTGCCACGCCTAGGAGCGTGGCAATTATTGTAAACGTTTTATTTTCTATATGATAATGGCCATCCAGCCATTTTCCGCCTTGTACGGATAGGTATATTATAGCTCCCATCTCGAAGGCTATTCCCGATAACAGGGCAACATTCCTTAAATTATTTTTAGGAGGCTTTTGCTGGTTCATTGGCCGTTGCTTGCTTAAAACTACTGCTGGATGAGGTAGTGCCGCCCTTTCCCTTCATGGTACAAGAGGCATTAAACGTAGCCCCTGGTTCCACGGCCAATTTGGATACGGAAACCGTGCCTTCTATAACGGCGGAAGATTTTAAAGATAACAGGTCGGAAACCAAAAGCTCACCGTTAAAACTACCTTCGATATCCGCGTTTACACATTCTACCTTGCCGTGGATATAGCCATCTTTGCCTATCACCACTTTACCAGAGGTCTTTACATTACCATCTAGCTTGCCATCGATTCGGAAATCGGCTTCGGAAACGATGTCTCCCTTAATTTTTGTGTTCTTTTCGATCCTGTTGGGTTGCCCGCCTATTTCTGTCATAACTTTAGGTTTTTTGTTGTTGTCTGAAAACATTTGTTCTATAATTTTGGGGTTTATATATGCGCATTGATGACAATTTGAAATTACCTGTTCATAAACTTCCGAACTGCCGTTTGTAGTCTTCTAAGTTTTTATGTATCTGAATTATCTGATAGTTAGCCGATAAAATTACAAAATTCTCATTGCGGACCTTGTAATCTTTGTTGTTTTTTAGCAACTCTGCATAACCGAGTGCAAAATCTTTGGATTTAAACCCATGTACAACCACAAACTCGGTCTCTAGGTTGTATATATCCTTAGAAATGATGTTGCTATAATTAAGATCCTTTATGGATTTCTTGAGAACCTCAATTAATTTCAGGGCCTGGTCGTCATCCCTTATTCTAAAAGGGAATACAACTTTCCAATTGGACGCACCTTTAGATCCCGTTTCCTGCGTAAATTCCTTATTTTCCATTTTGGGCAATTGCTCCGAAACCATATGTTGGGCCTTTTTGCCCTCTGGCATGTTGGGGTAGTTCAGGGCCACATAATTAAGTGCCTCCTTATATGCTTCAAAACCTTGGATACGGCCAATTGAATTGGCTTTTAACATTTCAAACTTGGGTACCAAAGGGTCCCCTGTATGCTTATCAATAAATTCCTGCGCTCCCGCAATTACTTCGAGATATTTCTGATCTTGGTAAACTTTGTACAATTTGTCATATTGTGCATCCATACTGTCCGAATCATCCGCTAAAATTGCTTGTGGGTTTAGAAGTATTTCCGCATAGCGCGAATCGGGGTGGTCCGCAATTATATTATCTTTCATTTGGGAAGCCAATGGGCTGCCAGATTCCTCGTATATTTTGTAAAGATTGTATTTGGAAGGCAATATTAATCGTTCCTCTGGATCTGAATTTAATACATCCTCCAATTTCCCCGCTGCCAAGGTATTTTCCTTGAACTTTTCCTTATAAATAAGCCCTAATTGATAATTGGCGAAATTTCTTTCCGTCTTTAAGCTGTCGATTACCGATACCTTTGTCGGTATTTGCCCCAAATAATAGTCCACCGAATATTTATCTCCATTTACCCCTTTGTTTTTGATGGTATCGGCTACGGCATTTCCCGGTGAGACACTAGTAATCATCTGCGCCTGGTTCTTATTGGCCCATCTCCAATCGTCCTCCAAAGGACGATCTCCCCACCTGCTCCTAAAGTCCGCCTTCCCATAGCCCAAACTGGTAATGTTGTAAAAATAGAACTTCCCTTTGTTCTGTTTGCCCCCACTTGATTCGGCAAATGCCGCAATGCCCGCTTTGTTCCTCTTGGTCTCCTTTTCCGAATCGGCCTCATCCTGTGCTTTCAATTTTGAAACATAATCTTCAAAATAGGCCATTCGCTTTTCGGGCGACATTTGGTACAAATGGATGACACTATCGGAGTATTGCACAATATCCTCGTATTTAATCACATCCTCCAAGTTGTCCAATTTCCTTTTGATATATCTATATTTCTGGGGATTATCGGCCAAATTGGTCAAAGTACTATCATAGTAATTACCGGCCACTTTGTAATCATGTTCATCAAAGTAGTATTCGGCAAGGTCTTCGTAATTCAGGGCATTGATCCTAGGTTCATCCTGGGTGGCCAGGAGCGACTTGTTGTAATATGCCAAGGCAAGGGTATCCGCATTGTTGGCCATGTAGAATTCTGCTATCTGTCTGTATATCTTGTCCAAAAAAGGGCGATTTTCCCTATTTTCTTCCATTTCTGTCAAATAATCCTGAAGTACTTGCCTGTTTTCATCGGTTACCTCCGTATTTCGAAATTTTTGCAATTTCGCATTGATCATATAGACCCTAGGGGATTTCCTTTTCAATTCGATCACCTTATCAAAAGCATAATTTGCACTGTCCTTATAGCCCAATTCATTATATAATTGCCCAACGATAAAATAATATCGCCCCTTTTCGGGTTTCTTTTTGGTATAAACCGCAGCGATCCTCAATTGCTGAAGCGCTGTATCGGGAGCTTTTAAATTTATATACGCTTGTGCCATCATAGCCCTGGCATCCGCATATTCCTGATCTTTTAGGTATGCATTCTTAAGCAACCGGTTTAAATTTTTGATGGCCAATTCTTCATTTTCCAAGCGAATGTTCACCTTTTCCCTCCAAATAGTGGCCTCAATGAGCATATCACTGTCGGTATTGTTTTTTAGGATATAATTAAAGGCCTCCAGTGCAGGAATGTAACGTTGGTCATAGTAGCGCGATTTTCCCAATAATAAAAAAGCCCCGTCGATCTCGGGGTTCCTTTCCCTATACTTAATGTCCATGCTGTGCTTCTGAATAGCCTTGGTGGCCTTTTCCTCTGCAATGGTAAACTTGGGGTTGTTACCTTCGGAGTCCAATCGTATATCATCTGTGACCTCCAATCTTTCCACCGGCAAAATATCCCAATAATTGTCCCTATAGTTATTGTTGAGTTCCTCCGTACCTTCATCCAAAGCAATATCCCCATTGTACAACACATTGTATTTGGTGTTCATGGCATGGAAGCTGCGGTTTAAGAACGCATCTTTCTTAGTGGAACAGGCATTAAAAGCCAGACCCACCAAAACAGCGGATAAAATAAATTTGGAATGAAGCTTCAAAATAGGCTTTGTATGTTCTTTAGGGGATAACTAAAATTTGGCCGAATTATTATGTAGTTGGCCGATAAAAGTGCAAAAAGAGGGCAGAAAAAAGAGGATAGAAATAGAGAAATTGGAAAAGGGGCAATATAGAGGGTGTTCAAAGTGCAAAATCAAGCTCAAGCTCGAGTTCAATATAAAATACAAAGGAACTACCCTCAAACGAACCACCTAACCCCTAAACGTCCAACCTTTTTTGACCGACTGATCGGTTCGTATTTTATTTTTATGTGGAAAATCCAGACAATTGTGTGTTCTTTATAGACGTTTTGTGCCATAAACCGGAGAAATTGGTTTCTATTCCGCTTAACTAATATCAACAACCGACCTGTAGGTATGTTTTATGATTTTCCATCCCTAGGTCGCATCAAGCAGTTATAGATTCTTTAATTGGACATGAAAAGGGCTAACCCGCAAAAAACTGCTCCAATTCCCTTAATGTTTCCGTTGATGTTTTTATATCCCTAACAATATCCCCATGATCCAACACTACGATGCGTTCACAGACCTCGGTAACATGGATCAGGTCATGACTGGAGATCAAGATCGTTGTTTCCATATTGGCGGTTAATTCCCTGATGATCCCCTTCAATCGAATTTGGGTGGTAGGGTCCAGATTGGCAAAGGGCTCGTCTAGTACGATTACTTCCGGATTGCCTATAAAGGAAGCAATAATGCCAACCTTTTTTTGATTGCCCTTGGAAAGGTCCCGCAGGTATTTTTTTTGGTTGAGGATCTCCCCGTGGAAAAAATCGGTAAAAGAGGACAAAAGCCCATCCACATCGGCCTTATTTCGTCCGCGTAGTTCCCCGATAAAATAAAAATACTCCTCCGGAGTAAGATAGCCTATCAAAAAGGTCTCATCGATAAAGGCAGCGGTAAAAGGTTTCCAACTTTCACTTTTATCTACTTGCACGCCGTTGCTAACGATATGTCCGGTTGTAGGCTGTATTAGATCCAGCAACAGGCTAAAAAAAGTGGTCTTTCCCGCTCCGTTGTTACCTACCAGCCCAAAACTTTGTCCTTTAGGTATTTCCAGATTTGGTATATTGAGAACGGTTTGTTCCCCGTATTTTTTGGTTAAGTTGTCTGTTTTAATCATATTTTAATGTTCAAGTGTCAAGTTCAGGTTTAGTTTTCGGCCCTTCGGCTGCACCCTATATTACATATCCAGGGTTCGGTCTTTGGTGTTTGTTTTAAAAATAAAATGTGAAAACATTTCCCCTCGGTCAATACTAAGTTTTTTGCTTATACGCCAATAGGGTTTTGTATTTCTCCTTTTTGTAAATGCGTTCTATCATGGAAAATGCCCTATTTTTAAAGGCAAAACCCAAGAGTCCTGCCAGGGCAACAAAAATATAGCCGGCCGTTGGATTGATAAGATAATGCCCCAAAGCATAAATAACCAGTGGGAGCACCAATTTGGGGAGGGTAAGTAACAAGGTTCTGGCGTTAAATGCCTGTTTATCCCCAAATGCCTTTTTATTGGAGGTTAGATCGATCGGGGTCTTTATATACGCCCCTCCCCAAAGCACCAGATAGGAATTTACACCCATATTGTACACGGCCCCTACCAATACGGCCAGATAGGCCTGCCACCCAAAATAGAGGTAAAAAGAGGCTATGATGGTGCTTATCGCCGTGGCAATGATAATTAAATACCACTTGGAATCCAGGTATTCCCTGTATTGAATGTTCTGGCTCATCATCAAGGGATAATAGGAACTGTCCCAACTTGGCACAAATTGGCCAAAACTAAAGAGGAATCCCCCCGAGATAAAAATTCCAGCAAAAATCTTCCAGATCGGCGAGTTGTAGGTCTCAATGCCACCGGTAAAAAAAAGGAAACCATAAAAAATAAAGAAAACGCTCATAATCACGGTGGTTCGTGAACGTTTGTTTCTTTTAATAAGCTTGATGTCATTCTTTAAAAAAGTTCCCAAATTGCCAAAGCGGTTTAGCCAGCTCAGATCTTCCGTTTTGGCCTCGGCATGTTTGGTAGATAATCCGCCGTCCAAATACATGTTCCTTTTAAAGTAACCAAATGCGGTTGCATACCAAATTACCAATACCACCCACGGAAATATGGCGATCCAAGGAATTTGGTACAAAGCGTTGAATAAGGGACCTGTATATTGGGTTACATCGAACCAATCGTAATATTGCCCCAAGGCCAAAAGCACGACCAACGCCAGAACGGGATAAAAAATACTGTTCTTGTTGTTGACCAGCACATTGATGAAATTATTTCCATATATCAGGGCCAAAATACCCATATGCCACCCTATGACGCCGAATGGTTCGTAGCCCTGGACCAATAGGACAATGGAGAAGGGCACAAAGAAAAAGGCATGTGCCAAATTAAAAAAGGAAAAAACGGTCTTGCCCAGACTAAAATGTACCACCTCGTCTTTTTTAAACGGCAAATACAGCAGTGGTTTTATATTGATGACGGGCATTTTCTGCAACATATATCGGATTACCAGATCAAATACCAGATAATAGATCAGAAACTTATTAACTATCTCCAAAGGGTCTCCCCAACCCTGTTCCTTGATAATAAAGAACACACCAACTCCCATGGAAAGAAAAACGGCAACAAAATACAAGGCCATAAAACCCATAAAAATCTTAAACGCCACATTGGTCTTAAATGAAGCCGATCGGTAAAAGGATTTCCATTGGAGGTTAATAAAATGTTTAAACATAGAAAGTTGTTTATTGTTTGGGGTTCTTCTGTTTGTGGTTTGTGGTTGCGGAGGCTTGGGTTCTGCTCAAGGTTCAAGGATTATGGTTTAAGGTTCCGATTAAAGGTTTTGTTTGAAAATTTAAATATACGTTTTGTAGCGGATATAGTCACTTTTTCGCAAATTCGAATTTTAAAAAGCCAATGCTTTCCGTATTTTTGCATAAAATATAGACATGGCCCACTTTTATCCCTTAACGGTACAGCATATAAAACCGCTTACCGAGAATTCAGTTGCAATTACTTTTGCTATTCCCAAGGAACTTACGCAGACCTTTTCCTTTAGTGCGGGGCAATACATCACCATAAAAAAGGAAATTAAGGGCAAGGAGCTCCGCCGATCGTATTCCATAAGTTCGTCCCCAAAAAGTGGAACTATTACCGTAGGGGTAAAAAAAGTGGACAAGGGTAGTTTTTCCGACTATGCCAACCATAAATTGGCCGTAGGGGATGTTTTGGAAGTAATGCCCCCCGAAGGCCGGTTTGTCTTCAACCCTACCCCAAAACCAAAAAATATCGCAGCCTTTGCGGCGGGTAGCGGAATTACCCCTGTCATCAGTATCGCCAGGTCTGTTTTGGAATCCAACCCCAAGAACAAATTTGTACTGGTCTATGGCAACAAATCCTACAAGGAAACCATGTTCTACACGGAACTGGTAAAACTACAGTTAGAATATACCAACAGGTTTTTTGTCTATTTCATTTGTAGTCAGGAGCGGGAGGAAAATTCCCTTTTTGGTAGGATCGATGTGTCTACGGTCAATTATGTGGTAAAAAACAAGCATAAGGACATTGCTATTGACGACTTCTACCTCTGTGGTCCCGAAGCCATGATACAACTTGTAAAGGATAGCCTTAAGGAAAACGAAATTACAAGCGAGGACCATATTCATTTTGAGCTGTTTACCGAGACCGAGATCAAGGACGAAATCCCCCTAACCCCCGAGGGCAGCACCCAACTTACGGTGACCGTGGACGATGAGGAATTTTCATTCTCTATGGACAAGAAGGTAAAAGTACTGGATGCGGTTCTCAAGGAAAACATAGATGCACCCTATTCCTGCCAGGGCGGGGTATGCAGTACCTGTATTGCCCGAATCAAGGAAGGACAGGCCGTAATGGAAAAAAACCAGATCCTGACCGATGACGAAATCGCGGAAGGACTAATATTGACCTGCCAGGCCCATCCAACCACACCGACTTTGAAGATAGATTATGATGACGTATAAGGTGCCCAAAACCCTTCTTCCCGAAACTAGGCAGTATAAAAGGAACAACTGAGGACTAAAAAATCCCAGTAATCAATCCTGGACCAATTTTTCGACCATCGGTTGTTGGCCAAATTCCCTCTTCAAAACCTTAGTAGCATGTTCATACCCGATGGCATAGGCCCTTTCCATACCTTTTTTGTCCAATACCCCGATCTTATCCAACTCCTTGGGTTCAAATACCAAATCGCATTCTTTCACCTTTTCCAAATTGATGGCATAGATCATTAAGCTGGTCGTACGCCCCGCCAGTTGTAATGAAGTCTTAATAGATTCTTTCCCTACCTCCCTAATGGCCGATACATTGCTGCCAATCGTAAAATTGCACTGGACTGGCAGGGACTCTAATGGAAAATTATTCATAATTCCTCCATCCGCATAGAGCTGGCCATTGATCTCTACCGGGCTAAAGATAGGAGGTAGGGCGGCCGAAGCCAACAAGGGCTTTATAAGTTCGCCCGAAGAAAATTGCACTTGCTCCCCTTTCTGTAGATTGGTGGTCATTACGGAAAGATATCGTTGCAGCTGCTCAAAACGATTCTCGGGAAAATATTGCTCAAAAATCGGGATATACTTTTCCGTGTCAAAAAGACCTGGCTTATGACGTGCAAAAAATTGGTACTGGAACAAGGGTACTTTCTTAAAAAAGGACAACATCTCCGGGACCGAATTACCATTGGCGTACAAAGCTCCCACCAAAGCACCGACGCTAGTTCCGGACACGTAACTTGTTTGGATTCCATATTCGTTCAAAGCCTGGATCAAACCAATGTGGGCAATACCCTTGACCCCGCCGCCAGAAAGAACTAAACCAATGGATTTATTTTTAAGGCTTTCCAAATTCATAAAGTAATGGATTTTTGAATAATTTTTGGTTGGAATCCCCTTCCGTAAATTTCTTCGGTCCAATTTACCCGACCAAACGGTTGGTTCCGTTCATTTTAAAGGGAATTATAGTCTTCTTCTAGGTAATTCATCGATCTAATATTAGTACTTGGCCAGCATTGAGGTGATTATAACGATTTGATAAAAGTACAAAAAAGACTAGGTAGTCTGAAGGGATCAAAATCAAATCTTCGTTAAATCTGTGAATATCTGTAATGAAAAATAATGGCACACGACCAAACCGTTCAGTCCATTTTATCGTAAGTTTACATAGAATGCATTCCGATAAACTACATAACACCGCCATTTTGGTATTTGCCAATTCCACTGACGAGGAATTGAAGTGTAAGCCTATTACCAACGATAGGGCCCTATTTGACGAACTTACCCACAGTACCTTAAGAATTGTAAAAAAAACCGCTCTTCCTTATTTTCATATCACCGAAAAACAACAGCTGGGAAATTCCTTTGGGGAACGTTTTGTGAATGCCGTACTAATGGTATTTGGGCAAGGATTTGACAATGTGATTACCATAGGCAACGATACCCCCCTTCTAAAAACTTCCCACCTTCTTGAGGCTCATGGGCTATTGGAAACCAGGAAATCCGTTTTGGGGCCCTCTGCAGACGGAGGATTTTATCTATTGGGCCTCCATCGTTCGCAATTTGACCCGATGGCCTTTAAGGATTTGCCATGGCAGACTTCCAGTTTATCCCATAAATTATTGCAGCTGCCCACAATATCACACCATATAACGGTGCACTTGCCCAAATTATACGATTTGGACAATGCGGCCGACCTTAAATTTTTGGTCCAATTTACCCGACATATTGGTGCCAACCTTCGAAGAATTATCCTTGCCTTGACTTCGCGCAATAGAAAGGGGACCATTAATTACAATATCAGTTTTGTCAAGGCTTCCACTGGGCGGATTCCTTTCAACAAAGGGTCCCCAATTTCCTTCTAATACCCCTCTATTTCATTTCAATCTTGTTAACGGAAACGTTGCGTTCATCTGTATTTCGCTAACGCGATGTATTTCGTTGTTATCCATATATCCAATTCAATAAAAACAAAATAAATAATGGCAAATCCATATTACGAATCCACAGATCTTAAAAAATTTGGAAAAATAACCGAATGGGGCGAAGAACTCGGAAACAAGTTCTTTGACTACTACGGAAAGGTATTTGAGGAAGGCGCCCTAACCGCCCGTGAAAAATCCCTGATCGCCCTAGCCGTGGCCCATGTCGTAAAATGCCCCTATTGTATTGATGCCTACACCCAAGATGGCTTGCAAAAAGGCATTACCAAGGAGGAAATGATGGAATCTGTCCACGTGGGGGCCGCGATCGAAAGCGGGGCCACCTTGGTCCACGGGGTACAAATGATGAACAAATACAATAAATTATCGATGTAAACTGTAGTTTACAGTTGGCGGTTCCAGTTGGCAGTATTTTAATTGCCGACTACTGCCTCTTGTAACCGCTTACTGAAAACTGAAAGAATGGCTTTAAAAACATTACATGCAAGACATAAAGATCTTGCAAAGACCAATAGACAGTTGGAAATCCTGAACTCGGGTCCTTTTGCCAATGGGGAATTGCCCCGGTTTAAGGATATGATTGCAAAAACGGGCCAATTTCCGATCCGGCCCAAAAAATTGGAGGTTTTGCAGATCAATGTGGGCTATATGTGCAATCAGGTTTGCGAGCACTGCCATGTGGACGCGGGGCCGGACCGCAAGGAAATCATGACCCGGGAGACCATGGAGCAATGTTTGGAGGTCATTCGTCATACCGGAGCGCATACCCTGGACCTAACGGGAGGGGCTCCCGAAATGAACCCCGATTTTAGGTGGTTTGTCGATAAAGCTTCCAAAGCTGGCATCGTGGATTTTATTGTCCGATCGAACCTGACCATCCTTAGGGCCAACAAAAAGTATCACGATCTACCCGAATTCTTTAAAAATCACAACGTCCATGTTATATCCTCCATGCCCCATTATACCCGTGGCAAAACCGACAAACAACGTGGGGAAGGAGTTTTTGACAAATCGATAAAGGCCCTACAGGAGCTGAATGCGGTGGGCTACGGAATGCCCAATAGCAGCTTGCGATTGGACTTGGTCTATAATCCATCCGGTGCGTTCCTTCCCGGTGACCAAAGTGCTATGGAGCGCGATTTTAAAAAATCCCTAAAAGCGGACTTTGACATCCATTTCCACAACTTGTTCGCAATTACGAATCTACCCATAGCCCGCTTTCTGGATTACCTTATCGCTTCGGAAAACTATGAAGATTATATGTATGCTTTGGTAGAGGCCTACAACCCTGTTGCCGTAGAAAACGTAATGTGTACCAATACTATTTCCGTGAGTTGGGATGGTTGGTTGTACGATTGCGACTTTAACCAAATGTTAGGCCTTAAGGTGGCCAGCAAAATAAAACATATAAAGGACTACGACGAAGATATTCTTAACGATAGGGAAATCCTTATTTCACAACATTGTTACGGTTGCACGGCCGGGGCGGGGAGCAGCTGTCAGGGGAAGATTACCCAATAGTTTTTACCTCATGCTGTGGTTACCTATCGGTATGCATTCAAGATCAAACCCAACAAAAGTTTATGGGTTTATGGGTTATATTCTTTCGGACAAACTGCCGTCTAGCCTGACCCAATAGCTAACTATCCTACTGGTTCACTTCTTCCCTGTACATTAATAACCGACCGAGTGGTCTTTGGCTATTTTAAAACATTCTTTTTTTTGCAAAAATTATGTAGTTCATCGAATTGTATACATTTTTTATCTCTTTAGACACAAGAAATCAGGGTTTTATAAGTTATATAAAGAGACTATATAGTCTGTTTTATAAAAATCCAACAAATCCCGATTTCCATGGAAAAAAAATTGAAGCGAAGAACCACCATGCACAGATTACAGGTCACCGGTCTGGAAATGTTTTATCAAAATGGGTATTACAATACCAGTATTGACGATATCCTAAAGGAGCTCTCCCTATCCAAAGGGGCATTTTATTACCATTTTCGATCCAAGGAAGATTACTTTATCGGGATTGTCCAAAACCTGTTGGTTCAAAAAATCTATAGCTCCCTTGTACAGCCAATAGAAGGAAAGGAGGATCCCTTTACCGTTATCGCCCAATGTTTTGAAAATTCGTTGGAGACAGCGGAACACAATGAGCTGGATCGCGGGTTTGTACTGAGCAATTTCATGGCCGAGTTTAAAGGCAGGAATCCGGAAATCATGGAATACTTTAAGGATATACTTAAGGTATGGGAGGTAAACCTAATTTCGAGCCTGCAAAAAGGAAAGTCGGACGGGTATGTAGACCGACATATAGATAGCGATTCCGTAGCTACCTATCTTATCTCTTCCTATATCGGGATCCGGGCTTTAATGGTAGAGGGCAATTGCAGGACATTGCGATACAAGTATATGCAGCAGTTGAGGCAATACTTCAAAATGTTGACCCATAAGGAAACCGCCTAGCAGCTTAGAGTCTGACGCAAAACCTCCTCAATTTTGTTTACCACGTCCTTAGGTCCGATGGTTTCCATGGCCTTTTCATAGCCATGTGGAAATTTATTGCCGTAAATGGATGTAGGAATCAATGGATATTGATTACGATCGGCCAACAGGGCATTATTGGCATCCTGACCAAAGGGATAGAATCCGGCATAGGGATGGGATACGCCCCAGAGGGTTATGGTAGGCACCCCATACATAGCCGCCAAATGGCCGTTGCCACTGTCCATGGAAAGCATAAGTTGCAAATTTGAAATCACCCCCAATTCCTCGGCAAACGAAACTCTTCCCGCAAGATTTATACAATTTTCATAACAAGCGCCCCAATTTTCAAGCTGTTTACTTTCCTCACTCCCTCCCCCAAAAAGCAATATTTTATACTTATTGGTTTTGTTTAAAGTGGAGATAACGTCCGCCATTAAATCTAGCGGATATTTTTTTCCATCATAAGCGGCAAAAGGCGCAATACCAATCAGTTTTTTATTCCCAGAATCCACTAAATCCAAGGTTTCCAAACTAAGTGGTAGTTTGGGCAACACATTTTCATTAGATAATCTTATCGGATATCCCAACTTTGAAAAAACATCGGAATAACGTTCATGTGTAGTTGTTAAAGGCTTAAAAACCTTATTTTTTGTCGCCGTCAACGCTTTCTTTTCCTTTCTGCCCTTATCAATCTGTACAAAAGGAACCTTTCCAAGACCAAAAAAAAGTTTGAGGACCTTGCTTCGCAGCACATTGTGAAGATCGGCCACTCCCGCAAAGCTTTCCTGTCTTAGCTCTTTGTAAAGCTTCCAGAGACCCATAAAACCCTTATGCTTCCCCTTTACATCGGCCTCAAGGACCGCCACATTGGGTAGGGTATGGAACATGGGTTTAAAAAAACTACGGGTAAGTACCGTAATCCGAATTTGGGGATACTGTTTAACCAAAGCGACAAGTACTGGCACGGTCATTGCCACATCCCCCATGGCAGAAAGTCGGATGACAAGAATTTTTAAAATGTTCGTCTCACTTTTGGCCACGTAGTACCGGATTTAACTCCTCGTCATTGTACATCTTCATTTGCTTATATACCTTCATGTATTTTTTGCCCGCTTCTATATCCCCCAGCAATTGGTCTATGGCAAGGGAAAGATCCCTTTTCTGCTCCAATAGTACCGTAAGCTTCTTTTCACAGGATTGGCGATGTTCCGAAGACGCGTCCTTTCGATCCACTTCTTCCTGCATATGATATACCTTTAAGGCCAAAATGGATAACCGATCTATGGCCCACGCTGGACTTTCGGTATTTATTGTGGCACCATCAAGTACATGTACCGATTGGTATTTGTCTAAAAAATAACTGTCAATATATTCCACAAGGTCTGTTCTATCCTGATTGCTTGCATCAATTTTTCGCTTTAGCTTCAAAGCGGCAACAGGGTCGATTTGTGGATCTCGGATTATATCCTCATAATGCCATTGTACCGTATCTATCCAGTTCTTTCTATACAAGAGATAGGAAATCTCACCTTTGGGATATGGGTTGTAGAAGGGTTGGGATACGCTGTCCTTTATATGGTATTTTTCAATACTTTTCTCAAAGATTTCGTAAGCAAACTGGCTAAACATATTTATCGTGATTTTAAGCAAAGATACCTATTTTAAAGCTCAAGCTCAAGTTCAGGTTTAAATCCAAAATTATGTGCTACAGCCTATAGGTCGACCAAAAGATCAGAAACAAATACTACAAAGGGCATTAAAACACAGAGAATAATCGCAATTTCCTTGATTTTGTCCCTCCTTATGGATTCTATAAAAGTATTCAAAAAGATAACCGAAGGAAAAAATGTAATAATAATAGGAGCAACCTGTGATGTAGATTTTAGTATCACCAAGACCATTCCCAATACAAAGGAAATCGCAATTAACCGTAAGGTGGTAACCCTTCCCAGACCGGTTATCCCAAGTTTTATAAAAGTTATTGAGCCCGTTATGGTAGTTATTAAAAAATAGGTGATGTATTTTGTGCTGTTTCCAATTCCGAAGAAAAATGAGGTGTTAAATGTAAAATCAAAAACATAATGGGCAGTCAAAAAGGCCATGTTATTTGACAAAACGAGAAAAGCGATCAAAATAATAAATCCTGTAAAGCAACCGGCCAACGGCACCAACCAATTTCTAATGTTCTTAGATCCATAAAACGCAATACCAACATAGACCAACACAAGGTAAAGCAAAGCCCAATCATAGAAGAAACTCGCCACAACCACCCATAAGGTAGCATCAAATATTTTTAGCTTTACATTCTTTTGAGATCGAAGACTTAGCAATCTTCTACAGGCAAATAACAGGAACAAACTGCAAAAGATGGCATCGTTGTCTGCCAAAACTTCGGGAAATATTAGGAGAAGCATGGTATAAAACAAAATTCCAAAGGAATTTGTATTCGTTACCTTTATTCTTTTCACGATAAAATTCACCACAAAAATACTGAATAGCAAAACCCCTAGGACAAAGGTTTGGAACAGCAATTGATCTGGTCCAAAACTTCTATTAAACATGTATAAATTGACAAACCAGTAGAGAGAAAATACAAAAGTGAATACGATAACGTAATTAACGGGCTTTCTTTTTCCAAAAACGCTTGAAATCATCGATGGATTTTATATTTTTGTTCTTGGTAAATATAAGTAAGATGACAGCATTTTTTTACGGCATTGAGAATTTATTTGTGAACTACCTATTTTGGCCATTAGATCAATTGCGCTATATGCACAGCTGGTGGGGCTCTAATTGGTTCAACTGTATTTTGTTCCTTATCGGTGCGGGCGCCTTTATATATTGGGTGATGCAACTTCAAAAATTTGGAGAGAAAGGCCAAGTTTGGGATGTTGAGACCCAAACGTATCAATAGCAAGTGTCAGTCTAATAAGTCCGATAACTGCGTTACGCTCGTTCCCAAACTATTTAGCTCTGGCACTCGACTGTTTGGGCTTACATAAATTGTATTGTGGATCGGTCTTGTTTCTTGCCTTTTATGTATTCCATTGAATAATACCTTGCCTGTACTGACCTCACGAGTTTCCTAAAAATAGTGTGCTTTAATCATTACAGATCAAATCCCAGGTCCTTCCTATAGTAGATTCCGTTGAACTTAAGTTTGTTCATATTGCCGTAAGATGTTTCCAAAGCTTGTTTAAAGTCCTTGCCGTATGATGTTACGGCCAACACCCTTCCCCCATTGGTCAGCACTTTTTCATCCTTTAGTTGGGTGCCTGCATGAAATACCAACGAATCGGTTATATTTTCGAAGCCGGTAATGACATCCCCTTTTTTATATGTTTCTGGATAACCCCCCGCTACAGCCATCACCGTAGTTGCCGTTCTTTCATCTATTTGAAGGTCGATCTTATCCAACGTCTGATTGGCCACCGCTTGAAAAACCTCCACCAAATCATTTTTAATACGCGGTATGACCACTTCGGTCTCAGGGTCTCCTAAGCGAACGTTGTATTCAATAACAAGAGGGTCTTCCCCTACTTTTATCAAACCTATAAAAATAAAGCCTTTGTATGGGAGCCTGTCCTTTTGGAGTCCGTCAATAGTAGGCCTAATGATGCGCTTATGAATTTTATCCATAAAAGCATCGTCAGCAAAGGGAACGGGGGATATCGCTCCCATGCCGCCCGTATTGAGTCCGGTATCCCCTTCCCCTATCCGCTTGTAATCCTTTGCGGTGGGCAATACCTTGTAATTTTTACCATCGGTCAGGACAAAGACGCTCAGCTCTATTCCGCTAAGGAATTCCTCGATAACTACAGTGGTGCTAGCGTTTCCAAATTTTGCTCCCACCAACATTTGCCTTAACTCTTCTTTAGCTTCCTCAAGTTCATTAAGAATAAGCACCCCTTTACCGGCTGCCAATCCGTCTGCCTTCAGCACATATGGAGGGGATAGCTTTTCCAAAAACGCATAGCCTTCCTCTAAGTTATCTTTTGTAAAACTTTGGTATGCCGCGGTAGGGATATTATGGCGCATCATAAACTCTTTGGCAAAATCCTTGCTGCCCTCTAGGGTGGCTGCTGCCTTTTGAGGTCCAATTACAGGGATGTGCACAAGGTTCTTATTGTTAAGAAAAAAATCGTGAATGCCGTTCACTAACGGATCTTCCGGACCAACCACGACCATTTGGATATCCTCTGAAATAACCACATTTTTAATCGCTTCGAAGTCGTTTACACCAATAGGTATGTTTTTGGCAATCCCAGCGGTACCAGCGTTTCCGGGGGCCACAACAAGCTTGTTAAGTAAAGGGCTTTGTTTTAGTTTCCATGCTAGGGTATGTTCCCTTCCCCCAGCACCTAAGATAAGAATGTTCATTTTTTTGGAAAGTTTGCCCAAAAATACGGTTTGCTCTTGAATTATGGTATCCCTAAACCGTATAAAAATCCACTTCCCCTATTTACGAGAAAACTGGGGTGCAGGTATAAGAACCAAGACGTAAGACTAAAGAATATAGTAAATCCCACTTGTCAACGGCATCATTTAATGCAAGGTCTAGGTTCTTGGACAGGAAAAATTAACTTTATTCCACAAATATTGCGGGAGAACCATAAAGATAAAGATTGACAATTACTACTTTCTATTTCTATCCTTAAAATCCCTGTGTTCCGTTTTCACGAGTTCTTCCTGGGAAAGTGTTTTAAAGTAGTCAAACGTACGCTTCATGCCTTCCCCTCTCCCTATTTTGGGTTCCCACCCCAATACTTCCTTCGCCCTGGAAATATCCGGCTGCCGTTGCATGGGATCGTCCTGTGGCAAAGGTTTATATACAATCTTTTGATCAGTGCCCGTTAATTTTATAATCTCCTCCGCAAATTGCTTTATGGTAATCTCATGTGGGTTGCCAATATTCACGGGATCGGTATAATCGCTCATCAACAACCTGTAAATACCCTCCACCTCATCATCCACGTAACAAAAGGATCGGGTTTGCGAACCATCCCCAAAAACGGTGAGATCTTCCCCTCTAAGGGCCTGTCCCATAAATGCAGGGATCACCCTGCCATCGTTAAGTCGCATTCTAGGACCATAGGTATTAAAAATCCTTACAATGCGCGTATCCAAACCATGAAAACGATGGTACGCCATGGTAATGGATTCCTGAAAGCGTTTTGCCTCGTCATAGACCCCTCTTGGCCCTATGGTATTGACATTGCCATAATATTCTTCGGTTTGGGGGTGAACCAAGGGATCGCCATAAATTTCAGATGTTGAGGCTATTAAAATCCTGGAACCTTTGTCCATGGCCAAGCCAAGTAAATTATGGGTACCCAGAGCACCAACCTTAAGGGTCTGAATAGGAATCTTTAGATAATCGATTGGACTTGCAGGGGAAGCAAAATGTAGGATATAATCCAGTTTCCCAGGTACATGGACAAACTTGGTGACATCGTGGTGGTAAAACTCAAATTGGGGCAGCCTAAAAAGATGCTCAATATTCTTTAGGTCGCCCGTAATGAGATTGTCCATCGCGACAACGTGAAAGCCTTCCTTTATAAATCGGTCGCACAGATGCGACCCCAGAAATCCGGCCGCACCGGTTATAAGTACTTTTTTCATGTGATGTTTTAATTGAAGATGTTATACCCCCCGGGAAAACAGTACTGTCGTTACTGTTTTAAAAATAATCCTTAAATCTAATGTAATTGATCGGTTTTTTATATAGTACAGATCGTATTCCAGTTTTCTGACGGAATCGTCCAAGTTTTCTCCGTACTTGTATTTCACCTGTGCCCATCCCGTAATTCCGGGCTTTATCAAGTGTCGAACATTGTAAAAGGGTATGATTTTGTTGAGTTGGTTTACAAATACCTTTCGTTCCGGACGAGGCCCGATAAATTGCATATCCCCCTTAATTACCGACATAATCTGCGGTAATTCATCTATCCTAAACAATCTTAGTATTCTTCCAAAGGGAGTAATCCTACTGTCGTTTTTGGTGGCCATTTTTGCCCCGGCCTCTTCCGCGTTCACCACCATAGACCTGAATTTATATATTTTGAATTCCTTACCGTATTGACCCACTCTTTTCTGGGAATAAAACAACGGCCCTCTATTGAAAAACAGATTTAAGAAGAAAACTAAAGGTACACAAATTAAAAAAAGAAGACCCACAAATACGGATAGGAAAAAGTTAACCCCAAAACTAAAAATTTTTTGCAGGTATCTGATTTTCTTGTTTCTAAATTGAAGAATCTCGTAAAAGCTGTCGTTATGCGATCGTACGGGCAAGGCTTCATAAATACTTTCATAAAAGGAAGTAAACGAGATTACCTCCTTTCCTTTTAAGATGGATTTCAACATTATATTTTCAAAATCCAAAGGAATATTATTATAACTTTTGGTGTTGATGATCCATGCATCTATCTTTTCCGTGGCTGACAAAAAGAATCTCTTATTCTCAAGGCTGTTTCCTTTCACGGAATACGTTAATTTTACCTTGTAAAAGGTTTCCAATTCCCCTCCATTTATGGACTCCACATCTTCCCTTAAGTTTTGTTCGGTACTTTCATCATAAACATACAATACTTTCTTGGTGGTAGGGATAATTCTAAAAACATTGACAAAAAGAAAGCGCCATAATCCAATTTCCACAGGAGTAAGGATCAAAAAATAAAGTAAGGGCATCCTCCAAAAACTGGCATCAAAGAAAATTACGCTGAACATAAAAACCACAAAGACGTAGAGCACGGAGACATAGAGGGACTGGGAAAGTACATATCTTCTCTTGATCACCTTTCCCAAATTGTAGAATTCCAAGATATAGGCCAATGCGAGGTATGAAAAAATTCCGACCGTGAAGATACTTACTTTTCGTTCCAAGGAAATATACTCCCTATCTATCGCATCGTTGACAAAAACATTCAAGGAGGCCAAAATAATGAACATGTCCCCCACCAGCAGGATAAATTTGCGTTCAATGGAATTGAGGATGGAGGGCCTGGACATTATTGGGAATATTTTCGAGGATCAAAGATAGTTTTTCATTTTCGAAAAGACATCAAGTTTTTGGTTTCTGACGAACCTACTAGGTTGATTACGGTTAATCCTCGGTAAAAACTTCAGAAATATATTTTTTAGCCAAAATGTCATAGGTAAAATTTTCCAGAAGATATTCCTTGCCAATACTTCCCAATTTGTCCAACTCTGCCTTGTCCATTTGACTTATGGAAATAATTGATTCCCTTAATTTTTCGGTATTCTCCGAAGGAATTACGAACCCACATTTTCCCTTGGAAACGGGATTGTCCAAAAACTCCCCAGCCAACAAAATAGGTCTAGCAGCGTTCATATAGTCGAAAATTTTCTGAGGGGATATCCCAAAATCGAACAGTTTAACATTGTGTAATCCTATATACAATAAGTTACACCTTTTTAGAAAAGGCAATACCTGTGATTTGGGGACCTTATCCAAGAATACCACTTTTTTTGAATTATCGAGACACTTAAGATTTTCCTTCTCATTACCAGATCCCAAAATACAAAGGCAAATATTGTCCGGTATATCCTGTACGGCATTTACCAAATAGTCCAAGGCGTTGGCTTTGCCTAAAGTACCAGCATAACCAATGACAAACTTGTCCTTGGGGATGTTTCCATCCAAATAATCACCTATCTTTTCTTCTCCTTTTAATGTTTCCAGATTGTACCCGTTGGAAATCCAACTATACTTAAAATCGTTGCGCCCCAATACGTTTTCAATATGTTTATCGGCATTTACAAGTACGGATACAATTCGATCAGCACGACGATATCCCAGCTTTTCCACCCAAGCCAAGAATTTGACAAAAACATTCCTATCCGAATAACCGCCCAGTTCTACGAGGGTCAATGGCCAAATATCCCGGATCTCCAGAATAAACTTGGTCTTGGGGAATTTTTTCTTAAAATAATAAACCACGTTTAATACAGGTAGAATGGACATGGAAGAAACGACGATATAATCTGGTTTGGGCAATTTTTTTATGGGAATAAAAAAGAGGAGTCCACAAAAAATAAGCCAGCTCAAAATCCTCGGTACGCCCTTGCTATTTGTAAATCTATTCCCTTTGACGACAAGCGTTCGGACGTCATTATCCAAGATCTTAAACAGTCCCTTAAAGGAAATATTCTTGCTGGGTACATGGGAAAAAGAGGATGTTATCAAGGTTATATCATATCCTTTTTTCTCAAATTCCTTGGCCAAATAATAATGTCTATACCCATCGCCGTTTAACTCAGGAGTAGTAAGATATTGGTTGATTATCCAAATGTTTTTTGACATACTATTTCTACTCAATCGTGATCAAGAATTTTTAATTTGTACTGGTTGAATGACCAACAAGTCGCTCAACAATAAGACTACCAGAATTTCCTTTCCCGTACAATTCCTTACTAAAATCGATGTCGGATTTTATTATGCCGTTATACTCCGCGATTATCCGATCTTTGGAATGCCCCGTCAAAAAGTTTACCCCATTTAGGACCAGTTCCACCCATTCCGTTTCATCCCGAACGGTAATGCAAGGCTTCTTAAAGAAAAATGCCTCCTTTTGCAATCCGCCACTATCGGTTATCACCATTTGACAGTGGGCCAACAACCAGATCATTTCAAAATAACCAACGGGTTCTAGTATCTGAATGTTTTTAGCCGGAACAATGTTGAAGCCCTCTAATTTTTTTATGGTCCTGGGATGAAGTGGTAATACTACTTTCTGGCTTTCGGCTATCTCACCTAAGGCCTGAAAGATAGAGATCAGCTTGGCGCGATCATCCGTGTTTTCTTGGCGATGGATAGTCGATAATACAAAATCGTCCGTAGGTTCAAGACCATTTGGTCTCGATGCCCTGTCTGCATAGAAAAGGACCGCATCGTACATTACGTCACCACATTGAATTCGATCAGATAAAATATTTGCATATCCTTCCTTCTCCAAATTATCTATGGCTGTCTGTGTGGGGCAGAATAGAATATCACTGATCCGATCCGTAAGTATTCTGTTGATCTCTTCGGGCATCTCCATATTGAATGATCGTAGCCCGGCTTCTACATGGGCAACCTTAATATGTAACTTTTTAGCCGCTAATGCTCCCGCAAGGGTTGAGTTCGTATCTCCGTATACCAAGACCCAATCCGGCTTCTCCCTTAACAGAACTTCCTCTATCTTTTCCAACATCTTCCCGGTCATCGCGCCATGGGTGAGATTGTTTATCTCTAGATTGTAGTGGGGTTTGGGTATCCCCATCTGGTCAAAAAAAATGGAGCTCATATTTTCATCAAAATGCTGCCCTGTATGCACAAGTTGTTCTATGATTTCTGGACCCTTGTTTGCTTTATTGTATTCCATTATAGCCCTACTGACCACGGCGGCCTTTACAAATTGGGGACGGGCCCCGATAACGGTAACTATCTTCATCTAACAACTAATCTTTAATATTATTGGCGGCAAAGGTAAGGATTAACCTAGACTTGGAATTTAAAGGCAAGAGATCTAGGATATTCTTTTATAAAGAGCCAGCAATTTACCTTCCTCCATTTTCCAGTTAAACTTTTTAATAACCGCACTTTTACCCCTTTGCCCCATTTCAAAGGATTTACTTCTATTCTGAACAAGATCTGCTATAGCTCTACCTATCTCCGCAGGGTGGTTTGGGTCAACAAACAAGGCACAATCCTCCTCTTCAATCAGTTTTCGCCAATATGGAAAATCCGAAGCGATTACGGGAATCCCCGCTGCCATGTATTCGAACATTTTAACGGGAATACTATCCAGATAATTCAAAGTAGGTTCCAACACAACCAACCCGGCCATGGATTGCGCGAGTGTTTCGGCCACTTGGGTCCTTCCGAGAAATCCCAATTCACATACCTTTCCCCAACCTTTCAATTGAAGGGCCCTATTTCTTAATTCCTCCCTTTCAAAATTACCAGCCAACAATAATTCCGCACCCTCGGCATATTCCATGGCATTAACCATATTTAAAATCCCTCTTACTTTGGAAATACCACCCATATAGCAAACAGCGTTCTTTTTGTTGATTTTTCTGGCAATTTTCACAGTATCAAATTCAGAAAGTAACGGGAAATTTTGGACTTCGATAGCATTATTATTTAGCTGAAGAAACCTGTCCCTTATAAATGGGGTAGCCGCCACAATCCCAGATAATTTAGGGCAAATTCTATTCTCATAATTTTCGAACGTTTTCGAAATAATATTTCTAAGAGCTTTGGGAATATAAGCTTTTGTCAATATTTGCCGTGGCACGTCCTCATGTACATCATAAATAACCTTTTTCCCTTTGCACATCAACTTTTTCCCTAGCGGCAATAATTCCGGGTCATGAAAATGATAGATATCCGCGTTTAATGACATAGCCACTTTATAGAACTTATTCCGCCAAAACAAAATCCGATGAAACCTACTCTTTGGCTTTCCCAAATCAATAATTTTCACCATATTTTTTTCTTCATCTCCCAGTCCATCTGCTACCAATAGGCTAACATCGTATCCATTCAAAGCCAAGGAACAGCACTCTTTGACAAAAATACGGGTATCGTACCGGGTATGTACTGAAGTTAGATGGCAAACCCTTATGGATTTCAAGGTCATTTGGTAAATATTTTTATCACTGGTAGTTTCATTCGGAAATGTAAAATGCTCTCTCTAAAAAATAGAATCCACATATCTTGGTCAAAAAAATCTATGCCCAAATAAATAAAAAGGAAAGGATTTGACTATATTCCAATTGTTCATATAGCTTATAAAAATTAAAATTCTAGCCCTTTCAGAATTCACTTTAAATAGGTTTTTGTATCGTTCAGTACAAAAGCAGCCATTATAATCAGTAAAAAACCTCCATGGGTAAGCAAAATGGTAGATAATGAACTATTAAGCAAAGTAAATAAAAACAAAATAAACAAACCGAAGAACTTGGGACTGATTTTCATTGCATTTAAAAAGGAGAAAATTACTGCCACGATACTAATGTTTATGCATGCGCCTATCACACCAGCATTTTTATAACCGTCCGATATAATCCCAACATTAGCATTCATCTCGGGTTTATTAAAATAATCCCGTCCAATAATAAAATCAGGAGAAATATCATAAGGATAATGTATAAAACTTGACATAAATGAATTGGACCAATAGATATAATTTTGATGGAAAAAATCAAAATAGCAATAGTCTAGCAAAGCCGAAAGCATAAGTGCTCTTCTAAAAGTCAGCTCCCAAAGAAAAGTATAGTCAAATATAACAGTTGCCAGTATCGTAACCACTAAAAATAGGGTCATGAGTTTCATGAAGAAAAACATTTTTTTCAAATAGTCATATTTATAAAAAACAACGATGAAAAAAGTTCCAAAAAAAACCATCTTATGGGCCCCACATAAGTAGAGAAATAATAGGAATATAATCGAAATGTAAAGAAGCATATGCTTTCTAAAATAAATACAAAAAACTATTGCAATAGGTATAATTATCTTCGAAAACCAAGAATAAGTATATGCCGTATAAAGGTTGTGTACCTTTGCTTCTACTAATCGTCTTGTAGCATAAACTTCGACCATCCATAAATTTCTTACATCCAAATAGGGACCGTATAAAATCACGAAAGGGATTAGCCCTATGGCCGTAATGGAAATTAAAAGTATCATGGATTGATAGCTGTTGATACTTGGAAATGTCAAGTTCCATTTTATAAATGAAAATAAATAGACTGAAATAAAAAATAGGTTTTGAAGTAGAAATATCTCCCAATTTATATGACTACTGGAGGAATAAAGAAGCCCACTTGGTATTACGAAAAAAACCAGTATAAGTAGTAGAATACTGTACAGAAAATCGGATACCTTGGAGTAAAGCAGCAAAATAAAATGAGCAATAATAATTGCTGTAGCTAGAATATATCGAGGCCAGTAAAAATGAAACTCTACTCCTTGAGAAAATTTAACATAATTAAAATCATCATAATGAATCATATACGTAAAATGTAAGCCCGATAGAAGAAAGTAAAAGGCCACAAGCCAAAGGAAGGTTTTTAATTTATAAATGTTATAAATGTGATTTTTCAAAATTGCCTTTTTGATTTATACTATATATTAATAAACAATAGAAAAAGGAGAAGAACGCGATTCCCAAATACCGACTAAACATGCTTTCGAACATGAAGTTGAATGCCATTAACGTAGTAAAAGAAATCATTAATATTCTACTTTCTCCCTGTGCTCGCATTAAACTTTTACATAACAACCAAAACAAAAGCAATATAATAAATAGCCCCATTATCCCACATTCTAGATAAATCTGCAGAAACTGGTTGTGCGCATTCAGATTTCTCTGTAAAGGATGAATATATCCCTTATCCCGATATACCTTATCAAGTGAGTCTTGAGCGTGCGCTATACCCACCCCGTAAACCGGATTCTCTTTAATAACATCCAATGCCGCATCCCAACTTAATAACCTTAACATAAGGCCATCCATCCCCTTAGGATTCAATTCTATCCCTTTATTAACTAAATTATCGGCCAATAAATGCAGTCTGGGGTGTATTGAAACTGCTGTCCCTATCGATAAAAAAAACAAGCCAAAAAACAAAGTTTTCAACATAACCCCCTTTATCCGAAATACTATCATAAAAAATAGAACGATCAGTAGCGACCCAAATCCCGCACGACTCATTGTCTGGATAACACCAAGTGGAAAAATAACTACTAGCAAATAGAAAATGCCCTTATTAAAGCTTTCTTTTTGCAATAATAATATCAAAAAGGAAAAAGATAGATATATGGCAAAATAGGTGTTATGATATAAAAAGGAGAAGTATTTGCCAAAGAAATTATTTCCTTCATAAACAATAGCCTCAAAAAATGTACGGTTATCAGTTTTTAAGGGCTCAAATACATAAGACCCGTTCTCGATTACAAAGGAATTTAAAATAGCATTCCCCAAACATATAAAATAGGCAACCGCTGCGCCAAATACAAAATATTGTAATATCTGTCGTTTATTAATATCTGAATTAAAAGAAAAAATAAATGGGAACGCAAGCAAGGAGAGTTTGCTCTCCAAAAATTTAAAATTTAAGCTTTCGGGGGAAAAAAATAAGGAAATACCGTAAATTAAAAATAAAATGGGCAACGCCCACAAAACCGTGTTGTCTCGACGATTGAACTGTGTTTTCTTAGTTATGTAACCTCCAATCACGAATATTACAGTACCCAAAATTACCAAGGTCGATGCCTTTTCACTTAAAGGCAAAGCAAAAGCAAATAGGCATAACAAATTTCCCAAATTTATATGCTGTAGAGGTTTCATTCTAGGATATTTAAATGAATTGGAGTAGCTATTTGGTAAATGTTAGATTTTTAAAAGATAATTCTTTAAGAAAGTATAAAAGTAAATATGGGGTAATTAAAAATTATTCCGAATTAAATAATATTGTTCCGTAGTATTCCTCTATTTAAAAATTCTTTCTCGTATCTTAAACCCATATTCGAATAGCTTCTCATTGTTAGGATAGTCCTTATAGGATTTATTAGGCATTGCGATTATGTCTTGAAACTCAATTAAAGATATTCCTAATTTCTTGGCAACATATTCCATATCTTCCAAATGAGAATCATCTGGGTAAATTTCTAGGTTCATCTCTTTTAAAGCCGATTCCCTTGTTATTTGGCCGGAAACTATCAAACTAGATAAATGCGCCCTTCTTTTGTCATATCCAAATTTAATAGGTAAATAATACGCTTGAAAAAATTTGGTAAAGCGTGACTCATGGTGCTTGCCACCGTAGTATTGCCAATCCAATTCTTTCTTCATTATTTCTATCGCTACATCTTTATTATATGGCATTAGGTTCAAGGCTTTTACAATGTTCATTTTTCTTATATAGGAAAAATATACATATCTTTTAAAAAAAGTGAAATACGGGTATTTTTTTAAGGGACGTGTACCAAATTTTTTATGTATCGCTTTTAAATTTTTATAGTCAGAAGCGTTGTAACCCCATGATTTGGGCAAAATACACTCCGTGGCAAAATTACTGCCCCCAAAAACATACTTAATATTGTTCTTAACAGCATAAGTATATAATGCCGCAAAAATAGCATGGTCCTGCGGAACGTCCTGATTGGCTACATTAGCTTTAAAATAAGCCAATTGCAGGTCTTTCATTTCTTGCCAGTCCACAACATGGGTATGAAGATCCAGATGCAATTTTTTTACAATATTCTCCACATTCTTGACGGCCATTTCCGAATTCCAACCACAATCTACGTGAACAACTAGTGGGCGAAGACCTAATTGAACCACCTTATAAGCAAGGTAGGAACTGTCTACACCTCCGCTAAGCCCAATAATACAATCGTACTCCTTATTCTTTTCTTCTTCTTTAATCTTTTGTGCTATCTCTAAAAGCTTTTGTTCTCCTTCTTCATTAGGAAACCACATCTGCTTGGCCCGCTCCAGTGCCTCCGTACAATGGTTGCAGAAACCATTTTTATCAAAAACGATTTCTGGATCCGTAGTGTCCATTATACAGCGATTGCATATTTGATATTTCCTTTTGTCCATTGGTAACTGATCAAATGATTTTATTAGTGATTTATAATTTTCTCTATTTCTTGAGAATTTGGATAAGTAATAAGTACTCCTTTCTTCTTTCCCTGAAAAACAAAAAGACTGCCAGCAGCTACTGCCGTGACATTTGTTTCCCGAATAACTTCCTCAAAATCCCCTAAAGTCCCTGCCCCACCGCAAGCTATGACCGGAATGGATACCGCATCGGCGACTTTCCGAATAGTTTCCACATCCAACCCGTTCATCATTCCGTCCCTTTCAATGGAATTTAGGAAAATTTCACCTGCCCCCAAATCCTCCATTTCCTTAGCATAGGTGATTGGATCTTTTTTTATGCTTTTCTTACCCCCGTTTATATAAACCAATTGTTTGCCAAATAGGTTCCTTTTGAAATCTATGGAGACCACAATGGTCGAACTCCCAAAAATCGTAGCTGCTTCACTTATAAGTTTCGGATTAAAGTATGCTGCCGAGTTTATAGCTACCTTTTCGGCCCCTGATGCTATTATCCGTCGTATTTGTTCTATCGTTTTAATACCCCCACCATAGCAAAAGGGCATAAAACACTCCTTTGCTATATCTGCTATAAGATCATAGGGAGGTTCCTTCTTTTCCGATGTAGCATCTATATCCAAAAAAACCAATTCGTCTACCTCCTTTTCATTGAAAATTTTTACCGCGTTTAGCGGATCACCTATATACGTGGTCTTATTAAACCTTATCGTTTTTACAAGACCCTTATCCCTAAGGAGCAAACAGGGTATTATTCTCTTTAGCGCCATTCAATAATACTTAACGAAGTTTTCCAATAACTTCATTCCAAATTTGTGGCTTTTTTCAGGATGGAACTGTACCCCTAGGACATTGTCCTTCTCGACCGCTGAATCAAACTCCTTTCCAAAAGTTGTTTCGGTTAAACCAGAATCATCCTTCACATCCATATAAAAGGAATGCACAAAATAAAACTTGGGGTTATCGTACATATCTGTAAACAACTTACTTTCCTTCTTCAAATGGGTGTAATTCCAACCCATGTGGGGAATTTTAAATTTTTTATCACTAAAGTTAAATTTCTTTACCTCTGCATTTATCCATCCAAACCCCCTTTGTTCTCCTTCCTCACTTGTTTCACACAATAATTGGGCCCCAAGGCAAATGCCCAGAACAGGAACTTTATCATTCAACACCTTGTCATTTAGAACATCCCATAAGCCATTGTCCCTTAAACTTTCCACACCTGAATCAAAGGCCCCCACTCCAGGAAGAATAATCTTGTCGGCTGCTTTAATTTTCTCAATTTCAGAAGTAATAAGCGATGACGCACCTATTTTCTTTAACATGTTTTCTATAGATCCCAAGTTCCCCACTTTGTAATCTACAATTGTCACTATCTTATTCTTCATACATCAATCATTTAAATCCTTTTTTTTGAAGGCAAATTTCCCTTTGCAAAGGAATACGATAAGTATAAATTTAAAATATACATTAAAGAATAGGAGGTGACAAAACTAATTAAAGCAATATTAATATTATCAAAATGTATTCCTATGGCGAACGAAATTACCGTACAAACTAAGAGTCCAAGTTGCCAAAACATATCGTAATGTTGTTTCTCCGCAATATGAAACATATAACTCAAGGGGCTTGCCGTAAATCTGAAAAAGAACAAAATTGCAAAAATCTGGGCAAAATCCCCTGCGATCTCCCATCCTTTCCCAAAGATGACCCCAAAAACAAATGGGGAGATGGTAAAAAGTAATATTGTTGGAATTGCCGATAAAAATACTAAGGTCTTAAATGTCTTTACAAATATATCCCTACAATTGCCGTTCTTTATAAAATCCTCACTTGCCCGCTGTTTAAAAACGTCCAAGACCGATCTTCCCAACAGGCTTATAGGAGCTCCTAAAATCCGGTCCATAAGCGCATAATTTCCTAAAATTGCCCCTCCAAAATATTTTCCAATTAAAAAAACGGGCAATTGATTTGAAACTACGTTGGTGAAATCGGCAGGTAGTGTAAAATATGGGAACTTTTTATATCTTCTAATCAAATATAACATTCTTTCCCTTGATATTTTATGGAACACAGAATCCCTATCCTTAATCAACATTCGCAATAAGTAGAGAAATGAAAATAACCGGCCAGCAATAAACCCTATTAGCAATCCGACCGGTATAAAATTAAAAGCGCCCAGACCAATCTGAGCACCGGACATACCGGCAGTATTCAAAACTTTACTTGTGGCCATCCTTTTGTAGTACGACTTTCTATTAAACCAAAAACTGATCGAATTAAAAAGTCCCATTATCAATATAGAAAAGGGCACAAAATATAACCAATTGTTCAGAACCTTAACATTCTCGGCTCCATCTATCAAAAAACGCGATATCTCGGAGCCATAAAGTAATACAATAATAAACAAGATAGTACTTGTCAGAAAGGCCACAAAAATGGACAATATGGTTATGTTTGCCGAATCCTCATCCTTTTCGGGAATAATTATTGCCAAATCATATTTTAAAGAGACCACAACCGTACCTAAAGAGGCAATTGACATATAAATAGCAAGTATTCCAAAATCGTCAGGGGTATATAACCTTGTCAGTATTGGGGACAAGGCCAAAGGAATTGCCTGGGCAACCGCAGTTCCGGTTACAAGTGTAACCACATTTCTTGAAAAATCGGATTTCAAGAATCTCTTCCGGAATTTTGCAAATAATTTAATTGAATTATTATTTTAAGAACTGGTGATACTCCCCCTTTGCCCCAATGGGATCTGAATTTCTTATATCATGTACAATTTCAATAGCTGTCCTTGCCGCTTCGAGGCCATAACCCTTGCCTTCCAAGATATCCTTGTACACCATGGTGTGCAGATCTGTAAAGCCTCCACTAAATTCCAATTCTTCCCCATCAATGGTAATGGATCTATAGGTGGTCTGTCCTTTTTCC
The DNA here is from genome assembly GCA_048266425.1 of Sediminicola sp. GTDB lineage: Bacteria > Bacteroidota > Bacteroidia > Flavobacteriales > Flavobacteriaceae > Cerina. The sequence goes on from JBLWZN010000004.1 coordinate 41,152, forward strand.
TTTATATCGGCAGGTAAATATTCCGAATTGATGGACAAAAACCACCGAACCCTGGCATTTTCGAACTCTAGAAATCCTGCGGCCCTATCCTTGTCATGAACGTGAACAATGTTTTCCTGTACATCGCCAAAAATCCATGAGAGCATGTCGTAAAAATGGACCCCAATATTGGTGGCAATACCGCCTGATTTACTAACATCCCCTTTCCAGGAAGTTTGGTACCAGTTGCCCCTCGAGGTCAGATAGGTAAGGTCTACCTCAAATTTCCTGTCCTTTTTGGCCTTTTTAACCTTTTCACGGAGCTCGATAATACTGGGATGAACCCTTAATTGAAGGATGTTATATACCTTTTTACCCGTTTTTTCCTCAACATGCCTTAATTTGTCAATGTTCCAAGGATTCAAAACCAAGGGTTTTTCACAGATGGCATCCGCACCACTTCGCAAGGCAAAACGGATATGGGCATCGTGAAGATAGTTCGGGGAACAGATACTAACAAAGTCCAAAAAAGTATCTTTTTCATATTTAAGTTTCTCGATATGTCTATCAAAACGTTCAAACTCCACAAAGAAATCCGCTTTGGGGAAATGGGAGTCGATGACTCCTACACTGTCTCCTTTATCATAAGCTGCCAAAAGGTTGTTATTAGTGTCTTTAATGGCTTTCATATGTCTGGGAGCGATATATCCCGCTGCTCCGATCAGGGCAAAATTCTTCATGAGATAGCTTTTAATAAATTATTAGTTATGTATTGAATTTCTTCCTTTGTCAAATATGGGTTCATTGGCAGACTCATCACCTCTTTTGCACAACGCTCACTTAGGGGGAAATCACCCGTCTTATATCCTAAATAAGAAAAACATTCCTGCAAATGCATAGGTATTGGATAGTGTACAGCAGTTGGGATTCCCTTATCCATCAAAATACTTTGCACTTTTTCCCTTTCCGGAACACGCACAGTATATTGGGCCCAAACTGAAGAATTGTCCTTTTTGACTTTGGGAATATTAATCGTAGAACCCAAAAGTTCACTATAAGAATTGGCTACCCATTGCCTTCGTTCCATATCCTTGTTATAATGTTTGACCTTCACGTTCAGAATCGCTGCCTGAAGGTTGTCCAAGCGACCTCCCATGCCAATATACTTATGGGTATATCTTTTGACCTGCCCGTGTACCCGCATGGCCTTCATTTTATCGTATAGCTCATGATCATTGGTAAACACAGCACCTCCGTCACCAAAACACCCTAAAGGCTTGGCAGGGAAAAAACTGGTACAACCAATGGTAGATACACTGCAACTCCGTTTTCCCTTGTAAGTTGCACCAAAACTTTGGGCAGCATCCTCAATAACCGACAAATTATTTTTGCTGGCAATAGCATTGATAGCATCCATATCGGCCATTTGACCATAGAGGGAAACCGGCATAATCGCCTTGGTGTTTTCCGTAATGGCAGCTTCTATCAGGTTTGGGTCTATGTTAAAGTCTTCCTCGGAAATATCCACAAAAACAGGTTTAGCCCCCAAACAGGCAATGGTTTCGGCCGTGGCAATAAAGGTGAACGGCGTGGTAATTATCTCATCTCCAGCTTTTATTCCCAAAGCCATCATTGCCAGCAGCAAGGCATCTGTCCCCGAGGAACAACCCAAGGCATGTGTACTTCCGACAAAATCTTGAAGATGGGACTCAAGTTCCTCCGTTTCCTTGCCCAGAATGTATCTGGCAGAAGACATCACCTCATTGGTAACTTTTAAGAATTCTTTTTCGTGCTCTTTGAAGGCGAGTTCAAGGTTTGCAAAATCTATCTGCATAAATTAACTTATTCGTGTTACAGTATTGTTCTCCAACTTATATTGCTGGCCACTTTCTGGACAGATGGCAATGCCTTCCCCATTAAAATTGAGACGATGTCCATATTCCCCTACCCATCCAATTTGCTTTGCAGGATTTCCAACCAACAGTGCATAGGCAGGAACATCCTTTGTCACCACGGCTCCTGCCCCGATAAAGGCAAATTCCCCTATATCATTACCGCAGACAATTGTAGCGTTGGCCCCTATGGAAGCTCCTTTCTTAACCGTTGTCTTTGCATATTCCCCTTTTCGGTTTATGGCACTCCTCGGGTTGATCACATTTGTAAATACCATGGAAGGTCCCAAGAACACATCATCCTCACAAATAACCCCTGTATAAACGGAAACATTATTTTGGATCTTAACGTTATTACCCAGTTTAACTTCTGGTGAAATAACAACGTTCTGTCCTATATTGCAACGTTCCCCTATAATACAATTAGGCATAATATGGGAAAAATGCCAAACCTTAGTTCCATCACCCAATACACTGCCCTCGTCCACCAAAGCGGTCTCATGGGCAAAGTAATTTTTTGTTGTCATACTAATTAAATTAATACGCTGTTTTTTGGTCTGGCGGCAAAAGTACGATAATTCTGCGCCTTATCAAGTTCCACAGTGCCTATAAGACCATTCTCTTCTAAAATGGCCTTTGCAAATTCGAACCAGGTCATCGCTTCCCCATCGGAAAAATGATGGATTCCATAAATCTTATTATTTTTCACAATAAGATTTAGTAGAAACCTAGCCAAATTATCGGTATTTGTAGGGCACCCCCTCTGATCTGCTGTGACCTTAAGATCTTCTCCTGCCTTTGCTTTGCTTAAAATAGTCCGATAAAAGTTGTGTCCATAATTTCTATTGTACAGCCAAGAGGTACGTACAATAAAATAATCGCTTAGTTCTGTTTGGATAATTTCCTCACCCTTTAACTTTGATGCCCCATAAACATTTATAGGGTTAGCGGTATCGCTCGGCAAATATCCTGTTTCCTTTTCCCCGTCAAATACATAATCCGTAGAAACATGTAATAAAACCACTTGGTTTTTTTTACAGGCAATGGCTATGTTTCGAACGCCTTCCGCATTGACTTGAAACGCTTTGTCCCTTTCTTTTTCAGCTTGCTCTACATTGGTATAGGCTGCGCAGTTGATACAAAAATCAAAATTGTTTGAATCAAAAATATCGTTAACTGTATTTACATTGGTAATATCCAATGACTTGGAATCCATAAAAACGAAATCGAAGTTTGGATAATCCTTGGCTAAATCCTGTAGACTCTTACCTAACTGACCTTTGCTGCCTGTGACCAAAATACTTCCCATTACATTATGGCCTTAAAAGATGGAAGCTCAAGGTCCTTCCCTGAAAGAAGTACTTGATTTAACGGGAATTCCCAATCGATTCCCAACTCGGGATCATTGTAGATAATTCCCCCTTCGGATTCCTTTTGGTAATACGCGTCGCACTTATAAAGAAACACCGTATTATCCTCCAGGGCCAGAAAACCATGGGCCATTCCTTTGGGAACAAAAAGAAGTTTGGCATTCAATTCGGAAAGTACCATTTTAAAATGTTGTCCAAAGGTGTCGCTATCCGCCCTTAGGTCAACTACTACATCGAGTGCTTTACCTTTGGCAACCCTGACCAATTTTGCCTGGGCGTGTTTTCCTGTTTGAAAATGCAGTCCGCGTAAAACACCCTTATGGGAAACGGAGTGATTGTCCTGGACAAAATCAATGCGCTGACCTATTGCTTCTTCAAATTTACTATGGTTATAGGATTCGAAAAAAACACCTCGGTTATCCTTAAAAATTATAGGCTCAATATAATAACAACCTTTAAGGCTTGTTTCTGTAACTTTCATCCCTAATTAATCTAAACTATAGTACTACAACCGCATCAAATACTCCCCGTAGCCACTTTTTAAAAGCGGTTTTGCCAACTTATGCAATTGTTCCCTAGATATATACCCCATGGTATATGCGGCTTCTTCCAAGGATCCTATCTTTAGTCCTTGTCTTTCCTCAATCACCTCAACAAACTGGGAAGCCTGCATCAGGGATGCAAAGGTTCCGGTATCCAGCCAAGCCGTTCCTTTATCCAAAATACTAACCTGTAATTTACCTCTTGTCAAATAGACTTTATTAATATCGGTTATCTCCAATTCCCCCCTTTCGCTTGGTTTTATATTCTTGGCAATATTAACAACCTCATTGTCGTAAAAATATATACCTGGTACGGCAAAATTAGATTTTGGGTTTATCGGTTTTTCTTCAATGGAAATTGCTTTCCCAAGCGCATCAAATTCTACCACACCGTAACGTTCCGGATCCTGGACATGATACCCGTAAATAATCCCTCCGTCGGGATCATTATTGCTTTGCAACAATTGTGAAAGTCCGGAACCATAAAATATATTGTCCCCCAAAATCAGGGCCACTTTTTCTTTCCCGATAAAGGATTCTCCCAGTATAAAGGCCTCGGCCAAGCCATTGGGATTGTCCTGTACCGCAAACTGGAAATCACACCCAAACTGGGTGCCATTCCCCAACAATTTTTTAAATAAAGGGGCATCTGTCGGGGTTGTAATAATTAATATTTCCCTTATTCCTGCTGTCATCAGCGTATTTAAGGGATAGTAAATCATCGGTTTGTCGTAAATGGGCATCAACTGCTTGCTCACTGCCAAAGTAAGAGGATGTAACCTTGTTCCTGATCCACCAGCCAAAACGATTCCCTTCATTGTAATTACTTTTGGTACCTAGTGGTACATTTTTTTATAATATTCCTGATAAGCCCCTGTGGTTACATGATTTAACCATTCCTGATTATCCATATACCAATCAATGGTCTTAGCCAAACCTTCTTCAAACGTTACCGAGGGTTTCCATCCCAATTCCTTATTGATTTTGCCAGCATCGATAGCATACCGCAGATCATGTCCTGGTCGATCTTTAACATAGTTGATCAATTTTTCAGATGTTCCTTCTCTGCGTTCCAGTTTCCGATCCATTAATTGGCATAATAGCTTTACTAAATCGATATTTTGCCATTCGTTAAAGCCGCCAATGTTATAGGTCTCATGGTTTTTCCCTTTGTGGAACACCAGGTCTATTGCGGTAGCATGATCCTCTACATACAGCCAATCCCTCGTATATTTACCATCCCCATAAACCGGTAGGGGTTTGTTGTTGATAATATTGTTGATGAACAAGGGTATCAACTTCTCCGGAAAATGATTGGGTCCATAGTTGTTGGAACAGTTGCTAATCACATACGGGAGACCATAGGTTTCCCCATACGCCCTTACAAAATGATCCGAACTGGCCTTGGATGCCGAATACGGGGAATTGGGATCATAAGCAGTCGTTTCCGTAAATAACCCCTCTGGCCCCAACGAACCATAGACCTCATCCGTACTTACGTGATAAAATCGTTGGCCTCCCTTCTTATCGGCCCATATTTCCTTGGCTGCATTAAGCAAGTTAACGGTACCTATGATATTCGTCTTTACAAATGCCAAGGGTTCGGTAATGGATCGATCCACATGGGATTCGGCTGCCAAATGGATGACCCCATCAAAGCGATGTTCCCTAAAAAGATTATCAATAAAATCTTGATCGACGATATCCCCTTTAACAAATTTATAATTTGGCTCCTTTTCTATATCCCTAAGATTTTCCAGGTTCCCCGCATAGGTGAGGGCGTCCAAATTAAAAATAGTGTATTCCGGATAGTTCCTTACAAACCTGCGTGCCAAATGGGATCCAATAAATCCGGCACCACCAGTAATCAAGATATTTTTATGCGACATAATATTCGTTATTAAGAAAGCTCTTTTGCTCTTTTATCCAAAAAACCCAGAAAGGACCAGAGGAAAAATAAGCCCACCAAAATAAGGGGGATCAAAACATAATTTTTGGCAACAAAAACCTTACTGACTTCTTGCGTTTTTCCAAAATTGATAATGGACACTATTTTGTTCAACTTTAATAGTTCGATCTTTTGCATTTCGGTATTTCTGATCAATCCATTTTTCAAATTTAGCAGTCCAGGCACATCAAGACCTTCCTTGCTATCAAATACTATTTTACTCTCGGTAGGGGTTGGACCGGCAGACGCAGCTCCCAATTGTTGGGTATACTTGGCAATTAATTCATCTACCTGCAGAATAAGTCCTTGGTTTTGCCGTATTCTTTCCTCCGCATTTTCCCGGTTAATTGCGGTCATACTCGTATAAAAAGGATTAGAATTGATGTATTCCATCAGTTTTTCGGCGTAATCATGACCGGTAGCCGCCTCTTTATAATAAAAGGTAATTCTATGGTTGAAGGTGCTTTTTTTGGATATTTCTTCCTTTACGACATCCTCTATATAAGGATTGGCCTGAAATTTCTGAAGGAGTTCCAGGTACTTTAAATCCGTATCTTCCTTTCCTGTTCCCCCAACTCCCTTGACCGGCTCAATTTCAACCCTAAAACCGTCCAAATGGGCTACGTCTATTCCCAAAGGTTTAAAAAATTCCGAATCTTTTGCTTTAATATTGGCCTCAATTTCATCGACAATATCATACAGATAGTTTTTACTGTCCAAATTGGGCTCCACGATCACCTCGGTTTTAAGGGATTGTAAAGTCATGCTTTTTAAGACCAGTCCAATGATAAAACCAACCACTATCAAGCCGCCAAGAATTAACATGTTCTTTTTAAGATATAGGAACACCCTTAAAAAGGCCCTAAATAGACTTCTAAACCCATTTCCGATCATTCGGAACAATTGCCCCAAATCCACTTCATCCGAAGGGGGAGGGGTCTGCGATTGCAACTCGTTGGCCATAAATTATGAATTGAAAATTTGTGTCAATATTTTATGTGTTATCAAATAAGTGGGCTTTACCCCAGTAGTTCCCAAACCACCAGAGGCCAGGGTACTCCCTGTCTCCAAAGGATTGTCGGAGGCGTAGTAAGCATAGCGTACCTTGACATCCTCCCGTATACTTTTTCGGATCTTGGAAGCGGACTGAATCGCCTTTTGGTAGTGAACACCCTCCATTTCCAGCCCGATCGCATTCCAAGTGGACTCATGAAAAAACTTTAAGATATCCTTGTTCTGCAAGGAGGTTCCCAAAACGGTTACCATGGTCCCGTCCAATACTTTTAATCCGTTTCCTGAAAAATCATTCGGATCCAACTCGTTCTTAAAGGGATAATTATCCGCGGTCCCTTCAAAGATATGCGCTGAAGGAATCATCAAATCCCCTTTTCCTCCCTCCAAAATTCCTGCTTTGCCCATTATTGAAATGGATTCTACATTAAGAAATACCAATTGGTTTTTCTTTGGCGAATATGGTTTTAGAAGCTCATCTATGGTCTCAAATGCCTGTTCTCCAAATGCATAGTCCATGACAAAGATAACAGGTTTTTTTTCCTTGGGAAGATCCTTGGGCAATTCATACCCGCATACCCCATCCTCAAATTTTGCCGTATCGAATATCTGCACGTCAATACTTGTCCCGGAACTATCCTTGATAAAGATCATCCCGTTTTTTACGGCCTTGGCGTAAACCTTTTCCTGAAGGGCCCCATTGTTCGGGGAGCTTAAGGCTTCATAAATCTTTAAATTGTCATGATCCTTAAACTCCGTTTTTAAGGCCTTTTGGGCAAAAAGGGAATTCATGATGCTATGCATATTCGCACTAATAATATGAACGGGCCTATGCATAATTCCCTGTTCCTTAAAGGTTTCCTTTATGGTTGTGGCCCACCGCTCCCCATGGATATGATGTCCCAAGCGTTCCCTTAGCAATGCCCCAAATGTTATGGTCCGCTTATTGCCAAGCGTTTCCTCCTCTATTGCCAGCTTCCCAAGCCAATAAATTATACTTAGAAATCTATCGGGATGCTTTTTGGTTGCCAATTTTTTATGGATCTCCATGGTTTCCTCAAACGATCGCCCCAAAATATTGGCCATATGTATCAGGGATACTTCCCGTTCTTCTTGGGTAAGTTCGTTCTTTCCAACGGCTACCTCCAATTTTGTCCAGTCCCTAATGGTGCTATTGGTATCCTCTATTAGTACCTTAAAGCATATCTTTTGGGATTCGATAAACAAAAAAGTAAGATGCGTTAGAATATCGTATATATCGGAGCGGCCCCGAGTAATCTCAATATTCATTTGTTCATCATCGATCCTATAGCAGTTTCGCCTTCGCTTTAAGGGGATAATTGGCTTAAAATGGGATTTGTCGTACCCCTCATCCGAAGTTAGATTGATAAAACGGCACTGTTCTATCCCTTCCGGAAGGCGCTCCAAAACATAGATCAATCCATTTAATTCGGATTTCTCCTCCGCGATAGAACCGTAAATTTCTGGACGTAACTGCAAGAGGGCATTTCTCAGCGTTTCCCCCGAAACCCCCGAAGGCTTATAAAAACCTCTATTCAACAAGTGTCGCATGGTTATATACAGCCGTTCAATAGCGTTGGTAGATTCCCTTGCCCTGGTCGTATTTTTCATGTGTTCACTAATATTTCCTTTAAATGTTCACACCGGCCCGACAAAGTTATTCCGGCGGGTGTAACCTCCGCCCGTTCCAGTGCGGACGGGTTTAATGTTTAAATGCTTGCAAAATTACATTAAATTTTATGAATATTTTACCTACGCACATAAGGGTGTCCCTAAAAATCCCATTTTAGCGGATAACTTGTTATTTCTTCCCAGCTACTTTGTTCCCAAAACGCCCAATTCGCCCTGCTAAGCAAGCTTGGGTGCCTGGTAATTGAAAAAACATCGCTCTATACTTTTCCAAATAGGGCTATTTGAGGGGGCCTTTAACGTAAGGAGACAGTCCATCTGCCAGTTTGCGATCATTGGCCAAACGCTGAATTTTATTCTGTCCGCCCAACTTTCCAATCGATTCCATATAAGCGCGGAAACCCCCCGTTCTAACTTGGGTAATCTTTAAAAGTTGAAGCACCTTCCCTTCAATTAAATCAAAATAATAGCTGTTCTGTTTTTGTAAGGTAGTGTCCAAAATTTTACGGAATTTCTGGATATCTTCGGGTAGCTGTTCAAACTCAATAAACCACTCATGATAAGGAAGCTCTTGGTTAGCTGGATTAATTTCTGGGGCCACGGTGAATTCACTTATTCTAGCCCCGGTAGCTTGGATAGCGGTTGCCATAGCCGCCTCAACTTCCTTGGCGATTACATGTTCCCCAAAGGCGGAAATAAAATGTTTAATGCGTCCAGAAACCACAATCTTATAGGGCTTATCGGAAACAAACTGAACGGTATCCCCTAGGTTATATGCCCAAAGCCCCGCATTTGTGGAAATGATCATTACATAATCTACCCCAATTTCGACTTCCTTTATGGATATCCGTTTTGGCCTCTCCGTATAAAATTCTGAAACCGGGATGAATTCGTAGAAAATTCCAGAATTCAACAGCAAGAGTAGCCCCTTATCCCTTTGGGAATCCTGATAGGCAAAAAATCCTTCGCTGGCCGGAAACAACTCGATACTGTCCACTTTCCTACCTATCAAATTTTCAAACTTTGCCCTATATGGTTCGTAGTTCACTCCCCCGTATATAAATAGTTGAAAATCTTTAAAGAGATCGCCCACCTTTTTCCCTGTCTTTGCGCTCAATTTTTCAAAATACATCTGCACCCAAGAAGGAATCCCTGCGATAACCGTCATATTCTGGTCCTGGGTTTCCTTTACGATCTCATTCACCTTGGTTTCCCAATCGTCTATACAATTGGTCTTCCAACTTGGCAGTCTGTTCTTTTGCAGATAGCCAGGTACATAATGGGCGGAAATACCGGATAACCGCCCCAATTTTATTCCGTTCTTTTCGTGTAGTTCTGGACTGCCCTGCAAAAAAATCATTTTACCATCCACAAAATCGGCAATACCTGTTTCATGAATGTAGTTTAAGATAGCGTTACGGGAAGCCTCAACTTGGTATTTAATGGATTCAGCGGTTATGGGAATGTATTTTGCACCGGAAGTTGTTCCCGAAGTCTTGGCGAAATAAGCAGGTTTGCCGGGCCATAGCACATCTTCTTCCCCTTCAAGCACTTTTTCGACATAGCTTTTTAAATCTTCATAATCCCGAATGGGAACACGTTCCAAAAAGTCGGCGTAGTTTCGAATTTGATCAAATTTATGATCTTTGCCAAATTGGGTAGTTTTCCCCTTTGCAATTAGCGAAGCAAATACCTTCTCTTGGGTCTCATGGGGATTTTCCGACCATTTTAGGGTATTTAAGGCAATTTTCTTAGCAAATATCTTGGCAGCAAACGATTTTAAGGACATGTTCTATTTATTTAAAATCGATATAATCCATCGGATCTACCGGGCTTCCGTTCCTCCAAAGTTCAAAATGAAGATGCGGTCCCGTAGTGTATTCACCAGTATTGCCCACGGAAGCAATCACTTCACCCGCCCGGACAAAATCGCCTTGTTCCTTATTTAGGGAACCATTATGCTTATATACGGATATCAGTCCGTTCTTGTGTTCCAATATTATTACGTATCCCGTTTCTGCCGTCCACTCGGAGAAAATTACGGTGCCATCGGCTACTGCCTTTACAGGGGTATCCCTTGGGGCCACAACATCTACCGCATAATGCTTTTTCTCCGCATCGTAATTCTGGGAGATCACCCCGCCTACTGGTGGAAAAAGTTGCAAATGTAAATTATGCACATCGCGTTCAAAAAGATTGTACTTATCTTCCAAGGCGACTTGGGCCCTAAGTATGGAATCCTGCTTTATCGGCGTTAAATCTACCGAAGAAGGGTCCACCTTATATTGCTCAAATAGTGAATCCCTATTCACTGGATTGTTCTCCACATCTCCCCTGAGCACCTTGCGAATATTGTCCAAATACTTATTGGTATAATTAAGGACGGTAACCAAGGAATCGGTCTTATAAGTCAACTCCGTGGCCTGTCGTTTTAATTTTGTGGAGGAATATCCGGGAATATATTCCCTTAGCGGGGTAAACGCAATCAATAAAATAGTGAAACCAATAAGGATAATAATAAAAAGAGAGCCAGTAACAAAAACATTTAACCGACTCAATTTAAAAGATATCTTTTCTTCAAAAGTACTTTCATTCAGAATTACCAAACGATACTTGTGAAGCAGTTTCTTTTTGATTTCCTTTCTCTTTTCAACTTTTTTGGCCATAGAATACAAAGATAAGGTTAGAATTGAATTTTTAAGGTAAGATTTTAGATACGAGCCAAATTTTACGAATAGTTTAGATTATCAGAAAGTTTATTCGGCTCCTTTACAATAACCAATCCCATATTTTCTTGATTTGTACTGCAAATAATAAGTTGTGGTACTTTTGTGTACAATCTAAAATTAATTTTCTAAGCAAGATATTAACACCCTACGTGTTTCTTTTTTATTATATTTGCTATACTAAAATCAATTACCATGGTATCTTTATTTACTTTTTTAGTGATTGGCGCGCCCCAAATCATACTTATAGTTGTCGTTGTACTTTTACTGTTTGGCGGTAAAAAAATCCCTGAATTAATGAGGGGTCTTGGAAGTGGCATCAAAGAATTTAAGGATGCCTCCAAAGATGACGAAAAAGGCATCGAAAAGAAAAACGAGCTATAGAATTACAATAAAGTAATTCTTTAAAATTAAGAAACATCCACAATTTTGGGTGTTTTTTTATGTCTAAATTATGTTTTTTAGCCTGTCCATCATACCCCCATTTAATTGGGAATCTTTATATTTAATGCCAACTTACCCCAAATTCTTTTTGTAGGAAATTCGTAAAACACTGGTTTTCACGACAAAAACATTACATTTCACAACAAATAATTATCCCCACACATTACTTCGCCTACTTTCGCCGTTAGTTGAATAGAATCCTTATATAAGGACCAACAATCTCATTAAGATTTCCAACCTTATAATCGCAAGCTCGGCTGAACAGAAATAGAATAAAATATAAAACCAAGCTCCATATCATCCAAACGGACATGAAAAAGCTCTTCGTTGCCCTTTTATTTTTGTTTTCACTCCCACAATACGCGCAAGTATCAGAAGGTGTGGATTCCGAATTGGGTGCAAAAGAGCATATTTCACTAGATGAAATTACCTATGAAATGTTGGTCGAATCTTCGAAGACCGATAAAACCGTCCAAAGGAATGCTTCAAAACAAGATAAGCTCATTGCCAAGGCCGATGAATATTTCGATAAAATGTGGTATGCGGAAGCCGCCGATCTATACGAAATGGCTTTAATCAACAACTCGGAAAGTCAATCCAAAGAACTGTTAGAAAAAGCGGGGGATGCCAATTATTATAACACCAATATGGAACGAGCCTATTATTGGTACGACCTGCTTTACAAAAACTACAAGCAAGAGATGTCTACCGACGATCTGTTTAAATATGCCAATTCCTTAAAGAGTAACGGAAAATACGGTAGGGCCAAGCGCTTAATGCGGATATATGACAAAAGATATCAGGACGAACACACTTTGAGGGTGGTAGAAATAAAGGACGAGCAAATCAAAAGGAATGAAGCAACCCTGGATAAAATCCTAAGCAAGGAAAGCAATTATGAAATATTTGATTTGGCAATAAATTCTCAATACTCCGATTTTGCACCCATGTTCTATCAAGATGATAAAGTGGTATTCAGTTCGGCTAAAGACTCCTCTTTTCTTACTACAAGGCGTTACAAATGGAATAATCAACCGTACTTGGATCTGTATGTGGCCAAAATCAACGAGGAGTCACAGGAACTAAAGGACGCCATGAAGTTCTCAAAAAAGATCAATACAAAATATCATGAAGCATGCGTCACCTTTTCACCGGACAATGGGACTATGTATTTTACCAGGAACAATTACATTAAAAAATTGGGCCGGGATAAAAACGGCGACAACAATCTTAAAATTTACAAATCCGTAAAAGTTAATGGGGATTGGACCGAAGCAGTAGAGGTGCCCTTTAACAGCGATTTATATTCCACCGGACATCCTGCCCTAAGCCCCGATGGAAAAAAGCTATATTTTGTATCTGATATGCCAGGTAGTATTGGCAAGACCGATATTTTTGTCGTAGACGTATTGTCGGATGGCAAATACTCCACGCCGAAAAATCTGGGCCCGGAAATAAATACGGAACAACGGGAAATGTTCCCCTTTATCAATGACAACAAAATTTATTTTTCATCTGATGGGCATACTGGCCTAGGAGGCTTGGATATCTATGAAGCCACTTATGACGATGATGGTATCAGGGATGTTAAAAACCTTGGTGTGCCAGTAAACAGCAACAAGGATGACTTTTCCTATATTGTGAATGAAAAAAACCAAACGGGATATTTTGCCTCCAATAGGGTTGGCGGAAAAGGAGACGACGATATCTATTCCTTTAAGCGCTTAATGGTAGAAGAAGTTCCCGTAAACAACAATGCCATTGCTGGGGTGGTAACGGAAAGGATCTCCGGAGAGGTTATGCCCCAAGCTATGGTGACCCTTTTGGACGAAAACAATATAAAACTTAAGGAGATGCTTTCGGATGAAGATGGAAGCTTTGTCTTCGAAGATTTGGAAGGAAATACCAAATACACAATCAAGACCACGAAAAAAGACTATTTTGAGCAAGATCAATCTGTCGCTACCCATGAAAATGAAAGAATCGATATAGACGTTTCCTTAAAAAAACTGAAAGACCTCATCGTTGTTGAGGATGGAGTCAAAAAATTGAAAACGGATGTGATATATTTCAACTTTGACAAGTCGCAAATTCGGGATGATGCAGGAAAAGAGCTGAACAAAGTGGTCGAGGTCATGAACGAATATCCCGATATGATCATCAAGATAGAATCCCATACGGATTCTAGGGGAAAAGCTTCCTATAACAAGTACCTATCGGACAAAAGGGCAAAATCTACCAGGGACTACCTAATCTCCCAAGGAATCGATTCGCATCGTATAGAAAGCGCAATAGGATACGGCGAAGAACATCTGATCAACGGATGTGCCGACGGGGTCTCCTGTAGTAGAACACAACATGAACTTAACAGGCGTTCCGAAATCATAATTGTAAAAATGTAGCACACTAGTTGGTCAAATGCTATTGCACATCGGTTTGCACATTTTTGTTCGCAAACCATTCCGACCAGAAGGCGAGGGTCAAACTTCCTGAAAGCGCATTAAAAATTTAAAATGGATCCATCATAACAACCAACCAAGCAAAAAACCGCTACATTTAAAAGTGTAGCGGTTTTTTTTATTATTTAACGTCCATTTCATTAAAAACCCATCTTCATACGGTGTTTATCTTTAACAAGATTCGGTCGTTCATCCCGTAAAATTACCGTTCGTAGAAGAAATAAAATAGCTGGTTTTTTACAACTGGTTTTCGAACCACTTTATCCATTTTATTTAGAAAACCATTCAATTACCGTAATCTTTGTTCAATAGAACCCATCATAAAATCAAAGATTTATGGAAAAACTATTACTCGTAAAAGAAATTTATTTGGAAGCATTCAGAAATTTGGGACACCTTATTATAAAAAGGTATTTCAAGGCATTTTCATGGTTTTGCTTTTTTCTGTTGGCTGTGACCATCTATGCCTTTATTTTTAGATTGTCTACAGGATTTTCGTTTGGATAAGCCTCCGGAAATTAACTGTTTAACAATCTTTATGTAATTGGAGTATCCATTCCAAGGTACGCCCTATCTGGTCTGTGGGGGTTAGTAGATTATTCCATAGTATTGGAATAGTAGGCTATATTCCCCAATAGATATAGCATACAGTACATACATAGTATAAGAAAATAAAGTTCCATAGCATTCGATTAGACGAAATTCCCAAGGGATAACTTTCAAAACATAAAGTTAAATATTGGTAGAAGGTCTCGTTTAATGTAAATTAAGCACCTAGAACTGCAATAAAATAAAGCTTTGGATTTTTGCGACTATTGCAAATATCCAAAGCCTTGTTTAAAATATTTATAATTACGGACAATCTTTAAGTCCGCTGCTTCCGTCTACATAAAGCTATCTACTTTCTTATAGGCATCGATAACGGCAATCTCGCCCTCCTTGCCCGATTTGGAATTGCTATGTTCCATGCCAAGGACTCCTTTGTATCCCTTGTCGTAAAGGTGTTTAAAAATATTCTTATAATTGATCTCGCCCGTTGTCGGTTCCTTTCGACCTGGATTATCACCGATCTGGATATAGGCTATCTCATCCCAGGTAAGGTCCATATTGTGTATCAGATTTCCTTCGTTCTTTTGCATATGATAGATATCGTAGAGTATTTTACACGAAGGACTATCTACTCCTTTGCAGATCATATACGTCTGAGCTGAAGTGCGCAGATAAAGGTCGGGTGAGTCGGATAAAGGCTCCAGGACCATAACCAGGCCATGGGGCTCCAAAATGTCGGCCCCTCGGCGCAATGCTTCGATAACGTTGGCATTTTGGATGCCGATGGGCAAGTTCCTTTCAAATCCTCCCGGAACAACGGTCATCCATTTGGCATTTACGCGCTTGGCCACCTCAACGGCCCTTCTGCAACCATCCAAAAATATATCAATATATTCCGATTTGCCGGCCGCTAGGGTGTTGGCCATATTACCGCCTTTCTCGACCACAAAAACCCCCATGGTCATGTTGTGCTTTGCAAGTGTTTCCCCAATAGCGGTTTGTACAGAAATATCGCGACCCATCATGCCATTGTCCTCAAATGCGGTAAAGCCTTGCTCGGCCATAAAATTAAGCTGGGCAATGGGATCATCCCCAGCAGAATTCTTGAACATCCCAAAATGCGGGGCGTATTTAAGGTTGAATTTGTGTGCGACGTTGCTGTGTTTGTCAGCTCCATAAGCTAAAGCGCCTCCAAACGATATAGCCCCGGTAGTCAGGGCCGTTTTTTGAATAAAATTTCTTCTCTTCACTTGGTTGGTTATTGAATTACTGAGTTACTAGAGACTCATATATGGTATCCCATTTGAGCTAATAGCTACTCATTAAGTTAATTTTGGAAAGTAATCGATCTTGCGGGTTTTCAAAAACAACGGCCACTCAATATATTTATAACCCAGCAACGTAAAATCCCATAACTTTTACAACGACCAGGCCTTTCCTCCCGTCAATTCATTTACATCCCCACAAGGTATGTATTCCCCAGGCACGGGCAGGTATGCTAGCACTTCCTCGCCCACGTACTCCGAAGTCTTGTATCCCCAGATCGTTAAGCCTCTAAGGTTATTTGCAAAACCAAATCTGGAAACCTCATCGGTAATATCCGCAGGTTCACCATTGGCAATAGACTCGTTATACTCGTCGATGACCTTGAGGTTCTGAATTTGGTCCTCCTTGGTCTTTTTTAAGGAATCTGCCAAGACTGGCTCTAGATCCTGGGGCTCTAGATCGGCTACTTTTTCCTTTCCGGAGTCCTTCATTGCTTTGGCTATAAACTTGTCCATGGACATTTTCATGAAATCCTGCTTATTCTTTTCAGAAACCTTATCGGTCAACCTATCAATAAATAAATGTACCTGCACTTCGGATGCCGAAGGCGTATCCGTCTTGGGAATTATAATATCTACCAACTGGGTCAGGACCAAACCTTGATCTGGTGTGAAAAAGTCCGGTGTCCACTCCAAGATTTTTTCGTTCTTACAACTTTGAACAATGCTGATCAAGGTGGGCATGGCCACGGCATATCCAAGTGATAGCCCCATGTTCTTTAATGCTACTCTCCTATCCATTATATGTTTCCTTTTTTAAGTTCTTTCACCGCATGGTCGGCCGCTCTCGCCGTGAAGGCCATATAGCTCAACGATGGGTTTACACAGTTGGAGGAAGTCATAAAGGCTCCATCCGTTACAAATACATTAGGGACCGCATGCACTTGATTGTACCCGTTTAAAACGGAAGTTTTGGGGTCTCTGCCCATTCTAGCGGTGCCCATTTCGTGGATCCCAAGGCCCAAGGCACCCGGGTTATCAAACGGTTTTACGTCCTTAACCCCTGCCTTCTCCAACATTTCTACGGCTTGATCCTTCATATCTTTCCGCATTGCCCATTCATTTTCATGGAATTCGGCGTCAAAAGTGATCGTAGGAAGTCCCCAACCGTCCAATTTATCATAGTCCAAGGACATTTTGTTCTCATGGTTTGGAAGCACTTCCCCAAAACCGCCCATGCCCATGGTCCAGCCACCAGGTTTCAAGATACTTTCCTTCAATTCCTTGCCATAAGACACTTCTGCAATACTGTCTTCCCAGTCGCCCCGAGAGGCTCCTCCCTGATAGCCATATCCCCTAATAAAGTCCTTGGTGTCGGATTTTCCGCCAAGGTTTCTAAAGCGTGGGATATAGATGCCATTGGGCTTTCTGCCCTTATAATACTTGTCATCAAAGCCTTCAAACTTGCCAGATGCCCCGACCCCAAGATGATGGTCCATGATATTGTGGCCCAGTTCCCCGGAATCGTTGCCCATCCCATTGGGGAAGCGATCAGATTTGGACTGCATTAAAATGGAGGTGGAAGCCATGCTGCTGGCGCAAAGGAAGATTACCTTGGCCTTAAATTCATGGGCTTCCTTGGTTACCCTGTCTATCACCTTTACCCCGGTTGCCCGCTTCGTAGCAGGGTCGTAAATTACCTCGTGAACGATAGAATCGGGACGTAGGGTCATGTTCCCTGTCCGCTCGGCGGCAGGAAGGGTAGAGGAGACACTGCTAAAATAGGCGCCAAATGGGCAACCCCTTATACAACGATTACGGTATTGGCAGCGAGAGCGCCCATCAAATATCTTGTCACTGTTTATATGGGCAACCCGGCCAGCGGTAATGACCCTGCCATCAAAGTTTTCTGCCACCTTGTCCTTAACGTGTTGTTCCACGCAGTTTAAAGGCATCATAGGTTCAAAGATGCCGTCGGGCAATTGTTTCAACCCTAAATTCTCCCCGGTAACCCCGATATAGGATTCCACCTTGTCGTACCAAGGCGCAATATCCTTATACCTTACCGGCCAATCCACAGCAATTTTATCCTTTTTATTCGCTTCAAAATCGATATCGCTCCACCGGTAGCTGTGCCGTCCCCACATTATTGAACGGCCTCCAACATGGTATCCGCGCATCCAATCGAAACGCTTGGTCTCATTGTAGGGATGCTCCAAATCGTTCACGAACCAAAAATTATGGGGCTCCTTTACCGTATATCCGGTACGGGCCTGCTTAAATTGTTTAGCAACCTCCTCCGGGGGCAGTTCCCCTTTGTATTTGAAGTCCCACGGATCCATATTGGCCGTTGGATAGTCCTTGATATGGGTTACCATCCTGCCCCTTTCCAGAACTAAGGTCTTAAGGCCCTTCTCGCAGAGTTCCTTGGCGGCCCATCCGCCGCTAATCCCCGTCCCTACTACGATTGCATCATAAGAACCTTGTTCTTCGTTGTAAAAGAATTTACTCATCGTTAAGAATTGTTTATTTGATAAATTTATTAAATATAAAATTAATTATCTACATTTAAAACTTATTTTCTTTTGGGAGTCGCACTATAACGATGTAGTCCGCTGACGAATCAATAATTAATTAAGATCAATAAATAGGGTGCAGAAATTTTATTAGGTTCGCCCCAATATTGGGAAAAACGGTTTCAAAAATGGTCTTTGTTTGGTCGATGAAGCCAAATAAGAAATGAAATCATCTATAGGTTTATATGAAATGAGCCATGACCATTCTTGATACTCAGCGAAACCGAAGGTTCATGAACACCTTAAATAAGCAATTATTGGAGAGGTGAATAATTACACCCGCCAGAAAGACTTGTCGGGCTGGCCCGCCAGAACGATTCTTTCGGGCTGGCCCGCCAGAATGACTTGTCGGGCTGGCCCGCCAGAATGACTTGTCGGGCTGGTCTGGCTTGAAAAAAAAATAAACAGATGAAAACTTTTTTCAATCAACTTTTTGACTACAATTTTTATTGCAACAAAAAGTTAATCGATAAATGTATCGAGGTTGGGCAAGTGCCCAAAAAAAGCCAACTTTACTTTAGCCATATCTTAAATGCCCATAATATTTGGAATTCACGGATTTTAGCGAAACAGCCCGATTATGCCGTCTTCGAGAAACAGCCTATTAAAAACTGGTGGGATATACACTATGAAAACCAAAGAAATTCCTTTGAAATAATCGTCAACACGGTCGACTTTGAAAAACATATCCCCTATGAAAATTCAAAGCAACTTTCGTTTTCCAATACGGTGGGTGAAATGTTATTTCATATTATCAATCATTCCACACATCACCGAGGGCAAATTGCCGTCGACTTTAGGAACAACGGCATTGAACCGCTAGAACTAGATTATATTTTTTACAAACGCTAATCCCACGCCTTAAGTTATGAATGCAAGAATTCAGTCCCAGTTATCGATCATGATGTTTTTGGAGTTCTTTATTTGGGGCGGGTGGTTCGTTACCTTGGGCACCTTTTTGGGAAATAATATCCAGGCAAGCGATGGCCAAATTGCCATGGCGTTTTCTACCCAATCCTGGGGTGCTATAATAGCACCTTTTATCATCGGACTTATTGCCGATCGATATTTTAATGCCGAACGTATCCTCGGGGTGCTTCACCTGCTGGGAGCGGTATTGCTGTACCTTATGTACGGCACGTCGGACTTTGCCCTTTTTTATCCCTATGTCCTGGGGTATATGATCGCCTATATGCCTACCTTGGCCTTAGTGAATTCTATTTCGTTCAATCAAATGAAAGACCCTACCAAGGAATTTTCGTTCGTTCGGGTGTTCGGGACAGCGGGATGGATCGTATCCGGACTTGTTATCAGCTACGTCTTTCATTGGGATTCGGAAAATGGCATTGCAATGGGAATGCTCAAGAACACCTTTTTGATGACCGCCATAGCGTCGGCCATTTTGGGGCTTTTTAGTTTTACCCTACCCAAGACTCCCCCGCGTGCCGACCGTTCTGAAAAAGTAAAAATCGCCGATATTTTGGGTCTGGATGCCTTAAAACTATTGGGCGATAAGAATTTCTTGATCTTTTTTATTTCATCGATTCTAATTTCTATTCCGTTGGCCTTCTATTACCAAAATGCCAATCCCTTTTTGGTTGAAATAGGGATGGAAAACGCGACAGGGAAAATGACCTTGGGACAAGGGTCCGAGTTGTTTTTTATGTTGCTGTTGCCCTATTTTTTCAATAAGTTCGGTTTTAAAAAGACGATATTGGTGTCCATGCTCGCTTGGGCTTTGCGCTATCTCCTCTTTGCCTTTGGCGATGTTGGTGAATTTTCCTTTTTCCTGATCCTGGGCATTGCCCTTCATGGGGTTTGTTACGATTTCTTTTTTGTATCCGGTCAGATCTATACCGACAGTAAAGCTGGACCAAAATTCAAAAGCTCTGCACAGGGACTTATCACTTTGGCCACTTATGGCCTTGGTATGTTGATCGGGTTTTGGGTGGCCGGTAAGATTTCCAACGCCTACTTAATGGAAGATGGATCGCATCTTTGGAGGGATATTTGGATATATCCCGCAGGTTTCGCAATTTTGGTGTTGCTCTTTTTTGGGCTTTCCTTTAAGAAGGAGAAAGTAATTTATAAATAAACGTCCTTCTATTAGGTCTGATAAATACTTTAGAGGACAAGCATAAAATAATAAGTAAAGTGAATATTCATTGGAATTGTATAATCTTGAAAATAAATATAAATGGGCAAAAAAATTAGACTAGGTATTTTAGGCGGAGGGGGTGATTCCCTAATTGGTGTACTGCACCGTGTGGCATCGCATATCAATGACAATTATCAAATCGTCGGGGCGGTATTCAATCCTGATTTTGAGCAGAATATTGGTTTCGCCAAGGAGATCGACATTCCAACAGATCGAATTTACAAGGATTTCGACACC
Source organism: Sediminicola sp. (assembly GCA_048266425.1). Taxonomy (GTDB): domain Bacteria; phylum Bacteroidota; class Bacteroidia; order Flavobacteriales; family Flavobacteriaceae; genus Cerina. The sequence continues at coordinate 61,958 of JBLWZN010000004.1, forward strand.
TTGGTTGCGGAAGAAATGAAATTGCCCAAGGAAAAGCGAATCCAGGTTTGTTCCATACTTACCCCCAATTTTCTCCATTTTCCCATGGCCAAAAAATTGCTGGACAACGGGTTCCATGTCATTTGTGAAAAACCAATGACCACTACCTATGAGGAGGCCAAGATTCTCTTGGAGGCTCAAAAGAAATCGGGTGCCGTGTTTGCCGTTACCCACACCTATACGGGTTATCCTATGGTGCGCCAAATGCGAGAAATGATAAAGGCAGGGGAACTCGGTAAAATCCATAAGGTAGATGCCCGATATTATCAAGGCTGGATAAACCCTATCATCCACGACAAGGAAAAGCGTTCCTCAGTTTGGCGGTTAGACCCCAAAAAAGCGGGCATTAGTTCCTGTATGGGGGATATTGGGGTACATGCTTTCAACCTGGTGGAATACACTACGGGTTTAAAGATCAAATCCTTGCTTTGCGATTTCAACTACCTGTATTCCGACAACCAAATGGATGTTGACGGGACGGTACTGATCAGAATGGGCGAGCATTCCAAGGGGGTTATCCGTGGAAGCCAAGTAGCAACCGGGGAAGAAAATGGGTTGGCAATAGCTATCTATGGCGAAAAAGCTTCACTGCGATGGGAGCAGGAGCGACCCAATTTCCTATATAAAATGAGCGATACGGAACCCACCCAGATATACAAACCGGGACATGCCTACAACTCCAAACTGTCTTTGGACGGTACCAAGCTGCCCCCAGGACACCCGGAAGGGATCTTTGATTCTATGGCCAATATTTATTTGGGCGTTGCCCGGGCTATTCGGGGCCAACAGTACAATGATGGGGAATTCCCCACCATCGTTGATGGGGTAAGGGGACTCAATTTCATTGAAAACACTGTAGAATCCCATAAAAAGGGAAATGTTTGGGTGAAAATGGACGATTAAAGTTCTTAAATATATTAGAAAAAAAATGCCGCGAACTGCGGCATTTTTTTGTACTCGATCTTTTATTTTTTTGGGGCCAAGATATTAAAACACCTTCTCAAACTCTTGGCATACCACGATCATACTCTCTCTGGGAACCCTATTAAAAGGGGCCAGTTCTAGGGTATATTGTTCCCAATGTGCCTCTTTCCATTGCTGCAGGCTATCATAGCCGTCCAATCGTGCATAGGCTTCCGTTATGCTAAAATAGGGCCTTAATTTTACCGCGGTGGTCTTTACAATACATTTGGCATTGCCTTCCCAATCCGTAACCACCAAAAAATCCCCAACATGCGGCAACGGTTCCTTGCGGTATTGCAAACCCAACAAAGAAGGGGAATTGGCCCTTTTGGCACCACTGACAATCAATTTTGCTACTTGATTGGCATTAAGACCGTTTTCGGCAAACCGAACTACCTTGGGAATTTCCTTAAAGGCATTCTCCAAATGGGCATCCAAAAAATCTCCCCACATATTACGGGCCGAAGTATTTTCTATCATAAACTTAAAATTGATTAAGGCCAATCTTTGAACTCATTTTAAACGCTAATTTTCCCTTCTTATTTTTAAGTCAGTAACGAAAATGAAATAACAAAGTCCAGATCTTGACTGGCGGCAATTAAAATATAGATTTATACGTTAAATTTTCCCTTGGCAAATTCTTCTGCGGCGTGATTGGCCGCCCTCGCGGTAAACGCCATATAGCTCAAAGAGGGGTTGACACAATTTGATGATGCCATAAAGGCCCCATCGGTCACATAAACATTGGGAACGGCATGTAATTGGTTATGTTGGTTCAATACCGATGTTTTTGGATCGCGCCCCATCCTGGCGCCACCCATTTCGTGAATCCCCAATCCCGGTCCTGAAGGTTCCTCGTAAGGTTGGACATCCTTAAACCCTGCCGCCTTGAACATGGATACGATCTGCAATTTAATATCCTCCCTCATTCTGTATTCGTTATCCTTAAACTCCACATCAAAGGCCAATTGTGGCAATCCCCATTTATCCTTTTCCGTGGGACTCAATGTCACCCGGTTATCATCATAGGGCAAAAACTCGCCAAAACCGGTAACACCTATCTGCCACTCACCCGGCTTTAGAACGGTTTCCTTTAGTTCCTTTCCGTAGCCCATTTCTGCTATAGATGCGGACCAATCCTGTCTACTGGCCGTGCCTTGATACCCAAAGCCACGCAGGTAGCCATCGCGTTTGGTCTTTTCATCCAGGTTGACAAAGCGCGGAATGTAGAACCCGTTGGCACGTCGACCCTTGTAATATTTGTCCAGATAACCATCGACCTTTGCGGTAGCTCCCAGTTTGTAATGATGGTCCATAATACCCCTTCCCAAGGCATCGGAGTCATTGCCCAAGCCATTGGGAAAGCGCTCGCTTTTGGACTGAAGCAAAATTCCGACGGAAGCCATGGCGGAGGCGCAAAGGAATATGACCTTTGCCTTGAATTCCAGTTTTTCCATGGTCACCCTATCGATGACCTTTACCCCAGTTGCCATTTTGGTCTTGTCATCATATATGATTTCATAAACTATAGAGTCCGGGCGAAGTGTCATATTTCCCGTGCGTTCGGCAGCTGGCAATGTGGATGAGTTACTGCTAAAATAACCCCCAAATGGGCAGCCCCGCCAACATCTATCCCTGTTTTGGCAGGTACCCCTACCCTCAAAAGTGGCATTGGGATCTGTTATATGGGCAGTGCGGCCTATGGTGACCAAACGGCCATCATCAAAATTATTGGAGACCGAATTTTTGAAATCCTCTTCAACGCAATTAAGTTGCATTGCGGGTTGAAATTTGCCATCGGGCAGTTGTTTCAATCCTAAATTTTCGCCACTAACACCAATATATTCCTCTACTTTGTCATACCAAGGTGCTATGTCCTTATATCGAACGGGCCAATCCACGCCAATACCCTCATTTCTATTGGCGGTAAAATCTATATCGCTCCACCGGTAGCTTTGCCTGCCCCATGTAAGGGACCGCCCGCCAACCTGGTATCCCCGTATCCAATCAAAACGCTTGGTCTGAACATAGGGGTGTTCCAAATCATTAACAAAAAAATGCTTATTGCTTTCGTCCGGTGCCCAGTTTAACCTGCGCTGTATGTGATAGTTCTTTTGATCTTCCAATGAAAGTTGGCCCCTTAAGGGATAATCCCATGGGTCGTCGTACATGGTAGGATAATCCTTTATGTGTTGTACCATTCTGCCCCGTTCCAGGACCAAGGTCTTTAAACCATTTTCGCACAGTTCCTTAGCAGCCCATCCCCCGCTAATTCCTGTTCCAACCACAATGGCATCATAATCCGTTGCTTTATTCATGAATGCAAACTTGTGTAAATTATATTCTTATTCCTATCTTTATACCTTACTGCAGAAATAAAATCAATTTCAAAAATTGACCCTCTAAATATAGCATTAAATTCTTAGAGACTGATTTAGAATGTGTGATTAGTCCTGAAATTTCGGGATTATAAGTTATTTTTGATGTAAAACTATGGGACCTCTGAACGGACCCTGTTAAATATACCTGAGCGGATGTTCCCCCCGAAGTCTTCTTTAAGTTGAAGGCTTGAATAAAGTGACGCAAAGAAACAATTGATACGTTGAACTCATTTTGAATTAATTTTTTAAACCATAACCCGAACAAAAACTTGTAAGCATGAAGACTATTAAAGGACCTGCGGTATTTTTAGCCCAATTTGTAGATAGTAAAGCTCCATTCAATTCCTTGGATGGCATATGTAAATGGGCCGCAGATCTGGGCTATAAGGGCATACAGATCCCTACTTGGGTAGATTTTTTAATAGATTTGGACAAGGCGGCCGAAAGTCAGACCTATTGCGACGAGCTTAAAGGAAAGATCAATTCACATGGATTGGAGATCACTGAGCTCTCAACCCACCTTCAGGGACAACTGGTAGCCGTAAACCCCGCCTATGACCTTATGTTCGACAACTTTGCGCCGGACAAGGTAAAGAACAATCCCAAAGCCCGAACGGAATGGGCCGTAGAAACCGTCAAAAAAGCGGCCACTGCGAGTCGTAGATTGGGACTTAATGCCCACGCTACATTTTCCGGGGCACTGCTTTGGCATACCATGCACCCCTGGCCCCAACGCCCGGCCGGTTTGGTGGAAATGGGGTTTGAGGAATTGGCCAAGCGTTGGATGCCGATTCTAAACCATTTTGACAAGGAAGGGGTAGATGTGTGCTACGAAATCCATCCAGGAGAAGATCTTCACGACGGGGACACCTTTGAACGTTTTTTGGAAGCTACCGGGAACCACAAAAGAGTCAATATTTTATATGATCCCAGTCATTTTGTCCTGCAACAATTGGACTATATTGAATACATCGATTTTTACCACGAATTTATCAAATCGTTCCATGTAAAAGACTCGGAATTTAACCCAACAGGTAAAAAGGGAGCCTTTGGGGGATATAACGATTGGGGCAACCGGGCCGGAAGGTATCGTTCGCTTGGTGACGGTCAAATCGATTTTAAGTCCATCTTTTCCAAACTTACCCAATACGGATGCGATGTATGGGCGGTAATGGAATGGGAATGCTGTATTAAGAGTCCGGAACAAGGGGCTCGGGAAGGTGCCAAATTTATTCAGGACCATATCATCGAAGCCACTGAAAAGACGTTTGACGATTTTGCAGGAGCAGAGATAGATAAGAGCGTATTAAAGAAGATATTGGGAATTTGATGGTTGATGGTTGATGGTTGAAAATTCAGAATTCAGAATTTTCAATTTTGGCACTTTAGAATAAAATAAACCTATAAATATAGACGAAATGAAAAATGTTACGCTCACTGCGCTTGTCGCCGTCCTTGTCTTTGGTTGCAAGGGCAAAACTGAAAAAGCCAACCCTGAAATCGATTCCGCACCTATGCAACAAGAGAAAGTTGAAACACCTGTGGAGCAGGAATGGACGGTACTATTTGACGGTACTTCCTTCGATGGTTGGCATGGCTATTTAATGGACAAGGTACCGGATGCATGGAAATTGGAGGACGGTGCCATGGTTCTAACCCCCCCAACTGAAAAATCGGAAAGGGGGCCCCATCTTAACCTTATATCGGACAAGGATTATACCGATTTTGTACTTTCTTTGGAATGGAAGATTTCCGAAGCCGGTAACAGCGGTATATTTTGGGGCATAAAAGAGGACAAAAAGTACAAGGAACCATACAATACAGGACCTGAAATCCAAGTATTGGACAATGAGCACCATCCAGATGCCAAAAACGGGACCACCCATCAGGCCGGATCTCTTTATGATATGATTGCCCCATCCAAGGACGTGACAAAACCAGTTGGGGAATGGAATACCTGTGTAATCACGGTTAACCATAAGACCAACGAGGGCAAGGTAGAGCTCAACGGTGAAGTCATCGTTAACTTCCCTGTGGAGGGGGAGAAATGGGATGCTATGGTTGCCAAATCCAAGTTTGCCGATTGGGAAGGATTTGGAAAGTTCCATACTGGAAAAATAGGTTTACAGTACCATGGGGATGTGGTTTCCTATAGGAATATCAAAATAAAGGAACTGTAAAAAAGTACGCAGTCTCCAATAGGCAGCAGGCAGGAGAAAAATAAGCTGAAGGTTTTAAAAAACCGGATCCCTATTAACTTTAACGAATAACTAATAACGATTTATGATTCAATCCATGACCGGATTTGGGAAAAGTGTCGTTCAACTTCCCACTAAAAAGATTACGATAGAAATAAAGTCGCTTAACAGTAAAAGTCTGGATCTGAACGCACGTCTTCCATCCACATATCGGGAAAAAGAGCTCGAAATGCGAAAAATAATCGCCAATGCTTTGGAGCGGGGCAAAATCGATTTTAGTCTGTATGTTGAAAATACCGGGGCCGAGAGTCAATCGGTCATCAATGTTGAAGTGGTAAAACAATATATGTCCCAGCTCGCAGCCATTGCTAGCGGTGACGAACTGCGTTTGTTGGATATGGCCGTGCGTTTGCCCGATGCCTTAAAAACCGAACGGGAAGACATAGACGAGGATGAGTTCAAAACCATCATGGATACCCTGCTAAATGCCTTAACAGAGATCAACATCTTCAGGACCGAAGAAGGTCAGATGATGGAAAAGGACTTTCTAGATCGCATAGGGAACTTGGAAAATTTACTGGCCCAAGTGGAACAAATGGATGTAGGGAGGCTTTCCGCAGTTCGAGAACGTTTGGAAAAGGCAGTGGAGGACTTAAGGACCAACCTAGATGCCAATAGGTTTGAGCAAGAACTAATCTATTACTTGGAAAAGTACGATATCACGGAGGAAAAGGTTAGGTTGGCCAATCATTTAACATATTTTGCCACCACCCTAAAATCTGAGGATTCCAACGGAAAAAAACTAGGATTTATAAGCCAGGAAATCGGTAGGGAAATCAACACCATCGGCTCCAAGGCCAATGACGCACCCATGCAACAATTGGTTGTCCGAATGAAGGATGAACTGGAAAAGATAAAGGAACAGATGCTAAACGTACTGTAAAAAGAGAAAAGAAAAGGTCTAAAAAATAAAGGACCACAAACACCAAACTCTAAACCATATTACCCCCCAAATAGATGAAAGGAGGAAAACTAATCATTTTTTCTGCCCCCTCGGGCAGTGGAAAAACCACCATAACCCGTTATCTGTTAGATCAGCCCGATTTAAATTTGGCATTTTCGGTTTCGGCAACTTCAAGGCCCCGCCGTACGAAGGAAAAAAATGGGGAGCACTATTATTTTATGACTATTTCGGAATTCAAGCAGCACATAAAAAACGGGGATTTCTTGGAATGGGAAGAAGTGTATCGCGACAATTTCTATGGCACCTTAAAAAGTGAGGTGGAGCGGCTATGGGCCATGGGGAAAAATGTGATTTTTGATATCGATGTCGTTGGAGGCCTTCGAATCAAAAAGAAATTTCCGGAGAGGACCTTGGCCGTTTTTGTAAAACCTCCCAGCGTTGACGAATTAAAAATCCGACTTAAAAAAAGAAGTACGGAAAGCGATGACAAGATCAATATGCGTATCGCTAAAGCCTCGGTGGAACTGGCCACGGCTCCACAATTTGATACCATTGTGGAAAACCATGACTTGGATATCGCATTAAAGGAGGCCTATAAACTGGTCAAGGATTTTATTAACCAACCTAATCCCCCCCTAACTCCCCTAAAAGCAGAAAACTAAAATCTAAGTCTAAAAGGTGTCCTACCCAGCTTAGCTAGTGGTGCCGATCAATGTCCAGAAGCGGAAAAATGAAAAAGACAGGTCTTTTCTTCGGAACTTTTAATCCCATAAATATTGGGCATTTGGTGATTGCCAACCATTTGGTAGAATTTTCCGATCTGGATGAGGTATGGATCGTAATTACCCCCCAAAGTCCGTTCAAGGTTAAAAAGAGCTTATTGGACAACAATCATAGATACCAAATGGTATATGAGGCTGTCAAGAATTTTCCCAAGTTAAAACCTAGCAAAATAGAATTCGACCTGCCCCAACCCAACTATACGATCAATACCTTGGTACATTTAGAGGAAAAACACGGAAAGGAATATGAGTTCTCCCTTATTATGGGATCCGACAATTTAGAGGGCTTTCACAAATGGAAAAACAACGAGACCATTCTGGAGAATTACGATATTTACGTCTATCCAAGGCTACCAATGGGCACCGTGGACCCAAAACTCAAAAATCATCCTAAAATCCATTGGGTAGACGCGCCTATCATGGAAATTTCCTCTACTTTTATACGAAAACAACACAAGGCAGGGAAAAACGTTAGGGCCCTTCTTCCAGAATCTGTATGGAAATATATGGATGAAATGAATTTTTACAGATAAAGGTCCGATAACCCCGTCAACCACATTTTTAAATCCGTAAATTGTACAAGGAGGGACATAACCATTTGTGTCTTTATGATTTGAATTGTACAAATAACCAAAGCCCTATTTTCTCACATTCGAGCTCGGTCACCCTACTAAGTGGCGAAACTCAAGGTCTTAAAAATAGCTCTCCAACCACTTCTGGAAAATGTGAAGATAAAAATTACTAAATTCGAGTCTAACTTAAACCTCATCCCATGAAGATCGCCATGCTCGGTTCGGGTTTTATTGCCCGATTTTACGCAACTTCCTTGCACGCCCAAAGAAGAGCGGACAGGATAGTATCCGTTTACTCACGGAATATTGACAACGCGAAGCGCTTCTCCCAAGACTTTGGCCTAGCACATTTTACGGATAAAATGGAGGAGGCCATCCAAAATCCGGAAGTCGAGGTAGTGATCATCTCTCTGCCCAACGATCTGCACGAACCAGCCGTTATGGCCTGCGTCAGGGCAAAAAAGAACGTCATTTGTACCAAGCCCTTGGGCCGTACCGCGGCCGAGGCCAAGAGAATGCTCGATGCCGTGGAAAAGGCCGGCATTTTTGGTGGGTACCTGGAAGACCTTTGCTATACCCCTAAATTCTTAAAATCGATGGAAAGTGTTAAGAACGGGGATATCGGCAGGGTGCTTTGGGCCAAATCCCGGGAAACCCATCCGGGTCCACATAGCGATTGGTTTTGGGACATGGAAAAATCCGGCGGAGGGGCCATGATCGACCTCGGTTGCCACTGCGTGGAAATAAGCCGGAACTTCATAGGAAAGGATATAAGGCCCCTGGAAGTCATGTGCTGGGCAGATACCCAAGTGCACCCGATAGATGCAGAGGACCATGCCATCGGTTTGGTAAAATATGCAAATGGAGCCATTGGGCAGTTCGAGGTTAGCTGGGCATTCCGTGGGGGGATGGACCTACGCGATGAGGTCATGGGCACCGAAGGCACTATATGGATCAACAGTTTTCTCAGGACCGGATTTGAAATGTTTACTTCAGGAAAGGGGGGCGGCTATGTAGCCGAAAAAGCGGAAGTGGACAAAGGCTGGCTCTTCCCGGTCGGGGACGAGGCCCATGATCTGGGCTACCCCAACATGTTTACCGATATGTTCGCCGCCATAGAGGAAAAACGGGATCCCCTGGAAACTTTTTACGACGGCTATGTGGTCAACGCTATTTTGGACGCCGCCTATAAATCGGCCAAGACCAAATTATGGGAACCCGTGGTATTGGAAGATTGGAGGGGGGACGATAGGGACACCTACGACAAAGGGAACAAATCCTATGACAAGGACCATTTTCTGATCAAGGAAGAACTATTGCCAAATGGGGATGCCAAGCTTATTCTTAAGCACAAGGTTACCGGGGAAATTACACAAAGAACCATTATTTCAAGTGAAAAAAAGAGTAAAGACTCAAGAAGATAAAAGAACAAAGACAAAAGAATAAGGACAAATATGCCTAGCAAAATTGACTTTTAAATTAACTTTCGGCTTCGTTTTTGCTTTTTTCTTTAAATAGAACATGAACTTCCAAAACACATCCTATATCATTATGGGCGGCACAGCGGGTCTAGGACTTGCTGCTGCCCTGGCCCTGCAAGAACAAGGGGCCAAGGTCCTTGCCATTGGCAGAAATCCGGATAGCTGCCAAACTGCACAGCAACTATTGGGTGAAGGTGGTCTTACACTTTGTGGGGACGCAACAGATCCGCAGACCATGGAAACGGCCATTGATATGGCTAATGGGCACTTTGGTACCATTACCGGGCTTTTCCATGTGGCAGGAGGAAGCGGTAGACGTTTTGGGGACGGCCCACTTCACCAAATGTCCCTAGAGGGATGGAACAAAACATTGGAACTTAACCTCACTACCGTGATGCTCTCCAACAAAGCTATAATCAATTATTTTCTCAAGAATAAAATACCGGGCGTTATTTTGAATATGGGTTCCGTTCTTGGATATTCCCCCTCACCCGAATATTTTGTTACCCATGCCTACGCGGCCGCGAAATCGGCCATCATCGGGTTCAGTAAGTCCCTTGCCTCCTTCTATGCCCAAAATGATATTCGGATAAACGTAATAGCCCCTGGCCTTTTTGAGACCCCTATGGCCAAAAGAGCTATGGAGGACGATAAGATCCAGACATTTCTAAAGACCAAGCAACCATTGGACGGAGGCCGACCTGGTAAGCCCGAGGATATCAATAATGCAATGCTCATGTTTTTATCCCCTACCTCCAATTTTGTTACCGGCCAAGTCCTGGCAGTAGATGGAGGTTGGGCCATTAGTGATGGACAAATTTAAATCTCGCCAAATGATCCAAAACAAAAAGGAAAGCTATACCCGCCAATATCTGGAGAAATCAAAGACGATCATTTCTGTGGTCGAAAAGCAGGAAACGATTATTCATGAGGTGGCCCAATTGTTTGCCAATTCAATTTTAAAGGGCCGCATGGTACACTTGTTCGGGTCCGGCCACAGCCGGATGATGGTCGAGGAAATGTGGCCCCGCTATGGTTCCTTTCCGGGGTTTAACCCTATTGTAGAACTTTCGGTTTCCTTCCACAATCTTGTAGTAGGTTCCAATGGACAACGGCAGGCGATGTTCCTGGAAAACGTATCCGGTCTTGCCCCAAGGATCTTGAGGAACTTTGATATTACCGAACAGGATTCCGCCTTGATCATCTCCTCTAGCGGATGCAACGTGCTTCCCATTGAGATGGCAGAGGAATTTCAAAAAAAGAACGTAAGGGTGGTTGCCTTGGTAAGTAGTTTACATTTGAAGGGCAGCAGTTCCAAAAGAGCTGACGGCAAAAAACTGATAGACTTTGCCGATTATGTCCTGGATACTGGAGCTCCTTTGGGCGATGCCATGATCAAGATTGAGGGACTGGAGACTCCGGTCTCACCGGGATCTACCTTGGGGGGCGTTTTGCTCATCAATACCCTTAAAGCCGAGATTGCCAATATCCTCGTACAAAATGGGAAAATCCCCAAAGTACTGAGCAGCGGAAAAGTTATTGGGGAACAAAAAGCGATCGATCTTTTTGAATCTGCCTATGACGAACATGCCCATAACATGGCAAAACTTTACCAAAACGTGGGGAATAGAAATTAGTTGATAGGAAAAAGTATGCAGTGGGCAGTAGCAGTTGGCAGAAAAGAATTCAAGTTCAAGGTTGATGGCAAAAAACTCATAGCGCATTAACTTTTGTCTTGGTTCTTCCCCGAAGCTTCGGGGTTGGTTCTTGGCTTTTCTAGATGGTTTATGGTCAGTCCGTTATAGATTTTGAACTCATTTAATTTATCGTTAGTCGGCAGCAAAAAGGCTACTACAGACAACAGGGCTTCAACCTTTTGAAAAAATGGCATTTATTTCTTCATAATTATTGCGGCCCATCCGCCACCAGAGGCCAATTTTATCTTTTGTCGGTCCCCGGAAGAAACGTCCAGCTTTTCATGGACATAATCTTGGGCAAAGCGATCGGCATTGATGCCATCTTCCATAACCTCCATTTCATATTGTCCCGAATCTAAAAAAGAAAGGTCCAACGTTAACTCCCGTGAGGTATCGTCCGTCATGGCACCTACGTACCAAACATCATCCTTTTTTCTTGCAATCAGCACATAATCCCCAACCCTTGCATCCAATACTTTGGTTTCATCCCATACCGAAGGGATTTTCGCCATAAAACCGGTAGTTTCGGGTTCCTTGTAATAGGCACTTGGGCTGTCGCACAGCATCTGCAAAGGACTTTCATAAACCACATACATGGCTATCTGATGACATCGTGTACCCAACGCCATAGGACGATCAAAAGATATGTTATGGTTGATCAGGTGTGCATTGGCCATAGCTCCCGGAGTAAAATCCATTGGACCGGTTACCATTCTGGTAAAAGGAATCGTGACCGTATGTTCTGGGGTAATTTCATGGCTCCATTTGTTGTTCTCATTGCCCTTTACCCCTTCAAAGTTTATAACGTTGGGATACATCCTTTCGAGCCCAGAGGGTTTATATGTACCATGATAATCCACCAACAAATGCCTTTTAGCGGCAGCAGCGGCCAATCGTTCCAAATAATCAACCATATACTGATCCGAGCGCTGCATAAAATCGACCTTGATACCTTTTATTCCCCAGGATTCATAGCGGTCCAGTATCTCAAAATTATGATCCAACGGCCCCCAAAGAGTCCAAAGGATTACTCCTACATTCTTTTGATTGCCGTACTCTACCAGTTCCTTGATGTCGATATCTGGATCAGGCTCGTCTATTTTGGTAGTGGATTTGCTCCAGCCTTCGTCCAGAATTATGTATTCCAGGCCATATTTTGAAGCAAAATCGATATAGTACTTATAGGTTTGGGTATTGATGCCCGATTTAAAATCCACTCCGTAGATATTATTGGCGTTGTACCAATCCCAAGCTACTTTCCCCGGCTTTATCCAATCGGTATCCTGAAGTTTAGTGGACGCGGACAATTGATATACCAAAGTACTTTCCAGCAGTTGCTTATCATCATTGGTTATAATCATCAACCGCCAGGGAAAGTTCCGTCTTCCCTTGATCTTGGCCAAATAATCGTCATAGGTCAATATTTGATTCCGATCCCCTCCACGTTCGGCCGGTTTGGCCTCCTTTACATGATGCGGAAACCCAGCAGTGAGGGAATTTCCCTCGGTTCCGAACAAAAACATGCCCGGATAATCAGTCAGATCCGTTTCTGTAAAAAGGACATTTACACCGTTCACCTTGGCCAATATCGGTAAGGAACAAAACGTATTTGTATTGAGGGTGTCCAGTTTGGTTGGTAGAAAAAGGCGCTCATTATGTGAAATCATGGAATCTTCCTTAGGAAACAAGGCCTCGGTATCCCCAGCAAAGTTTAAAGTAAAGGATTCATTGTTTACTAGAACCTCCTTATTTATGTTGGAAACAAACCTATAGGCCACCCCATCGTTGTAGGCCCTAAAGACCAAGGAATAATTATCCCTAAAATCCAAGGTCAATTCTTGGAAATTATCCTTGATGCTTTTTCTTTTTAGGGCGACTACCGGATGCAAAACCCTGTTCTCATTTTCAATACGATTCTTTTTAACCCTAGGAGATTTCCCGAACGTATCGTAACCTGCAATTTCCAAGGTCATAGTGCTGTTTGTGATAATCTCCTTATCATTTAGAAAAACACTAAAGCCAACTTCATTACCAATATGAACCTTTAATTTAAGATTTTTGTCCGGGCTATTAATTTCATAGTCCTGTGCATTTAAAATCAAGGAGCAAAGAAGGGTTAAAAGGAAAAATAGAGTTCTCATTTTAGATAAATATGTGAAGGATTAAATTCTAGTAGAAAATTACAATAAAATGGAGAAAAGCATGAGTTTGATTCTATTAGAATTTTAAAAAATTGCAGCAATAACCTTCAGCAGTATAATCTTTCCAAGTAAACAGTGATGTCGGTCACATGCACTAACTTTGCTGGAAAGCATCAATTGCACAAAATCATGACACAAAATAACATCTTACGTTCCACTAAATTTTCTGTTCTGGACCTCGTCCCAGTAACCCAAGGAAGTACCCATCTCGATGCCATTAAAAATAGCCTTGATCTGGCACGGAATGTGGAAGCATTGGGATACGAGCGGTTTTGGATCTCCGAGCACCACAACATGGAGAGTATTGTAAGCTCGGCAACCGTGGTACTCCTAGGTTATGTGGCAGAAGGAACTTCCAAAATCCGGGTTGGCTCTGGGGGAATCATGCTTCCCAACCACGCCCCTTTGATCGTGGCGGAACAATTTGGCACCTTGGCCACCCTATACCCCAAGCGTATCGACCTGGGATTGGGCCGTGCCCCGGGAACGGACCAACTTACTGCCCAGGCCCTTCGGCGTAGCAGACAAGAAAGCGTTCAAGATTTCCCTAACGATATCACTGAACTGCAAGCGTACTTTTCTTCTGAAAATCTAGGGGGTCGAGTAAGGGCCATTCCTGGAGAAGGACTAGAGATCCCCATTTTTCTATTGGGATCCAGTACCTTTAGCGCCCAACTTGCCGGGGAAAAAGGACTTCCATATGCCTTTGCAAGCCATTTTGCCCCTGCCCATTTATACGATGCGCTGCAGTTGTACCATCAATACTTTCGGCCCTCTTCCCAATTGGAACAACCTTACTCCATGGCCTGTATAAACGTAATCGCTGCCGATACCGATGCAGAAGCAAACCGCCTGGCAACCAGCCTGTATCAATTTGCCATGGGAATCGTCACCAATGTACGACGTCCCCTGCCTCCTCCCGTCGATACCATGAAAGGGATTTGGAACGAGGCTCAGGAAGCCATGATCAAAAATATGATGCACTATACTTTTATCGGCTCCAAGGAGACTATTGCCGAAAAACTATCGGAATTTGTAGCCAAGACAAGGGTTCAAGAGATTATTGCGGTATCCCATATCTACGACCACAAGGCAAGGATAAGATCGTATGAAATTTTGAGCGAGCTATTCTAGGGGTTATTTTTCAGGTCATCCGTGCTTTGATTTAACACCAAGTAATCTTTACAAAATAACAAGAACCCAACCTTTCTTATTCGGCGATCGGGAATTGGGGTTTATACAAATAATAGTAACAGTGTCAATGCTATTCCTCCCAAGGTAAAATACAAACCCCTTTTAAATACCGAGGTATGGGGCAAGAACATCCAAAATGCAGAAATAACAAAGAACAAAAGTGATGTTCCAAAGAAAATATTCAGAAAATATACCGGACTATTGGTAGTAGCTTTATGGAGTTTGGTCATTTTACCCAACAGCAAAGGCAGTTCCTTGGTGGTATAGTTGACCATGCCACTGGCTTTATTGTACTGGCCTTGGTCAAAATGGAGGATGTCCCCTTCAATACTTTGTATTTTCAAATCCTTGATCTTAATTTCCCTGCCAATTTCCTCGGCGGTCAAAGCAGGTTTTAATTGACTTTCCTTATGTGTTTCCTGCTTTAAAAAATCGGTTTGGCGAAATATCATCAAGACTCCGCTCAAAGCATAAATGGCCATAATTCCGGCCAAAAAGAAACCCAAATAGCGATGGACAAGCCGCATGTAAAATCCACTGTTTTTTTTCATTTTATAGCAATCATTAAATCCAAGTTTGATAAAATGGCCCAAAAACAAGGTTTTCAGGCCAATCTTAAACGGGACTCTCAACCCTAACCAAACAAATTTTTTATTGTTGAGCCATTTCCAAATTGATGTTTAGGGTAACATCGTCACCAACTGGTGCCATGCTGCTGGCACCCACACCAAAATCCTTTCGATTCAAAACGCCGGTAAGCTTTAGTCCGGCCTTTAGCTTTTGACTACGTTGGTCGGTTATGATCCCTATGAGCTTTCCATCCAATGAAACTGGTTTGGTCACACCGTGCATAGTCAGGTCGCCCGTTAGCTTAAAGGTCTTGTCGCCCGTTTTTTCAATTGAGGTGCTTTTAAACGAAATTGATGGATAATTCGCTACATCAAAGAAGTGATCACTTCTCAGATCATTGTCCCTTCGCTCTGTATCGGTATCAATACTTGCCGATTTTATGTCAACGGTAAATTTCGGATCGCTAAAGGAATCATTGGCAGTGGCGGTAATATCGAATTCCCCGAACTGTCCCTCGACTTCGGAAATCATCAAATGGGTAATGGAAAAGCCGATTTTGGAATGGGCCCTATCGGCCTTCCATGTACTTTGTGCGGTTAGCGCAGCACTTGTGATTAAGAATAAAACAAAAACAGACTTTTTCATATGTTCTGGATATTGACATGGGTAATGAACGTTGGACTTATTTAATGTTATAAAGGTTTAATCGAACCCAAAATAATTTCAATACGCCTACCTGGTTTATAAGGCTTCTTCGATTCTAACCATTAATAAAAATTGCCTTCGTGGGTCTTTCACAATGGCATTTTCTTATTTCAAGACCCTCTACAAAGCTGCTATTTTTTGAACAACCTGAACCCAACTTTTCCGTAAACGACAATGATTGTACCATCAACAACGAAATGGACTATCGGAGGCGTTGATCCAGCCCAAATGGTCGATGGCGGATTTTTACGAGGGATACTTCGGGGAAAACCTTAAATTTGAATATGGCTCGGAATTCCAAAAATTTTACCCCCACTATCAAAGAGGTATTCTTTCAATTGTTACTTCATATCGTTCTATTTCTGTTCTTTACCTTTGACAAGCACCAAACCCAGATTCAAGGGTTTAAAATGGTGGCTTTTCTTAATTACGCAGTCGGTGCCCTTATCATCAATTACGTGCTGCTGCCCCGATTTTTCTATAAAAAGAAATATGTTTCGTTCTTTTTGGGCTCCCTGGTTGTCATTGCCTCCATAATCCTGGTAGAGGAATTGGTACTCGAAAGGATTTTCTTCCCCAATACACGGGGCAAACATTTTCCAGGAATCATTTACAGCCTATTGGACGTTATGCCCGTTGTCACCATCTTGGTCGGATTCAAGTTTGCTTGGGACGCTTCCTTAAAGCAGCGGGAAGTTGAAGAACTAAGGACCTCTGCCCGGGAGAGCGAACTGCAGTTTTTAAAATCCCAGATAAATCCTCATTTTTTGTTCAATAACCTTAACAATCTTTACTCCTACGCCCTGGATCAATCCCCTAAGACCCCTACCATTATTTTGGAGCTTTCATCGGTCCTGCGATATATGTTGTACGACTGCAAGGAAGATTTTGTCGCCCTCCCAAAAGAAATAGAGAACCTTAGGAACTTTACACAACTTAATGAACTTCAGATCGAGGAGCGTGGCAAGGTAACATTCCGTACCAAAAATATTAACCCCGAGTTTCAAATTGCCCCGCTAATCTTGACCGTATTTATTGAAAATGCCTTTAAACATAGCACGGCCAGCCAATCCAAAGACATATTTATCGACATCGACATTAAGGTTACCGATGATGGCATGCTGGAATTTGAGTGTACAAATTCTTTTCGACCAATGGGAAATATCGAAAACCTATCAAATGGAATTGGGCTTCATAACGTAAAAAAGAGATTGCAGATCTTATATCCCGATGCCCATGAACTTAAAATTGAGGAGCTCAAAGATCAATATCGGGTCTATTTAAAAATGCAGTTAAAATCGGAAGCGAAATGATACGTTGCATTATCATCGAGGACCAACCCCCGGCACAAAGGGTGCTCAAAAAATTTATCATCGATATCGGAAATTTGGAATTGAAAGCCGTTTTTACCGATGCGCTTCAGGCGATGGATTTCTTGAGGACGGAATCCATTGATCTGATTTTTTTGGATATCCACCTGCCTAAAATCTCGGGTATCGACTTTCTTAAGTCATTGGCACATAGACCACATGTAATATTGACCACGGCATTCTCCGACTACGCCCTGGAAAGCTATAACTACGACGTGGTGGATTATCTTTTAAAACCTTTTTCTTTTGAACGTTTTGTGCAAGCCGTCTCCAAAGTTCCCGCTCCGAAACCTGAACAATCGGGTCAGGATAGTATGCCCGACAATTCGGCCTCCATGGATATACTATTCATCAAATCAGGTTACGAGCATATCAAAATTGACGTGGCAGATATACGTTATATACAATCGGATGCCGATTATACCGAAATTTTTTCCGGCGAAAGGAAATACCTTTCCAATGAACCCCTTCGGTATTGGGAAGAAAATCTCAACCCAAAAAGGTTTGTCCGGATCCATAAATCTTACATTATAAACACCTCTAAAATTGAAAAGATTGTCGGTAACCAAGTCCGTTTGGACAAAGACACAAACCTACCGATCGGGAGGGCATTTAAGGAAAACTTTATGAAATTAGTACTAAATTAAATTC
Source organism: Sediminicola sp. (assembly GCA_048266425.1). Lineage (GTDB taxonomy): Bacteria > Bacteroidota > Bacteroidia > Flavobacteriales > Flavobacteriaceae > Cerina. Next base: position 79,726 of record JBLWZN010000004.1, read on the forward strand.
ACGCCATCATGAGAAAGTTAAAAAAAGAAGACATCAAACAAGAGGTGTTCGACCTCTATGACGAATATGCACACAACAGGTTGCAACGTCGGGAATTTATAGAAAATTTATCCCTATATGCCGTTGGCGGGGTCACGGTAGCATCGCTCATGAGCTTTATGATGCCCAATTATAAGGACACAATGCTGGTAGATCAAAATGACCCAAGATTGGATTCGGACTATATCACCTATAATTCACCCAAGGGCGGTGGGGAAATTAAGGGACTTTTATCCAAACCTAAGGACGCCAATGGACAATTGGGCGGCATTGTGGTAGTGCATGAAAACAGGGGCCTTAATCCCTATATCGAAGACACCGCCAGAAGGGCCGCATTGGAAGGCTTTATTACCATTGCCCCCGATGCGTTGAGCCCCCTTGGCGGTTACCCCGGAAACGACGATGAAGGTCGGGAAATGCAACAAAAACGCGATCGCTACGAAATGCTGGAAGATTTTATAGCTGCTTATGACTATTTAAAGTCCCATAAGGATTGCAATGGTAAGATTGGGGTTGTAGGCTTTTGCTTTGGGGGTTGGATCTCTAATATGATGGCGGTTAGAGTTCCCAAGCTTAATGCGGCCGTTCCTTTTTACGGGGGGCAGCCTACTGAGGATATCGACAAAATCAATGCCCCATTGATGCTGCATTACGCCGGACTTGACGATCGGGTAAATGCAGGATGGCCAGCCTATGAGGAAGCGTTAAAGAAATTTGGCAAGGACTACGAAGCTTATATCTACCCCAATGTAAACCATGGATTTCACAATACGACCACTCCTCGCTACAACAAGGAAGCCGCCGAATTGGCATGGGGACGGACCAACGATTTTTTTAAGGATAAGTTGAGGTAACTTCGCTTTTATCTCATTGAATAGGTTATTGGTTTCCTTGAACAAGGTCAAATAATTCCTTATCCATCTGAGGTTTTACTTCGCAAGTGGTGTCAAAATGCATGGTAGCCGTATTCTTACTATTGTAGGCCGGCCAATTGGGAAGGCCGGAATGGCCCGGAGTTCCCGTCTTTGCAAAATTGATCCATGCACGGCTCATCTTGTCCGCCAGGATATGTGCTTCCTTACCCCCTCCGGTCATATGGTTGGCCAAATCTACATTGTCAAAAACAAAAGGCAGATCCATACAGTGCAGTGCCTTGTATTTTCCATCAAAGACCGGGGATTGCCAAGTGAATAAATACATATAAACCGGAGCACCACCAGCAATCATTGATTTTTGGTTGGCCTGGTCTACAGCTCCCGGCCTGAACATGGTGTCCACATCCAAAAGATCGATCGCCTTGGTGTCATTGGGGTACGCCTTTTTTACCGCAGCGATATAGGCGTCGGCCTTCCCCTTGTATTGATCCTTGATCTGCGCCATGATTTGGTCGTCGGAAGCATTTGCGAAGCGCATGTTCGCAAATGGGGCAAATTCATTTTTGACGGTACCTATCAACAACGGAATATCTTTAGAAAGCGCAAGGGCTTTATCCGAACCCGTTTGGAAGGGCAGATCATTCCCGTCCACACTGGGGCCCCAGCTCAGACCGAATCCCATGATCGGCTTTCCGTCTGCTTTCATTTTTGCTTCTACTTTCTTAAGTGCCTTTGAACTGGCATCTGCCAAATCACCAAATGGTATATCCTGTAATTTGTCTACTTGTGAAGCATCTATCCCCAGTATCGACAATGTTTCAGCGGTGATGGCTTGGGTAACTTCCTTTTCCAAAACCCCGCTCCTAAACGAACCACTTTGGTTAATCGCCTTATGGAACAAACCTTTTGCATTGGGCATTGCCATCAACGTATTTACCTTGGCCCCGCCACCCGATTGACCGAAAATGGTTACGTTATCCGGGTCGCCCCCAAAATTGGAGATATTGTCCCTCACCCATTCCAAGGCAACAATCAAGTCTAGCATACTGTTGTTGGCGGAGTGTTTGTATTTTTCACCATAGGCGGACAGGTCCAAAAAGCCCAGCACGTTCAACCTATGGTTGATGGAGACCACAACAACGTCGCCCTTTTTACTCAAATTCTCCCCATCGTAGGAAGGCAGTTCATGGCTTGATCCTGCGGTGAAACCACCCCCATGGATCCAAAAAAGAACCGGTCTTTTTTTGCTATCGGCAATACTTGGGGTCCAAACATTGAGGTTAAGGCAGTTTTCATTGGTATATCCCCAATCGTGATCAAATACAAATTCAGGTTCGTCCTGAACTTCTGTCGTTGGTGTCAACAAGGGCGCTACTGGCCCATAGGTAGTGGAGCTGCGAATCCCTTCCCAGGCATCGGGTTTGACTGCAGCTTCAAAGCGATTGGCCTTTGCGTAGGGGATTCCCTTATAGTTGTATATTTTATTATGGATGTAGCCACGGACTTTCCCCGATTGGGTGTTTGTGACCGCAACGTCCGCACCGGTCTTGATTTCCGATTGGGCGATTATGGATCCTGTGAATAGGATCATTAAAATTACCGTTAGATGATCGATTGCTTTTTTCATTTTCCTGTTCGTTTATTTGTTAGTATTCCACAACACGTAACCTTTAAAAAATTGAGGTTTGAGTTAATTTTGTTCGATAGCCAATAATTCTAGCTTGTCATAAAAATCATTGAAAAGAAGGCGATTATCCAATTGCTCGTACACCCTGATATTCCGGCCTGTAAGATTGGTTTCGTATAGTCCTTGGTCATTTATCTTGGGAGCTCTTTTTATCACGTAAGGGCTAGACGAGGGATCGGGTTCAAACGAAGACTGTAGGGCCGTTAACAGAACCAACGGATTATCACCCATAATATAGGTTTCCCCAATGGGAACTTTCCAAGCATTCAATTTTTTGAATGTTTCCATCATGGTCCGGGCCAAATAATTCCCCAATTGCCCTTTATTGCTTACACGTAACATAAGCTCTGCATGTGACATGATGGGCTGTCTATAAACATTTCTTGGAACCTGCCACAAATCAATATCCGATTTGTTGAAAATTACCTGTGCCGCCACTTTATCGATCCCTAAATTATACTCCAACGGGGTAGAGCCGGGTGACGGTAAGGCTAGGTCATCATATTCGGGGCCCCCGATCCAGATCAAAGTGAGCTTTTCGGCAATTTTAGGTTCCAACAGATAGGCGCTAGCTATATTCGTTAAGCCTCCGCCACAAACGACATATAACGGCAAATCCGTATCCGTGCGAAGGGCTTCCTTAATGATAGCTTGTACGGCATCGGAATTCATTGCAATATTCACATCCTTTAGACTTTCGTTCTTGTCAGTATACACGGGTATGCCCTTATCCAAGTGCAAAATCTTCAAAACCTCCATCGCCTTTTCCCTGGCATATTCAGAAGTGCCCGGTGCACCAAAACCTTCGGCATACAAATGGGAGGCGATAATGCCGCGGATTTCCACCGATGGGGAAAGTAAGTGATGTGCCAACTGAAAAAGACCATCCGGGTCTCCTCCAAGGTCGTTGTCTATAATGACACGCATTCTGGGAATTACAGTAGCATCCAATGCAGCTATCCCTTCCTGTGAATAGCTGGTATGCGAGAATGCTGTTGCAAATAGCAACCAAAGTAAAAATCCAAAATGGCCAATACCTTTCATGTTAATTGCTGTATATCATTCTTTTGTAATCGAAAAATTATTCATATCCTTTAAAACTGTACAGATAAGGAGCCTTGTGTGCCCTACCTTGAAAAAGCTTTTCGTGCCTTTCCAAAACACCGATTGCCAAGATTCTGCGCTGAAAAGTAGTTCTACGCATCCTTTCTCCCAAAATGGCCTCGTATACCTGCTGCAATTGTTTCATGGTAAATTTTGAAGGCAAAAGGTTCATACCGACCAATTTTTTTTCCAAGTTCTCGCGTAGTTCCTGTAATGCCATTTCCACAATTTCTCGATGATCCATCATCAAGGTAGGTAGGTCGTCTACGCTGTACCAATTGATGCTGTCGGAAAGTGAATCCGGTTGGGGCGAAACCTCGTCATAATTTATCAAGGCATAATGGGCAACGGTAAGGAATCGGCCCAACATCCATTCGTGGGTTCTTAGATCAAGTCCGTTTTCTTCCAAGATGCGTTTCATTGCTTCCGGATTCGATCTGGTCAGACTTCCAAAGGTCCGAAATTGATCCAAGTAGATATTGTCTAGTCCTGTGCGTTCCTTCAAACCTCTTTTTACAGCTTGTTCCAGGCTTTCACTCCTTCTTATAAAGCCACCGGGCAGGGCAAATAGACCGGTATTGTGGTATTCAAGAACCAAGATCTTGAGCTGCTTTCCATTGAACCCAAAGATGACAAGGTCATAGGCAAGATTCTGGATAACATCCTCGCGTTCAATACTTTTTAAAGTTTTTTTTTCGGGCACTAATCTATTTTTTCCAAATAAAGAATAAAAAAATAAGAGTACAAAATATTATTGTTACAAATTGAGACAATAAAGATTTTGACTGGTTAATGGGTAATCAATTTATAATAGCAACAATCCTTTTATTGCTTTTGGGACTAGAAGTATTGACGAATGCTAAATTTTAAATTTCCTGGCAGGTGGCCAAATGGGGTAAACTAACTTTTCAACTTCTTATAAATAGGGAAGTTATCCTATTTATTGCAAGTATATAAATTCTATTTTGGATACATTTTACTATCTTAGGTAATTCACGAAAAGAACATTTATCCAACCTCTAAAAACACATCGCAATGGAAAATTCTTTTACCCCGGCTAAAAATGGCCTCATTCAATTTCTTAAAGGGAAGTCCCTATTCGCGCTTTTATTATTCCCTGTCCTTGCTTTACAAGCACAAATTCAATTTCCAGTAAAAGTGGGCGAAAAACCGGAAAGTATTACAAAAGGTTTTAACGGCAATTACTATGTTACCTTAATGAACGGCAGCGAAGACGGTGACGGCGAAGTGGTAGAAATTTCCAAGAAAGGGGTAAAGGTGTTTTCCAAGGGATTTGACCAGCCCAAGGGCATTGCATACGTAGGCGGACGTTTATATTTTTCCGACGTAACCCGTGTTTGGAGAGTAGATAAGAACGGTAATGCCATTGTTTTTGCTAAAAAAGAAGATTTTCCAGAAGTAGTTCTGTACTTGAACGATGTGTCATCGGACGCCGATAGTACAGGGATTTACGTAGCGGATATGGGGGATACTAAATTCATGCGGGACGAGAACGGTGCCTTATGGCCATTGGACAGTGAACAAGCGAAGTTGATACCCCAAGTAGGACGCATTTATTATATTGATCTAAACGGTAAGGTTTCCATTGCCCAGGATACTTCCCCGCTGATGACCAATCCAAATGGTGTGGGCATTGATAACGATGGCAATATTATGGTAGGTGCATTTTTTCAGGGCAACTTTTTGGTAAAACGCAATGGAAAGTTAACCCCTCTGAAAGGTCAGTTCAGGGGTGCGGACGGCGTGGAACAAGACAGTAAGGGGAATTATTACATCAGTAGTTGGGTGCAGGGGAAGGTCTGGAAGATTGATGGCAAAACTGAAGAGTCAATTGTATTGATAGATGGCTTAAAATCTGCCGCCGACTTCTATTTGGAAGAGGAGAAAGGCAGACTACTGCTCCCGGATATGTTGGCAGGGACGGTCTATGCTGTGGATATTGATCAGTGAAAGTCCGAATTAAAAACCGAAGGCACATTGGTTATTTTGAAACTGAGCTCCTTATGAGCAAATCTAATGGGACATTTTTGGAGACAATATCCAAAAAACATCAAAAAATACCCAGAATTTACAATAAACTATGGAGAATGAATTAAAACCGTTTTGGAGTAAGATCTTCAATTTTAATTGGAAATTCGGACTTTTTTTAGTTCTGCTAATCTGTATTCCCCGTTTTGCGCTGGTACTGCACGCAAATGCCACAGCAAATTATGGTTATGTAGGGTTGATCATGCTTATTTCGGCTATTGCACCATTTCTGTTTTTGAGCAAATACGGACTAAAAAAAATAGGGGTCAGAAAACCTAAAAACAAGCGCTGGCTTGTTATTGGCTTTATCATTGGAGTTGTATTTAGTGTATCCCTTTACTTCTTAGGGGAAGCACTTTATGGTAAATCTTACGAAAATTGGTACTCGTATATCGGAAAATCTTATAATATTCCGAACGAGATCGACCAACAAAGTAAGTTGGTGATGTTCTCAATAATGGCCCTGACCGGAATGCTATTTAGTCCCATTGGGGAAGAACTTTTTTTTAGGGGAATAGTCCATTCTAGTTTTGCGAATTCCGTTGGGAACCGAAAAGCATCTTTGATAGATAGTTCGGCGTTTGCTTTGGTCCATATTTCCCACTTTGGACTAATATTCATCGATCATCGATGGGCATTCTTGATAGGGCCAACGCTGATATGGGTGTTAAGTATGTTTTGCGTCGGTATTTTATTTTACATATGCAGTAAGTATGCAGGATCCATTTTGGGGGCGATCATATGTCATGCGGCGTTTAATTTGGGAATGATTTATTGCATATTCTATCCAATCATTGGTTAAACATAGGGCTTGGCACGAGGCTACTTATGAACCCTGAAGTGTTGGGGCTTGCCGTTTTTTTATTTTGTTTGTACTTGCTTGCTTAAACAACAACACGAGTCATACTAAAACTATTAAAGGTATCGTTGAAAAACGAGAACTATGAAAAATTTATTTTTACTACTAAATATTGGGAGCGTATTCTTCTCATGTACAAATACAGAAAAAGAGATACTACTTGTACCATCAAAAAAACCTGGTGAAGCACAGCTAAAGCAAATTGAACGCAAGTATGGTATGTTTATTCACTTTCGAAGGGCAACTTAAGAGGCACGACCCTTATCCATGCTAATTTGCGGGACTCGGGAACATGTACCAAGATGCAAGGTGAAATACTCAAAAAAACAACTATCAAATATATTAACCAAATTGAAAATGAATACTTTACAAAAATTGGGGTTCGCAGAAGAAACCAAATTACTGATAATACACGCGGACGACGCTGGACTTTCACATTCCGAAAATAGGGCTACAATTCAAGCGCTTAAGATCGGAATTGTGAATTCATACAGTATTATGGTGCCCTGTCCGTGGTTTTATGAAATGGCACTATTTGCCAAGAACAATCCCAAGTTTGACCATGGAATCCACTTAACGCTGACTTGCGAATGGGAAAACTACAAATTTGGGCCTGTTCTGCCCATTTCCGAAGTGCCAAGTTTGGTAGACCAGAACGGTCATTTTTATAAAAAAAGAGAGGACCTTAGAAAAAACGCTTCCCCAGATGATGTCCGAAAAGAACTTCAAGCGCAGATAGGGAAAGCGCTGAAATTCGGGATGGAGCCAACCCATATCGATTCTCATATGTACAGCGTTGGGTCGCATCCGGAATTTTTAAAAATTTACAGGGACTTGGGCAAAAAATATAATCTTCCCATTTTGATAAACGAACAATTGATGCAAATGGTCGGCCTAAATCCCGAATTGAACATAGAAGAGGGGGATTTCATAATCGACAAAACCTATGTTGGTGAATTCGAGAGTTTCAGGACCGGCAAACTTGGCGACTACTATAGTTCGATTTTAGAAAATTTATCGAGCGGCCTGAACCTCATTTTAATCCATCCGGCATTCGATGATAGTGAGATGAAAGGAGTTACCGTAAACCATCCGAATTTTGGTTCAGAATGGAGACAAATAGATTTCGACTTTTTCACAAATGAAAAAAACAGGTTGAAACTTAGAGAAAATAATATAGAAATGATCACTTGGAACGACATAAAAAATAGGAAAAGGTTGTTTCAGAAACGAAAGTTCACGGAGAAGTTAAAGAAGGAACCCAATTAAGTTGGAAAGGGGGCGGACATTCCTTTAAATCAAGGATTCATACTAAAAATTCAATGTCTATGCTTGGTTGGACAGGTACCATTTTTGGTTCGGATACAATCCATAATTGGACATTTAAAACAAAAGACAACAAAACAGTTGTGAAGGTAGAAGAATGCCTGCAAGACGTGTTTCCAAAATTATTCCGTAGTTATCCCCAGAGAATTCTTAAATCAAGGGTAATAACAAATTTAGAAGAGCTAAGCTAAATAACTGCCACAACGCGCATAGTGACCTTACGGCTTGCTAATGGCTCAAGGTGTTACCCTAGCCTGTAAGGGACTTGCGCCCCTTAGATTAATACCATACCTTAGATTTGATTGGGTTGCCCATGTTGGGCAAAAAGTAACCTTGTATTATAGATTTTAAATGGCAGAAAAAATTAGAAAAAGCGTCTATCTATTTCTATTAGTGCTTTGCAATATGAGTTTAAATGCTCAAGTTGAACTATATATATCCCCTGCGGGGAATGATTTAAACCCCGGCACCATAGAACAGCCATTTGCATCATTAACGGCCGCTCGAGATGCGATAAGGGAATATAAAAAGGAACATGCCCTACCAGTTCCTTTTATTGTTACAATTGCAAATGGCACCTATACAATGAAAGAACCTTTTGTTTTAACGCATGAAGATAATGGCACTCCTGACCTTCCAATTATATATAAAGCCGAAAAAGGAGCTACACCAGTTTTTAGCGGAGGAAAAAAGATAAGTGGATTTACTGTAAATGAAAATGGTGTTTGGGAAGCAAAAATACCGGAAAGCAGTTACTATAAATGGAGATTTGACCAGCTTTATGTTAACAATAAAAGAGCAACCCTTGCTCGAACTCCAAACGAAGGATTTTTGAAAATAGATAGCATAAAGGAAAATGTTTGGGAGAGAGGGACAGGACGGGCAGCTGAAAAAGCCCAACAAGTACTAAAGTTTGATAATGAAAATTTTAAATTCATACAAAACCTTAACGATGATGATTTAAACCTTATACGTTTCCGAGCTTACCATAAATGGGATTTCACAATTAGACATATTGACAAAATTGATAAAGATAGCTTGGCTTTATTCACTTCCGGAGAAGGAATGAAACCATGGAATCCTTTAAAAAAAAATGATCGCATTGTTTTTGAAAATTATAAGGCTGCTTTAGATTCAGTTGGTGAATGGTTTCTTAACAATAATGGCATATTGTCATACATACCTCTACCCGGACAAACTCTAGAAAATACAGAAATAATAGCACCTGTGCTAGAAAATTTAATCTATGTTGAAGGCGATATATCTAATAATAAATTTGTAGAGTATATCAAATTTGAAGGAATTACATTTAAGTATTGTCATTATCGTATACCTCAAACTGGTTTTGAGCCAAATCAGGCAGCAACAGAAATTCCTTCAGCCATAATGCTCGAAGGAGCAAGAAATATCACTTTCTCTAATTGTGAGATTGCACATACAGGGCAACATGCCTTGTGGTTTGGTAAAGGTTGTAGCAATTCCCTCGTAAGCGGTTGCTATATTCACAATATAGGAGGTGGAGGTATTTATTTGGGTGATGTAGCTGCATTGGACGGTTTTGAACATACCCATCATATCAAATTGGATAATAACATTATTCAATCAGGAGGTCAAGAATTTCCGCCTGCGGTAGGAATATGGGTTGGGCACAGTTCGGATAATGAAATTACGCATAATGATATTGGGAATTTTTACTATACAGGTATATCGGTAGGATGGGTTTGGGGCTATGCACCAAGTCTCGCCAAAAGAAATAAAATTACCTACAATCATATTCATCATATTGGTTGGGACTTATTAAGTGATATGGCCGCCGTTTATACCTTGGGCAAATCAGAAGGGACTATTGTCAGCAACAATGTCATACATCATGTACATGCGTATTCCTATGGAGGATGGGGATTATACCCAGATGAAGGCTCCTCCGATATTGTAATGGAAAACAATCTCGTATATTGCACCAAAACTGGGGGATTCCACCAACATTATGGCAAAAACAACGCCATAAAAAATAATATTTTTGCCTATGCAAAAATGTACCAAGCACAATGTACAAGAGTAGAAGAACATCGCTCATTTAATTTTAGCAATAATATTTTAGTTTTTGACAGAGGTGTTGTCTTAAATGGAGCTTGGAATAAAATTGACATTCTCATGGACAATAACCTCTACTGGAATACAGGAGGTAATACTTATGATTTTAATGGAAATTCCTTTGAGGAATGGCAAAAAACAGAACACGATATCAATAGCATTATAGAGAATCCAAATTTTATTGATGCCCCTAATTTTAACTTTAAATTTAAAAATAAGAAGAGTATTCGAAAAATAGATTTCAAACTTTTTGACTATTCAAAAGCAGGGGTTTATGGAAACAGCGAATGGTTAAAAAAAGCCCTATTGCCCAACAGTATTATTACCGATTTCAATAAAGCCGTAGAGCAAAATATGAAAAGGGATTAGTATCGACACGAACTTTCAAAGAGCCTCAAATTTAATCTTCCAGTGAAAAATTAAAGGTAGCTGCAAACAAGCTCTTAAATGTTTTAGAGAATAATTTGTAACCTTATAAACTAGCATTTGTCAACCAAGTAAAGGCCTTTCCCCGTGACTAGCGGAGTGCGCTTCCGACACCAATCGGGAATTCTCCGGATACGGATTTCACATACGGTGTTTCTTTAATCCTCAATATGGTCGCTCTTCCTGCCGACCATAGCTATTCCTTACTTTATAAATTAGCCAGGCCAAGACTTTCCCCATACAATCAGCTTTTGGCTTTTTAAAATGTTCCAACATCAAGGTAAACCTCATGTCCCTAACGCTGGCATGTGTATTCACCCGATATTCAAGGGGGTTCAGAAAAGAAATTGGCATACTATCGGGAGTTTGTATCGGGTTGCCCCAACGCTAAATGCAGAGGCAAACGTTCTGCCGACGTACTGTGGAGCAATAAGAAGAACCGGCGACCTGGATGGGAAAAACCGATTTTGTCGGTGAAGTATTTTATACATATCTTGGACATTCAGTGGACCATTGGAATCTTGATTATATAGATATGCTAAATCAATCGATTATCTGGCTCGTTCGCAATAACAATTAGTAACCTTAAATTATTATACTGACATGACACGAGTTTTAATCATTTTAACTGCATTCATTTTCACCCTGAACTTGTATTCCCAAGAACTATATATAGGTACATCCGAGGTAGATATTACGCCAAAGTTGCCAGTGGCCCTGGGGGGGCAATTTCATCTACGAATAGCCAATGAGATAAGTACCCCGCTCACTGCCAATATTATTGCATTGGAATCCAGGAATGGTAAGAACAGTCTGGATATGGCCATTTTTGTGTCCTGTGATCTGGTAGGTATTCCCAATCAAGTGTGGAATATGGTGAGACAAGAAGTGAAAAAAAGAATTCCTGGATTTAGTGTGGATAAGATCGTCATTAATGCGACACACTCCCACACAACCCCTGTTTTAAATGATACCTCTGATAAGGCCCCGTTTATTTATAAGATACCGGAAAAAGGGGTTACCCAGGTAGCGGAATATAGATTGTTTTTGGTCGGCAAAATTGCAACGGGCATTATAACCGCCTGGGAAAAAAGGGTAGAAGGCAAAATGTCATGGGGTCAACGACGGGCAGCGATACCTTACAACCGACGAGTGGTATATAAAGATGGAGAGGCGGTGATGTATGGAACTTCGGATACGCCTAAATTTAATAATATCGAGGGATATGAGGATCACGATGTGCATTCCTTGTTTTTTTGGAATAGTTCCGATAAGTTATTGGGAATGGCCATCGAAGTAGCCTGTCCAGCGCAGGAAGTGGAAGGAGATACAAGGATAGATGCAGATTACTGGCACCCGGTACGAGAAAAGCTGAAAAAGCGGTTTGGTGATGGTGTGATTATTGCCGGGTTGATCGGTGCGGCCGGAGATCAGTCCCCGCACCCAATTTATCGCAAAAAGGCCCTCGAAAGAATGCGAGAATTAAGCAACACCAGTCGGATGGAAGACATAGCACAACGAATTGAGGAGGCGGTAGTGTGGACATACAATGCGGTAGAAGGGGATAAACATGAAGACGTGGTATTAGAACATGAAGTTCGAAGTATAGAATTGCCAATGCGAATAATTACAGTGGATGAATACCTAGAATCGATGCGTATATCTAACGAAGCGGCCGATCAAATTGCTAAAGATCCAGCTATGGCCGATAAGGTGAATACCCGTATGACCTGGTATGGCGATATCGTGAAGCGGTACGAAGCGCAGAAAAAGAATCCCAATCCTCAGTATGATACAGAGATTCATGTGATCCGTCTAGGAGATATCGTGGTGTGTACCAACCAATTTGAACTCTTCACGGACTATGGAATTCAAATGCAATCCAGAAGCAAGGCCCTCCAAACCATAGTGGTCCAACTGGCTGGCCCCGGCACCTATTTGCCCACTTCCAAAGCAGTTAGAGGCGGTGGCTACAGTGCAGTGTGCCAGAGCAATGCAGTGGGTCCAGATGGTGGGGCTATTTTAGTGGAAGAGACCTTGAAGCTGATCAACAGGATGTGGGAAGAATAAGTTTATAAAGGGTTAATTTGATATTAGGTTTTTCTGAAAAGATCAAGTCAACCAAATTCACGTGCAGAAATTTCCCCCATTGGTGTGGGATTAGGGAGGTGGAACTGACGAATTTATAGGTTTCCAAAAAATACGAAAAATAAAAAGACCCTAAATAAATGAACTGCACATACATAAATACCACCTTTATTCTTTGTACTGGAATACTATTGATATCCTGTAATCAAACCAAGATAGAGTACTACAAAGGTGCCGTACCACCCAAGGATGGAGCAGCAACCTATGAGGTAGCCGAAGGATTTAAAGCGGAACTCGTTGCGAGCGAGCCGTTGATATCCGATCCAGTCGATATGGCGGTCGATGAGAACGGATTGATGTATGTTGTAGAGATGTCCGGGTACCCAACCGACAATAGCCATACTGGCAAGATCAAAATATTGAAAGACAAAGACGGTGATGGGGTGATGGATGAAAGTATATTGTTCGCGGACCAACTGATGTTTCCCAATGGGGTAATGCCATGGAAGAAAGGTATCATGGTGACCGATGCGCCCCATGTGCTGTATCTGGAAGATTCCGATGGGGATGGTCATGCCGACGTACGGGATACGATTTTAACCGGATTTTCTTTATCCAATCCCCATGTCAATGTGAATAATCCTATTTATGGATTGGACAATTGGATATACTTATCGCATTATGGCCGGATAGGTACCCGAAAATATGAAGATGAGTTTGGAGATCAAGGCGAAAAAATACGGTTTTGGGATGACCAAGACGGCCCCTCTTTACCCCAAAATGCAAATAGTAGGAATGTACGATTTAAGACGGATGGGAAAAGTCTGGAGATGTTATCAGAGAAAGGGCAGTTTGGCCACACCTTTGATGAATGGGGGCATCATTTTCTCACCCACAACCAGAACCACATTTATGAGGAAGTGATCAATCCGCGCTATCTGCATCGCAATCCGGATGCGGTAATAAGTAAGGCCGCAGAAGATATTTCAGATCATGGCAATTCAACAGAAGTTTTCCAAATCACGACACATCCGGATCGGCAACTATTTACACCGGTTGGATTGACGACCTCCAGCAGTGGGCTGACTTATTATACAGGTGGTTTATTCCCACCTCCCTATAATCGGGCCGTCACATTTGTGTGTGAATCGGTAAGCAATCTGGTCCATTCAGATCGACTCACTGACAACGGTGCTACCTTTAAGGCGAGTCGAATAGAAGCCGGAAAGGAATTTATGGCTTCAAAGGATTCCTGGGCACGCCCGGTGAATACATATATTGGTCCCGACGGCGCTTTGTATGTATTGGACTATTATCGCCGGATCATAGAACATCCGGAGTGGATGTCGGACGAGGCAATCGAAGCGGGTGATTTATATGATGGTCACAATATGGGTCGGATATACCGAATCAGTCCCAAAGGCACTCTCCCGGCAGAATGGACGAAAGGTCTCGATCTGGGTAAGAGTTCAAGCGAAGATTTGGTCAACTATCTAAGTAACACGAATCGATGGTGGCGAACCCATGCACAGCGATTGCTTGTCGATCGAAAAGATCGATCAATCGTATCTGTATTGAAAAAAGAAGTGCGTCAGGGAAAGAATGAATTGGGTCGTTTACATGCTCTTTGGACCCTCGAAGGAATGGGTGAATTGAAAATGGAAGATATCAAAGCCAGTTTAAGGGATCCATCCGCTGGTATCAGGGAAAATGCCATTCGATTGGCGGAACGCTATCTGGATGAAAACAAAGAATTGCAAGAAACACTATATGAAATGGCGGATGATCCATTTGATAAGGTTCGTTTCCAATTGCTTAGTACTTTGGGAGATTTGGAAAACGATAAAGCGCAAACCATACGGGAAGAAATATTATTCCATGACATAGGAGACGAATGGGTTCAATGGTCTGCATTGACAGCAAAAAGGCTGGATGTAGAAGGGTTGTTGCAAGAGACTATAAAACGAAGAAGCATCCGCCTTAGTTCAGGGGACGATGAGGAGACGCTTGAAAAGTATAACGCATTCATAAGCCGTTTGACCGAGGTGTTGGGGGCCAGTAATGAGGATAAGCGAATAGTGTCATTGCTCAGAAAAGGAATGGCTGTCAAGTCAAACGATCCTAAGGTACTTCAGTCGGCCATACTTAAAGGACTGGCCGTTGGAATTCGTCGGAATAAGGATAGAAATCGGATTTTGGCCAATGAGGTTCCAGGATTGATCAATGCCTTTTTTGAGCAACCTTCGGATAAAATCCGGGGCTATACCCAAAAGATATTAAAGGAAGTAAATGTCCCTGCATTCCCTGTTATAGAACAATCGATGTCAAGAGCCATATCAAAAGCCCAGGACAAAAGCAAGTTGGCCAGTTATCGATCCCAGATGCTGAATTATTTGGTATTAGGCGATCCTTCCAAATACGAATCGGAAATCCAAGCTCTGATTGTTCCTTCGGAAGATCCGGCTGTCCAAATAGCAGCTTTGGAGGTGTACGAAAAGATACCAGGAACTGGGGTATCGGCTTATGTGTTGAAGCATTGGGATAAAATGACGCCCAGGGTGCGGGATGCAGCCCTGAACACCTTTATGAGTGAAAATGATCGTGTCGTACTGTTGCTGAATGCACTGGAAAAAGGTGATATCCCAAAGTCGGAGCTAGGATGGTCCCGTATCGTCAATCTAAACCAACACCATGATGATGCACTCAGAAAACGGGCTCGGACCTATCTGGCAGAAGACAAGATAGGAGATGTAATAGCCAGCTATCAATCCTCATTGACTATACCAGGAGATAAGGAAAAAGGCTTGGAGGTTTACAAAACCCATTGTGCTATTTGTCATCAGGTACGAGGTGGGTTGGGTGTTAATTATGGGCCGGATTTGGGAACGGTACACAATTGGGAGTCCAAGGCTTTGTTGGCGAATATATTGGATCCGGGAATGTCTATTGCACCAGGGTATGATTTGTGGGAGATCGAAATGAACAATGGGGATAAGATGCAAGGGGTGATCATCAGTGAGACCTCAAATGCAATCGAACTAAGTACAGGGCCGAATTCGAAAAAAACGATCAATCGGCAAGAAATAAAGAATTTACAATCCATTCCGGGTATGTCTATGATGCCGGGATTTGGTGGGGTGTTGAATAAGGAAGAAATCGCTGATTTAATTGCTTTTTTAAGGAGCAGTGAAAGGATAGCGCATTTAAATAAGGAATAATATGAACCGTTAAGACCTTTTAAGAAATGCGCTACTAGGCGGAGCCGACATGACAATGTATACAGGCCGGGCTTTATCCAACCATTCGAAGCATTTTGTCCCATCGAAAACCAATGCTCCATTTAACAGGAAATTTTCACCGGACTTCAATATATTTAATGAAGGAGATGGAGCTAGTCTGGAAGAGCAGATCGAATGGGGTTATGAGCAGGGATTTAGTGCATGGGAGAGTTTCTGGATCTCGGTCGATTTGGCAAGATGCCTCACAGAAAGGGAGTTTTAATCGGGAATTATATTTTAAGAATAAACTGTGCATCATAAATGAAAAATTTACGAAATTTATAGAGCAATTCATTTGTGCCCTGGATAAGTAATTGGCATTTTGTAACTTTTCTAGTAAACAACGTGATACCGTTGCACCTTTTTCAAACCGTTCACCATCACCGGCTTTTACCTACAGCGGTATGCATGATTATTTCGATGAAACCTTTCTCAAGGCGATGGACCCTGGTCAAGGAAATTTCAGGACAGTAGTTGGAAACCAATAAAATAATATCATGGACAAAGCAACCTCAAAAAAATTGGACATTATCATCCCTGCATACCGGATGCATTCGCAAAGTTTTAAAAATGCCCTGGATGGTATTTCGGAAGAAGCCGCGTTGAAACGCATCGAAAATAATACAAACCATGTGGTATGGATGACGGGCAACCTGGTCAATTGCCGATATTGGGTAGGATCCTTGTTGGGCATAGCGGATAAAGATCCATACGAAGACTTGTTCAAAGAAGCCAGGACGTTGGATGTAAGCCTTGACTATCCCACACTGGAAGCATTAAAGAAAAGTTTCGCGACCATTTCACCAAAAGTGTACCAAAAATTGCTAACGGCAACCGACGGCCAATTAGATCGACCCTTTTCATTTGGTATGAACATCCCGTTCGTCCCGGAAAATGTCCTGAACATGATCGGTATGTGCATCGGTAGGGAAGATTATCTCTTGGGGCAAATAGGCCTGATGCGAAAGTTGCTCGGCCTAAAGGGAATGGCCTACGATATCGATGAAAATTTGAAGTTTTGAGGCTTGAGAAAGGCTAAAAAACTTGTTGGGATTTATTAATCAAAAAAAATAGAATTATGGCAACAGTAAATGCTTATTTGACTTTTGACGGAAACTGCGAGGCAGCTTTTAAATTTTACAGGTCCGCCTTCGGCGGAGAGTTTCTAGATCTCAGCCGATTTGGCGAGATGCCCCCACAGGAAGGGATGCCCGCCCTGTCAGAGGAGTTGAAAAATAGGATCATGCACGTAAGCCTGCCCATAAGCTCGGAAACCGTTTTGATGGGCAGCGACACCATGCCCGGCATGAGCCCGAAATTGGCCGTAGGCAATAATTTTTCCATTTCCATAGGCGTAGGCTCCAAGGGAGAAGCCGATAAATTATGTGACGCCCTGTCGGCCGGGGGGAAAGTGACCATGCCTTTGGAGGTTACTTTTTGGGGCGCCTACTTTGGAATGTGGACCGATAAATTTGGCATAAACTGGATGGTCAACTATGATATGCCCAAGTAAAGGTTTTTAGGAGCCAATATGGACGAGTGAAGAATGTGGAATTCTTCCTTTATAGATTGACCACAATATTTGCACAAACACAACAATTGGGCATAATCCGAGAAAAGCACGCCGAAAGCACGCTGAAAACTAAAAAAGGCAGCTACATTTTCATGTAACTGCCTGATTTATTAGCTCCTCCTCTTGGGCTCGAACCAAGGACCCTCTGATTAACAGTCAGATGCTCTAACCAGCTGAGCTAAGGAGGAATATTGCTTTGCTTCTATCAGCTAAGCGGGTGCAAATATAAATGTTTTTTCAAATATCCCAAACCGTTGTACTCTATTTTAAGCAAAATATTGCCCAGAGATAATTACATTCTTTGGATAACCCGGCTTTTGGCCAGACCCCTAGCGCTCAGCGCCAATAAAAAAGGTCACATTTATTTACGCGATCGGATGCGTCTTCCTTGATAGGATTTACCAAATTAGCGCTATGATTATGATAACAATTGAGCCCCGGTTACTTGGTTATCCATTTATAAAAATCATTGCCGTTTGCGAACAACAATAGAGCGATCAACAGTAAAAAACCGACCATCTGTGCATATTCCAAAAATTTGTCGCTGGGCTTGCGGCCCGTGATGATTTCATACAGTAGGAACATGACATGGCCACCATCCAAGGCAGGGATGGGCAAGATATTCATAAAGGCCAAAATTATGGAAATAAGGGCGGTAGTGGCCCAAAATTGAGTCCAGTCCCAAGTGTCAGGAAACATGCTGCCAATTGCTGCAAATCCTCCTACTTCCTTATAAGCACCGGTATCGGGATTGAAAATTTTCTTCATTCCCTTTATATAATCCGTTAAGGTCTTTACCCCCTTTTCCCAACCTGCAGGGATAGATTCCAAGAAAGTATAGCTCTTCGTTTTCACCGAAAAGGCCCCGGTTTCAGCCAAAGCTTCCATGGTATATCCCAATGCAATACCTATTTTGGCATCGTTGGTTACCTTAACATCCAAGTCCGCGATACTACCATCCTGCCTTTTTACTTTCATAGAAACGGTCTTTCCCTTGTATTTCTCCAACAACGGTGTTGCTTCATCAAGATAAGTGGCTTTCTCCCCGTTAATGGAAATGAGTTGGTCGTTTTTCCGAAAATCCACTCCTGTATTGGGGGATCCCTTGGATACCTCTTGGATAATAAAAGGTCTTCTAAAACTGATAAACCTTATTTTATCCTTATCCTCGGCCGATATGGTTGCAATAAAATCAACGGGGATCTTCTCGGTAAAAGTCCTGCCATCCCTAGAAATAGTCATTTCTTCCCCATAAACGATCTCGGGAAGAATTCTGTCCAATGATTCGACCTTATGCCCGTCCACGGCAAGAATCTTATCGCCGGTTTGGATCCCTAATTTGTCCCCAAGACTTTTTTCGGTCACCCAGATGCCATCCTTTAAGCTGTCTGCAGGAATATATTGTTCCCCATAAGTAAATACCAAGCCGATAAAAATTATAACCGCAAGAATAAAATTGACCGTAACCCCGCCCAACATAATGATAAGCCGTTGCCATGCCGGCTTACTTCGAAATTCCCACGGTTTAGGCTCCTCCTTCATGGCTTCAGTATCCATGCTCTCATCGATCATCCCGGAGATTTTTACATAACCGCCCAATGGGAGCCAGCCGATTCCGTATTCTGTCTCACCTATTTTTTTCTTAAAAAGGGAAAATTTAACATCGAAAAACAAGTAGAACTTCTCTACCCTGGTCTTAAATATTTTGGCAGGAATATAATGCCCCAGCTCATGTAGAATAATTAGAAGCGAAAGGCTTAAAAAAAACTGTATGGTCTTTATCAATAATGGATCCATCTATGTATTTTAATTTTTGAACGCACAAAAGTACACTTTTACAGGGTCTAAAAAAAAGCGGCTGGATTTGGCTTTAACTTTTTAAGAAACTTTTGGGACCAAAGTGTGTGCCATTTCTTGAAGACTTGACTTTCCTGCCTTACCTTTACCCAAAAAAATGCGCACTTTCTTTGCCAAATACAAACTTTTTTTTCTTGTATTCCTCGGAGTGTCGGCATGTATCCTGTATTTGTTTTACAATGCCCTAAAACCCCCCAAGACCTTGCCCGTTTATCAGCCGTCCATGGTAAATGAGGAATTGGTAGAACCGGACCTTCAGTACATAAAAAAGTATCATACTATAGCTGACTTTTCCTTGACGAACCAAAACGGGAAAACCATTACCCAAGAGGATTATAAAGACAAAATTTATATTGCCGATTTTTTCTTTACCACCTGTCCGACCATCTGTCCCATTATGACCAAAAATATGGTCGAAATCCAAAATAAAATCCTAAATGAGGATGATGTAATGCTTTTGTCCCACACGGTGACTCCAGAATTCGATTCTGTGCCCCAACTTAAAAAATACGCTCTGGAAAAAGGGGTGGTGGACCAAAAATGGAATTTGGTCACGGGTCCTAAAAAGGAAATCTATGATCTGGCACGTAAATCCTATATGGCCGTTAAGACGGATGGGGATGGTGGGCCTTATGATATGATCCATACGGAAAACTTTGTGTTGGTAGATAAAAACCGACGTATCCGTGGCTTTTATGATGGCACAAAAGAAGAAGATATCCAAAAATTAATCAAAGATCTAGAATTCCTTCGGGCTTCGTATCTAAAATGAGCCGGGTGTCAAGTAACAACCATTTTTAGCGTCCCACCTACTAACTTTTTGGTCCAGAAACTTTAGTTGATGCTTGAAATTTTTAGGTTTTGCTGAAAACTTCAAGTTTTTTCCCTTACTTTTGCCTTACTTATAATCAATCTAAATAAAGATTAGTGGGTCTAATCGTTACAGTTGCTCATTTAAGGCGAGGCCAAAAAGGTATCATTAAGGAATTTGTCGAAGACATACTCCCCATCAAACTATTGGAGCTGGGCTGTTTGCCTGGGAATATAGTGGAATTGGTACAAGTGGCCCCACTGAACGACCCCATCTACATCAACGTAAACGGCTCCCATATAGCCATACGCAGGTCGGTTGCCCTGCAAATAGAATTGGACCTCCTTGAAGATTCTGTTGCATCATGAGCAAAAACATTAATGTATCGCTCATAGGCAACCCGAACACTGGGAAAACTTCGGTCTTTAACCAACTCACCGGACTAAAACAGAAGGTGGGCAACTACCCGGGAATTACCGTAGAAAAAAAGCAAGGGATTTGCAAATTGCCCAGGGGTGTTAAAGCACACATCCTGGATTTGCCAGGTACTTATAGCCTTAACACCACTTCTTTGGATGAAAGCGTTGTGGTTGAACTTTTGCTGAACAAGAACGATAAGGATTTCCCCGATGTGGCCGTGGTAATCACGGATGTGGAAAACCTTAAGCGAAATCTACTTTTGTTCACCCAGATCAAGGACCTTAAGATTCCGGCCATTCTGGTCATCAATATGGCGGATATGATGCCCAGAAAAGGAATTACCTTGGATATCCCCCTGCTCGAAGAAAAATTGAATACCAAAATTGCTCTTGTAAGCACTAGAAAGGGCACCGGGGTTGACCGAATAAAGGAACTGATCGCCGATTATAAAAACTTGTCCGTTGCACCGGTCGTGGACACAACCCTGATTGCACCGGAATATTTTGATAGTTTAAGGGAAACCTTCCCCAAGGAAGACCTTTATAAACTGTGGTTGGTCATTACCCAGGATGTCAATTTTATGCCTATTGAAAAAAAGCATATTGCGGATACCTCATCGTTTGCCACCAAATCCAAATCCGAACTAAAGCGGCTACAGCAAAAGGAAACTATTTTGCGGTACCAATTTATCAACGGAATCCTGAAGCAGACCTATAAAATAGATTTAGCCGCTGCCAAAGGGTTCAGGGCGGTTTTGGACAAAATCCTGACCCATAAGATATTTGGGTACCTTATTTTCCTTTTGATCCTGCTCACCATTTTTCAGGCCATTTATGACTGGAGCAGTTATCCTATGGACATGATCGATGCGTTTTTTGCCAACGCCAGTGAATGGGTAAAAAATACAATGCCACCGGGAGTTTTTACGAATCTCATTGCCGAAGGCATTTTGGCAGGCATTGGGGGTATCGTAATCTTTATACCACAGATCGCCTTTTTGTTCCTGTTTATCTCTTTGTTGGAGGAGTCCGGCTATATGAGTCGGGTCGTTTTCTTAATGGATCGGGTAATGCGCCCCTTCGGATTGAGCGGCAAGAGCGTAGTGCCCCTAATTTCAGGTACCGCCTGTGCCATACCTGCGATCATGGCCACCCGGACGATCGAGAATTGGAAAGAAAGATTGATCACAATTTTGGTTACTCCGTTCACCACATGTTCCGCGAGATTACCCATTTACTTGATTATTATAGCTCTTGTTATTCCTGAGGGTCGATTTTTGGGACTTGGATATCAGGCACTTACCCTAATGTTCATGTATTTGATCGGGTTTGCCGCATCCTTGGGATCGGCCATGATATTGAACAAGATCCTCAAAACAAACAGTCGTTCCTTTTTCGTAATGGAAATGCCGAACTATAAAATGCCCTTGTTCAAAAATGTGGCCTATACAGTGATTGAAAAAACAAAGAGCTTTGTGGTCGGGGCGGGAAAGATTATTTTGGCCATCTCCATCATTCTTTGGTTTTTGGGATCTAATGGTATTTCCGATAAATTTAAAAATGCGGATACCATCATATACAATAAATTAAAGACCGAGGGTTTTTCTGAATATAACCAATCCAGGATTGAAGATCATCTTGCTGCATATAAAACTGCCCTTAAAGATAGTGTGGGAAACAACGCTCTAACTTTAAGTGATAAAGCCTTGGCAAATTCCCTTGACCAGAAAAAAAAGGAACTCATCCAAAACGCGGAGCAAGAAGAAATTGCCAGTTATAAATTGGAAAATTCCTATATGGGCTATATGGGGAAGGCCATAGAGCCCATTGTTAGACCGCTGGGTTACGATTGGAAAATAGGTATCGCCGTGCTTACCTCCTTTGCCGCCCGTGAAGTATTTGTAGGTACCCTGGCCACCATTTACAGCGTTGGTAACGACGGTGAGGAAACCATTAAAAACCGCATGGCGGCAGAGATCGATCCCAAGACCAAAAAACCATTGTTCAATCTGGCGTCGGGAGTTTCATTATTATTGTTCTATGCCTTTGCAATGCAGTGTATGAGTACTCTGGCCATAGTAAAACGCGAGACCAATACTTGGAAATGGCCCACCATGCAATTGGTTTTTATGAGTGCTTTTGCGTATCTTGTTGCGTTAATAGCGTATCAGCTGCTTAAATAAGAATACAGAAAAGAGACTGTTTTTTCCCAATATTCTATTTTCTTTTCTCTAAAAAATAAAAATGGAGATTCTTCAAAACATTTTGGTATACGTGGTTTTGGCCGTAGCCGTGGCTTACTTGGCCAAGAAGTTTCTATTGCCCAAATCGTTGTTTCCTTCTAAAAAAAGAAGCGGGAAAGGATGTGGAGATGGGGAATGTGGAGGGTGTCACTAACAAATACGGCGGGTCCCAAAGCCCAAATGCCACCCATAGGTTCAGGAAAAGGAACATTCACTGTACAGTGTCCACGAAATTAGACCCCCTTCTGAATAATGGAATAAAAGAGCAGTCCCCATCCAACTACCAAGAAAAGTCCGCCTAATGGCGTTACAGGTCCCAAAAACCCCAATTTTCTTCCTTTGGATGCACTAAAGCAAAGTCCATAAATACTAAAGGAAAATAAAAAGGTACCTACAATAAGGCAATAGCCCATTATTACTTCAAGGTTGGAGTTAAATCCCATGTTAAAACCGAGGATCAACAAGACCAATGCATGGTACATCTGATACCTTACACCGGTCTCAAAACTTTTCAATTGATCTTCGGTAAAGGATTTCTTTAGGGCATGGGCACCAAAAGCCCCGAATATTACGGCCAACAGGCCATATAAGGCTCCAAAAATTTGGGTTAGGAAAATCATGTTCATTCTTTTATCAGAAATAAAAAAGGTTCTTAATCGGATAGAGAATAATTATATCTATTTCCCATCCTGTAAAGAAGTTACAACTATGTGCCCTCCTAACCGAGGATAGGGCGGGCTATTTCTTTGGAAGGGAATCGATCCGAATTGAAAGTTGTTGATAGAGCCGTTGTGTATCCGTACTATCGGACAGGTTGAAAAAGAGCTTTAACGAGTCACGATAAACTAATTTTATTTTTGGATCGGACAGGTTATCCACAAATACATGGACCTTTTTATCCGTCAGGGAATCCTTGAATTCTTGGTAGACCCCTTTTTCCGTTGCCATGGCCGAAAAACCGTTAAGACGTATCATTGGCGGAATTTTATCGACCCAGACAACGCTATCCAATTCAGAAAACTTGATCTCCTTGTTGTAGAATCCTGAAAGAATCCGAAACCGATCGAACTTTATTTTGGTCCAATTCTTATAATGGGCGGTAAACACGCATAACACTAAAATGATGGTTATAACAATGAGAATATTCCAGAACCATGGCCTTTCTTTCCTTGCAGTCATAAAATTTTGGGAAACATTATTTTTTTAGCAAGGTAGGAAATTTTAAAAATATAAATCGCTTGGTTTTCAATCAAAACAAGAACTGCGGTTTGGATTATATTTAACAGGACCTAATGCTAGTCCCTCACAATCAAAACGGGGACCCTTACTTTGTGCCTAACGGCATCTACCGTAGTTCCAAAAAGAATATCCTTCATCAATTTATGGCCATGGGCACCCAGGACCAACATGTCAAAAGAGCCATCGTTCACTATTTTGGGGATTTTCCGTTTTGGACTTCCAAAACCTAGCTCAACTTCAACCTTATATCCCATTTCGACAAGCTTTTTACGATAGGTATCCAGATATGCCTTGTCGCTGGCTGTCTCATAGTCGTCTATACGGCTGCCGTAGACCATTGCTCCAACCGTTTCCACGATGTGGATCAGGGTATAGGTCGCTTCCTTTCTGCCCAATTGCAGGGCACTGGTGATGGTCTTGGAATCTACTTCCGAAAAGTCTAGCGCAACCGCGATATTCTTATACGTCAACATTTCTGGCTCCTCGGCGAACACTACTTCCTCAATATGGGGCACCAATTTGGTTTGTCGGCTTCTTTTATCCAGTAACGGTTTGAACATTATATAGAACAAGAGTCCAATAGCACCAATTGCAAATGGGACCACAAAAACCCAAATATATAGTGGGTTGGGGTTGGTCTCTATCCAAATCCCTATTTCATCGTATACCAGTTTGGCGTTTAGGGCAACGATGATCAGGGCTATGACCCAGGAAGCAACTTTGGTAACGGTACCAATCGCAAATTTTCCCATTTTTTCCTTATCACTTACAAAATGGATCAATGGGATTATGGCAAACCCAAGTTGGAGACTTAGCACTACTTGACTTAGAACCAACAGCTCGCCAGTGGCCCTATCCCCAAAATAAATGACCGTAAACAAGGCGGGGACAATGGCGATGAGACGGGTTATAATGCGGCGTACCCAGGGCTGTATCCTTAAGTTAAGGTAGCCTTCCATGACGATTTGCCCTGCCAGCGTACCCGTTATGGTACTGCTCTGCCCTGCGGCTATCAATGCCAAGGCAAACAAAATAGCCGCCCACTTGGACCCCAACAATGGCTCCAACAACTTATGGGCGTCCTGTATCTCCGCCACCTCGAACATTCCGTTTACGTAAAAAGTGGAAGCTGCAAGAATGAGAATTGCCGCATTGACAAAGAATGCCAGATTAAGCGCGATGGCAGAATCTATAAAATTGTACTTTAAAGCTTGCTTAATGCCTTTATCTGTCTTACCGAACTTGCGAGTTTGTACCAAGGACGAATGTAGATATAGGTTGTGAGGCATTACGGTGGCGCCGATAATCCCGATGGCGATGTATAACGCCGTACTGTTTGGGATGGAAGGAACTAGGCCGGCAATTACATCCGTAAGAACCGGTTTGGCCAGGAACATTTCGACCAAAAAGGAAAGTCCGATGATAAAGATCAATGCGATAATAAAGGCTTCCATCTTTCGGATACCCTTGTTGATAAGAAAAAGCAACAGAAAGGTATCCAGTACTGTAATACAAACGCCCCATATTAACGGTATGTCGAACAAAAGTTGAAGGCCAATGGCCATACCGAGGACTTCGGCCAGATCCATTGCTACAATGGCAATTTCCGCCAACAGGTACAATATAAAATTAACGGGCCTGGAGTAACTTTCCCGTGAACATTGGGCCAAGTCCTTTCCCTGTACTATTCCCAACCTCGCACTTAGGCTCTGGAGCAATAGGGCCATGATATTGGACATAAGGAGTACCCAGATAAGCTTATATCCAAATTGACTGCCCCCTGCGAGATCGGTTGCCCAGTTACCGGGATCCATATATCCGACACTAATAAGGTAAGCCGGACCAAAAAATGCCGCAATCTTCTTCCAGACGGTAGTATTTTCTGCTATAGAAACCGATTCATGGACTTCTCCCAGGGATTTGTGATCCTTGTTCATCCTCATAATTCGTCCTTTTGAATATAAATGTTCTTTGCCGCTTTTCCCGAAATGGTAACACTTTTATCCTTGGTGGCAATTTGGAAGGAATCGTCAAACGATTCCTTAAAAAGGATTTCTATCCGATCGCCAAGGACCAATTTAAGCTTATCCAAATATTGTAGAAATTCGGCCGAGGAACTGTTCACCCCAACAAAAATACCCTTGTCCTCCGCGTTACAGTTGGAGAGCAATACTTTTTCTACTTGTAGAATCTTTCCACTTCTGGATGGAATTGGGTCCCCATGGGGATCAAACCTGGGAAAACCCAGATGCTGGTCCAGTTTTTCAATGAGTTTGTCACTTTGCACATGTTCCAACTGCTCCGCCACTTCATGCACCTCATCCCAAGCAAAATTCAGTTTCTCTAAAAGGAACACTTCCCATAAACGATGTTTCCTCACTATGGAAAGGGCAATTTTCTTTCCACTATCGGTCAACGCCACACCTTGGTATTTTTTGTGGTTTATTAAACCTTTATCAGCTAGTTTCTTTACCATATCGGTTACGGAAGATGGTTTGGTATCCATTTGATCCGCAATGGCGTTGGTGGTCACCAATGCATTGGAAACACCACTCAAGTGATAAATTGCTTTTAGATAATTTTCTTCGGCAGGCGTCAAAATATTATAAATATATAAGAAATAACGTTCAAAAAGGTTCCACCCTTTGGTGGGATCAATTCAATATATAAAATAGTTTCATTCACAAAAATACATATTTATATTTAACAAAATATAATTTTAGACTTATCTAAATAAAAATTTATATTGTTTTGAAAACCTGCACGTTGCATTGGTATAGATTAATTAATTTACAGCGAGAAAATTTTCCATATCTTTTTAAACTGAAATCAACTTCCATGTCAACCTACGATTACATCATCATTGGCGCAGGAGTTTCTGGCTTGATGCTGGCCGATGCCTTTGGCAGGGATGCCTTTTTCAAGAAGAAGACTGTCTTATTATTGGAAAAAGATCCTAAAACGACCAATGACCGTACCTGGTGCTTTTGGGAAAAGGGAAGGGGGAATTTTGATGAATTGATCTACAAAAGTTGGAACCACATTCATTTCGCAGGCCATAATTTTGAATCCCAGCAATCTATATCTCCCTATACCTATAAGATGATCCGTGGAATCGATTTCTATAGGGAATATTTAAGCCGAATTTCGCTCCATCCCAATATTTCCATACAAAGAGCGGAAGTCCTAGGCGTTAAACCGTCCGACGACAGGATTGAAATACGTACAAACATAGCTACCTATCATTGTAAGACAGCGTTCAATAGTGTGCTGGATTACGACAAAATGGTTTCCCAAAGGAATTTTCCGGTTTTGCGTCAACATTTTCTTGGATGGTTTATAAAAACCGAAAAACCGACCTTTGACGACCATACTGCCACATTTATGGATTTTTCCATTCCCCAAAAGGGCAATACCCGCTTTATGTATGTATTGCCATTTTCCCAAACCGAGGCTTTGGTGGAGTTTACCCTTTTTTCTGAAAGTCTGTTGTCCGAATTGGAATATGAAGATAGCTTAAAGGACTATTTGATGAATCATTTAAATGGTGTTGGCTATTCTGTTTCAAAAGTCGAAAAAGGCAGTATACCCATGACTTGTTATAATTTTGCTTCCGCCAATAGGGAAAACCTTTTCCATATCGGCACCGCGGGGGGGTGGACAAGGGCTAGTACAGGCTTTACCTTTATGAATACCCATAGAAAGATACAGTCTTTAGTACTTATACTTAAAGAAGGTAAGTCCTTGAATAATCTTTATAAAAAAGACCGATTTTGGTACTACGACTTATTACTATTGGACATTCTCCAACGGGACAACAGCAAAGGTCAACCTATTTTTGAATCCCTTTTCAAGAAGCGACCCCCTCAACATATCTTTAAATTCCTGGATGGGGACACCAATCTATGGGAAGACCTGATAATCATAAGCGCCTGTCCAAAAAAAGAGTTTATCGGGGCTTTTGTAGGGAGGGTTTTAGGTTTAATATATTTCGAATAAACTGCTGAAGATTCAATCAGCACTTAATTTATATTAATTGGTTTTTTATGTGTAATGCCAACACGAAAGATTCGTTCTGGCGGGTGTAACTATTCACATCTCCTCTAGTTACTTTTAAAGGGGTTCATGAACCTTCGGTTTCGCCAATAATCATTTACCCACTAACTTATTATTTTATTCTTTGGTATTCGTGAACCATCGATTTAGGTGGGCATCGAGAATCGTTACGACTCATTTCATACCAGTAAATCTAGAATTTATAGAACCAAAAGGGTTGTGATTTTTGTAGGCTAAGATAAATTAAATGTAATTTATACTGTTAAAATCTTGCTAATTAAAAATTTTGTATTAACTTAGTCTTAACTCTAACTTTAACTCAACTTTATGAAAAAGCCACTAGACTTCCTAGGTGTGGGCTTGTGCTATCTGCACGCCTTCCTATTCGTTTTTTTTCTTTTTGGGAGCGTTTTTGCATCTAAAGCCCAAGGCCAAACGACAATTATTACGGGAAATGTAACTTCGGTAGCGGATGGATTGCCTCTTCCTGGGGTTTCCATTATTGACGTAAACGATCCCACAAATGGGGTAGTGACCGATTTTGACGGTAATTATTCAATAACATTAAAAAGTGCGAGCACTAATCTTAGATTCAGCTATATTGGATTTAAGGCTTCAGAAATGGCAACAAGTGGTAAATCCGTCATAAACGTTGCCCTAATGGAGGATGTAGCTAGCTTGGACGAAGTTGTAGTTGTTGGATATGGTACTCAGAAGAAAGCAACTGTTACTGGTGCGGTCAGTGCGGTAAAAGGTGCTGTACTGGAAGAATCACCGAACATAAGCGTTTCGAATTCCCTTGCTGGGCGTTTACCAGGATTGGTAGTAATTCAAACTAGCGGTGAGCCTGGAGAGGACGAGGCCAATATAAGTATTAGGGGGTCTAATACCTTAGGAAATAATAGCCCTCTGATCGTTATTGATGGTATTCCTGACCGGGCCGGTGGAATTGGTCGATTGAATTCCTCGGATATTGAGAATATTTCAGTACTTAAGGATGCATCGGCTGCAATATATGGTGCCAGATCAGCCAACGGCGCTATTATTGTTACTACTAAGCAAGGAAAGTCCGATAAACCCAGTATTAGCTTTGAGTATAATTACGGTTTTAGTCAACCTACCCGTATTCCACAAATGTCCAACGCTGTGGAATACGCCAACATAATGAATGAAATTCCAATTTATAAAAATATACCGGTAAATGAATGGCAAGCGGCATCCAGTAGTATCAAATCTACTGGGGTTTATGATTCTCCAACAGATGGTATCGGTACCCTGAACGCAAATTTCAGTCCTGAGGCCGTTCAAAAATATGGAGATGGGTCGGACACTTGGCTCTATCCAAATACTGATTGGTTCGATGATACTTTCAAACAATGGTCAGGACAAAGCAAATCAAACTTATCTATTAGTGGAGGTGGAGAGGACGTAAAATATTACGCTTCATTAGGTTACTTAAATCAGGATGCCTACTATAAAAATTCTGCAACGGACTATAATCAATATGATTTTAGGCTTAATACCACTGCCAAGGTTAACGATTATATTAGTGCAAAGCTTGGTATTATGGTAAAAAGGGAGGACCGCAACTTTCCTACCGAATCCGCTGGTTCCATTTTTAGAATGCTCATGAGGGGAAGACCTACCGAACCTGCGGTATGGCCCAATGGAGAACCTGGGCCTGATATAGAGAACGGTCAAAACCCCGTAGTTATTACAACGAACGCTACAGGTTACGACAAACAAGTTAGTGATTTTATGCAATTCACCGGATCGGTCGATATAACCAACCCATGGGTAGAAGGATTAAAATTAACACTGCTCACAGGAATCGACAATACCAACGCTAGGACAAAAACCTGGCAAACACCTTGGAAACTCTACTACTTGGACAAAGATCATTATATTGAGACCGGTGAACCTATATTAAATGGCTCTATTCGTTCTAACTTCACCGATCCAAGACTACTGCAATCCTCCTCATCACTATTGAACACAAATCTTACGGCACTATTGAATTATGATACAAAGTTTGGGGATAACCACACTCTAAATGTGTTGGCCGGTGTTACCCAAGAGGTATTTAAAGGAGATGGCTTTTTTGCCTATAGAAGAAATTTTATTTCATCAGCTGTCGATCAAATGTTTGCAGGCGGATCACTGCAACAGAACACGGGTGGTAGTGGATACGAGCGCGCCAGATTAGGATATTACGGAAGATTTCAATACAACTTCAAAGAAAAGTATCTTGCCGAATTTATTTGGAGATATGATGGTTCTTATATATTTCCAGAAAATGATCGCTTTGGTTTCTTCCCTGGGGTACTAGTTGGATGGAACGTTTCCAACGAAGACTTCTTTAAGGTAGACTTTGTAGATTACTTAAAGATTCGTGCCTCATACGGACAAATGGGTAACGACCAAGTTTTTTATAATGGAAGTTTACAGGAATATGCTTATTTGCCAACTTACGGCTTCGGGGAATATCCAATAAATTCGGTGGTTGAGACTACCTTGCAGGAAACGGTACTCGCCAACCCCAGTTTTACTTGGGAAAAGGCCAATAACTTCAACGTTGGCCTGGATGCCATTATTTTGGATGGTGCTGTTAATTTTACGTTGGAGTATTTCTACAATAAAAGAGATAATATCTTAATCCAAAAAACTGGGTCTACTCCAGCTTCTTCAGGAATCAGCAATCTTTTGCCTCCTGTTAATGATGGAAAAGTCGACAATCAAGGATTTGAGTTTGCTGTCAACTACTACGGCGGTCAGAATTCAGATTTTAAATACGATTTTGGAATCAATGGGGGATATGCCAATAACGAAGTCGTTTTTATGGATGAAATTCCAGGAGCTCCCTCATATCAACGACAAGAAGGAAAACCTATAAATGCCTATCTGGTATACGAATCTGATGGTGCATTTTTGAATGAACAGGAAATTGCGGCCAATACCTTGGATTATAGTGAGGTAACCCCACAATTAAAACCTGGCGATATGAAATTCAAGGATGTTAATGGGGATGGTATTATTAACGGTGATGACCAAGTAAGATTGGATGAAAGTATTGTTCCAAAATTCAATTATGGTATTACCGGGCATATTAGTTATAAAGGGTTTGACCTTTCCTTGCTTTTCCAAGGTGCATCAGGAGCCTCAGTTCGGTTCCAGACCGAATCCGGGGACATTGGCAACTATTTAAAATATTCTTATGATCATAGATGGTCCATTGATAATCCAAGTAGCGAACATCCCAGATTGGCAAGTAGGGGAGATACATATTTTACCGGCGGCAATTATGGTAATAACACCTATTATCTATACAGCAAAAACTATATACGTTTAAAGAACCTGCAATTCGGTTATAATTTGCCAAGCAAGTTTATCGAGCCACTTGGACTTGAGGCCTTCAAAGTATATGTAAGCGGTGGAAATCTAATAACCTGGGACAAATACAAAATTTTTGATCCAGAGACTACAAGCCAAAGTGGCCAATACTATCCTCAGGCAAGAGTGATTAATACTGGATTTAGTTTAACTTTTTAATTAAGCATCATGAAAAAAAGAAATATATACATTTTCATGATATCAATTAGCACATTGGTGATATCATGCGATAAAGACATACTAAATACGGTTCCTCTGGATAAAGTTTCAAGTGAAGCCACTTGGGCCGATGGTCCTCTTTCACAGGCGTTCGTTTTTAATATTTATTCCTATTTGGGATACGGGGGATTTGAGGAACAGCAACTGGCCTCCTATACGGATGAGGCGATGTTTACACACTCCGGAAGAAATATAAACACCTTCACAGAAGGAACGGAGACGGCGTCCAGTCTTGCTTGGACGAGTGTTACTTACAACTGGAACAGCATGTATCTTGCTATCAGACAGGCCAACGTGGCCATCCAAGAACTACCTGAATCCACTTTTGATGATAACGAACTTAGAGATAGACTTTTGGGAGAAGCTTACTTTTTAAGAGCATACTATTATCAACAATTGCTCAGATTTTATGGGGGCGTTCCATTAATTGAAGTTCCCTATACCCTTGATGATGACTATTCGATAGCAAGAAACACTTACGACGAAAACGTACAATTTATCGTTAACGATTTGGACAAGGCTGCTTCTTTGCTTGATGGAAAGGGCGAGACACCTGGCCGTGCTTCAAAATTGAGTGCGATGGCCTTAAAATCAAGGGTTTTATTATATGCTGCAAGCGACTTGCATGATGGCCCTACGGCAGCAGCCAACTCTTCTGAGTTGTCCTCCTATGCAAATCTTGATCTTTTAGCATATCCATCAGGTGATCGACAAGCTAGGTGGACAGCCGCAAAAACAGCTGCAAAAGCAGTCTTGGACGCAACAACAGGTTACAAATTAGACCTTACAGCCCCCGTATCGCCTGAAGAGGGCAAGGCAAATTACGTATCCCTTTCCATGGGTGGGGGAAGTGCTGTAGGTGATGCCGCGGCCGGGGTGGAACTTCTTTTCCAACGAACTGAAACCGCTCTTTATACCGTTGAAGACAACTGGCCGCTAGGAGGCCTACATGTCGGGATCAATAATGGTCCAAACGGTTACCACAACTGGGCAGGAAACACCCCAATTCAACAACTGGTGGACGATTATGAAATGATGGATGGCACTTCTTTCGATTGGAACGATCCTACGGAAGCTTCTGACCCATATGCCAGTAGAGACCCACGGTTTTATGCATCTATTCTATATGATGGTGCAGGATGGAAGCCACGCCCACCAGACGTAGCCGGAATGGATCCCGCAGATCAAATCCAGACTGGCTATTATGATAACGGCAGCGCTGGAAAATTAAATGGAATTGATACTAGGGAGTCAACCGTCGAGAACTGGAATGGAAGTAGGACAGGTTACTATGTTAGAAAATTCATCGATCCAGACCCAGGTCTGGCAGATAACCAATCCAATGCGCAGACCGTTCCATGGCCCTTTATTAGGTATACAGAAGTAGTCTTAAATTATATAGAGGCCTGTATTGAAACTAATGATGAGGGAGAAGCAAGGAACTGGTTGAACAAGATAAGATTTCGGGCAGGAATGCCTGCAGTCACCGAATCCGGAGCCGCTCTTAGGGACAAATATAGAAATGAGAGACGGGTAGAGCTTGCCTATGAAGAACACAGATACCATGATGCCAGAAGATGGATGATAGCTCCTGAAACACTGGGCAGGGGAATAAAAGTGATTAACGTACAAGCAGTTTTAAAGCCTGGTCAAACACCGCTCGTTCCATATCGTCATGACAAAAGTGTGTATAACTATACTTATAATGTAGTGGATAACACGGAAAACGAAACGCGGACTTGGGTTGACAAAATGTATTATCGTCCATTGAGCAGGGACGAAATGAATAGAAATGATCTGCTTACCCAGAACCCAGGCTATTAATCTTTTCTAAGCCCGTATAATATAAAAATCTATCCTATCAATTATAGGATAGATTTTTTACTTTTATAGAACCCTATGAAAAAATGTTACCACAAATTCGCGAATATCACTTGCTGTCTACTTCTTACCTGCATGGGTTGTAAACAGAAAGAGCCAAACGTTTCAAATATTCCAGAAACCAAGAATTCTCCTCTGTTTACCCTGATGCCCGAGGATTCTACAAAAATCGATTTCGAAAACACTTTGACAGAAGGCCTTAATGCCAACGTCCTTATGTACGAGTACCTATATAACGGTGGCGGGGTGGCTACTGCAGATTTTAACGCGGATGGGCTTATCGACATCTATTTTTCATCGAATATGGGCAGTAATAAGATGTACCTAAACAAAGGAAAAATGGAATTCCAGGAAGTTACGGCAGAATCAGGGACTAGTGGCAGGGAAGGTCCTTGGAAAACGGGAGTCACTGCCGTAGATGTTAATGGGGACGGTAAGTTGGATATTTATCTTTGTTACTCTGGTGCCTTACCAGATCAAAAGCGAAAAAATCAACTTTTTATAAATATGGGGAATAATGAAAACAACATCCCCGTTTTTGAAGACAAGGCTGATGAGTACGGCCTGGCAAGCGCAGCCTTTAGTAACCAAGCCTACTTTTTTGATTACGACCACGATGGGGATTTAGATGTCATTTTGCTAAATCATAATCCCAAATCACTCCCGATTTTAAATGAAGTTAAAACCGCCGCATTGTTAAAAAAAGACGATTCCTATAGAGGTGTAAGGCTATATAACCAAGAGGATGGGGTATTTAAGGACGTAACTGAAAAAGCAGGTATCAGTGGCTCCGCCTTGACCTATGGACTTGGATTGGGGATTAGCGATCTGGACAATGATGGTTGGTTGGATTTTTATGTTTCAAACGATTACGATGTCCCCGATTATCTCTACATCAACAATGGAGATGGCACATTTATCAACAAAATTGAGGAATGTTTAGGTCACACAAGCCATTTCTCAATGGGCAATGATATAATGGACGTCAACAATGATGGTAGACAGGATATCCTGACCCTCGACATGCTGCCGGAAGACAATCGTAGGCAAAAATTATTATTATCTCCCGACAATTACGAAAAATTTGATTTAAACGTCCGTAGCGGATTTTTTTACCAATATATGCGCAATATGTTGCATATAAATAATGGGAATGGCACGTTTAGCGAAATTGGGCAATTAATGGGCATTTCCAATACGGATTGGAGCTGGGCACCGCTACTTGCCGATTTTGATAACGACGGCTGGAAGGATCTTTATGTGACCAATGGTTACTTTAGGGACTATACCAATTTGGATTTTATCAATTATATGAATTCCTACGTACAGTCCAAAGGCAGATTAGTTCGAGCGGATGTGCTAGAGCTCATTGATAAAATGCCCGCTTCCAATATTACCAATTATGTTTTCAGGAATGAAAAAGGGATCAAATTCACCGATGAGACCAAAAATTGGGGCATGCACCAATCTTCAAATAGCAACGGAGCGGCTTATGCAGATCTTGATAACGATGGGGATCTGGACGTGGTGGTGAACAACATAAATCAAACTGCTTTTATCTATAGGAACGAATCCCAAAATCTGGATAGAAATTACCTCCAAGTTAAATTGAACGGAGAAGGTCTCAATACCCAAGGAATCGGCGCCAAGGTTACCGTATTTTCAACAAACGGGATACAGACCCAGGAACAATTGCCGGCTAGAGGTTATCTTTCAACGGTTTCCCCCATTTTAAATTTTGGCCTTGGGAGTCAAACTCAGATAGATTCCTTAACCGTAAGATGGAACGGCGGTAAGTTGCAGACCATATTTTCGCCAGGTACCAACAAGCAAATAACGCTCGAGGAAAAGTCCGCCAAAATGGATTGGGAACCCGATCGGTTATCGATCCAGCCCATTTTTAAAAAAATAGCCAGTCCTATAAACTACACAAACGGGAAAATCGAAATCAACGACTTTAAAAGGCAGTCCTTGCTTATACACCAATTTTCCCATACCGGTCCATGTATGGCAAAGGGAGATTTAAACAACGACGGATTGGAAGACGTATTTATCGGTGGGTCGGAAGGTCAAAGTGCTTCCATTTATATTCAGCAAAAAAATCAAAGTTTTTTACAACTTTCCCAGCAAGCGTTTGTATCGGACAAGGATTCACATGACACGGACGTAGCAATATTCGATGCCGATGGAGATGGTAATGCCGACATCTACGTCGCGAGCGGAGGGTATCACGATTATTTGGAACACGATGTACGTCTTCAAGATCGCCTATATCTGGGTGATGGAAAGGGTAATTTCGTAAAAAGTACCAACGCCCTACCCATGAAACGCATTAGTACAGGGAGTGTGGCGGCAGGCGATGTAAATGGGGACGGATTTCTGGATCTGTTCGTTGGCGGAAAGGTTATTCCCGGCAGGTATCCTGAGACACCTACAAGCCTGCTCCTAATTAATGATGGCAAAGGACACTTTACAGATAAAATTGATTCCCTGGCACCCGAACTGCAAAAGTTGGGCATGATAACCGATGCGGTTTGGACAGACCTAAACCATGATAAGGCTTTAGATCTTGTTGTGGTAGGGGAATGGATTCCCATTTCTGTTTTCATTAATAAGGATGGAAAACTTACGAACCAAACCTCCCAATATTTTGATAGAACGTATTCGGGATGGTGGAATACCGTTGAAATATCCGACTTAAACAAAGATGGAAATCCGGACATCATTGTTGGCAATATGGGTACTAATACGCAGTTTAAAGTCAATCCTGAGCAGCCGGCCGAACTTTACTACAATGACTTTGATAATAACGGATCTGTGGATCCTATCTTTTGTTATTATATACAGGGAAAAAGCTATCCCTATCTTACTAGGGACGAGTTGCTGGGGCAGCTTTCCCGATTACGTGCACGATTTACTAACTATGAAAGCTATTCAAATTCCACACTACAGGATATCCTAAGCCCCAAAGAACTGGCCGAATCTGGAAAATTTACGGCTACGGACATGGAAACCATGTTGTTTATAGGTACTTCCAGTGGTAAATTCAAACAGCAACCCTTACCAGTACAGGCCCAATATTCTCCAGTATATAGTATAGTTATCACCGATGTGGACAAGGATGGCAATAGCGATTTGCTCTTGTTCGGGAATGACGATTATTTTAAACTACGGCTGGGGAAATTCGACGCAAATTATGGAACATTATTATTGGGCGACAAAAACGGGGAGTTTCGTTATGTTGATCAACTACAGTCCGGACTTAATGTTAATGGGGATGTAAGGGATGCTATGGAAATAAACCAGATGCTTCTAATTGGGATAAATGAAAAAAAGTTAGAGGCCTATAAACTTAAAGAATAAAATCATTCCTAAGACAATCTATTAAAATTGATTGTCGAAACTAAAAAAGGTTTCTGATTGACCCCTTGGGCACCTATAACGCGCTTATGTCATGCTAAAATGATATTTACATTTTTAGACACTTCGATATTTACCGGATAATCCTTAAAAGTTTAAAAGGAGAATCAAGGGTTTTTTGTCCCTGTCCAAAAAAAGAGTTTATAGGGGCTTTTGTATGGAGGGTTTTAGGCCTCCCTCATCATTAACCCCTCACCAAACTGCCGTAAAATAGTTCTTTTCCCTTCGGATACCCTCAGATTTGTCAACTTTTTAAATGCCATTTGAGTAAATCCTTTTATCTCCTTTTGGGCATGTTCAGAAACACCGCTCTCCAAAAAAATATTTTTTACCGAATTAATTTTATCTGTGGGATCTTTAGGACTGATGGAAAATAAATGATCCAAATCTTGTAGTTGCTGCGGACTTGCCAACTCCCGCGCCTTAAGATATAAAAAGGTCTTTTTATTCTCTATGATGTCCCCACCAACTTGTTTGCCAAAGGTTTCGGGGTCTCCAAACGCATCCAAATAGTCATCCTGCAATTGGAATGCAATCCCCAGGTTTCTTCCATATTCGTATATCAAATCCTGCGTTTCCTTATCCGTACCTGCAACAATAGCCCCCATTTTTAATGCAGCACCCAATAAAACCGCAGTTTTGTACTCTATCATCTTAAAATATTCCCGGATGGTGACATCTTCCCGAGACTCAAAATCCACATCGTACTGTTGCCCTTCACAAACTTCAATCGCTGTCTTGCCGAACAACTGTACCAAATCTTTAAATGTATTGCCATTATAGCGTTCCAAAAATCGATAGGAGCTTATAATCATGGCATCGCCGGACAAAATCCCGGTGTTTACATCCCATTTCTTGTGCACTGTCGCCTGCCCACGCCTTAACGGAGCTCCATCCATTATATCGTCATGCACAAGGGAAAAATTATGGAATACCTCAATGGCCAACGCTGCATCAAGTGCTTGGCGATAATCCCCCCCAAAGATATCAGCGGCCATCAGAGTCATCACAGGTCTTATGCGCTTGCCCCCCAAGCCCAGAATATAAGATATGGGGGCATAAAGATTATGGGGCTCTTTGACCTGGACCTCCTTATCAAGATAATGTATAAACTCGTTTCGATATTGGTCCAAGTTGTGCATATTGTTCATGTTTTCCCAAAAATACGTTCATTTTTACTAACCGCTTTACCCAATTACCCATTTTCCTGAACTTCCAGTACAAAAAAAAATTTCAGAAAAATGCAATAGCTTTGAAAAGCTTCGTCATTATAGTTGAAGGCCCGCTTAAAAAACCGTGAATGACATCGGATTCCGAAAATTATAAAAATTTGAGATCGTTTTTCAACGAAGAATACAATTCTCTCAAAGCCTACGCTAAATCCAGAATTCGGGATGTGACAGATAGGGATGCCGAGGATATAATTCAAGATGTAGCCCTCAAAATATTCATCCGGGCCGATACTATGTCCCCAATTGAGAACATTGCAGGTTTTGTCTATAATTCGATAAGGAACAAGATTATCGATTTAATGCGCACCAAAAAGAAAGAAACCAGTTTTGAAAGTGAAATGGAAAACAGGTTGATGGAATTTACCGAACGGTTCTATGGAAAATCGGATAATTCCTATTCCGATAAAATGAAAAACGAACTTAAAAAAGCTTTGGCCAATTTAAAACCCATTTACAGGGAAATTGTTATCGCCATCGATTTTGAAGGCCTAACGTATAAGGAACTATCGATGGAAACCGGGATTCCTACAGGAACGCTAATGTCCAGGCGTCATAGGGCATTATCAATTTTATTCAAGGAACTGAACGCAAAAAAAGAAGTATAAACTTAAAATCAAAAATAATGGAACATTTTATGGAACGTAAAGAAAGGACCAGAACGGAACGCTTTGTCTCCCTTGCCTTTAAGGGGATTTTTGGATTCATCGCAATAATAGCATTTGCATTCCTAATCGGTTACGGGGTAATGTTGCTATGGAATTGGCTGATTCCCGATATTTTCGGGGTAAAAACCATCACATACTGGCAGGCCGTTGGCATGCTTGTATTGGCCAAAGTGTTGTTTGGAGGATTTGGCGGAAATAATTCCAAACGGAGAAGCCTTAAATCCCGAAACCATTGGAGAAGAAAAATGAACCAGAACTGTAGAAGTGATGCCCACACGTGGAAATACTACGACAAGTTTTGGGAGGAGGAAGGAAAAAGCGCCTATAGTGCTTACGTAGCGCGCAAAAATGAAGGCAACAGCCACCCTCCCTCTTAAAAAATTGTTAAAAACAAAAAATACTTAGAAAACTTTTGTGGTGTTCAAAGTTTCCGTGCTTACATTTGCCGCCGATTATGAAAGAGAAAATTACAGAGAAAGCAACGGAAATGTTTCTGAACCTTGGGTTCAAAAGCGTTACAATGGACGATTTGGCACATGAAATGGGGGTCTCCAAAAAAACCATCTATTCCCTTTTTGAAAATAAAACCAAATTGGTAGATGAGTGTACCCAATATCTTTTTAATTGCATTACCGATGGCATTGACAGAATCGTCGCCTTGGGCAAGAATCCCATTGAGGAGCAATTTGAAATTAAAAAGTTCATTGCCCAACATTTGAAGGACGAAAAATCCTCTCCCCAATACCAATTGCAGAAATATTATCCAAAAATATATAAAAACCTGCACCGGCAAGAGTACGATACTATGTTGCAATGCGTAACATCCAACCTGCAACGGGGAATTGAACAAGGAATCTATCGAAAAAAC
This sequence comes from Sediminicola sp., assembly GCA_048266425.1. GTDB lineage: Bacteria > Bacteroidota > Bacteroidia > Flavobacteriales > Flavobacteriaceae > Cerina. Next base: position 119,424 of record JBLWZN010000004.1, read on the forward strand.
TTGGACGTGCCCTTTACGGCAAGAATATATTTCTCTGGTATGGTGAGTATAAAAAACAGGGTTCTTTTCCCTCAAGATTCGTTCCCTACGTCAACTTTAGGCAATGTTTATCTGGAATACCACATCCGAGGCATAGCCACAGAAAAGGGAAAACAAATACTGAATGGTATTATCAATTCAAACCAATAATAAATGAAACCTATTTTTTTGACATCATCACTATTTTCATGGAAATCAGGTTCAAGACATAAGAACCAAGACATAGGACATAAGGCTAAAAAATCATTGATGAACCTTCTCCCCCAAACAATATCTTTTAATACAAGGTCCTGGCTCTTGATTCTTGACTCCTATTTCTTAATTGTCGGCCCGAAAAGGTTTCAGTTAACCCGCAGTTATCTCGGTAGGACCTCATTTTTCATATTACTTCTAATGCTTCCATTGGGCAAAGGACTTGCCCAAGAACACGAACAGCCCCAAAGCTTTTCTTTGGAAGAGGCCATTGCCTTTGCCCTGTCAAATAACTATAGTAGCATAAATGCGAGGCGTGACATAGAAGATGCCGAGAAACAAAAATGGGAAACAATTGCGAGTGGTCTTCCCCAGATCGATGGGAACCTCAGTTATCAAAATCAATTGAAACAGCAGGTAACCCTTTTACCCGGTGAAATTGTCGGTGGAGATCCAGGAACCTATATTCCCGTTACTTTTGGACAAGCCCAATCTACTATAGCAACCGCGACATTAAGGCAACAAATTTTTGATGGATCGTATATTGTAGGGGTCCAGGCCACTAAAACCTTTTTAGAATATAGCGCCAATTACAAGGAAAAGACAAACCTCGATGTGAGGCAATCCGTAGTACTGGCCTATGGCAACGTATTATTGGCAAAAAAAACGGTCGAGATCTTGGAAAACAACCGGACCGCATTGGACAAAAACCTCACAGAAACCCAAAAAATCTATGAGAACGGCCTGGGCGATGAGGAAAGCGTTGAACAATTACAGATAACCTTGGCCACCATTGAAAATAGTTTAAAAAATGCGGAGCGATTTGAGGCTATCACCATACAAACACTAAACCTCGTTATGGGGCGGGAGATATATGCTCCTATTGAACTGAAGGAAAATCTAGAACAGCTCCTCCAGGCAAATATGGATCTTGGCATCGTACAAGAAAAATTTAACCTGGAGAACAACGTGGATTACAAAATAGCGCTCAACCTAAATGAACAACGTAATCTAGAGTTAAAACTTGCAAAGAGTTACAACCTGCCAACCCTAAACGCGTTCGTCAATTATGGTGCGGCTGCCTATAGCAACAATTTTGATTTTTTCAAAAGCAGTCAAGATTGGTTCGATTCGTCCATTCTGGGGCTCGAACTGAAAATTCCACTTTTTAGTTCACTTGGCAGGAACGCATCGATCCAAAGGGCAAGAATCGCTGTAGATAAAGCTAAGACAAATCTTACTGAGGCAGAACAAAACATTCGGTTACAGTTAGAGCGAGCTCAAAGCGATTATCAGTTCGCCATAGAAAATTATAATACTTCCAAGGAAAATCTTGGTTTGGCAGAGCGGATTGAAGCAAAGAACGAGACCAAATACTTTGAAGGTCTGGCTTCCAGTTTTGACTTACGCCAGGCCCAGACCCAACTTTATTCCGCACAGCAGGAATACCTTAAGTCCATGGTAGATGTAATCAACAAGAAAACGGAACTCGAAACAATCTTGAACAATTGAGGTTAAGAGTGTTTAAATGTTTAAATGATATGTACCAAACAGAAGTTTGATAATTAGGTACACAAAGGTTTAGAAATGAAGTTATTCTCTTTTGAAAAATTAAACCTCTGGCAAAAGACAAAAAATTTATCAATTTTAATCCATAAAGTGACAAAAAGCTTCCCCGATGATGAAAAATTTGGTTTGACAAATCAGATGAGACGCTGTTCTATCCCCATACTATCAAATATCGCAGAAGGGAAAGGAAGACATTCGTCCAAAGATAAGGCACGATCTACAGAAATTACGTTTGGATCAGCACTAGAGCTCCTTAATCAAAGTATCCTTTGCAACGACCTAGGATTTCTTTCTGTTCAAGACTATACAACAATAGGGGAAGAAATATCGCGAATAACTGCAATGTTGGACGGGTTACATAAATCCCAAATAAACGTATAAACGCATAAACTCATAAACTCATAAACTTTATCATGAAAAATATAACATCAATACTTACCATCGCAATAATACTCTCGTCATGTGGCGGTAAAAACCAGAATGTAGAGGATGTAATCGCAACGGGGGACCTAAAAGTTATCAGGGCCACAAAAACCGAGATCTCTGAGAAACATAAGGCGTTGGAACAGCAAATAAAACTATTGGATTCCGCAATAGGGGTTCTAGATTCGGATGAGAAATTTCCCTTGGTAAGTACTTTTGAGGTTAAGGCCCAAACGTTTAATCACTTCCTGGATTTGCAAGGGGATGTTAAGACCAAGCAAAATGTACTTATCCACCCTGAGATGGCAGGCGCCTTAATAAGGGTATATGTTAAGGAAGGCCAGAGGGTGAACAAAGGCCAATTGTTGGCCACCATAGATGATGGGGGCTTGGCCAGTCAAGTGGCTCAAATGAAAACCCAGGCTGCCTTATATAAGACAACCTTTGAACGGCAAAAACGGCTGTGGGATCAAAAAATAGGTTCGGAAATTCAGTATTTGCAGGCCAAATCCACATTCGAGGCCCAAGAAAGTACGGTAAAGCAAATGGAGAGCCAATTGGAAAAAACCAATATTAGGGCCCCATTCCCCGGTATCATAGACGATGTGATCAAAGATCAGGGAACAGTTGTGTCTCCCGGTCCTGGATCGGAGGTTTTTCGAATTGTAAACCTATCCGATATGTACATCCAGGTCGAGGTTCCGGAGACCTATCTTGGCAGTGTCTCCAAAGGAAAGGAAGTAAAGGTCTATTTCCCGGTATTGGGAGACAGTATTACTACGCATGTACGGGAGACAGGGAATTATATCAATCCAAATAACCGCTCGTTTAAGGTTGAAATACCTGTTCCCAATTCCAACGGGAAAATAAAGCCTAACCTGACGGCAAAGGTACATATCAATGATTATACCAAGGAAAATGCCATTTTGATTCCCCAGAGCATCATTTCGGAAAATGCCGCAGGGGAGCAATATGCCTACCTGGCCAAAGATTCCAACGCTGAAAACGAAGCTGTCGCCAAAAGGGTAATTATTACAACAGGAAAAGCCCAAGGTGCCAATGTAGAGGTACTTACGGGCATACAAGATGGAGACTATGTTGTACAGGAAGGGGCAAGGAGTGTTAAGGACGGTCAAAAAATTAAAATCCTAAATCGGTCGGCAGACGGAGAACGGAAGTAACCATCCAATTGACGGGCAACTGCCAGATTTCATTGACTAACGACTACTGATAACGATTCACAAAAAATGAGCAAGCTACAAAAAAACGCAGATAAGGAATTTTCACTAGCGTCATGGGCCATAGATAACCCTTCCGTTATCTATGTGATGATAGGCATCTTTTTTTGGCTTGGCCTTAAGGCCTACTTTGCTATGCCACGGGAAGATTTCCCTGAAATCGTGGAAACCAAGATCTATATAAGCACCCCTTACCCAGGCAATACCGCGGAGGATATTGAACGGTTGATTACCGATCCCTTGGAAAAGAAGTTGAAGAATGTGAGCAACCTTGTGGAGATTACCTCTACTTCACAGGAAGACTATTCCATTATCACCGTTGAGTTCGACGAGGATATTACCGTGGAGGCAGCAAAACAGAAGGTAAAGGATGAAGTAGATGGAGAAAAAGCCGGTGAAGATTGGCCCACCTTCAACGGGGCAAAGGTAGAACCCAACGTGTTCGACCTCAACTTTTCCGAAGAGGTGCCCATTATGAACATCAATTTTACAGGGGATTATCCGGTCGACAAATTAAAACAGTTCGCAGAATACCTTCAGGATGAAATTGAGGAGTTGCCCGAAATAAAAAAAGCGGATATTCGGGGTGCACAGGAAAAAGAAGTGGAAGTTGCGGTTGACATCTACAAGATGATGGCTGCCAAAGTGAGCTTTTCCGATGTGATACAGGCGATCTCCAACGGCAATGTGACCTTGTCCGCCGGAAATCTCAAAACTAGTGATCAAAGGCGTACCATCCGTGTTCTAGGGGAAATCGAAAATCCGGCCCAATTAAACAATTTTGTGGTAAAATCCGAGAACGGGGCCGTATATCTCAAAGATATTGCACGGGTAAGTTTCAAGGAAGAAGACAAGACAACCTTTGCCCGGGAATTTGGTGATAATGTCGTGATGCTCGACGTTAAGAAAAGGGCCGGAAAGAACATGATCGAAGCTGCGGATAAAATCAAGGCCATGATCAAAGATACCGAAGCCAACTACTATCCTTCCGACCTTCATATTTCAATAGCGAACGATTCTTCCACAAGAACCTTAAACCAAGTTGATGATCTTGTAAACAATATCATTTTTGGGATTATCCTGGTGGTGGCCGTGCTCATGTTTTTTCTAGGTTTCAGGAATGCACTGTTCGTAGGTTTTGCCATTCCCATGTCCATGTTTATGTCCTTTATGATATTGAACCTTTTGGGGTATACCCTGAACACCATGATTCTGTTCGGTCTCATTATGGGCCTTGGTATGCTGGTGGATAACGGTATCGTGGTGGTAGAAAACGTTTATCGATTGATGGACGAGGGCATGTCCAGGACCGAAGCCACCAAAAAAGGGATCGGTGAGATTGCCTTTCCCATAATTATTTCCACACTTACCACAGTAGCCGCCTTTGTGCCACTTGGGCTCTGGCCGGGAATATTTGGGCAGTTTATGAAATATTTCCCCATCACCTTGTCTGTAGTACTTGGATCTTCGCTATTCGTGGCAATTTTCATGAACTCCATGCTGGTTTCCCAATTTATGGACACCACGGACAAGGAACTTACTTTAAAGCAATTGGTGCGCTTAAGTATTATTTTAGGAGGTATCGGGATTTTCATTGTTATTTTTGGAGGTGCAATGCACGGACTGGGTACGGTGATGATCGTAACCGCCGCCATGTTTTGGATCTACAAATACTTCCTTAAAAAATGGGCCATCCACTTTCAGAAAAATAGTATGGTACGCTTTGAGAATTGGTATGAAAGACGATTAAAGCACGCCTTACGAAAGAACAACGTTTATTGGTACGTCGGACTTACTTTCCTGCTTTTGGTAATGGTAATTATGCTTTTTGGATGGTCCATTGGTTCACAACGAACCAAAATAGAATTTTTCCCGGATGCCACACCCAACGAATTCTTTGTCTATATTGAATATCCACAGGGAACGGCGATAGCAAAGACCAATAAGGTTACCAAGGAAATCGAGAAAAGGGTTGCCGCTGTCCTCAACGAAAAGGAATATATGGACGGGGACCAGAACTTTATGGTCACCTCCTTCGTTTCGCAGGTCGGGGAAGGTGCCGGAAATCCGTTTACCGATGGGGGTTCAGCTGCAGAAATGCCCCATAGGGGGAAAATTACCGTCAATTTTAGCGAGTTTAAGTATAGAAGGGGGAAGGATACCGAGAAGATCCGACAAAAAGTACAGGAGGCCCTAAGCGGTATATACCCGGGCCTAAACATTTCGGTAGAAAAACAACCTAGCGGACCTCCGGCAGGATATCCGATCAATATAGAATTGGAAGGCAAGGATTATGACGAATTGATCAATACTGCAGAGAACATGCTGAATTATATCAATTCCAAGAACATTGCGGGAATTGAAGAATTAAAGGTCGATGTAAACAAGAGCAAACCTTCCATGCAGGTTGTTGTAGATCGTGAAAAAGCTGGGGAACTTGGTGTTACCACAGGTCAGGTTGGCAGCCAATTACGGCGGTCGCTTTTTGGTGAAAAGGCCGGGGTATATAAAAAGGAAGGGGACGATTATGACATTAACGTTCGGTTTAACGAGGATATCCGGTATAGCAAAAACGCACTTTTTAACCAGAATATTATTTTCCGGGATCCCGCCACGGGCAAAATCAAGGAAATCCCAATTTCGTCGATCGCCCGGGAAAAGAATACCTCCGCATTTAGTGCCATTAAGCACAGGGACAATAGACGGGTAGTAACCGTTTACTCAGGTCTTAAGCCGGGGTTTACCGATGCCGCCGCTATTGTAGCCGAGATACAAAAGGAAATGGCCGATTTTAATGAACTCCCCAATGACATCAAAATAGACTATACCGGACAAATTGAGGAACAAAACAAGCAGATGAATTTCTTGGTGGGAGCCTTTTTTTCTGGATTGGGACTAATTATGCTGATCTTGGTCTTCCAATTTGGTGGAATTTCCAAGCCTACGATTATTATGATCGCCATTTTCTTAAGTTTTATCGGGGTATTCGGTGGACTGATGCTGACCGGAAAACCCTTTGTAATCATGATGACCATGATGGGCATTATATCCTTAGCGGGAATTGTGGTGAACAATGGAGTTGTACTGCTGGATTATACCCAAATCCTGATAGACCGAAAAAAGGTGGCGGACAAGATGGGCGACAAGGAGCTTCTTTCCAGGGAAGATGTTAGGGATATCATCATTAAAAGCGGTAAAGCAAGGCTTAGGCCCGTGCTCCTTACCGCTATTACCACCGTACTGGGTCTGGTACCCTTGGCCATCGGACTGAATATTGATTTCTTTTCCCTCTTTTCCCAATTGGATCCAAAAATATATGTGGGCGGGGATAACGTAATCTTTTGGGGACCCTTGGCATGGACCGTGATCTATGGTCTGCTCGTTGCGACCTTCCTGACCCTTATCATTGTCCCGACATTGTTTTATATAATCTATAGATGGAAGCTGAGAATATGGGGGCCCAAGAACAAAATTGAACCAAAGTTTGACGAACCCACATTGGGTTGATGGATTTTATCGCTATACGCCTTGCGCAAATGGGTACAGCACATAGCGATAAGAGCAAGGCGTATGCCTTTATTCCGAATAGTGTTTTAACAGCTTACGGTAATTGTTCAGTATCATAGATCGGCTAGCAAAACCATGGAACTTCCGCTCTTCATCCAGGACTGGAAGCTGCCAGACATCGGCCTCATCGAACATTTTGATAACTTGCATCACCGAATCATTTGGGGATACAATAAACGATGGACTAATTGATAGTATACTAACACTGGTTTCATGTGTCGATTTTTTGCCCAATAGATAAGGCCTTAAATTATGACGGTTCAAAATTCCCCAAAAATGGTTATCACTGTCCACCACGGCCATTGTGTTTTGATCGCTGTTCCTAAATTTACTAAGGACCTCCGCCATATCGTCTGTGGTGCTGATTACCAGGGATGACGGGTTTATACAGTCTTTAAGCCGTATATGGGATAGGATGTTTTGGTCCTGCCTGGTCGTAAATATTTCCCCGCTTTCGGCAAGCTTATTATAGGAAGGGTTTATAGTAGAGAAAAACCGGTTGATGGCATAAGCTATGACGGAAACGATCATCAACGGGATAAACAGATCGTATCCACTACTGGTCTCGGCAATAAGGAAAATACCGGTCAAGGGGGCATACATGGCACCGGACATCACACCCGCCATACCGACGAGCATCAAATTCGTGATGGGCACGTCGGGCATGCCCATCATCTCTAGTGCAAAGCCGAATAGATAACCGAGAAGGCCTCCCGCGACCAAGGAGGGGGCAAAATTCCCGCCATTACCTCCAGAACTTAGGGTAATACTTGTAGCGAAGGCCTTGAAAAGCACGGCGAGGGACAAAAAAATAAGGATAACCCATTGCGATTCCCCAAAATAACGGAACAGGCTCTCATGGATCAAATGCTCTACATTCCCTTGGTGGAGGATTCGGATATTCAAATACCCTTCACCAAAAAGAGGCGGAAACGCAACGCAAAGTACCGATAACATAACACCCCCTACTATGGCCTTTAAAAGTATTCTCTTTTTGAAACGGTCAAAAAAATGGTGCACCTTCTGTCCGACCACCAAAAAATAACGGGCATATAATCCGGTAAGTACTCCTAAACCAATGTAAAATATGACATTTCCATAATTAAAGGTCTCACGTGCCTGCAGATTGAACAATACATCTTCGTTCAAGATAACGGTAGACAATAAACTACCGCAGATAGCTGCGATGACCAAAGGAATAAAATCCGTAAAAACCAGGCCGGTCAACAATATTTCAAAAGCGAACATTACCCCCGCAATGGGGGCATCGAAGGCGGCGGCAATACCCGCTGCGGCACCAGAGGCAAGCAACAAGGTGCGTTCCTTAAACCCCAACCGATAGCGTTGAGCATAATTGGATCCAATGGCCGAACCGGTCACCGCTATGGGGGTTTCCAGACCCACGGAACCTCCAAAACCTACGGTTACCGCGCTCTGTACGATCTGGGAGTACATTTTCGAAGGCTTTACCTTGCTGCCATTCGAAATGTCCTTTAAAACAAAGGATAGTTCCTTCTCCTCATCTGAATGGAAGAAATATTTTACGATCAGGGCCGTAAGCACGATACCTATCAGGGGAAAGATGCCGTATACAAACATGCGTTCCTCAAAAGGAACATCGTTATTGATAAAGAATTGTATGTGGTGAACCAATACTTTGAGAAGTACCCCTGCCAGGCCTGCGCTGAGCCCTACAAGTATTCCCGACAAAATAAGAAACTGGGACCTTGACACCCTTTCACTGATCCAAAAAAGAAGCACTTCTATTACGTTGAACTTTCTGTACGGGTAATTGACGAATGCCTTCTTAAATTGTAAAAAATTGACGATCAGCTTTTTAACCTTGTATACCATTCAGATTTGTTTCGATTAAACACGCAATATCAAAGTTGGTGCAATTTATAGAAAATCCACCTCTAAACTTTACCCTAAGCCCAAAAATAAAGTCATTTCCTGTACCCCGTTCCTGTCCGACCTTAGTTGTGAAGATTTAAAGTGAGACACAAAAACCGCGTTTTCATGTGCAAGGCGTATATATACTTCTTACATTTGTTGCATCAAAACCAAGTATTTAGATTATAAATGTACAGAAGCCATACCTGTGGTGATATAAGGACATCACATATTAACAATAAGATCACCCTCTCGGGATGGGTGCAAAAAGTAAGGGACAAAGGCTTTGTCGTATGGATAGATCTCCGAGATCGCTATGGCATAACCCAATTGATTTTTGATGAGGAGCGTTCTTCCAAGGACCTTTTGGAAAAGGCAAGGTCCTTGGGGCGGGAGTTCGTAATACAAGTAAAAGGGACCGTTTTGGAAAGAACTTCCAAAAATCCCAATATGCCTACAGGGGAGGTAGAATTGTTGGTTTCCGAACTTAAAGTATTGAACAAATCCCTCTTGCCACCTTTCACTATTGAGGACCAAACCGATGGTGGGGATGATATCCGTATGAAATATAGGTATCTGGACATTCGTAGGAATCCGGTAAGGAACAACCTAATCTTTAGGCATAAAGTGACCATGGAAGTCCGTAAATACCTTTCGGACCAAGGCTTTATCGAGGTGGAAACCCCATATTTGATCAAATCTACCCCTGAAGGCGCGCGCGACTTTGTTGTCCCAAGTAGAATGAACGAGGGTCAATTTTATGCCCTGCCCCAATCGCCCCAAACCTTTAAGCAATTATTGATGGTGGGGGGCATGGACAAATATTTCCAAATTGTAAAGTGCTTTAGGGATGAAGATCTTAGGGCGGACAGACAGCCTGAATTTACCCAGATTGATTGTGAGATGGCCTTTGTGGAACAGGAAGACATTCTCAATGTATTTGAGGGTCTTATAAAACAACTGTTGCTAGAGATCCACCAAGTTGAAATAGACAAGTTTCCAAGGATAACCTATGATGAGGCCATGCAGCGCTATGGCAATGACAAACCGGATATCCGATTTGGGATGGAGTTTGGGGAACTTAACCAGATGGCCAAGCACAAGGAATTCGCGGTGTTCAACAATGCAGAGCTCGTAGTCGGTATTGCTGTACCTGGTGGAAATGTCTATACCCGTAAGGAAATAGATAATTTGGTAGACTGGGTCAAACGTCCGCAAGTTGGGGCATTGGGCATGGTCTATGTCCGATGCAACGAGGACGGCAGCTATAAATCTTCCGTAGACAAGTTCTTTGATCAAGAAGACCTTGCTAGTTGGGCCAAACAAACCGGTGCCAAAACCGGTGACCTTATCTGCGTACTATCAGGTGAGGCACAAAAGACAAGAACCCAATTAAGTGCACTGCGCATGGAAATGGCCACAAGATTGGGGCTGCGAAAAAATAATGAGTTTGCACCCTTGTGGGTATTGGATTTTCCACTGTTGGAATTGGATGTGGAAACAGGCAGATACCACGCCATGCACCACCCCTTTACCTCCCCAAAGCCCGGACAACTGGAACTTTTGGAAACCGACCCAGGAGCCGTGAAGGCCAATGCCTATGATTTGGTCCTCAATGGAAACGAAATTGGTGGTGGTTCTATCAGGATCCATGACAGAAAGACCCAAGAGACCATGTTCAGACATTTAGGTTTTACGCCCGAAGAAGCTAAAGCCCAGTTCGGATTTTTGATGAACGCCTTTGAATATGGCGCCCCTCCACATGGGGGAATCGCCTTTGGCTTGGACCGATTGGTGGCTATCTTGGGCGGTCAGGAAACCATTAGGGATTTTATTGCCTTCCCAAAGAACAATTCGGGAAGGGATGTGATGATCGATGCCCCATCGCCAATTGACCCGTCCCAACTTGAGGAACTGCATCTAAAGCTAAACCTAAATGGAAAAAGCATTAAACCGTGAACACCTCGGGATTAAAATTGTTGCAAAAAATAATATTTTAAAATTTTTAATGTGAGCGCACATAGGTTGCATGCGTTCTCAAAGTTGTAATCGCCTTATTATCCATAATTACTAAAATTTAGAACTTGTGAAAACAAAAGTTCATAAAAAACTCAATGAGCTCGAGTCTACGGCCATCTGTGGTAATGATATTAGCTCCTCAGTTTTATATGTTTCTGCACTTGCCATTGCGTTTGCCGGTCAATATGCATGGATAACGCTCTTGATCGTCTCCGGCGTCCTATTCCTTTTCAGAAAGATTTATGGAGAGGTAGTAGGTGCCCTGCCGTTGAACGGAGGAGCGTACAACGCATTGCTTAATACCACCAGCAAATCCCTGGCATCCTTTGCGGCTACACTTACCATCCTGTCCTATATGGCCACCGCTGTTATCTCGGGCAATGAGGCCATCCATTATCTACACCATTTAATCCCGTCCATGCCGGTAATAATCGCAACCTGTGCATTGTTGGGATTTTTTGCCCTGCTCACCATCGGCGGAATCACGGAATCTGCAAAGGTTGCCATAGGTCTCTTCCTTTTCCATCTGTTATCCATGATTATATTAGCTGGTTTTATCGTTGCATTTTTAATGCACGAGGGTTTTGGGACATTTTGGGAAAACTGGAAAACGCCCGCCCAAGGAGGAAGTATCGGGATGGCCATATTTTTTGGTTTTGCGGCATCTATGTTAGGTGTTTCCGGCTTTGAAAGTTCTGCAAATTTTGTAGAGGAGCAAAAGCAGGGCGTATTCCCAAAGACCTTAAAGTATATGTGGGCCATTGTAAGTATCATCAATCCGTTGATGGCCATTTTTGCCTTGGCCCTCTTTGCGCTCCCTGTATTGCACAGCGATGCCTATCAAAATACTTTGTTGGTGGAAATGGCTTCCCATGTAGGGGGCAATTGGCTGACCATCCTTATTCCAACAGATGCCTTTTTAGTTTTGAGCGGCGCGGTGCTCACCAGTTTCGTAGGCGTTTCCGGACTACTGGAAAGGATGACATTGGATAGGATTTTACCACAATACTTCTTGAAAAAAAACAAAAGGGGGAGCTCTTATCGTATTATTATCATGTTTTTTCTGTTGTGTATCTCGGTACTCTTCATTACCAAAGGGGAGGTAACCTTGTTAGCTGGGGTCTATACAATTTCCTTTCTATCCGTCATGGCCCTATTCGGTATTGGGAATATTTTACTGAAAGTAAGAAGGGAAAAATTGCCACGGCCAGAAAAAGCAACATGGGGATCGGTTTTCTTTGCCATTATTGCAGTTATTTGTGCATTGCTGGGGAATATTTCAATGGAGCCCAAAGGGGACAACCCAAGCAATTTGGCCGTATTCCTGGAGTACTTCATACCATCAATGATCTTTATCGCAATGATGCTGAATAGGACTATCCTTTTAAAATTCCTGATTTCCGTAATTCACTCCATTTTTAATCCGATACGCCGTTTGGTGTTTTCCATAGATAAGTCATTATTGAATACCATCAATCAAATAAATAACCAGGAATTTGTGTTTTTTACCAAAGGGGATAATATTGCTACCCTGAACAAGGTAATGCTCTATATCACCAAAAATGAACATACCCGGAAAATTAAAATTGTTTTGGCCTTGGCCGATGGCGAAACGGTTCCCAAAAACCTGCCACAGGAAATAGATTTTCTAGATCGGGAATACCCCGATATAAATATTGAGTTTATCATTGAAAAAGGAAAATTCAGTCCCGCTTTGATCAAAAGACTATCCGAAAGATGGCATACCCCTATCAACTTTATGTTTATCGGTTCCCCCAGTGATAAATTCCCTTACAAGATCGAGGAACTGGGCGGCGTAAGGTTAATCATTTAAAGCGATCCATGAGAAAGTCAAGAATTCTATTTCATAGATTTCTAAAATGGAGGTACCGACATGTTTCCAACCAACAATTTGTAACCATTGTTAGTGCAATAATTGGGTTGCTGGCTGGACTTGGGGCGGTAGCGCTTAAGAATGGAACCCATTTTATCCAGGAACTGCTCGAAGGTAATATCATAGGGGAATTCCACCGGGTCTACTATTTTGTTTTCCCAATAATAGGGTTGTTCCTGGTGTTGATGACCATCAAATTCGTTATCAAGAAAAAAGTAGGCCATGGCATACCCTCCACCCTTTTTGCCATTTCGAAACAAAAAGGAATTATGCCACGGCACCAAATGTGGGCCTCCTTGATCACGGCTCCCATTACGGTAGGGTTTGGAGGGTCGGTAGGGCTAGAAGGGCCCACGGTGGCGACGGGGGCAGCACTGGGATCCAATTTTGCCCGTTTTTTTCATTTAAACCAGACCACCCGTACCCTCATGATCGGTGCGGCAGCGGCAGGGGCCATGTCCGCCATATTCAAGGCTCCGATCGCAGGAATACTTTTCGCGGTAGAGATCTTAAGCCTAGATCTTACCCTTGCATCCATGATCCCTTTGATTCTTGCCTCTATAACTGCCGTCCTTACCACCTATTTCTTTATGGGGGACGATGTATTGCTGCACTTTCAACTCAAGGACAAATTTGAGCTGGAGGAGGTTTTCCTCTATGTGTTGTTAGGGGTCGTATCTGCCGCTATTTCCATCTATTTTAGCAAGATGTACTTTTGGATAAGTGAATATTTTGAAAGTATTGCAAATCCATATAAACGATGGGCGATCGGTGGTGTTTTGATCGGATTGATCGTCTATTTTATCCCTCCTCTTTTTGGGGAAGGTTACGAGGTGGTCAACAATTTATTGCAAGAGAACTATGCTGGGGTCCTAAAGTATAATTATTTCAATATTTCCTACGATCACGTATTGCTGGTTTCACTTCTTTTAGTGGCTTTGGTTTTCTTTAAAGTCATTGCAATGTCCATCACGTTTGGTGCTGGAGGCGTTGGGGGTGTATTTGCACCAACATTGTTTACGGGTAGCATTGCGGGCTATGTATGTGCCACCCTCCTTAATTACTCCGGGGTTTTTCCCCAACACGTATCCCCAAGTAATTTTGCTTTGGTAGGTATGGCAGGGCTTATGGCCGGAGTTCTACAGGCCCCCTTGACCGCAATATTTCTAATAGCCGAACTTACTGGGGGTTACGAGCTGTTTGTCCCTTTGATGATCGTAGCCGCTATCTCCTTTATTATCACCAAAAGATACATCCCTTATAATATCTACGCAACCGAACTGGCCAAAAAAGGTCAGCTTTTGACCCATGACAAGGATCAGAACATCCTAACATTAATGCGATTGGAAAGCGTCATTGAAAAGAATTTTATAAAACTAAGCCCCGAAATGACATTAAAGGACATATTGCTTCAAGGCGTAGCAAAATCTACCAGAAACCTATTTCCAGTTGTCAATAAAAACGAAACGCTAATGGGAATTATTCTGCTCGACGATATTCGGGAGGTCATGTTCAACCAAAATTTGTACGACACTACCAATATAGATCACTATATGGTACACGCACCGGAAAGAATAATTTATGAAACCGATACGATGCAGAAGGTGATGGCCAAGTTTCAAAATTCGGGAGCATGGAACTTACCGGTAATCAAGAACGGCAAATATTATGGTTTTGTTTCCAAATCCAAATTACTCACCGCCTATCGCAGGCAACTCATTAACTTTACGCAATCATGACTTCTAAAAAAATGAAGTACGCAATCCTTTTGATAGTGCTTGGATCCCTTGCATGTATAATCTATGGCTTTACAATTTTGGAGCACGAACCCACCTTGGCCAACAAATGCATTGGGGGAGGCACTGTGGGCCTATTTTTGATTGCGATGCCCTTGTTCCTTATTGCTGCAAGCAAAGGCAAAAACATTAAGGACTATATGTTAAATGAAGAAAACATTAGAAAAATGCAGGGAAAAGATCGGGAAAAGCCTAAAAATCCATGAATCTATCAAAGAACAGCTCCTGGGTTCCAAAATCGGATTTTGGGAGAGTAGTTGCATAAACAAAAAAATTATATCTTCGTAAATAAAACATTAACCTTTTCAAATTTTAATTGAATGACCGGAACAGTAAAATTTTTTAATGTATCCAAAGGATTTGGATTCATTACCAATGACGCAACAGGGAAAGACATTTTTGTTCATGCAACGGGCTTGAACGGGGTAGAAATCAACGAAGGCGACAAAGTAGAATACGTGGAAGAAGAAGGGCGAAAAGGTACGGTTGCCGCTAAAATTAAAGTATTGGGATAAGAAGGGGCAACTACGACTTCAACTACTTTATTTAGATCGATTTACAAAACCCTCAGCTTGGCCGGGGGTTTTTTGTTCGCAGAAATCTATCGCCATATCGGTTGAAAAAGTTCTATAAACCGAACTTTTTTGATCCAAGTATCAGTTGAGATTTCTTTTTTGTATAAAAAAACTCTTAAGCAATTCCGTAGCCTCCTGCTCCATAACACCCCCGACCACTTGGGTTTTAGGGTGTAGTTTGGTGTTCATTGCCAGAAATCCCCTTTCTGGATCAGGGGCTCCATAGACAATTTTGGAAATTTGGCTCCAGTATAAGGCTCCGGCACACATTTGGCAGGGCTCCAAGGTAACGTACAGGGTGCATTCCGACAGGTACTTACCTCCCAAAAAATTGGCCGCAGCAGTTATGGCCTGCATTTCGGCATGTGCGGTTACATCGTTCAATTGTTCCGTAAGATTGTGGGCCCGGGCGATTATCCTGTGCTGAACCACAATTATCGCCCCCACGGGAACTTCCCCCTTTTCAAACGCGGCCTCCGCCTCCTGCAAGGCACGTTTCATAAAATAATTGTCATCAAACGGATTTTCCACGCTAATTATATATTGAACTTAGTTTTCAAATGTACGTTTTTAGCACAAAATACAAAGTTGGCCAACAATGAATTTGCTGTACATTTGTATCCGAAAATGAGACTACTGGACCACATCGATTCGCCTAAAGATCTTCGGGCTTTAAATTCAAGTCAATTGCCACAAGTTGCGGCAGAACTTCGCGACTTTATCATCGATATTGTAGCGGCTAAGGAAGGACATTTGGGCGCTAGTCTGGGAGTTGTGGAACTCACCATTGCACTTCACTATATTTTTGATACCCCAAAGGACAAACTTATTTGGGATGTGGGCCATCAAGCGTATGGTCACAAGATTCTCACCGGGCGTAAGGAAATCTTTGACACCAACAGACAATTCGGGGGCATCAGCGGGTTTCCAAAGCGTTCTGAAAGCATTTATGACGATTTTGGAACAGGACACAGTTCCACTTCCATCTCTGCTATCCTAGGTATGGCATTGGCCGCAAAATTAAAGGGGCAGGTAGAAAGAAATCATATTGCGGTAATCGGGGACGCATCCATTGCCAGTGGAATGGCCTTTGAAGGACTTAACCATGCCGGGGTCACCGATGCCAATATCCTTATTGTTCTCAATGATAATGCCATTGGGATAGATCCCAGTGTGGGCGCGCTTAAAAAATACCTGACCAACGTTAAGATGGGGGTGGCCAAGGATGAAAATCTCTTTGAATGTCTCAATATTAGCTATACCGGTCCTGTGGATGGTCATGATATTGCGGCCTTGGTCCACGAACTTGAGCAATTGAAAAATGTGCCGGGCCCAAAATTGCTACATGTAATCACCACCAAGGGCAAGGGATTAAAAAAGGCTGAAGAAAATCAGGTTACTTATCACGCCCCGGGAAAGTTTGATAAGATTACCGGCAACCTAATTCCAAAATCAGATGGGGGGCTACCACCAAAATATCAGGATGTTTTTGGCCATACCTTGGTAGAATTGGCACAATCCAACGATAAAATTGTAGGTATTACCCCAGCAATGCCGACAGGGAGTTCCTTAAAATTCCTAATGGAAGCCATTCCCGAAAGGGCATTTGATGTCGGGATTGCAGAACAACATGCCGTAACAATGGCGGCCGGTATGGCCACGGAAGGGTTAATTCCATTTTGCGCCATTTACTCTACCTTTTTGCAACGGGCATTCGATCAGGTTATCCATGATGTGGCCTTGCAAAACTTACCCGTTATATTTTGTTTGGACCGTGCCGGGCTTGTAGGACAGGACGGACCAACGCATCACGGGGTTTTCGATATCGCCTATTTGAAATGTATCCCCAACCTTATTATATTTGCGCCCATGAATGAAATGGAGCTGCGAAATATAATGTATACGGCCCAGTTGGGATTGCCCCATCCAATTGTAATTAGATATCCCCGTGGCAGGGGAACTACCTTGGATTGGAAAACCCCATTCAAAAAAATACCTATTGGTACTGGAGAAGAATTAAAAAAAGGCACAAAAGTTGCGGTGCTGAGCCTTGGGCATATAGGTAATATGGTGACAAAACTTATTGAGGAGATGGACCACCCAGATGCAATAGGGCACTTTAACATGAGATTTGTAAAGCCTTTGGACCAAGGAATGTTAAAACATATTTTTGAGGACTATACCCATATTGTAACCTTGGAAGATGGTTGTATTAGTGGTGGTTTTGGCTCTGCTGTTTTAGAATATGCCAACCTGGAAAACGCCAAATGCATTATC
This sequence comes from Sediminicola sp., assembly GCA_048266425.1. Taxonomy (GTDB): domain Bacteria; phylum Bacteroidota; class Bacteroidia; order Flavobacteriales; family Flavobacteriaceae; genus Cerina. The sequence continues at coordinate 136,906 of JBLWZN010000004.1, forward strand.
GAGATTTTGGGGATTGATGACCAATTTATTCCGCAGGGCACCGTTGAAGAACTTCAATCCTTGGCCCATATAGACCTAAATTCCTTAAAAAAGCATTTAAGTAACCATTTACACTAATTTTATCATGTTCAAAAAAACATTACTAGTATTCCTGTTTATCGGTTGTTCCCAAATTCTCAAGGCTCAGGATACCATTCCGACCCGCCCCCAAGTGGATAGTACTTCGGTGGATTCCTTGGCCATAGATACTACCACTGTGGATACCATAGTTATTAGATCTGTACAGGAAAAGATAAAGCATATTCCCCGGGGTGTAAATTTGACCAATCCTGTAATCTCATTTTCAAAAACCAAGGCAAGGACCAAAGAATTCAAGTACTTTAGGGTACCTTCCTTTTGGGACAATGAAAACCAATTGGGGGTTAACCTTAGTGAGGTGGCCTTTGTTAACTGGAGTGCTGGGGGTGATAATGCTATATCCATTTTAGGAGTGGCCAAATTTAGAAGGGATTACAAATTTCGATATCTCAACTGGGAGAACCATGCCGACATGCGCTACGGAATCAATATTCAGGAAGGAAGGGAACCTCGAAAAACGGAAGATTACATCCGGTTTAGTTCTACTTTTAGTTACCGTAACGATACCATTAGCAATTGGTACTACTCCGTAAAAGCAAATTTTAATACCCAGTTTACCAATGGATATAAATATCCGGACCGGGACAATCCCATTTCGGGGTTTATGGCGCCAGGCTATTTCTTTTTGGGTGCTGGTACCTCCTATATACCCGAAGGCAAGAAGTTTAATCTTTACCTATCCCCTTTGACACAAAGGGCAACTTTTGTCCTGAATCAGGAATTAGCCAACGAGGGGGCCTTTGGTGTAGACCCCGCCGTAGAGGATAGCAATGGAAATATTATAACCGAGGGGAAAAAGGTCAACATGGCCCTGGGTATTTTGGTGACAAATAGTTGGAAAACCCAACTAGCCGAGAATATAGAGCTAAAACATAATATCAGCCTTTATACCGATTATCTACATGATTTCGGGAATATAGATGTTGATTGGCAATTATCCGTTGATATGATTGTAAACCAATATGTAAAGGCAACCCTTGGAACCCAGATTGTCTATGATGATGACATTAAATTTGATGAGGTAAGGGATTCGAACGGGAATATTACTACCCCGGGAGTGCCCAAAATACAGTTTAAGCAGCTCTTGGCAGTAGGCCTAGCTTATAGTTTTTAAAGCCCTGGAAAAAGCTTCATTGATAAGTAATGAACTAATGGAAGCAACTGCCCATCCGAATGGTACGGGCAGACATCGAGGTACCAGAATCAAGACCGCTGCGCTACAAGAGTCAAGAAACTAGACTTTTTCGTATTGGCTACTGGTTCTAACCCCTTTGTTCTTTGTATATCGTGTTTACATAGTCGCTACCCCCCTGGAAGGGCTTCGGGGAGTTCTATAGATTAAAGGTATACGGCCATAAACATATCGCTTTTTCACTATTTGCCTTTGTAGAAAGGCATATCACCTTAAAGTGTCTTCAACCAAATTGATCCGACTAACAAGGAGGTGGATTTTAATCAAAGCTGACGGCCCATAATCTTATTGTGCATATGTACCGCCGTACTATCGGATAAACTGGCCACATAACAGGAAATCCCCAAGAGGACCTTGTATAATGGAAGATCCGTTCTTTGGTAAAATAAGGGTAGGGTTTGGATCAGAAGGCTATCATAATTTGATGATCTATCTTCCCATTTTCTAACCATGGCACCGGTGTAAACCTCCAAAATATCGGAAATAATACGATATCCGGCAATTTCCTTTTCTATGACTTCTTGGGATTGGTAAATTTTGTCCACGCTTACCCGAATAATATCGTCTACCTGGGCCGTAAAATTGCCTTTGTCCAAAAGTGAACTGGAAAAATTACCCTCCAAAATGGCCGTTTCGTGTTCTATGAAAACATCAATGGCATCCGAAATCAAGGTGTTTATGGCCAATGCCCTCAGGTAGCTCAATCGATCTTCCCTATAGGCCATGGCCCGGTACTTTTTTGTATTGATCTTATCCTTTACTAAGTTAATTAGATATTCCAATGCGTAGTCTTCTGCTATGAGGCCTAGGTTGATCCCATCCTCAAAATCGATAATGGTGTAGCAAATATCGTCGGCCGCCTCTACCAAATAGGCCAATGGATGTCTGGAGTAGGATATGTCGCTACCATAATTTGTAGGTCTTAATCCCAATTCCTCGGCCACTTCAAGAAAGCATTCCTTTTCGGATTGGAAAAAGCCAAACTTTTTATCGGCAATATGCCTGGTAGGCCGTTTGGGAAGGGATTCCTTCGGATACTTCATAAAAGCCCCCAAAGTAGCATAGCTTAGCCGAAGCCCACCGGCCACTCCCTCCTTGGTTTCGGTCAATAATTTAAGCCCATTGGCATTCCCTTCAAAATCTATTAGGTCTTGATATTCCTTTTGGGATAAAACCGATTGGTATGTACTCCCCTGCCCGGTTTTAAAAAATTCCCCTATAGCCTTTTCCCCACTGTGCCCAAAGGGTGGATTACCAATGTCATGGGACAAGGCGGCCGCGGCAACTATGGCCCCAAAATCGTTGAAACGGTGTCCATGGACTTCTTTTAAATACGGATGTTTTTGTAAAACCTGTTGCCCCGCAATTCTCCCAAGACTTCGTCCAACTACAGAGACTTCCATGCTATGGGTCAACCTTGTGTGCACAAAATCGGTCTTGGACAAAGGAATTACCTGGGTCTTGTCCTGTAAACTGCGAAATGCCGAGGAGAAAACGATCCGGTCATAATCCACCTCAAATCCCAATCGGGTTTCATTCTGCTCCTTTCTCAGCCTTTTGTGGGTGTCCCCAAAGCGTTTTAAAGAAAGTAATTGTTCCCATTCCATCTTAAAACTCATTTAAATTTACGTTGCAAGATACCGTTTTCCCGCAAGGAAATAGGGCTAATATCACCCTTTGGAAGTATCAATATTTTAATATTTTGTTAATCTTAGGATTACCACGGCTCGAATTTAAATCGTGATATTTGTATTCCATGTTCTTGAGTTGCATTTTAAACAATTGTCCTTGTAGACCGAACTAATTTTGAAACTGTAACACTGCCTTGGTAAAAGCTGCTTTTTGTAAATAGGCAAGCCCCATCGACACAACCTTATTTTCCAGATAATTTGACAGCTTAATGACTGCTTCCAATTGTTCTAAATTTAATCTTCAAAAAACGTTAATTTTACATTAAGGTCGGTTATTTGCACCGACAAAAACCAATGCATTCATGAAATTAAGACTTTGGATTTTAGGGCTTGTCCTGTTTACCAGTCTTTCCTCCGTTTCACAGGAAAACCATATCCCAAAATTTGGACAAGGTATTTTTAACGTTGTGGACAAGGATAGTACATGGAGCATGAAGTTCGGAGCTCGGATACAGTTTTTAACTTCGGTCAACTGGGTAGAATCGCAGGAAGAGGGCTGGAATGATGCAAACACAAACTTCCTGATCCGTAGAGCGCGTCTAAAATTCGGAGGATTTGCGTTTACACCAAAGCTAGAATATAAGATAGAACTAGGGCTGTCCAATAGGGACATAGCCAACAGCAATAAATACACTGGCAACGCCCCTGGAATTATTTTGGATGCCGTTGTCATGTGGAATTTTTATGGAAATTTTGAACTCTGGGCCGGCCAAACCAAGTTACCAGGTAATCTGGAACGCCTAATTTCATCTGGAAACTTAGAATTGGTAGATCGATCCTTGCTCAATGCTGCATTTAACATAGACAGGGATGTGGGCTTTCAACTGCATCATCATTTCTATGCTTCAGATCAGTTCCTGATTCGAGAAAAGCTTGCCTTTTCACAAGGTGAAGGAAGAAACGTTACAACAGGAAACTTGGGAGGTTATGAATATACCGCACGCGTAGAACTGCTTCCGTTGGGTAATTTTACGAACAAGGGCGATTTTACCGGTGGTGATCTGGCCCGGGAAAAAACTCCAAAGCTCATGGTTTCAGGGGCGTACGATTTTAACCAAAATGCAGTAAAGACCCGAGGGAATATGGGAACCTACATGGTTAACGACACAGGTTTTTACCAAACCAATATAAATACCCTCTTCCTGGATGCCATGTTTAAATATAAGGGTATTTCCTTTATGGGCGAATATGTGAAAAGGGATGCCAAAGATCCCGTGGCAAAAAATTCTGATGGTACACCTACCGGGGAAGCGGCTCAAGTTGGCAATGGCCTTAATCTTCAAGCAGGTTATCTTTTCCCAAAAAACTGGGAGGTAGCCGGACGGTATTCCCATACAAAATTAGATCTTGGGCAAACCGGATTATTGCCGGAAACGCAATATACCCTAGGAATCTCCAAATATATTGTTGGACATAAATTAAAGATACAGACCGATATAAACTACCTTACAGCGCAAGATTCACTGTCCGAGCTGCTATATCGATTACAACTCGAAATTCATTTTTAAGAGACTACCATGGAAAATATGTATGTATTGATGATCGTTGCACTGGCCGTTCTAGCTGTTGTTGATCTTGTTGTGGGTGTCAGTAATGATGCCGTTAATTTTTTGAACTCGGCAATTGGTTCCAAGGCCATTTCCTTTAGGACCATTATGATCGTTGCGAGCCTTGGTATTGCCATAGGGGCAACTTTTTCTAGTGGCATGATGGAAGTGGCTCGGAAAGGCATCTTTAATCCTGGGGAATTTATGTTCAGCGAGATTATGATCATTTTTATGGCGGTCATGATCACGGACATTCTGTTGCTCGATTTTTTCAATACTATTGGTATGCCCACTTCTACCACCGTTTCCATTGTCTTTGAATTATTGGGTGCGGCCGTTGCTATGGCGCTTATAAAAGTAGCAATAGATGGTGGAACGCTTGCAGATGTATCCCAATACATAAATACCTCAAAGGCCACACAGATCATCTCTGGTATTTTGCTTTCCGTGATAATAGCATTTACAGTGGGGGCCCTGGTCCAATATGTTTCCCGCTTATTGTTATCCTTTAATTTTGAGAAAAAGGCAAATTGGATCAGTGCCCTTTTTGGAGGCATCGCCCTTACGGCTATAACCTATTTTATATTGATAAAAGGACTGCACGGAGCTACCTTCGTAAGCCAGGAAGTATCTGATTTTATAGCCGGCCATTCGCCCTTGATCATTGTTGCAAGCTTTGCAATATGGTTCCTGTTTTCATATCTGCTCATAACCCTAATAAAATACAGTATTTATAAACTTATCATTGCTGTGGGCACTTTTGCCCTGGCATTGGCATTTGCCGGGAACGACTTGGTCAACTTTATTGGTGTACCCATAGCGGCTTGGCAATCCTTTGAGGCTTGGCAAGCGTCAGGAATGGCGGCAACCAATTTTAGTATGAGCATCCTTGCGGAACAGGTGCCGACGCCTACAATATTATTATTGATCTCGGGAATAATAATGATCCTTACGCTCTGGTTTTCCAAGAAGGCACAGCACGTAACCAAAACAGAAATTAATCTGGCCAGGGAAGGGGAATCCAAAGAGCGTTTTCAACCTAATTTCCTGTCCAGGGGTATTGTAAGGGCGTCTTCCGGACTTTCAGAAATGATAACATCCCTGATCCCGGCCTCCCTTCAAGAAAAGATCGATACCCGTTTTGTAAAACCTTATATAGCGCTGCCCAAGGATAAAACTTTTGAAATGCCGGCATTCGATCTGGTTCGTGCTGCAGTTAACCTCATGGTGGCCGGAATTCTCATTTCGATTGCCACCTCTTACAAGTTGCCCTTATCCACAACCTACGTAACCTTTATGGTCGCCATGGGCTCATCTTTGGCCGATAGGGCCTGGGGTGCAGAAAGTGCTGTTTATCGCGTTGCTGGCGTTTTGAACGTTATCGGGGGATGGTTTTTCACCGCCCTGGTAGCTTTTGTGGCCGCTGCCGTCATGGCGTATCTCATCAATCTTGGTGGTACCACTGCCATTGCCATTCTTCTATTTCTAGCCCTTCTTTTGTTGGTAAGGAATTATATCAACCATACCAAAAAATCCAAGGAAACACGAGCTGAAGACAGCCTAAACAGGGCCGAAAGCAGCTCCATACAAGGAGTCATAGAGGAAAGCGCCAATAATATTTCCAATGTGGTAAAGAGAAGTAACAAGATATATACCCATATCATAGACGGCTTGGCAAAACAAGAGTTGGACCTTTTAAAGAAGAATAAGAAACAGGTGGTAAAATTGTCGGGGGAAATTGAAGACCTAAGGGACAATATCTTTTATTTTATAAAGAACCTTGATGAGGCCAGCGTAGGAGCCAGCAATTTTTACATCAATATACTGGGCAACCTTCAGGATATGGCCGAATCCTTGGAATATATGGCCCGGGTTAGCCATAAGCACATTCACAACAACCACAAAAAACTTAAGTACAACCAGATAAAGGAGCTCAAGGAAATTGACCAAAAGCTGGACAAGCTCTTTACCGAAACCAAGGAGGCATTTGAAAGTCGTTCCTTTCAGCGCATTGGAAGCGTCCTAAGCACAAAAGAGGAATTGTTCGCAATGGTGTCCCAAAAAATTGAACGGCAGATCTCTAGGACACGTACCGAAGAATCCAGTCCAAAAAATACCACCCTGTACTTTACCCTTTTGTTGGAAACCAAGGATTTGATAACCGCAACCTATAATCTATTGGAACTTTATCATAGGGAATATGACAGTACGGTAAAACCTGCAAAAGTGGATCTAGTTAAATAATTGCGTGGTTACGATTCCATAATACCTGAAGAGAGGTCCGCCAGAATGACCATGTCGGGCTGGCGTTTGGACATGAATGATTTTGACGGACCTGGCTCCGCTTGCCCTTCGACTGCCTGCATGACTTTGTCTTGCAGGTGGGCGCTCAGGGTGACAAGGGGCGGGCCCATTAAATCATATTTTTAGTATCAATGAGCGGTGAATATAACTGCTAACCTCTAAAAGGGGAAAATTAACAAGGCAAGAACAATAGGTTTAAAACCTGGTATTGATATTGCCAATTTAGTCTTGTTTCGTGACTCTTGTTTCTTGATTCTTGTTCCTTGGCCCTCCACTAAAACACAATATGTGTACCTCCTTATTTGGTATTCTTTGGCACATTAAACTTAACCGTTCTTAGGATGGCCTCCAGTTCAAACATATAGTCCCTTTTTTCTGTGGCTGGAGCAAAGGTAAAGCCTTCAATGACCATTTTACGATTGTTTTCCTTGTCATCAATAATATAGGTGATATACGGTCCGGCCATTGGATAATTCTGCATTTCCCAGATTCCCTTGACTTCAATGGCATCCTTCCCGTTTAGTTCTGCCGGGAATGTATAGGGCGCAAAAGCCTTCTCCGAGACCATATAGGTTATTTTTCCGGGCACATCGGGACCAGGTATGTATTTCTGCCCGATTGAATCGCGCATGTGCAGAATATCCTTAATGCGGGTCGAATCGTTATTAAAACTGTCCCCGGGCATGGTATATGCAATAATATTCAAGGAACCCTTAGGTATTTGACGGTCTATCCACACAAAGTTATCCTCTTGCTTTCCTACCCTGTAGGCCGAAGGAATACTCATGGATATACCAAATTTTTTCTCCAACACCCCTTCTTGATTTAGAGATCTTAAAAACCTTTTTTGTGCTTCTTCAATTTCCAATGCCTTGAAAGCGGCTATGATTTCATCCGCCTTTGCATCCAAATTCTTGATGATCTCATCATCGGTACGCCCCTTGATCACGCCCACTTTCTGGGGAGTTGCATAAACGTCGGTCTTTATGTGTGCCATACTAACCGTATCCTTTTCCACGATCAAAACGGAGCGGGTATTGCGCAGGGTCCCTGTAAATACGGACATTGGTATGTGGTTAAGGGTAAAAATGGGCTCTTCCCAAGAAAGGCCCAAGACGGGAGCCGCAAAATGTTCCCTCACCTTGTCTCCCACCTCCCCTTTCCAAAGATCGTTGTCCATAACAACGGCAACGGAATTGATGGCGCCAATAGACTCGGGCAGATACTTTTTTGGGTTTTTGTCCTTACAGGAAACGGCCGTTAAAATTACGGTCAATAAAAGGAAAGTAATATTTTTCATCTGTTTCAAATGGTTTTCTGGAATTAGCGTTGCCACTAAATTGGTTTTTCATAAGATAAGAATCCCACTAAAACCGTTCCAATCTATAAATTTTTAACAGGTATTTTAAAATATGTGTGTAAAAAGAAATATTTCGATTTTAGAACCGTCAAAATAACAGCAAAATCCATACGGGAAGTTATCCAAAAATTGACACAAGCTGGAAAGGAAATCAGATTACAGATATTCGTATTTGAAGATTTTTCCAATCCAAATTAAGCGCCCAAATAAAATAAGTGGAAGTCCCTTCGTTTGGGAAAACTTATTCTTAAGCAAGGAAAATTTGATAAACGATAAATGAATCATCGATTATGGACCGAAAGGAGGGACATAACAATAATAGAAGGATTCCTAATCGATCCCTAAGAAGAGCAATTGCACAATTTTAGAACTGTTCCAGGTTGTATCTCCGATCCCTTTATCCCGTTCCATTCTTTCAAATTATCTACGGATATTCCAGGATATTTTTTGGAAATCGTCCATAAGGAGTCGCCCTGTTGTACCGTATGTATTTTAGTGCCCTCCGGGATAGCGGATTTTGCAGCCGTATTGGAAGATCTTGACACTGTCGCTGAAGAGGTGACAGGCTTTCTTGGGTAAATGGTCAAACGCTGACCTATCCTTAAATTATTGCTTCGTAGCCCGTTCCAACTCTTAATTTGGCTAACCCCTACTCCATATCTTTCGGCTATTTTTCCCAAAAAGTCACCGCTCTTCACCCTGTAATGAATACGGTCCTGTGCAGTCACCAATTGGGGCAAAGGCTGCTCTTCCTCCTTGATTTGCTTTTCTACCTGGGCATATATGGCATCCTCATTATTGACAAATTTGCCCACCGCCGGTACGGGCAGTCTAAGGGTATAATCCTTACCGTCGACATAAGGAATTATATTCAATTTGTAGGATGGGTTTAAAACTTCCAACTCTTCCTTTTCCACACCGACCAGCTCCGAAATTTGATCAAAGGTTATAAGCTTTTTCACTCTTACCGTGTCCGTATCAAAAAACGGACGCTCCACCTTGTTTATAGCCAGGCCATGATCCTTGGCGTACTCAAATATGTACATAACCGCTAAAAACGCCGGTACGTATCCCGCGGTTTCCCTAGGCAGGTTTCTTCTAATATTCCAATAATTGGTATATCCACCCGAACGCCTAATGGCCTTGTTTACATTCCCTGGACCAGAATTATATGCCGCAAGGACCAAATCCCAATCCCCAAAAATGTTGTATAGTTGGGAAAGGTATTGACAGGCAGCCTTGGTAGATTTTATGGGATCGCTTCGTTCGTCCACATAACTGCTTACATCAAGGTCGAGCATTTTTCCTGTACCGTACATAAACTGCCATAATCCTGTAGCCCCTACCCTGGATTTTGCCCTTGGGTTCAATGCGGATTCAATTATGGCCAGGTATTTAATTTCCAAGGGAATGTCGTAATTGTCCAGTTCTTGTTCAAACATTGGGAAATAGAACTGGCTGGACACAAGCATACGTTCAATAAAATCCCGTTTTTTTGTCAAGAACATCTTAATGACATTCTCTAGGGAAGGATTGTAAGCGATATTGAACGGGGTTCTTTGGTCCAACTTGGCCAACCGGGCCCGTAGGGTATCGGTATCAAGATTGTAATGGTATATAGTGTCTATTTCCAATTGGGAAACATCGTTATAAATTGAATCGAAGAGGGAAGCATTGGCGTGCAACTGACTTAACCAAATACTATCATATTTTGCAGCT
>JBLWZN010000005.1:0-117891 GCA_048266425.1 Sediminicola sp.
CTATAGCTTGAAAAGTAGATGGGGGCGGGGGGGACGGCCTGCGCGACCACCTGGACGGGGAACGACTGGGCGGTTGCCAGCAGGCAGTTGGCGGTGAGCAGTAGGCAGAAAGGACCTCCCCCCAGCCCCCTCCCAAGGAGGGGGAGTATGCTTTTGGTAAGTTTTAAACTATGTGCCCGGAACGTCGCGGGTTCCCCTCCTTGGGAGGGGTTAGGGGAGGTCTTTTTAAAAGTATCGTATCCTAACGCCTTCTTAAAAATGGGAATAAACCTTATTACTATGTTTAAAATGCTGTTCATTTATTTTTTTCGAGCTTCTATCTAATTGTTCGTGCCGCTAACTTCGTTCTTCCAACTTTTTTAGTTTTTGTTTATGTATTTCAATTCAAACCTTTCCGGATCTACTATATCCAATGATTTTTTATAATAGTAATCGATTATTTGTTCCTCCAAATACAGTTCCAGCGCAGCGATATCATGATTCTTGTCGTACAGCTGATAGGCTTTGGAATCTTCAATTTTCTTGAACTGTTCTAAATATCCAATGGGTTTTTTTACGGTTTCGATGGAAGTGAAATCGGAGAACTCGACCTCCATCCATCGATGGCCAACCAGTTTCTCCAGTCGATTTTCGCGTTCATGCAACAATGCTTTGTATTCTGGAAGCAACTTCTTGTCTTCGACCGTATAATCGATTTGGGCTTTTTGGTTTAACGGATGCTGGTCTACCTCAATTTTCTTCTCGACGAACAAATTTTCCAGTACCCTGTCGATCTTGCGCATATCTCTTTTTATTTTTTGGATGGCACCATATATTGCCTCGTTATAGGTTTCTTTAAAATCTTGATAAGCATAAAGGGCATTCAAGAAGATCAATGCACTTTCCTTATAACTCTCTTCTTTTTTCTGTTCTTTAACGGTGGCCAACAAAATTTTTAGTTCATCTTTTTTAAAGAGTGGAATATCTTCAAATTGACTACTCTGGAATACGGATGTCAGTTGTTCGTTCAATTGTGGAATAGTACCGGTGTAAGAGATATTACGATATCTAAAGCTCAGGTTGTTTTCGTAGTTCTTGGTTTGAGTTCCTGTATTTCTATCCGCCGGATCAATATTCAGTTTAAAATTGTCAAAGGAATAGGTGTAGCCAAAAGTGGCGGTAAAGTCATTGTTGTTATTTGTAGGCGAATTCCGGAATAGGGCCAAGATATTAAGACTAAAATTATGGTGCTTCAACCAAACATAATTACCACCTAATCTAATATTGTAGACCTGTGCCCCACTTTTCCCATTGGCAAAAGCGGTATTGTAAGAAGTGGACAGGCTGGTGCGCAATTTTTTGTCGTAAAATTGTTTTCCTACAACCATCGTGGGCCCCAGGGTAAAGTTGTTGTCCGTCCCCATAGTGTTGTAAGACGTATTGGCAGCAAAAGAAATACTCATGGCCTCCTTGGGAAATCCCATAGTATAGGCAACAGTTCCGTTGTAAAATTTATTTTCTCCCCCTTCCATAGTCACACCCTCCTGCTGGTTGGTTGAATTTTGATAAATAAAATTCAAGTTGGTACTATGTTGTTTGGATTCTGTTTTTTTGATGATATAGTTGATGCCGAGATTGGCGTTTTGGGAAATTTGACGATAGTTAAGAGTGTCGATGTTGTCAAATTGGTCCACCTGGTTGATATAATCAAACTGATCTTTGATGTTGGTATATGATTGAAAATTTGAATAAGATCCGTTAATGCCCAAACGCTCGGAAGCCGTATAGTTTAGATTTATGGCACTTGCGATTCGCTGTTGGTCAGATGACTTTGCGTTGTTCAGATTATCTTGTTGTAGCCCAGCATTGATGTTGATGTTTAAACGATTATAAAAAATGGTCTGAGAGGCGTTTACAGTTATGTTTTCCAGGTCGTTGTTAAAGTAGTAGGCCCCTAGGGTCTTATAATTTGGGTCGATACGTTCATAACCGGCTCCCAATGTGCCGTTCCAAGCGGGATATGTAAATGATATGTTCAGTGCCTTATAGTAGTTGGTGCTAATATTCTCGTCCAAGATAAATGCCAACCCTCCTTTGTTTGATCTTACCTCGGTAAGTCGAGTGTCCTCAGTCATTCCGGAAACTGCATATTCCAGGTGAAGGCTGGCTGTCTCAAATACCTTAAATTCAGATTCCAAGGATAAAACCGCATTATCTTTGGGAGTTAGGTCCAGTTCTATAGGAAACGAATTGGTTAAGGAGTTTATCACATCCTTGGCCTTAAAGAAAATCAATCCTAATTTTATCTTTTCAAATTCGTAAGTCGTTTTTATGCCATATCCCATCCTTTTGTATGCCACAAGTGCCTGAGGGGCTTCCAGGTCATATTCCGTCGCCTTTAATAATCGGCCGTACATGGCACTGATCTTGAAAGGTCCTTCCGGCACAAGTTCAATGCCGAACCCGGTAAATTGATGCCCGGCCAACGTGTAAGGGGAAAACATCATGCTTACATCGCCAATATGTGCAGTTGCCCATTTGTAGGAAGGATGTAAGCTAAGTCGATTGAACTTAAATGGATTGGGAAAGCTGAAATCTTGGTTGGAGTAAGTAAAAGAAAGTGGGATGTTGTAGATGCCACCTATGTTAAAATTTAAATTTCCAGTAAGGAAATAGGTCCAAGGCTGTCGGTTGGCCGTTCCGTGGTAATATACCATATTAGCTGCAATACCACCGTTGTACCGTAGCCATTTTTCCTTGCCCAATTGGTCAAAATTGATACTTTGGGAAAAGCTTATCATAGAGCACATAACTAAAGGGAACAAGAGTTTCAATCAAAAAGTCTATGTTAAAATCTCTTAAAAATAAGTTAAATAAACTTACGTATTTATATTTTTTCGATGAAATACATTAATTAAAATGTTGTAAAAGTTTAAATTAAATGAAAGAAAAATACGCATTAAATTGTTTAACTACTTGTTTTCAATAGTTTATAGGGAGAAAAGAGAAAAATCAAAAAAAATAAAACTATTATTGTAACAAATTGAGACAATAAGGGAACCTTAATAATTACACTATGAAAAAAATTGGACTTTTAACCTTGATCGCGTTTATGATAAACTTAAGTTCGTTTGCCCAAGACAAAGATGCCTTTGCCGTGCAGGCCAAGGTTGAAAATGGTATTATCGAAGGAAATTATAGCACCCGTACAGGAATACAGACCTATTTTGGGGTTCCCTTTGCCAAGCCGCCCGTTGGGGAGCTGCGCTGGAAGGCCCCGCAGCCTATGGAAAATTGGTCCGGAGTTAAGGAAACCAAGAAGTTCGGCCCCCGCCCGATGCAGGCCGTAGTTTTTGGCGATATGAATTCCAGATCCGATGGGGTTAGCGAGGATTGTCTTTATTTGAATGTATGGACCCCTGCAAAGCGGGATACCAAAGGGTTGCCGGTCCTTGTTTATTTTTACGGAGGTGGCAATGTGGCCGGCGATGCCTCCGAACCCAGATATGATGGGGAGAGCATGGCCAAAAAAGGTATGGTCGTGGTGACCCCTAACTATCGGTTGAACGTATTCGGATTTCTTGCCCACCCCGATTTAAGTGCGGAATCTCCCTATAAGGCCTCTGGCAACTATGGCCTTTTAGACCAAAATGCCGCCTTGCAATGGGTTCAAAAAAATATTGCAGCCTTTGGTGGAGATCCGAAAAAGGTGACCATTGCCGGGGAATCGGCCGGCTCCATAGGGGTGAGCCTACAAATGGCTTCCCCTATGTCCAAGAACCTGATTGCCGGTGCCATTGGGGAAAGTGGGGCCGCGATCAACCCTACCCTGGCGCCCGTTTCCTTGAAGGAAGCTGAAACAACGGGACTGGAATTTGCCCAAAAGGCAGGCTATCCTTCCATTGCGGCACTTAGGAAGTTAACTACCCGGGAGATCTACGAAATTTATAACGAGTCCAAACGGTTCGGTTTTCCTTCGGTGATAGATGGTTATTTTTTACCGAAAAGCCTCCCTCAAATATTCAAAGCCAAGGAGCAGGCCCAAGTACCACTTTTGGTGGGGTGGAATTCGGCCGAAATCCCTGGAATGGCCTTTATGCAGGGCCAACCCTATACCGACGCGGCCTATGTTGCCAAGGTAAAGGAGGCCTATCCACAAAAATATAACGAAGTTCTAAAGTTGTATCCGCATGGATCTGAAAAGGAAATTGAACGCTCGGCTACCGACTTGGCTTCGGATCGTTTTATAGTCTATAGCACTTGGAAATGGTTCGACCTACATCGCAAAAATAGCCCTCAACCCGTTTATCGCTATTTGTTCAGTAGGATAAGGCCTGCTTTGGTAGATGATGAAAAGACTTCGGGACTGGCTGGGGGTACGGTGACCAAGGAATCCGATGCCCCTAAAATGCCGGAACCTATTGGTGCCGCACATGCATCCGAGATCGAATACTGTATGGGCAACCTCGGTTTGGTCAAGGATTATGCATGGACCACGGACGATCATAAGGTTTCGGAAACCATGCAGGACTACTTCGCCAATTTTATAAAGACCGGGAACCCCAATGGGGAAAAACTGCCCGAGTGGCCGGCCGCAAAACCCAACGACCCCGCTCCCGAAGTGATGGATATAGATGTACAAAGCCATGCTGAAAAAGCAGAAAACGATGCCCGCTATTTGTTTTTGGACAAGGTTTATATGGACTAACCAAATAATGGGCCGTCCAAAAGTTTATTGTCCCTATCAAATTTGCAGGGGTTAATTTTATGATACGGTTTTTGTCTGGGGGAGCGGAATCCCGCTAAGAACCGTTTCAGACCAAAAATTGATTCGATGGCCAGATGTGTATGTTTTTTTCTTTTTTTGATTTCTTCCTTCCTCGTGAAGGGGCAGGAAAATACAATTACAACCGACGATGGTGCCGTTCAGGGAACGCAAACTTCCTCGGGCATCCAAGTTTTTAAAGGTATACCCTTTGCGGCCCCTCCCGTGGGAGAGTTAAGGTGGAAAGCTCCCCAACCCGTTAAACCGTGGGATGGGGTACTTAGCTGTACCGTTTTTGGTCCGAGTCCCATCCAAGGAAAGCCGGAGCCTTTTATGTTTTGGTCCAAGGAATTCTTAATTCCCGAAGAACCTATCGAGGAAGATTGCCTGTATCTTAACGTTTGGACCAAGGGTAAGGACTTGCAACCCAAGAAGCCCGTGCTCGTTTATATCTATGGAGGTGGTTTTAGAAGTGGCGGCAGTGGCTGTCCTATCTATGATGGTACCGCAATGGCCGAAAAAGACCTTGTATTTGTAAGTTTCAATTATAGGGTAGGGGTCTTTGGATTTTTGGCCCATCCAGAACTTACCCAAGAATCGGGTAACTCCTTTTCGGGAAATTATGCCCTACTGGATATGATTGCGGCCTTAAAATGGGTTAAACAAAATATCGCGGCTTTTGGCGGAGACCCTAATAACGTAACGATCGCAGGGCAATCGGCCGGGGCTTTTGCCGTGAACTATTTAACGGTATCCTCAT
Source organism: Sediminicola sp. (assembly GCA_048266425.1). GTDB lineage: Bacteria > Bacteroidota > Bacteroidia > Flavobacteriales > Flavobacteriaceae > Cerina. Next base: position 5,505 of record JBLWZN010000005.1, read on the forward strand.
TGTCGAAAGGACTCTTTCACAAGGCCATCGCCGAAAGTGGGGCCCAATTTTATAATGGTGGTATCGGCCCACAGCTTAAATTGAACGGTGCAGAGAAGGAAGGGGTGGCATTTGCGGAAGCCCTGGGATGTAAAACGATCGCCGAATTGCGGTCAAAAAGCGCGGGTGACATTTTAAAGGCCAAAGGGGGGACCAATGCCCCGATCGTGGATGGATACGTAATCCCGGAAGCCATTTACGATTCCTATAAACAAGGAAGACAGACAGACGTACCCCTATTGCTCGGATGGAACAAAGAGGACATCGTCTTTATGAAAAGTGGGAATGCACAGGAATTTAAGAGCGAAGTGCAGCAGCAATTTGGCGATCTTGCCCCCTTGTTCCTTAAAGAATATCCCTCCGATAGCGATGAAAGGGCACTTCTCTCCCAACGACAAATGGGTAGGGACCAGATTTTTGCGATCCAAATGTTTACCTGGGCCAACATGCAGAGCGCCAAGGAAAAATCCCAAACCTATGTCTATAATTTCAACCGGCAATTGCCTGCCGATGATTCCAAAACCCAATTTGGGGCCTTTCATTCCGGTGAGATCGTATATGCCTACGACAACCTAAATACCCTGGATAGGCCTTGGGAGGCAATAGATTATAAAATAGCTGGGACTATGTCGTCCTATTGGGCCAATTTTGCCCGTAATGGCAATCCCAATCGGGATGGACTTCCCTACTGGCCGGCCTATAATCAAGATGAGTCCAAGGTCATGGTCTTTGATAAAGTAACGACTGCCCATGAATTGCCCGACAAAAGCAAATTATTACTTTGGACGCGTTATTTTGAGTCCCTCCACTAACCTTTTTAAAAAAGGTTTGCTTTAGGTTCCCCAATGCAGCCCTATGGAAAAAGCAGAAATGATAACCCTTGTAAGAACCAATTCTGAGCATCTGGAGTTTAAAAAGCTTGTGAAATTGCTCAACTCCGATCTGGCGGCGAGGGATGGGGAGCATCATCCTTTGTCGCAATTCAATGTCATTGATGGGATAGGGCATGTTGTTCTAGCTCTTGAAAACAATAAAGGGATAGGTTGTGGGGCCATATCGCAGTATGATCCGGATACGATGGAAATTAAAAGAATGTATGTTTCACCAAATTTTAGGGGAAAGGGAATCGCTACCAGCATTTTGTCCGAACTGGAGAAATGGGCAGAACAATTGGGGAGTTCACAGTGCGTCCTTTTCATGGGTAGCAATCAACCCGAAGCGGCTAGATTATATGAAAGCTACGGCTATAGTAAGATCGAAAATTATGGAAAATTGGCCGAAATAGCCGATAGTCAATGTTTCTTAAAAGAGATATAAATGTTGATACTATCCTTTGGTCGTGATCCGTCCAATTGTCCCATCCATAAGTTATCCGCATTACGGATGTTGGTAGGATTCATTTCCATACATTGGCTATAATATGCTCTTTTGCCGGTCCGGATTCTGGAAGGTTGTACATTTTTTCGATGGATCGTAATACGTTGTAATGATTGATGGAGTCGTTGTACTTCCCCGATTTTACCATTTCTCCAGTAAAAATGGTCGGAATTTCGTTTTGCTCCGTAAAGTTATCCTCATCATAGGTAAGGATAAATAAACTGTTGTGCGATCTTGCCCAATCAATATAGGCCGAAAGGTTCGTTCGCAACCAATCGTCCGCTTTTCTGATCATTGTGCTATCGCCCCCGTTATTGTGCATATCATTATCTTGGTCGGGAATAACAAAGGATACGGTCGGCAAGTTGTTAAAGTCGGTTGGAAATTCTGTCATGGGCCTTCCAACCGAGGCCGGGAAATTATTCTTGCCCTCCCCCTGCCAATTTACCCAGGGACAATGTTTCCGGGCATAAAGCTGTCCGCCCGTGAGCCCACTTGTTATATGGGAGCAGCCCGTAAAGCCCTCCTCGGGCATGTTTTGGGCGTATCCGGTAAAAGTATATCCCGAATTGATCAAGGCGGCCCCTAGGTTGGTGGTGGTATACGGAGTTTCTTTGTCCAGGCAATGATCGTCGACCACTCCTTGCGTAGAACCTGAAAAAAGCGCCAAGTAATTGGGCTGACTGGGATGGGTAATGCCGTGGGAGTCCATAAATAGGGCGCCATCCTTGACCAAACTATTGATAAATGGAGTATGCGGAGATCCAATAATCTGATCAAAACCATGATTTTCTTCTATGACGATAACGATATGATCAGGTTTGGGGAACTTTTTTTTGCAACCCAGGCACAAGATCAATGCTGGGAAGAGAACAAGGGAGAATTTTTTCATGACCGGATTTTTATAATTTTAGGAAGGAAATGGATTTACCTGAGAGGGGTCCAAAATTTCGGCACCAATAAATTTATAAAAATCCCAAGAAACGGATGCTGGATTTGATAAAAAAATGGATTTTATCTTTCTTGTTCTGTCCAGATAGATCTTCCGAAGAACGCAACACCTCTGGATTTTGATTACGCATTTCAGTATTTTTTTTAAAAAAAGTTGCCTTTTTCATCCGATAAGAAATCACATCCGTCTATTTTTGTATCCGCTGGGTCAACATCATTGCTCCATTTGCTTTTATTTATTGTCGCTCCCTTATTAGAACCTATAATTTGAATTTTCTTCATCCTGAATGAAACCGAAATCCGAAAGCAAAAAACGAAAACCAAGTATTTTTGGATTGTTAAAGCCATATTCCAAATTGGTAGGCCTATTGGTGCTGTTTGCGCTGCTCAGTAACGGACTCAACCTTTGGATTCCGAAAATTATCGGTAATGGGATAGATGCCTATACCCATGGTAATTTTGCTTTTAGACCGCTGATCATCCAGTTTGTGATTGTAGTGGTCATTGTCTTTATTTTCACTTATTCCCAAAGTATAATCCAGACCTACACCTCCGAACGGGTGGCCAGGGACCTGCGTGCAAAACTATCGGACAAGATCGCCCAGCAGAGCTTTGCCTATATTGAAAAAGTAAACCCTTCAAAATTGCTCACAAATCTTACGGCCGATGTGGATTCTATCAAACTCTTTGTCTCCCAGGCCGTTGTTTCCATTGCCTCTTCCCTCTTTATAATTATTGGGGCCAGCATCCTGCTTATGAGCATTGACTGGAAATTAGGGTTGGTGGTCATCTCAATTATTCCCATTATCGGTACCGTGTTTTTCCTGGTTTTGAGAAAGGTGCGAACCTTGTTCAAAGAGAGTCGGGCGGTTATAGATTGGCTCAATAAGATCATAACCGAAAGTATTTTGGGAGCAGCGTTGATCCGGGTCATCAATTCCCAACAACTGGAATATGATAAATTCCTGGAGGCCAATACCAGGGCCAAGGATTACGGACTGTCTATCCTGCGTTTGTTCGCGGGACTTATACCTGTAATTATTTTTACGGCCAACATGGCCGGACTTGCCATCTTGCTGTTGGGAGGGCATTATGTGATTATCGACAGTATGACCTTGGGTGATTTTGCTGCCTTTAACAGTTATCTGGCACTTTTGATATTTCCGATATTGGTCATCGGATTTATGAGTAATATAATCGCCCAGGCCAGAGCGTCCTACGAGCGTATAAGTTCTGTCTTGGAGACCCCGGAGGTAGAACAAACGGGGTCGATTACCACTCCCATAAAAGGTGAAATAGACCTGAAGGGGATCAACCTTAGTTATGGTCAGAAACCTATATTGAAAAATATTTCGTTCAACGTTGCAGCTGGTTCTAGAACCGCTGTACTCGGGCCAACGGCGGCCGGGAAAAGCCAGTTGCTGTATTTGCTTACGGGACTTGTACCACCCGATTCGGGAACGATCAATTATGATAAACGGCCAATTTCCGATTACCGAACGGAAGGTTTTTACGAACAGGTTGGGTTTGTTTTTCAGGACAGTATCATATTCAACATGAGCATTCGGGAAAATATAGCCTTTAGCGATACGGTCACGGATACATCGTTGGCCAAGGCTTTGGAAACCGCCGAATTGCAATCCTTCCTAAAGGAGCTTCCGGATGGATTGGACACCATTGTTTCCGAGCGGGGATCGAGTTTGTCCGGGGGTCAAAAACAGCGCATTATGTTGGCCCGGGCATTGGCCATAGACCCAAAGGTGCTTTTGCTCGATGATTTTACGGCTAGGGTAGACAACCATACCGAAAAAAAGATTTTGGGCAATATCAAAAAGAATTATCCCGATCTAACCCTGGTTTCCGTTACCCAAAAAATTGCGTCCGTCGCCGATTATGAGCAAATTATTTTGATTATGCAGGGCGAAATGATCGCAAGCGGAACCCATCAAGAGCTGATGGACACGTGCCCAGAATACGTTCAAATATTCAACTCCCAACAAAGCACCAGCAATTATGAACTATCGGCTTAACGAGCTTTTCGATCAGGAAAAAAAGGAATCTACCGTTGCCGGGCTCAAAAAATTGTTCCAGCTCATAGCCCATGAAAGGCGCAACCTAATCTTGGCCTTTACCGCCATCTTGGTCAATTCCTCCCTCAATTTGGTAGGCCCCTTGTTAATAGGTTATGCCATTGACCATTACGTGGTCACCAAACAATATCACGGATTATTGGTTTTTTCGGGAATCCTTTTGGCCATGTATCTCGCCGCCTTGGTTACGAGCTATCTGCAAACCAAGTTGATGGGAAGCGTGGGCCAACGGATGTTGTACACCCTGCGGAACGCCATCTTCAATAAGTTGCAGCAACTTCCCGTCGCATTTTTTAACCAGAACAAAACGGGCGACCTTATTTCCCGGGTCAATAACGACACGGATAAGCTAAACCAATTCTTTTCCCAATCCCTAATGCAGTTTATCGGCAGTATTACTACCATGTTGGGCTCCGGTATTTTCCTCTTGATCATCAACTACAAATTGGGCGCGGCAACACTTGTCCCAGCGCTGTTGATCTTAATTTTTACCTGGGGATTGTCACCTTGGATAAAACGAAAAAATGCAGCCAGCTTGCGAAGCTCGGGCAACATGAGTGCGGAGATTCAGGAGAGCCTCAATAATTTTAAGGTGATCATCGCCTTTAACCGGCGCGATTATTTTAAAAAGAGGTTCAGGGAAAGCAACGCTGAAAATTACAGGGCCTCCATTGGGGCCGGGTTGGCGAATACTATTTTTTTGCCCGTCTTTGGCTTCTTCTCCAGCCTTGCCCAGTTAATTGTTCTTGCGTATGGTATATACCTGATAGCGGCAGGGGAATTCTCCATCGGTCTCTTGGTCAGTTATCTGGCCTATGCTACCAATTTCTATAACCCTTTGCGGCAATTGGCCTCTTTATGGTCCAGTTTTCAGGTGGCTATGGCGGGCTGGGATCGGATTTCCCAAATATTGAACCTGAAAACAGATTTGGTAACGGAAAGAAGTTCCAAGGAAACCGCTTCAAAATCTTTGCTGGAGTTTAGGGATGTCCATTTTGGCTACCCGGGCGGAAGGGAAATTTTGCACCATGTTAACCTGAATTTGGTAAGGGGGAAAACATATGCCCTTGTGGGGCCCACCGGAGGAGGAAAAACAACAACGGCCTCCCTGATGGCGCGGTTGTACGACCCCACCAAAGGAACGGTAATGTTGGATGGAAAAAATATAAAGTCGTACACCCCCGAAGAACGATCGCAAAGAATCGGGTTTATCCTGCAGGAGCCCTTTTTATTTACGGGTACCGTAAAGGAGAATATACTTTATGGCAATGAGGGCTATAAAGGGTATACCCCCGAACAACTGGTGACCTTGTTCCGCGATAAAGGTCTGGAAGAATTGCTTGGTATTTTTGATGATGGTTTGGAAACGCAGGTGCTTTCCGCGGGGAACAGTATTAGTTTGGGACAAAGGCAGGTCATCGCTTTTATCCGGGCCGTTTTGCGCAACCCCGATGTTCTTATTTTGGACGAGGCCACGGCCAATATCGATACGGTAACGGAGCAATTGTTGGATAAGATATTGAAGAAATTGCCTTCTAAAACCACCCTTATAATTATAGCCCACCGGTTGAATACCATTGAAAATGCAGATGAAATATTTTTTATAAACGAAGGTGAAGTAATTCCTGCCGGTTCTTTCAGTGAGGCGGTTTCCAAACTGATGGAAGGCAAAAGGGTGAGTTAAGGCCCCAAAAATGGGTTCTAGTTAATATAGTCTCAATACCTGCTAATATCCGTTTAACCGGATTCTATTTAATGTGGTAATTTTGTAACTTAATTTTTAAGATTTACTGATATGCAAATAGATTGGAAAGGTGTGATGCCAGCGGTAACCACTAAATTCGCACAAGATGACAAGCTGGACATGGATATGTTCGAGGTTAATATAAACGCCCAATTGGAGGCTGGGGTCAATGGGATAATTCTTGGTGGAACCTTGGGAGAGGCAAGCACCCTAACGGACGATGAAAAGAAGGCCTTGGTCGTGACAACGGTAGATTTGGTAAAGGGAAGTGTCCCTGTAATTATCAATATAGCGGAACAGACCACAAAAGGGGCCATTGAAGCGGCCAATAAGGCTGAAAAGTACGGGGCAAGCGGACTAATGATGCTGCCTCCCATGAGGTATAAGTCTACCGATCGTGAAACGGTGACCTATTACAGCGAAGTGGCCAAAAGCACGGGCCTTCCCATTATGGTCTATAACAACCCTGTAGATTATGGCATTGAAGTGACCCACGATATGTTCGAGGAACTTTTAAAGTACGACAATATCCAGGCGGTGAAGGATTCTACCCGGGATATTTCCAATATAACCCGTTTTAGAAACCGTTTTGGCAATCGGCTAAGCGTATTTACAGGTGTAGATACCCTGGGGATGGAAAGTATACTGATGGGTGCAGATGGTTGGGTTGCCGGTCTGGTATGTGCCTTTCCAGCGGAGACCGTAGCGGTATATGAACTGGCGAAGGCGGGTCGTATCCAAGAAGCATTGGAGATTTATAGATGGTTTTTGCCTATATTGGAGCTGGATATAAGCCCCCAACTGGTGCAGAACATTAAATTGGCCGAAGTTGCCACGGGAATCGGGACGGAGCAGGTAAGGGCACCAAGGCTTCCTTTGCAGGGTGATGAAAGAAAACGCGTACTTCAAATTCTGGAGACCGGTCTAAAATCAAGACCAAAACTTCCAAATTATAAAGTACTGGCATAGAAACGCGTACCAATTAGAAGATTCCCCGTTGCCCGCCCGATCCGTTCGGACGCGCACTCGGGGTTTATGGTTTACCTGGCCTAGGTGAGGTTAAAACCGCCAAAGTTGGCCGTTATGGGTAAGGAAAAATATATAATTTCTTGATTTTTTTATTAAGTATAAAACAGAAAAGTACAAAAGATGATAACTGGAAAAAACTTTATTGGAGAAAAAGCTTCGGCAATTGGAGCTCAAACATATAGAACCTTTGACCCAAAGAAGAACAGTGAAACCCAATGGACTTTTCACGAGGCAACTCCTGAGGAAATTGATTTGGCGGTAAAAAAAGCAGCGGGTGCCTTTAAAATTTATAAAGGAATTTCGGGAAAGGATAAGGCAAAATTCCTTAGGGCCATTGCCGAGGAGATCGAAGCCTTGGGACAACCCTTGATAGAGGCTTATGTGACGGAATCGGGACTTCCCGAAGGAAGGGCCAACGGGGAGCGCGGCAGGACCATGGGTCAGTTGCGGGCCTTTGCCGATCAGCTGGAGGAAGGTTCTTGGGTAGATGCAACCATTGATACGGCCCAACCGGACAGGAACCCGTTGCCGAAATCGGATATTAGAAAAATGCTGGAGCCCTTGGGGCCTGTGGCCATATTTGGTGCCAGTAATTTTCCGTTTGCCTTTTCAACGGCTGGTGGTGATACTGCAAGTGCCCTGGCGGCCGGTTGTCCGGTGATCGTAAAAAGCCATCCCATGCATGCAGGTACAGGGGAACTGGTGAGCTTGGCCATTATTCGGGCCGCAAAAAGGACTGGGATGCCGGATGGGGTGTTTTCTAACCTGAACAGCAGCGGGATCGAAGTGGGCCAACAATTGGTCATGCATCCGCAGATAAAAGGGGTTGGATTTACGGGCAGCATTCGAGGAGGGATGGCACTGTACAGGTTGGCCAATGAAAGACCCGAACCGATCCCTGTTTTTGCCGAGATGGGGAGTATAAATCCTGTTGTGGCCCTGCCATCCGCTTTAGAGGAAAAAGGGGATTATTGGGCGGCCCAATACGCGGGCTCCATTACCCTTGGTGCCGGGCAGTTCTGTACCAATCCAGGACTGATTTTGGGTATAAAAGGCAAGCCATTGGACAATTTTGTAACGAAACTGGGAGAGGAAATTATCAAGATCGCCCCTAGTGCCATGCTTCATCCCAATATCCACAAAGGGTATGAACAAGGAAAAAAGGAACTTTCTTCCCAAAGCGAAACGGCCATCGTTGCATCCTATGATGGGGATTCCCCATCCAATTATGGCAAGCAAAAAGTATTGACCGTCAGTGGTTCCGATTTTTTAAAGAACACCGTTTTGCACAGGGAAGTTTTTGGTCCCTTTTCTTTGGTGGTACAGTGCAAGGATGATAAGGAATTGGAAAAAATCCTTTCCCATTTGGAAGGTCAATTAACAGGAACCGTTTTAGGTAATGCGAAGGAACTGGGGAAATACGGTGTTATTGTCGACGCCCTAAAAAGTCGTGTAGGTAGAATCATCTTTAACGGTGTGCCAACCGGGGTTGAGGTGTGCCCTTCCATGCAGCACGGCGGTCCTTTTCCGGCCTCTACGGACAGTAGATTTACCTCTGTCGGCATTTCGGCTATTAAAAGGTGGGTACGGCCCGTTTCCTATCAGGATTGGCCCCATGAACTTTTGCCCGCTGCCCTAAAGAATGACAACCCCTTAGGTATCATGCGGCTCGTAAATAGTGTTTATACCGATAAAAAGATATAACAGCCTTTCAAAACGATGGCGAGAAAAACATTTTTTTGCGTGGATGCCCATACTTGTGGGAATCCGGTACGGGTGGTCGCAGGGGGTGGACCCGATCTGACCGGGGCAAATATGAGCGAAAAGCGACAGCATTTTCTACGGGAGTTCGATTGGATCCGCAAGGGCTTGATGTTCGAACCAAGGGGGCACGATATGATGAGCGGAAGCATCCTTTACCCGCCATCGGACCCCGCAAATGATTTCGGAATTCTTTTTATAGAGACCAGTGGCTGTCTGCCCATGTGCGGACATGGGACAATTGGCACCGTTACCATTGCCATTGAGGAGGGACTGGTAGTGCCCAAAACTCCTGGGAAAATTCGGATGGAGGCCCCGGCCGGTCTGGTGGAAATAGAATACGGGCAAACCGGTAACAAGGTAGATTGGGTAAGATTGACCAACGTAAAATCCTATTTGGCGGCAAAAGACCTTACGGTCGACAGTTCCGATTTGGGCGAGCTCGTCTTTGATGTCGCCTATGGCGGAAATTTTTATGCCATCGTAGATCCCCAAAAGAATTTTTCAGGCATACAGGATTTTTCGGCCACTAAGTTGATACAGTTCAGTCAGGAACTACGCCAAAAAATTAATGTAAAGTACCCGGATCGCTTCATCCATCCAGAAAATGATACCATCCGCAATGTGAGCCATATGCTTTGGACCGGAAATACCATTTCTCCGGATGCCACGGCCAGAAACGCCGTGTTTTATGGGGATAAGGCTATAGATCGTTCTCCCTGTGGTACGGGCACCTCGGCCAGGATGGCACAATGGCATGCCCAAGGAAAACTGAAAATGGGAAAAGAGTTTATCCATGAAAGTTTTATAGGATCCCAATTTATAGGCAGGATAGTGGAAGAGACCACGTTGGCAGGAACTCCCGCCATAGTCCCAAGTATCCAAGGCTGGGCCAAGGTCTACGGTTACAACAATATTATCATAGATGATGATGACCCTTATGCCAATGGGTTTCAGGTGATATAAATCCAATCGAAGTAATTCATCCCCAGATTTGGGTTTAAAAAATGTCACCCTGAGCGCCCGCCTGACAAAATCGGGCATCTTACCGAAGTAAGAGCTTGAGTTTGGGATTCCCGACTTCGCGGGAATTAATCCACGATCCCCATCTTCTTCAATAAAAATGAAGCATTCATGTTTTGGCAGATACCTTCTTTAAAGGTATAGTCGAAATGGAGTTCGTTGTCTACGATTTCAGCATCAAAGTAATGGTTTTTCACTTGGGGAAGTTCTTCCGCTACCTCGCATAGACTTAGATCATGGGTGGCGATAAGTCCGGTGGATTTGGAACCTATTAGTTTTTCCACAAATTTGCGGGATCCAATGGCCTTGTCCGTGCTATTGGTGCCCTTTAGAATTTCATCGAGCACAATAAAATAACGGTCGTTTTGTATTTCGTCCACGATGAATTTCAAACGTTTCAATTCGGAAAAAAAGTAGGATTCATCATCGGTCAAGGAATCGGTAGTGCGCATGCTTGTGATTAATTTGATAGGGCTGTATTCAACCTCCTCGGCACAAACGGGAAGTCCCATATTGGCCATAACGATCTGTAGGGAAACGGTACGCAAAAAGGTGCTTTTCCCCGCCATGTTGGCTCCTGTTATTATAAAAAATTGTTCCTTGTTTATCTGGATATTGTTTAAAACACTTTTTTTGGGATCCAACAAGGGGTGGCCCGATCGGGTCGATTTGATTACCGTGTTGCCGTCTGTCAACACCGGAAAGGAATATTCGGGATGGTTAAAGGCAAAGTTTCCCAAACTGTTGTAGGCATCAAAAAAAGCGATCGTATCGAACCATTGTTCCAGGTCATTGCCATACGTATGGATCCACTGCTCCAGCCTAAAACATTGGCGCAGGTCCCACAAAAGAAAGGCATTGCCAATAAATCCAAAAACCATATTGTTGCGTTGATCTAGGGCATCTAGAATTTTCGAAAACTCTTTGACAACCGTGGAGACCTTCCTTTTCTTGTGAAGAATCCGGTTCTTGTGCAAGTTGAGCAGCCTGGATGTAAATTGGGTCTCCTCAATCTGAAAGATCAATTTTTGGTACTGACGGAAGGTATTGCGTATCCCATCGGTGTCCGATGAAACTTTATTGACGTGTTTCACATAGATCCCCGAAATACCCAGACCAATAACTAGCCAAATAACCAGGGCCGAACCGGGTAAAGCATCCGTAAAGTACCCAATAACGACTCCAAGGGAAAGAATGGAGAATAGGCTGGGAAACCATTTCATGATTTTGGGAACAAAGGATACGTAGTTCTGCGCCCAATGTACGATTGCTTGTGTAGATACAGATAGCTCGACTTTGACTAAATTGGCCAAAGCTGAAAATTCTTGTCGCCATTCTGGCAGTTTGCCCAGTTCCTGTATGGCTTCTTGCTTTCCGATAATATTTTCTGTCGAATTTTCGGTAAATAGAAAAGCCAAGGTTTCGCTTCCCTGGCCTAAGGCCGTTCGGTTGAGGTATTGGTAAAAGGAGCCATTGCCGAACAGGTCGATGTCCTGGCTAAAAAAATGCAGGGGATCTTTAAATTCATTTCCCTTGGGTAGGTGGTGGAAATTTCGATTTAGTACATCAATTTCAGTTTTATTGATATTGATCAGGACCAGGAGCTTATCTCGCCGGTACTGCAGGTCGGAATGGCGTGAAACCAAAAAGAGAAAGATAATTAGGGTCGCAATTCCGATTCCCAGCATCCATTTTGTATTTCCCATCGCCATATAAATTCCGAATACCGCGATAAAAAAAGTGGTCAATCTCATCATACTTGAACTCCATAGCTGGTTTTTCACCTTTTCCAATTGGGCTTCGTACTTTGTGATATTGGTATTGTAAAAAACAAAAAGGGAGTCCATGTATGGGGGTTGAATAGTTTAAGACGGCAAATATATTAATATCACTTAAGAAAATAGAGCATAGACAATAGGGAAAAGACGCTAGATGCTGGAATCTTGAGTCTAGACATTGCTTTCCTAAAACCCAAACTTGCACTTGCTCTTTATGGCAAATTATCCAACTCCGCCTTTACCTTTTTGGTGAGTCCAGAAACAACAAGGTCATAGGAATGGTCGGCTAATTTCTGGATAAATTGAGGGGGCAAGTGGGACTCCAACATAACGGTATTCCAATGTTTTTTGCTCATGTGGTAGCCTGGAAAAATGTCGTCCTCATAGGTTTCCCGTAATTCCAAGGCCCATTCGGGATCGCATTTTAAATTGGCGGAAGAAGGCTTTTTTTCCAAGGAAACAAGAGCGAACATCTTGCCCATGACTTTGAACACCAAGGTGTCCGCATCAAAAGGAAATGCTTCCGTAACGCCCTTTTTGGAAATGCAATAGTTTCTAAAAGCTTCTATATCCATTTTCCCCATAACTATATCCTCACGCTAGGGAGAGCACCGTTATTTTATTTCTATTCTATACGTCAGGTCTTATATCCCCATAGAATCGTATACAATGACCTTGGTCCAAAGTTTACTGGATTCTTCGATGAAGGTCAAGTGCGCCGGTTCGGTCTGGTATTTTAACTGGGATTCGGCAGAGTCAAAGGTCACAGTCATAGAAAATGTAAATGATCCGTCTACCACATCCCGTGTCGCCTTGGGAGGGATACCAATAAATTTGGTCTTGGCATACTGGGAATTGTTCAAGAATTTACTCAAGGAAGTCTTAAACTGTTCCCGGTCCGATTGGTTGTCCGGGTTTTTTAGCCAAAAGAAAACGGTATGTACAAAATTGGAATCAAAATCTTTCATATTGTTATTGGTTTGGCCATAACTGCTTATGGCAAAGGTTAAAAAAAGTAAGGTGCAAATGGTTTGTTTCATTGATAAGCTTTTATGTGAGAGAGTTTATTTTTCAAAAAATTGTTTTTCGTGGTTACTTATTTCCAAGGCCGAGTAATCCAATTTCCAACCTATGGTCTCAACAATCTTTTCTATAAGCAATACGGCTTGCAAGGCCTCTTTTTTTGCAGTTTCCATCAGTCCGCTGGCAGGAATCTTTTCCCGGATATGCTGTTTTGCCTCTAGATTTAATCGGGTAAGGTCTTCGGGTGAAAAGAAATTGAACATACCACTTTGAATATCGTAAAACTGAATATCAGGTTCTATGGAAAGTATCTCCGGCCTGGGAAAATTGGTCAGGATAATTTTCTTTTTGTCGATATCGGCATGCATCAAAACTTTTTTAAGATCATATCCTATATGGGCCTTGGCATTGATGACGAGCAGGGCCTTTTTTTTGCTGCTCACAAGACTCAAAAAATGTTCTTTTACATTTTCATACCTGTAGATTTCTGCAAAATCCCCTTCAACGGAAATTAGTTTACAAACACTCCGGATCTTATCCAATAAAATGACCGATTGGTGCTCCGTAAGCTCCTTGCTTTTCTTGTCGCGGAAAAGGGAAACAACCCAGTACATGAGGATAGCACCCAAAACAAGTCCGAGAAAAACTTCCAATATATTATCCATTTTTATTTCCCTATTTCCCCTAGGTGGGTGAATTTGAATCCTTTGTCATATTTTAATCCGTAGCCAAAAATCCTATCTAGCGAAGCATGTGAAAAAAGTATGATGCCCGTTAGTTGGCATAAAGGTAAGGAAAGATAGATTCCCACAAGATAAATTGTTAAGGCAAGGCCCTTGTGATGAAAAATATTATAGGATATGGCTCCTGCCCGATCATTAAAAAGATAGCCCAACATCCCAATATCCGGGGCCATGATCAGCGCCAAAAATAACCACCACGGATAAGGAAGCAAGCTGAAAAGGTAAATTCCCAGCACCACCATCGCCAACTCTTCAAATTTAATAATCGTTTTCATCTTTTCGCTAGTCTTGTTGCTGTTTTGGTTAAGGGAAAATACGAAACTAGGAAGAAGTTGGCAGATTTTGTTCCTGGTTTATGGTTGATTGAAAAACATAAACTCATAAACGTATAAACCCATAAACTTTTTTAGTCTATTTTCTTTTGTCTTGATTCTTGTTTCCTACCCAAATTTTAGGGCAATAATCCAAGGGTATATTTTATAAAAGCTATTCGATTATCCTATAAAGTACGGGCCTGCTGGGGCTGGCATCATTTTCCATAGGAGCCATCTGTAGATTCATAAAATAAGTGCCATCCTGAATGGTGTTGTCCACAAAAACAAATTCGGTGATCGTTGCGGTTAGTCTTTTTTTGCCGCCCATGTTCCAAAACGCCTTATGGGCCAATAATTTACCTTCGTCTTTTTCCTTGTCCACGGAGGGCAGGTCCACCAACAAATGCTCAACACCTCGTTCTTTTAAAAATTGAGTCGCTTCTTCCAGTAAATAAGGAGGATTCGTAAGGGAATACTGTTTTGAAAACTTTTCCTTGGTATTGGGCAAAGTACGTATTACAACAGCTTCCGTTGTGTCGCTGCCCAACGCATTTTGTATTTGTTTTTTAGAAATTACAAAATCCCCCTGCAGCTTTCCCGGAGCAATTGTAACTACCTTTGTCAAAAAGAAATAGCGTTCCAAACTCTGGTTTACCGAATGGAACTTCTTGGTGATATGCCCTACACATTCCGTATGGGTTCCGTGGGCATGGGGGTTAAACCAAATATCGTAAAAATTGGTGGAAGCCCCTTCGGATACCTTTCCTATGAACTCTCCTTCGGTATGGGGCGTTATTTTGGGATGTTCAATATTCCAGGCGTTAACGTTGGTCACCTCGCCCCGCAAAGGGATGGAAAGATCCAAGGGTTTGGACAGGTCGATATTGTATATTTTGGAGTTGAAATGAATGGATGCTAACATAACTTCTTTCCGGGAATTTAATGGAGTTGCCAATGGCGATTAAATTTAATCCAATTTAACCATAAACAGGTCACTGGCAATCCCATCACTCAAAAATTTTCCGTTTTTTGTAACTGTAAGTTTGCCCGCCTCAATTTGCAACAAATCCTGGGCCAAATGGCGTTCTGCCTGTTTCAGTAGGTAGGAAAGGTAGCCGTTCCCAAACTCGGATTGGATCCGTTCCAAAGACACTCCCCAAATTGTCCGGAGTCCTGTCATTATGTATTCGTTGTAGCGGTCCGTTTTGGACAGGGTTTCTACTTCCTTTGGAAGTTCGCCCTTTACCAATGCTGCGATGTACTTGGAATTGTTGCTTACGTTCCAGAATCTTTGTTTCCCGTTAAACGAATGGGCGGCAGGTCCGATTCCCATATATTTTTTTCCCAACCAATAGGCTGTATTGTTTTGGGAAAAATAACCGGGTTTTCCAAAATTGGAAATTTCGTAGTGGATATATCCAGCTTGTTCCAACGAATGGACCAAAAGATGAAAATGCTCTTCTGCCATAGCATCGTCCAAGGGTTTTACGACGCCATTCCTTATAAAATGGGCCAAAGCGGTCTTTGGTTCCACGGTGAGTGCATAACTGGATATATGGGGAATATTGAAGGAGAGGGCCTTTTCCACATTCCTAAGCCAACGTTCTTGGGACATGTTCGGGAGGCCATAAATAAGGTCGATGGAAATGTTGTCAAAATATTTGGAGGCCGATAGGATGCATTCTTGGGCTTCATTCGCATTATGGGCCCTGTTCATAAAAATTAAGTCCTCCTCAAAAAAGGATTGGATTCCAATACTTAGGCGGTTGATGGAAGAGCGGGCCAATTGCGCCAATTTTTCTTTGGAAAGATCGTCGGGGTTGGCCTCCAGGGTAATTTCCGGATCCTCCGACACCGTATAGTTATTGTAGATGGTGGTAATGATTTGGTCAATTTCTTCAATTTCCAGTACCGATGGTGTGCCCCCGCCAAAATATATGGTCCTTACCAATTCTCCCTGAAACTCATTTTTTCTTATTTCAAGTTCTTTCTGTATGGCGGCCACCATTGCGGTTTTCTTTCCCAGATTGGTAGAAAAGTGAAAGTCACAGTAATGACAGGCCTGTTTGCAGAAAGGGATATGGATGTAAATGCCTGCCTCGCAACCCCCAACGGTGAAAGTCCTATTGTCGGAATTCATTTATCTATAGCTGTTTTTTCAGTGTGTAGTACGCAGTAAAGAGTAATCAGTAAACAACTGCAAACTGAGAACTACTTACTTTTTTTTGACCCTTTCCTCATTCTGCTTAACGAACGACTCCCATCCCGAGTAACTCTTCGCGACCTCGATACGGCCCTCGTTGTAAAAATGGCAGACCGCAGCTGCAAGTCCGTCCGTGCTATCCAGGTTTTTTGGCAAGGTTTTTATGCCCAAGGTGCTTTGGAGCATTTTGGCCACCTGCTCTTTACTCGCATTTCCGTTGCCGGTAATGGCCATTTTTATTTTTTTGGGGAGGTATTCCGTGATGGGAATTTGGCGGGATAGGCCAGCAGCCATGGCCACCCCCTGTGCGCGGCCCAATTTTAGCATGGATTGAACGTTTTTGCCATAAAACGGGGCCTCAATGGCAATTTCGTCAGGATGGTAATTATCGATGAGTTCCAGGGTACGCTCAAAAATAAGTTTTAGTTTAATATATGGATCTGTGTATTTCGTCAGCAATAGTTCGTTCATTTGGACAAAATGCATTTTCCCGTTCACAACTTTTATAAGGCCAAAGCCCATGATCGTCGTTCCAGGATCTATACCCAATATGATTTTTTCGTTCGCCAAAAATGCAGTTTTAATTTGTGTTCAAAACAATAGGGATGCGGAACCTTGCATTCACCGGAATGCCCCTCTTTATGGCCGGGGCAACGGGGGGAAGATTGTTGAGGCATTGCGCAATAATCCCATTGAACTCTGGTATTTGTGCTTCTATGGCCGAATTCTTCCTTATTTCCAAAACCGATATGGATCCGTTTTTGTCGATTAGAAAGTCGACGTTTACCGTATCGTGGATCGCGGTGTCCAATTTAAATTCAAATTGCTGTATAGTGGTTGTAAAATGGGACAAAAGTGTACTTTCAAAACATTGTTTTTGTTCCGCCTTGGAAGTAGTCTCATCACAATTCTCAAATAGGGGATATTGGTCTACATCGTTCCAATCGATGTTCTGCATCTCCTGCTCTATTAATTCTTGGGTCTTATCTTTTTGGAAAGTCAACCTTTTACAGGAGGTCAGAAGGCATAGGCCGCATAAAATCCATAACTTCTGCATAAATACTAGATTCTTGCCGGAAAATTACGATTTTTTATGCAAGTAGGGTGTAAAATGAGTCCCGAAGGTTTTGGATCCGGCTAAATGAATCGCCCAATACGAAATTAAAATGCCATTCTTTCCGGTTTTGATTTTATGGAACATAAATTGAGAATTAATACGTTAAATTAATACCATGTCCGAAAGCACTTATTTTAGGTTTTCCAATTCAATACTCTTGGCCCCATTATTGGCCGTATTGTCTATATGGACGGTTTATTGGATGGAAGTAAGGTTTCAGATCAACCTAAACCAATTCGGTATCTATCCCAGAACCTTGGTCGGCCTTAGGGGCGTATTGTTTAGTCCGTTTATCCATGGCTCCGTGAGCCATTTGTACAACAACACCATTCCGTTGGCCTTGTTATTGGCGGCCTTGGTGTATTTCTATCCTAGGATATGGTTGCGCGTTTTGTGTTGGGGCATTTTGCTTTCCGGAATTTTTACCTGGATTATCGGTAGGCCATCTTATCATATCGGTGCCAGTGGAGTTATCTATGTACTTGTCAGTTTTATCTTTTTTAAAGGGATTTTTACCAAATACTATCGACTGGTTGCCGTTTCCTTGATCATAGTTTTCATATATGGGGGAATGTTGTGGTTTATTTTTCCGATTCAAGAGGATATTTCCTGGGAAGGCCATTTGTCCGGATTCATTACCGGACTGTTATTGGCAATTTTCTTAAAGGCCCAAATTCCTGTCCCCTATAAATATAAATGGGAGACCGAGGATTATAAAGAGGAGGAAGACGAGTTTTTAAGACATTTTGATAAGGATGGTAATTTTATAGAAACAAAGGAAGAAACGCTAGAAGAGGAATCCCCCTTAAAATTCACGTACCACTTTAAAAAAGATTCGGGTACGGAAACCCCCGATGCGAAAAGTTAGGTCGTTTTTTAATAACTCACCCTTACGTCGGCACCCTACCCAAATACTTCATTGAGTAGGCGCTTGGTAACTGGGCTTTAATTCAGAAAAAAGTTTATAAGTTTATATGTTTATTTTTTTCTATCAACTAACGGCCATTAACCAATAACCAGGAACAAAATCTGCCAACTGCAACCGGGAACTACCAACTTCTTTCAAGTTTCGTATTTCTAATTTCCACCATCAACCACAGTCCATCAACAATCTAACCCTTTTCCGTCAAGTTCCGTTGCCGTACCACTTCATATAGGAATACCCCACAGGCTACCGATACGTTCAACGAGCCGATCTCGCCCAGCAATGGAAGTTTGGCCGTGGCATCGGAGGCTTTAAGTATGGAGGGTGAAATTCCAGAATCTTCCGATCCCATTACAATGGCGCAGGGTTCCGAAAAGGTAACGTCGTAAAGCGTGTTCCCTGTTTTTTCAGTTGCGGAGATTACTTTTATTCCAGAGGCCTGTAGGTAAAAAACAGCATCCTTTAGATGGTCTACTTTTGCAATAGGTACCCTAAATGCAGCACCGGCAGAGGTCTTAATGGTGTCGGCCGTTACGGGTGCAGCTCCCTTTTTCTGAATGATAATGCCGTCGACGCCCGTACATTCAGCGGTTCGGATAATAGCCCCAAAATTCCTTACGTCCGAGAGTTGGTCCAATAACAGAAAAAGAGGAAGCTCTTTCTTTCCGATTACATTTTCTACCAATTGCTCAAGGCTGTGGAAAGTAATAGGGGATATGTTGGCGACAACTCCCTGGTGGTTATCCTTGGTAATACGGTTCAATTTTTCGATGGGCACGTAGGAGGCGCTGATATTTTTTTTGCGCATAAGGGTCTCCAATTCCCGGGACAGTTCACTTTTCAGTCCTTTTTGGATAAATATCTTATCGATGGGTTCATTGGCGTTTATTGCCTCGATAACGGTTCTTATGCCGTAAATCCGATCTGTGTCTTTCATAAGGCAAAGGTATACTCCTTCCAAATAAAAATTCGAGAATTTCGGGAATATTATTTTTCCTTTTAATAAGGAATTAGCTATATGGGCGAAAAGGGCAGAAAAGGGAACCAGGAGTAAGGGGAATCTATTTAGGGGACATTTGGACCTTAAATTGTTTTCCAGGAGTGCAAAAAAGGAGTTATTGGTACTTTTTGAAGTGAAATGTATCGGGATAAAAGTAAAGGATTTGGCAGAAAGTTTTTATCCGTTTTTTAGCCGTGAATGCGCGGTTGAAAAAAAACATGGAAAATTAATTCCGTAGGATTTGAATTATTGTGATTTATTACTACATTTGCCAGCCCTTAAAAGAGGGTAAGTTTTATACATATATATTATAGTATGCCAACAATTTCACAATTAGTACGAAAAGGAAGGGCCACAATTGCTAAGAAGAGCAAATCGGCTGCTTTGGATTCGTGTCCTCAAAGAAGAGGGGTATGTACTAGAGTGTACACCACCACGCCAAAGAAACCAAACTCAGCAATGCGAAAAGTTGCAAGGGTTAGGTTGACCAATGGCAAAGAGGTGAACGCTTACATTCCCGGAGAAGGACACAACCTCCAAGAGCACTCGATAGTATTAGTAAGAGGCGGAAGGGTAAAGGATTTGCCAGGTGTTAGGTATCATATCGTGAGAGGTGCTTTGGATACAGCAGGTGTTGCTGGAAGGACCCAACGAAGATCCAAATATGGCGCAAAACGCCCTAAGAAGTAATTTAAAAAGGTTAGCGGTACGAGGTTAGCGGTACGAAATAGAAGTTTTGAAAAAAACTTGGAACCCTAAATTCTAAACCACAAACCATAAACTTTGCACAAGACATGAGAAAAAAGCAGGCCAAAAAAAGACCACTTTTACCAGATCCAAGATTCAACGATCAATTGGTGACCCGATTTGTGAACATGATGATGTGGGATGGTAAAAAGTCAATTGCCTTTAAAGTGTTCTACGATGCCATGGATATCGTAGAAGAGAAAAAGACCGATGAGGAAAAATCGGCTTTGGAACTTTGGAAAGATGCCCTTTCCAATGTAATGCCCCACGTAGAGGTTAGGAGCCGTCGCGTAGGTGGTGCCACATTTCAAATCCCCATGCAGATTAGACCGGACCGTAAAATTTCTACGGCAATGAAATGGTTGATTCTTTATGCGAGAAGACGTAATGAAAAAGCCATGTCCCAAAAATTGGCGGGTGAAATATTGGCAGCTGCCAAAGAAGAAGGTGCAGCAGTCAAGAAAAGAACCGACACTCATAAAATGGCGGAAGCGAACAAGGCTTTCTCCCACTTTAGATTTTAATTAGAGGAAATGGCAAGAGATTTAAAATATACAAGAAATATAGGAATTGCAGCGCACATCGATGCGGGTAAGACCACCACGACAGAACGTATCTTGTTCTACACTGGCGTTAGTCACAAGATTGGCGAGGTGCATGACGGTGCGGCGACCATGGACTGGATGGAGCAGGAGCAGGAGCGTGGTATTACGATTACTTCTGCAGCTACAACTTGCGAGTGGGTCTTTCCAATGGAAAATGCCCAACCAACCCCGGAAGCCAAATCATATCATTTTAACATTATTGATACTCCCGGACACGTGGATTTTACCGTTGAGGTAAACCGGTCCCTAAGGATATTGGATGGCTTGGTATTCCTTTTTAGTGCGGTTGATGGTGTGGAGCCACAATCCGAAACCAACTGGAGGCTGGCCGACAACTACAAGGTTCCGAGAATGGGCTTTGTAAACAAAATGGACCGCCAAGGAGCTAATTTCCTTAACGTGTGCAAGCAGGTGAGGGAAATGTTGAAATCCAATGCAGTGCCGATTGTTTTGCCAATTGGGGACGAAGCGGATTTTAGGGGTATTGTTGATCTAGTAAAGAACAGGGCCATTGTTTGGCACGAAGAAAATTTTGGGGCCACTTTTGATGAAGTGGATATTCCAGAAGATATGAAGGAAGAGGTTCGTGAGTATCGCGCGGCCTTAATTGAAGCCGTTGCCGAATACGATGAGACCTTGATGGAGAAATTCTTTGAGGACGAGGATTCAATTACGGAAGAAGAAGTACATACCGCCCTGAGGGCTGCGGTTATGGATATGAGCATCATTCCAATGATTTGTGGTTCTTCTTTTAAGAACAAGGGAGTTCAATTTTTGTTGGATGCCGTTTGTAGGTACCTACCTTCTCCTATGGATAAGGAAGCGATTGTGGGTACCAATCCCGATACTGAAAAACCAGAATCAAGAAAACCAAGTGTTAAAGAGCCATTTTCGGCCCTTGCATTTAAAATTGCAACCGATCCTTTTGTAGGTCGTTTAGCTTTCTTTAGGGTTTATTCAGGTAGATTGGATGCTGGTTCTTATGTTTTGAACAATAGATCTGGCAACAAGGAGCGTATTTCTAGGATTTACCAAATGCACTCCAATAAGCAAAACGCCATTGATTATATCGAGGCAGGGGATATTGGGGCCGCGGTTGGTTTTAAGGATATTAAGACCGGGGATACCCTGTCTGCCGAAAAGTTTCCAATTGTTTTGGAAAGCATGAATTTTCCTGACCCCGTGATCGGTATTGCAGTGGAGCCCAAGACAAAAGCCGACATTGATAAACTAGGTATGGCCCTGTCCAAATTGGCAGAGGAAGATCCTACTTTCCAGGTAAAGACCGATGAGGCTTCCGGACAGACGATTATTTCCGGAATGGGCGAGTTGCATTTGGATATTATTGTAGATCGTTTACGTCGCGAATTTAAGGTTGAGGTAAACCAAGGTCAACCCCAAGTGGAATACAAGGAGGCACTTACCGCTGCCGCAGATCACAGGGAAGTTTATAAGAAACAGACTGGTGGTCGTGGTAAATTTGCGGACATCGTATTTACGATGGAGCCAGCAGAAGAAGGCAAAACAGGTTTGGAATTTGTTAATGCTATCAAAGGTGGTAATATCCCTAGGGAATATATTCCTTCTGTTGAAAAAGGATTTAAGGAAGCCATGAAAAATGGTCCTTTGGCCGGATTTGAGATGGACAGTATGAAGATTACCTTAAAGGATGGATCTTTCCACCCTGTGGATTCGGATTCCCTTTCCTTTGAATTGGCTGCCAGAATAGGATATAAATCCGCAGCTAAAGCCGCCAAAGCGGTTTTGATGGAGCCTATAATGAAATTGGAAGCTCTTACGCCGGAAGAAAACATGGGTGATATTGTTGGCGACTTAAACCGTAGAAGGGGTACAGTTACCAATATGGATGATCGTGCAGGAGCCAAGGTAATCAAGGCTTTGGTGCCACTTTCCGAGATGTTCGGTTATGTAACTTCCCTTAGGACCTTGTCCTCGGGAAGGGCAACTTCTACCATGGAGTTCTCCCATTATGCGGAGACACCATCCAATATAGCAGAAGAAGTAATCAAGGCAGCTAAGGGCATAACCGCTTAAATTTTACGAAAATGAGTCAGAAAATCAGAATAAAACTAAAATCGTACGATTATAATTTGGTCGACAAATCTGCCGAGAAAATCGTAAAAACAGTTAAGACAACAGGAGCGGTGATCACAGGACCCATTCCCTTGCCGACTAGCAAAAAGATATTTACGGTTCTGCGGTCCCCGCACGTAAACAAGAAGGCCAGGGAGCAATTCCAATTGTGTTCTTATAAACGACTTTTGGATATTTATAGCTCTTCGTCAAAAACCATAGATGCCCTTATGAAGCTTGAGCTTCCAAGCGGTGTTGAGGTCGAGATCAAGGTATAATTTCCGCGAAGGCGGAAATCTCACCGCGAAGGCGGAAATCTCACCGCGAAGGCGGAAATCTCACCGCGAGGGCGGAAATCTCATGAGGTTGGAACAAAGCCAAGTGATTTTGATATTTCGTGCTTAGGATCGAGATTGAATAAACAGATTCCCGCCTTCGCGGGAATGGACATGTCCCGAGCGATTTGCGAAGGAAAAACGGAAAAAATAATTTCAGGGTTGAATTATTTTTGACCCTTTTTTTGTTTAAAAATACGGAGTACAAAGTACAAAGTATTTAGAAAGGAAATATTGAAGATAGGGTATGGTGTGCAAAAGGTTACAACATTAAAACACTTTGTACTAAGTACTGGATACTAATTACTAATTACTAATAAATATGTCTGGGTTAATAGGAAGAAAGATTGGCATGACCAGTATTTTTGACGAGAATGGAAAGAACGTTCCATGTACCGTTATCGAAGCTGGACCATGCGTGGTTACCCAAGTCAGAACCAAAGAGGTAGACGGGTACACAGCCCTTCAGCTTGGTTTCGATGACAAGGCAGAAAAGCGTGCAAACAAGGCCGAAATGGGCCATGTAAAAAAGGCAGGTGCTTCTCCCAAGAAAAAAGTCGTCGAGTTCAAGTATTTTGCTGAAGGCAAATACAAATTGGGGGATACTCTTGGAGTTGACTTGTTTGTGGAAGGGGATTATGTAGATGTTATTGGTAATTCCAAAGGGAAGGGTTTCCAAGGCGTCGTAAAAAGACACCATTTTGCAGGTGTAGGTCAGTCAACGCACGGCCAGCACAACAGATTGCGTGCTCCGGGTTCTATCGGTGCAGGATCTGATCCATCGCGTGTTTTTAAAGGAATGCGCATGGCAGGTAGAATGGGTGGCGATAGGGTTACTATTCAAAACCTTAGGGTATTGAAGGTTATTCCTGAGAAGAATCTGTTGGTTGTCAATGGATGTGTTCCAGGTCATAAGAACGCTTACGTAACCATTGAAAAATAATGGGTCCGGGGACTTTATGATCATCCCGGTCTAGGAATGATCTGCCGGTCCCCAAAGGATATCATTAACAAAATAAACAGTTCACATGAAAGTAGCAGTTTTAGATAGTAAAGGAAAAGAAACAGGGAGAAAGGTTGAACTTTCGGACGATGTTTTTGGAATAGAGCCCAATAACCATGCGGTATATTTGGATGTCAAACAATATTTGGCACATCAAAGACAAGGTACCCACAAATCCAAGGAAAGGGCAGAGATTTCTGGTAGTACCAGAAAAATTAAGAAACAAAAGGGAACTGGTACTGCCCGTGCCGGTAGTATTAAATCCCCTGTTTTTAAGGGTGGTGGTCGCGTTTTTGGTCCAAGACCAAGGGATTATCAGCAGAAATTGAACAAGAACTTAAAGCGTTTGGCTAGAAAGTCAGCCTTGAGTATAAAGAATAAAGAACAGGCTATTGTGGTGGTCGAGGACTTTAACTTTGAAAGCCCAAAAACAAAGGAATTTAAGCAAGTTCTAAAGTCTTTGGGACTAGAGAATAAAAAATCACTTTTTGTGTTGGGCGATTCGAATAATAACGTATATTTGTCCTCACGCAATTTAAAGCGTTCCGAGGTCGTAACTAACTCAGAATTAAGTACTTACAAAATATTAAACAACAATAATATTGTGTTGTTTGAGGGAGCTTTGGCGGGAATTGAATCGAACTTAACAAAATAACAAGACCATGAGTGTGTTGATAAAACCAATTATTACGGAAAAAATGACCGCGGATAGTGAGTTGCACAATCGATATGGTTTTGTTGTGGACCCTAAGGCGAACAAATTGCAGATCAAAGATGCCATTGAGGCTACCTATGGGGTTTCCGTGAAAAATGTAAGGACCATGAACTATGGCCCCTCACGTAAATCACGCTATACCAAGACCGGGGTTCAGCACGGGAAGACCAATGCCTATAAAAAGGCGATCGTCGATGTAGCGGATGGGAATACAATTGATTTTTACAGTAATCTATAAAAGTGATTTACGAAGGGAGATTTACGATTAACGATTCGAGGCCGGTGCTGGAAATCTTAGGTCGTAACTCTAAAATCTAAAATAGAAAATGTCAGTTAGAAAATTAAAACCAATCACTCCTGGACAGCGTTTTAGGGTAGTAAATGGATTTGACGCCATTACTACCGATAAGCCGGAGAAGAGCTTGCTTGCTCCGTTAAAAAAGTCCGGAGGTAGAAACAGTCAAGGAAAGATGACCATTCGCCAAAAAGGTGGAGGTCATAAAAGAAGGTATCGTGTTATCGACTTTAAAAGGGACAAGCAGGAAACTGCAACCGTAGAATCCATTCAGTACGATCCAAACAGGACGGCATTTATTGCTTTGGTGGAATACACGGATGGTGAAAAGAGATATATCGTTGCCCAGAACGGACTTCAGGTAGATCAGCAAATATCGGCCGGAAAGAATGCTGCCCCCGAGATCGGGAATGCCCTTCCGTTGATAGAGATTCCATTGGGTACAATTATATCTTGTATTGAATTGCGTCCTGGCCAAGGGGCCGTACTGGCAAGAAGTGCCGGAACATTTGCCCAACTAATGGCTAAGGAAGGTAAATATGTGACGATTAAATTGCCTTCTGGTGAAACTCGTTTGATATTATCCAATTGTTTGGCGACCATAGGTGCGGTATCCAATTCGGACCATCAATTAATTGTGTCCGGTAAGGCTGGTAGAAGCAGATGGTTGGGCAGAAGGCCTAGAACAAGACCGGTTGCCATGAACCCTGTTGATCACCCCATGGGTGGTGGTGAAGGTAGGGCTTCAGGTGGTCATCCAAGATCTAGGAACGGAATACCTGCCAAGGGATATAGGACTCGTTCCAAAACCAAGGCCACCAATAAATATATATTAGAACGTAGAAAGAAATAAAAACTAGAAAGCAATGGCACGTTCATTAAAAAAAGGACCTTACGTTCACTATAGTTTGGATAAGAAAATCCAGCAAAACGTAGCTACCGGTAAAAAGTCAGTTATTAAGACTTGGTCCAGGGCTTCGATGATAACGCCGGATTTTGTAGGGCAAACCGTAGCGGTACACAATGGGAAACAATTTGTCCCCGTATATGTAACCGAAAACATGGTGGGTCACAAATTAGGCGAATTTTCACCAACTCGATCTTTTAGGGGTCACTCAGGTGCAAAGAATAAAGGTAAAAAGTAAGTAAGCTATGGGAGTTCGAAAAAGACAAATGGCCGAAAGAATCAAGGCAGAAAGGAAAGAAGTGGCGTTCGCTAAATTGAACAATTGCCCTACTTCCCCTAGAAAGATGCGACTTGTGGCAGACTTGGTAAGAGGTGTTAAGGTTGAAAAGGCTTTGGCGATATTGAGGTTTAGCCAAAAGGAGGCATCCAGAAAAATGGAAAAATTATTGCTTTCCGCAATTGCCAACTGGCAGACCAAAAATGAGGATGCTGATGTTGAGGGAGCCGACCTTTTTGTAAAGGAGATTCGTGTAGATGGTGGTGCTATGCTAAAAAGACTTAGACCTGCGCCCCAAGGAAGGGCACATAGAATTAGAAAAAGATCCAACCATGTAACATTGGTTTTGGAAGCTAACAGTAACACTCAAAGCTAGAGGATAGTATGGGACAGAAAACAAATCCAATCGGGAATCGTCTTGGAATTATAAGGGGATGGGAATCCAACTGGTACGGAGGAAACGATTACGGCGATAAATTGGCCGAAGATGATAAGATCAGAAAATACGTTCATGCCCGTTTGGCGAAAGCTAGTGTATCAAGGGTTATAATTGAACGTACCCTGAAGCTCATCACCATTACTATAACCACGGCAAGACCGGGAATTATAATCGGAAAGGGCGGCCAAGAAGTTGACAAACTGAAGGAGGAGCTTAAGAAGATTACCGACAAGGAGGTGCAGATCAATATATTTGAGATCAAAAGGCCAGAATTGGATGCCAACCTGGTTGCTGCAAGTGTGGCCCGCCAGATTGAAAGCAGGATCTCTTTTAGGAGGGCCATCAAAATGGCCATTACCGCTGCTATGAGAATGAATGCCGAAGGAATTAAGATACAGATCTCTGGTCGTTTGAACGGAGCGGAGATGGCGCGTTCAGAGTCTTATAAGGAGGGACGTATACCATTGTCCACTTTTAGGGCAGATATAGATTACGCTTTGCATGAAGCCCATACTACCTATGGTAGGTTGGGAATCAAAGTGTGGATAATGAAAGGTGAGGTTTACGGAAAAAGGGAGCTCTCCCCATTGGTAGGCATGGCCACTAGCCAAAGCCCAAGTCAAGGAAAAGGTGGTAAGAAAGAGGGTCCAAGAAAACCCCGTCGCAGAAAGTAATTTTTTAAAGTAAGAAGAAATGTTACAGCCTAAAAGAACCAAGTATCGCAAAATGCAGAAGGGCCGGATGAAAGGGATAGCCGGAAGAGGGCATCAACTTTCTAATGGTATGTTTGGTATAAAATCCATGGAGTCCGAATTTATAACCTCGCGTCAGATAGAGGCAGCTCGTATCGCCGCGACCAGGTACATGAAAAGGGAAGGTCAATTGTGGATCAAAATATTCCCGGACAAGCCAATTACCAAGAAGCCGCTAGAGGTGCGTATGGGTAAAGGTAAAGGTGCTGTGGAATACTGGGTGGCCGTCGTTAGACCAGGAAGAATCATGTTTGAAGTTGGGGGTGTCACCATGGATATTGCTAAAGAAGCACTGCGCTTGGCCGCACAGAAATTACCGGTCAAGACCAAGTTTATAGTTGCCAGGGATTATTCAGCTTAATTTTTAATTGGATAAAGATTATGAAACAATCGGAAATAAAGGAATTATCAGTTGAAGCATTGAAGGATAAACTGGCCGAGAACAAGAAGCAATATGCAGATTTAAAAATGGCACATTCTGTTACGCCATTGGAAAATCCCCTTCAGATCAGAAAGGTCAGAAAAACAGTGGCAAGATTGGCAACGGAATTAACAAAAAGGGAAAACCAATAATCGGTTCTGCTTTATGGAAAAAAGAAATTTAAGAAAAGAAAGGATAGGCGTTGTAACCAGCGATAAAATGGAGAAATCAATTGTGGTTTCAGAAGTTAAGCGGGTAAAACACCCTATGTACGGTAAGTTCGTTTTACGGACCAAAAAGTATGTTGCACACGACGAAAAGAACGACTGTAACATTGGGGATACTGTAAAAATTATGGAGACCCGTCCGTTGAGCAAGACCAAATGTTGGAGGTTAGTTGAAATCATTGAAAGAGCTAAATAGGTATGTTACAGCAAGAATCTAGATTAAAGGTAGCGGACAACACAGGGGCAAAGGAAGTTTTGACCATTCGTGTACTTGGTGGTACCAAAAGGAGATATGCTTCCATTGGTGACAAAATCGTAGTCACGGTTAAAGAAGCCACTCCCAATGGGGCAATAAAGAAAGGAGCTGTTTCTACAGCTGTTGTTGTGCGGACAAAGAAAGAGGTTAGAAGACCGGACGGTTCTTATATCCGATTTGATGACAATGCCTGTGTGCTTTTGAACCCTACCGGGGAGATGAGGGGTACACGTGTATTTGGGCCTGTTGCAAGGGAGCTTCGCGACAAGCAATTTATGAAGATCGTATCTTTGGCGCCAGAAGTGCTTTAGGCCAGGGATTATAGAATATAGAAAATAGAAAAGAGACGAAAGTATCGGGAAACAAAGGGCAAGACTTCAGAATGCTGAAACTTGGACCTGAATCTTGAACTTGAACTTGAACTTGAAACAGATGAAACTAAAAATAAAAGCAGGGGATACCGTTAGGATCATAGCAGGCGACCACAAAGGCGTTGAAGGCAAGGTGATGAGTGTAGACCGTGAAAAGAACAAGGCAATTGTAGAAGGTGCCAATTTGGTGTCCAAACATGAGAAGCCAAGTGCGAGGAACCCTCAAGGCGGGATTCGCAAGAAAGAAGCTCCTATACATATTTCAAACTTGTCCTTGATAGACCCGAAATCCGGGGAAACCACTAGGATCGGTTTTGAAGAAAGGGACGGCAAGAAAGTAAGGTTTTCCAAAAAATCCAATGAAGTAATTTAGTTATGGCCTACGTTTCAAGATTAAAACAAGAATACAATGAGCGTGTAATAAAGGCGCTTACCGAGGAATTTGCGTACAAAAATGTGATGCAGGTGCCCAAGTTGGAGAAGATTGTTGTGAGCAGGGGTGTTGGTGCCGCCGTTTCCGACAAGAAATTGATCGACCATGCTGTTGATGAATTAACAACCATTACCGGACAAAAGGCCGTGGCCACTATTTCCAAAAAGGATGTCGCCGCTTTTAAGTTGCGTAAAGGTATGCCGATCGGTGCTAGGGTTACCTTGCGAGGAGAAAGAATGTATGAATTTCTTGATAGATTGATTACCTCGGCTTTGCCACGGGTACGTGATTTCCAGGGAATTAAGTCTTCAGGATTTGACGGAAGGGGAAATTACAGCCTTGGTGTCACTGAACAGATTATTTTTCCCGAGATGAATATTGACAAGATCAATAGGATTAACGGAATGGATATTACTTTTGTAACTTCCGCTCGTACCGATAAAGAGGCAAAATCATTATTAACCGAATTGGGACTACCCTTTAAAAAGAATTAGTATGGCTAAAGAATCAATGAAGGCCCGGGAAAGAAAACGGGCAAAGACTGTAGCTAAATATGCTGAAAAGAGAAAAGCCCTAAAAGAAGCGGGTGATTATGAAGCTTTGCAGAAATTACCTAGAAATGCTTCTCCAGTACGTATGCACAACAGGTGTAAACTTACCGGAAGACCAAGGGGCTATATGAGAACTTTTGGTATTTCCAGGGTAACCTTCCGTGAAATGGCAAACAATGGCCTAATTCCCGGGGTTAAGAAAGCGAGCTGGTAATAAGGAATGCGTTTTCGATATTAGTTTTTGATCCTAATATCCAAAATCTATAAAATTAACTG
Source organism: Sediminicola sp. (assembly GCA_048266425.1). Taxonomy (GTDB): domain Bacteria; phylum Bacteroidota; class Bacteroidia; order Flavobacteriales; family Flavobacteriaceae; genus Cerina. The sequence goes on from JBLWZN010000005.1 coordinate 35,326, forward strand.
GTTTCAGGTTTAACATTTAAGTTAAAAACCGTTACCGCAAATCGATAAATATGGTTACAGATCCAATTGCGGATTATTTGACGAGAATTAGGAACGCCAGCCGTGCAGGTCATAGGGTGGTTGAAATCCCTGGTTCCAATTTAAAAAAGGAAATGACTAAAATATTGTTCGATCAGGGCTATATTTTGAGTTATAAATTTGAGGAGAACTCCACTCAAGGTATCGTTAAAATAGCTTTGAAGTACGACAAGTTTACCAAGGAGCCTATTATAAAAAAGTTAAAGCGCGTTAGCAAGCCTGGTCTTCGTAAATATGTGAATTCCAATGAGTTACCTAGGGTTTTAAACGGTTTGGGAATCGCTATAATTTCTACATCCCATGGTGTAATGACCAGTAAGCAGGCCAAGTTGGAGAAAGTTGGTGGTGAGGTCTTATGTTACGTTTATTAATTAAGGAGTACAAAGTATTAAGTACAGAGTATTAAGTCAATGATGTTTTTTTGAAACGCATAATTTTAATTACTAAGTACTAACTACCAATTACTAAATACAAAAAAAAATGTCTAGAATAGGTAATAATCCAATAGCGATCTCAGAAGGAGTGACCGTAGAGGTAAAGGATAATTGGATTACCGTAAAAGGTAAACTAGGAGAACTGACCCAAGAATATTCAGGTGTTAGCATAGAAGTAAAGGACGGAAACGTATATGTTACCCGCCCATCGGATTCTAAAGATCACAAAGCGAGACATGGTCTTTACAGATCCCTGATCGTGAATATGGTTCATGGTGTCTCCAAAGGATGGACCAAGGAATTGGAGCTGGTCGGGGTAGGATATAGGGCGAGCCATCAAGGTCAGAAATTGGATCTTGCTTTAGGATTTTCGCACAATATCGTTATTGACCTTGCCCCGGAAATAAAATTGGAAACAGTTTCCGACAAAGGAAAGAATCCAATCGTGAAACTTACTTCCTTTGACAAACAATTGGTAGGCCAGGTTGCCGCCAAGATCAGGGCTTTCCGTAAACCGGAACCTTACAAAGGTAAAGGGGTTAAGTTTGTGGGTGAAGTATTGAGAAGAAAAGCAGGTAAATCAGCTTAATAATTAGGAATATGGGATTATCAACGTCTGAGAGAAGACTAAGGATCAGAAGAAGAATTAGAAAAGTTTCCTTTGGAACTGCCACAAAACCAAGATTGTCTGTCTTTAGGAGCAATAAGGAGATTTACGCCCAACTTATAGACGACAATAAAGGGGTCAGTCTGGCCGCTGCTTCGTCTAGGGACAAAGAGCTTGCCAAGTCTAAAGGGACAAAGACCGAAATTGCCAATCTAGTAGGCAAGGCAATTGCCGAAAAAGGTAAAAAATTAGGTATAGAGACCGTAGCTTTTGACAGAGGTGGTTGTTTGTATCATGGAAGGGTGAAATCATTGGCCGAGGGTGCCAGGGAAGCCGGACTTAAATTCTAAATATATATGTACCAGAATTATAAAAATGTAGAGACCGTTAAGCCAGGAGGTTTGGAATTGAAGGACCGTTTGGTAGGTGTTCAAAGGGTAACCAAAGTTACCAAAGGAGGTAGGGCATTTGGCTTTTCGGCTATAGTTGTTGTAGGTGATGAGAATGGTGTTGTTGGTCAAGGTCTTGGGAAATCCAAGGAAGTAGCTACCGCTATCGCCAAGGCAATAGAGGATGCAAAGAAGAATTTGATCAGGATTCCTTTGAACAAAGGTACACTGCCCCACGAACAAAAGGGCAAATTTGGCGGTGCAAGGGTATATATCCAGCCAGCATCACACGGTACGGGAGTTATTGCAGGTGGTGCCGTAAGAGCGGTATTGGAGTCGGTTGGGGTACAGGACGTACTTTCCAAATCCCAAGGTTCCTCTAACCCTCACAATGTGGTAAAGGCTACTTTTGATGCGCTTCTTCAACTTAGGGACGCAAAAACGGTTGCAAGCCAGAGGGGTGTTTCTTTGGAAAAGGTTTTTAAAGGATAATTTTATAGTACGGAGTATTTAGTATAAAGTACATAGTATCCCTCCGAGTTGCTTTTTGGTGCTTGGGTTTTTATAGCAAATGGGATGCAAATACTTAATACTAATTACTTAATACCCAATAATAAACAACATGTCAAAAATTAAAGTAACACAGGTAAGGAGCAGTATTAAAAGGCCTCAGAATCAAAAGAGAACCTTGGAGGCCCTTGGCCTTAGAAAAATAAATCAGGTAGTGGAGCATGAAAATACTCCCAACATACTTGGTATGATAAGTAAAGTCCAACATCTGGTTTCGGTTCAAGAAGCCTAATATAACATAGACGAAATGAATTTAAGCAATTTGAAGCCAGCAGCCGGTTCTGTTAAAAAGGAAGGAAAAGCGGTAGGTAGGGGACAAGGTTCAGGTAAGGGCGGTACGGCAACTAGAGGTCATAAAGGAGCCAAGTCCAGATCTGGATATTCCAAGAAAATCGGTTTTGAAGGAGGTCAGATGCCATTGCAGAGAAGGGTTCCAAAATTTGGTTTCACCAACATCAACAGGAAAGATTACAGAGGTATCAATTTGGATAAATTGCAAGAATTGGTAGACAATGGTATTGCTAAGGATACCATTACCCTTGATCTTCTTGTAGAGAACAGATTGGCCCATAAGAACGATTTAGTGAAAATTTTAGGAGGTGGTGAATTGAAGGCTTCCCTTAAGATTTCTGTACATAAATTTACTGCCACTGCCAAAAGTGCCATTGAGGCTGCAGGTGGGGAAGCAATAAGTTTATAAGGATAAGAGAAGCACTATGAAGAATTTTTTTGAGACATTATCCAATATTTGGAAAATAGATGAACTAAGGGGAAGGATCATTATAACCCTTGGATTGCTTTTGGTTTATCGATTTGGTGCTCAAATAGCGCTTCCTGGTATAGATACTGGACAGTTAGAGGAATTGGCCTCCAACACCAATAGTGGTATTTTGGGTCTTTTAAATGCATTTACGGGAGGGGCATTGGCCAAAGCTTCTGTTTTTGCGTTGGGTATTATGCCCTATATTTCGGCCTCTATTGTTGTGCAATTAATGGGAATCGCTATTCCTTATCTACAGAAATTACAAAAGGAAGGGGAGAGCGGTAGAAAGACCATCAACCAGATTACCCGTTGGCTTACCATAGGGATATGTATAGTACAGGCACCCGCCTACCTATACAGCCTTGGCGCCCTGGGCGTTCCCGATTCTGCCTTTTTAATGGGTAAGGGATTGAACTTTATTGTGCCGTCGGTCATTATTTTGGTGACTGGGACCGTATTTGCCATGTGGTTGGGTGAAAAAATAACCGATAAAGGAATTGGCAATGGGATTTCCCTGTTGATCATGATCGGTATTATTGCCCGTATGCCCATGTCATTTGTGCAGGAATTCATTTCTAGAACGACCAATAACAACGGTGGACTCATGTTCATGTTGATCGAGATTATAATTTGGTTCATTATAATCCTGCTTTGTGTTCTTTTAGTGATGGCGACCCGGCAAATTCCGGTTCAGTACGCAAGAAGAACGGCTTCGGGCGGTTACGAGAAAAATATCATGGGATCTAGACAATATATCCCCTTAAAGCTCAATGCCTCTGGGGTTATGCCTATAATCTTTGCCCAAGCCATAATGTTCGTTCCGGGATTGCTTGGAAAGACCTTTAACAATACCGCTGTGGGCCAATGGATGGAGGTTCAGTTTCAAGATATGTTTGGCCTGGCCTATAATATTTTGTTTGGATTATTGATAATAATATTTACCTATTTCTATACGGCGATTACGGTTCCTACCAATAAAATGGCGGATGACCTTAAGCGAAGTGGAGGGTTTATACCAGGTATTAGGCCTGGGAAGGAAACCGGGGATTATCTGGATAAGATCATGTCCTTAATTACCCTGCCTGGATCAATATTTTTGGCCTTATTGGCCATATTTCCGGCAATCGTAATCAAATTGATGGACGTGCAGCCAGGTTGGGCCCTGTTTTATGGAGGTACCTCGCTTTTGATTATGGTAGGGGTAGCCATGGACACCGTACAACAGGTAAATTCCTATTTATTGAACCGTCATTATGACGGATTGATGAAGACCGGCAAAAATAGAAAAGTAGCATAGAATTAGTTGCTGGTTGACAGTTAATGGTAATGTTTATATATTACGGTGAAACCGACAACCAACAACGAACAACGAACAACTAGTAGTAAATGGCTAAACAATCGGCAATAGAACAGGATGGAAGCATTATTGAGGCTTTGTCCAATGCAATGTTCAGGGTAGAATTGGAAAATGGTCATGTAGTAACGGCTCATATCTCTGGAAAGATGAGGATGCATTACATCAAATTGCTTCCTGGGGATAAGGTGAAATTGGAAATGAGTCCTTATGATTTGAGCAAGGCAAGAATTACATATAGATATTAAGTTAATAGGATGAAAGTAAGAGCATCAATAAAAAAGAGGAGTGCCGACTGCAAGATTGTACGCAGAAAGGGCAGATTGTACGTAATTAATAAAAAGAATCCTAGATTTAAACAAAGACAAGGGTAATTATGGCAAGAATTGCAGGTGTAGATATACCAAAACAGAAAAGAGGAGTAATAGCCCTTACCTATATTTTTGGTATTGGAAAAAGTAGGGCGCAAGAGATTTTGAAGGTGGCCCAAGTTAATGAGGATACCAAGGTATCCGATTGGAACGACGACGAAATTGGCCGTATCCGAGATGCCGTAGCTTCCTTTAAAATTGAAGGGGAATTGCGTTCCGAAATCCAATTGAACATTAAGCGTTTGATGGATATTGGTTGCTACCGTGGTATTCGCCACAGATCTGGATTGCCGTTGAGGGGACAAAGGACCAAGAACAACTCCAGAACCCGTAAAGGAAAAAGGAAAACTGTCGCCAACAAGAAAAAAGCGACTAAATAAATTTTAGTACAAAGTAGCTAGTGTAAGGTGGTGTGTTTAATAGGACCACTTCTGAATTGCTAACTACTTAATACTAATTACTTAATACTTAAAAGTATGGCTAAGGCAAGTACAAAAACAACAAAAAAACGCAAGGTTATCGTCGACTCTGTTGGGGAAGCGCACGTAACCGCCTCTTTTAACAACATCATTATTTCCTTGACCAACAAGAAAGGCGATGTCATTTCTTGGTCGTCAGCCGGGAAAATGGGATTTAGGGGTTCTAAGAAGAACACCCCCTATGCTGCCCAGATAGCTGCCGAGGATTGTGCCAAAGTAGCGCACGAAGCAGGTCTACGGAAAGCCAAAGTCTATGTAAAGGGCCCAGGCAATGGAAGGGAATCTGCAATACGTACCATCCACAATTCGGGGATAGAGGTGACGGAGATCATCGATATAACCCCAATGCCGCACAACGGCTGTAGACCACCAAAACGAAGAAGAGTATAATTATTAATAAATCCGCTAGAGCGGTGTTTCACAAGAGGTGTAGTTACGATTATCGAAGGATTAGCCTTAATTCATAATCACACTTCTAAATTTATAGAAAATGGCAAGATATACAGGACCAAAAACTAAGATCGCCCGTAAGTTTGGGGAAGCGATCTTTGGGGACGACAAGGCTTTTGAGAAAAGAAATTACCCACCGGGACAACACGGTCAGAACCGAAGAAGAGGTAAGAAATCCGAATACTCCATCCAGTTGATGGAAAAGCAAAAAGCAAAGTATACCTACGGTATATTGGAACGACAGTTCCGTAATCTTTTTGCCAAGGCAAACAGGAGCAAAGGTGTAACCGGTGAGGTTCTATTGCAACTTTGCGAGTCACGTTTGGACAATGTCGTTTACAGAATGGGTATTTCGAATTCTAGAAGCGGTGCCAGACAATTGGTATCCCACAGACATATCACGGTAAACGGTAGTTTGGTAAACATACCTTCCTATTCCTTAAAGGCTGGGGATGTTGTTGGGGTCCGGGAGAAATCAAAATCCTTGCAGACCATTCAGGATGCGCTTGACGCCAGTAGTCATGTTTATGAATGGATTACCTGGAATAACGAAAAAAAGGAAGGAACTTATGTTTCAATTCCTGAAAGAATTCAAATTCCAGAGAATATCAAAGAACAATTAATCGTCGAGTTATACTCCAAATAAACAACACTGATCCAATTATGGCATTATTTAATTTTCAGAAGCCCGATAAAGTTATAATGATCGATTCAACCGATTTTGAAGGGAAATTTGAGTTTCGCCCTTTAGAACCAGGTTATGGATTGACCATTGGGAACGCATTGAGAAGGGTATTGCTTTCTTCCTTAGAAGGTTTTGCCATCACATCCGTTAGAATCGATAAAGTTGAGCACGAATTTTCTGTGATTCCAGGTGTTGTAGAAGATGTTACGGAAATCATCCTAAACCTAAAGCAGGTGCGCTTTAAGCGCCAGATAGATGACGTGGAGAGCGAAACCGTATCTATTTCCGTAAGTGGAAAAGATCAGTTGACCGCTGGCGATTTTCAAAAATTTATCTCTGGTTTTCAAGTATTGAATCCCGATTTGGTGATCTGCAATATGGGTCCCAAGGTGAATATCAATATGGAGATTATTATTGAGAAGGGTAGGGGCTACGTTCCAGCAGAGGAAAATAAGAAGTCCAACGCTGTATTGGGCAGTATAGCCGTAGATTCTATTTTTACGCCAATTAAGAACGTAAAATACAGTATCGAGAACTTTAGGGTAGAGCAAAAGACCGATTACGAAAAACTGATTTTCGAAATTGTAAGCGATGGTTCCATACACCCAAAGGATGCGTTGACCGAAGCTGCCAAGGTACTTATCCATCATTTTATGCTGTTCTCCGATGAGCGCATCACCCTAGAGGCCGATGAAATTGCCCAGACAGAGACCTACGATGAGGAATCCTTACACATGCGTCAACTGTTGAAGACCAAATTGGTAGACATGGACCTATCCGTTAGGGCCCTAAATTGTCTAAAGGCAGCAGAAGTGGATTCATTGGGGGACTTGGTTTCTTTCAATAAGAATGATTTGATGAAATTTAGGAACTTCGGTAAAAAGTCATTGACAGAGCTGGAGGAATTGGTCATCAATAAAGGTTTGAGCTTCGGAATGGACCTATCTAAATATAAACTGGATAAAGATTAATAAATAGACGTTAGACGTTAGATGTTAGATGTGAGACTTTGAACAAAGAATAAGTGTTCAAAAGCAGATATAAAATCGGAAGTTCCAATTTCCAATATCTCAAATCTAATATCTCAAATCTAAAATAGATATGAGACACGGTAAGAAAGTCAATCATTTAGGAAGAAAAACTGCCCATAGGAAGGCCATGTTGGCCAATATGGCATGTTCTCTTATAGAGCACAAAAGAATAAACACAACCGTTGCCAAAGCCAAGGCTTTGAAGATATTTGTTGAACCTTTGATTACAAAATCGAAGGCAGAAAACAACCAAACGGTAGAAAAGGGAACCCACAACAGACGTATTGTCTATAAGAACCTTAGGGATAAATATGCTATAACCGAATTGTTTAGCAATATCGCCGATAAGGTAGGGGATAGACCTGGAGGGTATACCCGTATCATTAAATTGGGAAATCGATTGGGGGACAACGCGGATATGGCGATGATCGAACTTGTCGATTTTAACGAAACCTATTCCGCCGGTACTCCAAAGGCCAAGAAATCTACCCGTAGAAGCCGAAGTAAAAAGGTGGACGAACCAGTGGTCGAAGAAGCAAAGTCGGAAAAGGTGGCCAAGGCCAAACCAAAAGCGGACAAGCAACCGGAAGCTGAAACAAAGCCAGAAGCTAAACCAGAGGCTAAGGCCGAGGAAAAGGGCGATGAAACCGAAAAATAATAAACTATTAATGCACATAGTTGTCGATAAATATTAAAATATAGAAAAGGATAGGCCTCAAAGCTTATCCTTTTTTTGTGTTATTTTGTAATCAAATATTTTGTCTTAACTTCATGAAATATCAAACAAAGAAAAAAGCATTGTTGTTGTTGGCGGATGGAACTATTTTCTATGGTAAATCCGTAGGAAATAGGGAAGGAACCGCTTTCGGAGAAGTTTGTTTTAATACCGGGATGACCGGCTATCAGGAGATTTTTACAGATCCTTCCTATTTTGGCCAATTAATGGTGGCCACCAATGCGCATATAGGAAACTATGGCACGCAAAAGGAAGAAGTGGAATCAGATTCCATTAAGATTTCTGGACTGATCTGTAAAAATTTTAGTTACGATTATTCCCGTACCGGTGCGGATGCCAGTCTGCTGGAATTTCTGGATAAAAACGGACTGTTTGCCATCTCGGACGTAGATACCAGGGCACTCGTTTCCTATATTCGCGACCATGGTGCCATGAATGCCGTTATCTCCTCGGATGTGGATAATTTGGACGGACTTAAGAAAAAATTGGCCGAGGTGCCCAGCATGGATGGTCTGGAACTCGCTTCCAAGGTTTCCACCAAGGAACCTTATTTATTTGGGGATGAAAATGCAACCTATAGGATTGCGGCCTTGGACATAGGGATAAAGAGAAATATTTTAAGGAATTTGGCAAAAAGGGATATGTATATCAAAGTTTTCCCTTACAATACTTCCTATGAAGAAATGAACCAATGGAATCCCGATGGCTTTTTCTTCTCCAACGGTCCAGGCGACCCAGAGCCTTTGCGCGATGCAATAACCGCGGCCAAGGCAATACTGGCAGCTGACAAACCATTTTTTGGGATTTGTTTGGGGCATCAAGTCCTAGCTTTGGCCAATGGAATTTCCACCTATAAGATGCACAATGGCCATAGGGGAATAAACCATCCGGTTATGAACCTTGTTACGGGGAAAGGGGAAATTACTTCCCAAAACCATGGCTTCGCCATCAACAGGGAGGAAGCGGAAGCCCATCCGGATTTGGAAATTACCCATGTTCACTTAAACGACAAGACGGTAGCGGGGATGAAAATGAAGAATAGGAATGTGTTCTCGGTGCAGTATCATCCAGAAGCCAGCCCAGGACCACATGATGCCAGCTATCTTTTCGATGAGTTTTTCGAAATGGTAAAAGAAAGCACAAAAACGGCAACTAGGTAGGGTCGGTTAGCATTTTATGCAACGGATTGTACCCTGAGTAAAAATTGAAATCAACAAAAAAATATAATCAAATGAGTATTATCGTAAGTGTACATGCAAGGCAAATTTTGGATTCAAGGGGAAATCCAACCGTAGAGGTTGATGTGATTACAGAAAGTGGTGTATTGGGCAGGGCAGCTGTTCCTTCCGGTGCATCTACCGGTGAGCACGAGGCGGTTGAACTCAGGGATGGGGGAAAGGCATATTTGGGCAAAGGGGTCTCCAAAGCCATAAATAATGTAAACACCGTTCTGGCAGATGAAATTATTGGGATGTCGGTTTTTGAACAAAATACGATAGATCAGCTTATGATCAATCTGGATGGTACCCCAAATAAATCAAAATTGGGAGCCAATGCTATCTTGGGGATTTCCTTGGCGGTTGCAAAAGCAGCTGCCAACGAGTTGGTTATGCCATTGTATCGTTATGTAGGTGGGGTTAGTGCAAACACGCTGCCAGTACCCATGATGAATATTATAAACGGGGGATCACACTCCGATGCCCCGATCGCTTTTCAGGAATTTATGATTATGCCCGTCAAGGCAAAAAACTTTACCCATGCCATGCAAATGGGGACTGAGATTTTCCATAATCTTAAGAAAGTATTGCACGATAGAGGCCTAAGCACGGCAGTGGGTGATGAAGGAGGATTTGCCCCTACGTTGGACGGGACTGAAGATGCTTTGGAGACCATTGGAAAGGCCGTTGAAAAGGCAGGTTACAAGTTGGGTGACGATGTAATGATAGCTTTGGATTGCGCCGCTGCAGAATTCTACGTGAACGGGAAATACGACTATACCAAGTTTGAAGGGGATAAGGGCGTAGTGCGCACCAGTAGGGAACAAGCAGATTATTTGGCCGAATTGGCCAATAATTATCCTATTATTTCCATTGAGGACGGTATGGACGAAAATGATTGGGACGGTTGGAAATACCTCACAGAAAAAATTGGGAAGAAGACCCAGTTGGTGGGGGACGACCTGTTCGTGACCAATGTAGAACGATTGTCCAAAGGGATCAAGAACGGCATTGCCAACTCGATCCTTATTAAGGTAAACCAAATTGGTACCCTAACCGAAACTATTTCTGCTGTGAATATGGCGCATAATGCAGGCTACACTTGTGTAATGTCCCACCGTTCCGGGGAAACCGAAGACAATACTATTGCAGATTTGGCGGTAGCGTTGAATACGGGACAGATCAAAACCGGGTCCGCTTCCCGCTCAGATAGGATGGCGAAGTATAACCAGTTGCTAAGAATTGAGGAGGAGTTGGGCGATGTAGCCTATTTTCCCCAGGAAAATGCATTTAAAATTAAATAAGGGTCTTAAAAGCCCGGAAAAAGGAGCCTTTCTTATTTAGAAAGGCTCTTTTCTTTTGAATATATTGGCGGTTTATACGGCAGATTAGAATAAAATAATTACCTTTTGGCTATTATACCATTCTATTCAAGGAAGTCACTTAGATTGGTATAGATGTTAGAACTGAACTTGAACATAAGCACTTGTTTTTATGAACAATTTTCTTTTTGTTGCCGCCGAAAACGATGGTATTGCCAATTGCAAAGCAGGAGGAATGGGCGATGTTGTCCGTGATGTACCACGTCAAATTTCATCAAGGGGAGATAGGTCCCATGTCGTGGTCCCTTCGTACTCCAGATTGCACCAAAATGGGATTTTGCTGACTACCCTAAATTTTCAGCTCCGGGGAATAATATATTTGGCCGACCTTTATGAGGTGACCCCAAAAAAAGAGTTCCCAAATCTCCATCATTATGTCATTCATCATCCAGAAATCACGGCGGGCGATATCGCCCATATTTACCATAACGACCCAACGGAGCCTTTTTATAATGATGCCATAAAATACTTTATTTTTTGTACTGCTGTGGCAGAAGGTATTAAAAAAGGTGCCTTTGGCCAGATAGACATTGTCCATCTTCACGATTGGCATTCCAGTCTACTGCTATTTTTAAGGGCCTACGATCCGGCTTACAAATCATTAAAGCACATTCGGTTTGTATATACCATCCACAATTTGGCGATACAAGGTATTCGTCCTTTTGAAAACAATTATGCTTCCTTAAAAAACTGGTTCCCGAATATTCCGATCGATCAAAAAAAATTGATGGATTACCGGTACCAGGACTGCATCAATTTGATGGCCGTCGGTATCCGGTTTGCCGATGCCGTGCACACGGTATCCCCATCCTATAAGGAAGATGTGCTCTTGCCAAGTGCCCCGCCAGAATTCATTGGAGGGGAAAGTCTTGAAAAGGATTTGCAACAGGCAAACAACGAGGGGCGATTATTCGGAATCCTAAACGGATGTAATTACAGCAATATACGGGTGGCGGATACCGGCCAACTATACCGAAATATTGTCAAGGCACTTTTTAGATGGCTGCAGGACGAGTCCAAGAAATACAAATCGGACTTCTTGGCCCATACCGGTGAGAAGGTAATGCGGTATGTAGGAAATCGGCCAAAATTTATTGTGTCCAGCGTTGCCCGGCTTACCGAACAAAAGTTCTACTTTTTTAAACGATCTACCGAAGCCTTTGTCGAGGTATTGGATAAGTTGAAGAAAGTAGATGGAATCATGATGATATTGGGAACCGGTGATCCCGACTATGAAAACCTGTTACGGGAAATGAGTTATAAATACGAAAATTTCATTTTCACGAACGGTCAGTCAGAAGACCTTATAGATTCAATTTACCTCGAATCCGATCTCTATTTTATGCCCAGCCTTTTCGAACCTTGCGGAATTAGCCAAATGTTGGCCATGCGCAACGGTATACCTTGTTTGGTCCATCATACGGGGGGGTTAAAGGATACCGTGGAACATATGAGAACCGGTTTTAGTTTTGATGGGGCCACCTATGAAGAGAAAGTAAGGAACATGGTTGCTTCTTTCGACCTTATTCTGGATATCTTTGAAAACGATAAGCCTACTTGGAAGAAAATTGGGGCCAATGCAAAAAAAATGAGATTTACATGGGAGAAGTCGGTCGATGATTATTATAAACTTCTTTATTCGATTAGCAATTAGTTCGCATTTTCTCATTTTGTTCGAATGCAATAAATAGATTTGTCAATTATCCCATAAATATATAGGGACAATTGTTATCCTTGCCCGTTTTCCTTAACTTTACATTTATCATAAAAATTAGTAAACAAATCAAATGACCTATAAAGCTACTATAGAATTTCAGGGTAAAAAATATGAATTTCCCGTTGTAATGGGTACCGAAGATGAACTCGCAATAGATATAAAGAGTTTGCGGTCCTCAACGGGAATGATTACGTTGGATCCAGGATACAAAAACACGGGTTCCTGTGAGAGTGCCATTACATTTCTTGATGGTGAGAAGGGCATTTTGCGTTATAGGGGATATGCCATCGAAGAATTGGCGGAGAAGGCCGATTTTTTGGAAGTAGCCTACCTTCTCATTTTTGGGCAATTGCCAAATGCGGAACAACTGCGTAATTTTCATAGGGACATAAAAGCGGAATCCCATGTAGATGAGGAGATGAAAAAGATATTGGACGGTTTTCCAAAATCCGCCCATCCAATGGGGGTGCTTTCCTCATTGACGAGTGCCTTGATTGCTTTTAACCCGTCTTCCGTAAACGTCACCTCAGAAAAAGAAATGTACTGGGCCATTGTACGGATATTGGCCAAGTTCCCGGTCTTGGTTGCTTGGACCCTTCGCAAGAAAAAAGGGTTGCCCTTGGATTACGGGGACGATACCTTGGGATACGTGGAGAACATTCACAAGATGATGTTCAAAAGGCCCAACCACGCATACGAGCCCAATAAAGTAGTTATTGAAGCATTGGATAAGTTGTTGATACTACATGCCGACCATGAACAAAATTGTTCCACCTCAACGGTTAGGATAACCGGTTCATCCCACGCTGGATTATTTGTTTCCTTATCCGCGGGAATTTCCGCCTTGTGGGGACCCTTGCACGGCGGGGCAAACCAAGCAGTATTAGAGATGTTGGAGGCTATAGAACGCGATGGAGGGGATACCAAACGATATATGGCGAAAGCCAAGGACAAGGATGATCCTTTTCGATTGATGGGCTTTGGCCACCGGGTATACAAGAACTTTGACCCTAGGGCCAAGATCATAAAAAGAGCTGCGGACCAGGTTTTGGACGATTTAGGGATAGATGATCCTATTTTGGACATTGCCAAAGGACTGGAAAAGGAGGCCTTGGAAGACCAATATTTTGTAGACCGTAAACTGTATCCCAACGTAGATTTTTATTCGGGGATTATTTACAGGGCTCTTGGAATACCAACGGATATGTTTACCGTTATGTTTGCCATGGGCCGGCTTCCTGGTTGGATTGCCAATTGGAGGGAGATGCGTCTGCGCAATGAACCCATTGGCCGACCTAGACAAGTGTATATTGGCGAAAACTTAAGGCCATTCCTCACGGTTGAAGAACGTTAGAATCATATTTTATGAAACTAAAATTCCTTTAGGACCAGTTCTTACCACGCCTTGGAAAAGTTCGGAACAGCATTTTTTGCCGTTTCAGATAAGGTGAAATAAAATATTTTTATTGTTCCAACGGAGCCGCCCCTATACGAGAAATCGTTATGGGGCGGTTTCCTTTTGGGCTACGGGGGAGGACTTCTTGCGCAGGCAAGATCGAGAAACCCAGATCTTTCTCTTTTGCCCAAAAATGCGAATCCCTAGCCCCAACTATTCCCTATCTTTGCCCAAAACAATTATATGTTGAAGTTAAACGTCCTAAACGAGACTTCCCGATTAAAGTCAGTGGTTTTGGGAACGGCAATAAGTTCAGGGCCGGTTCCAAGTCCCAGTGACGCCTATGACCCCAAATCCTTGGAACATATTTTGGCAGGTACCTATCCGACGGAAACTGATATGATAAAGGAAATGGAAGGTTTTGCAGCTGTTTTAATAAAGCACGGGGTTACGGTTTACAGGCCTACGGTGCTGGAAGATTGCAACCAGATTTTTTCGCGGGACATCGCATTTGTTATTGAGGACAAGTTGTTCAAAGCCAATATCCTGCCCAAGAGAGAGCAGGAGTTTTTGGCGCTGGGCGAGGTCCTAGATCTAATTCCAACAGAAAATATAATCTACCCCCCGGCAGAGGTACACATAGAAGGAGGGGATGTGATGCCTTGGAACGATTATATTTTTATAGGTACATATTCAGGGGCCGATTATCCAAATCTTATTACCGCCCGGACAAATACTTTGGCTGTGGACTATATTGCCTCCCAGTTTCCCAACAAGACTGTTAAATCCTTTGAGTTGAGAAAGTCGAATATAGATCCCAGGGATAATGCGTTGCACTTGGACTGTTGCTTTCAACCAGTGGGTACCAATATGGCTATTTTGCACAAGAACGGGTTTCTGGTGGAGTCGGAATACGATTGGTTGGTCGATTATTTTGGCAAGGAAAATATTTTTGAGATCACCAAGGACGAAATGTACCAAATGTACAGCAATGTTTTTTCCATTGCACCGGACGTGGTGGTTTCCGAGCAGAAGTTTACCCGGCTCAACATCTGGCTACGGGAAAAGGGATTTACGGTAGAGGAAATTCCCTATGCCGAAATTGCCAAGCAGGAAGGTCTTTTACGGTGCAGTACGATGCCCTTGGTACGTATGTGATTTTTAAAACGGGTGTAATAATAAAGCGAAATGGCATGCAGATAACAAACACGATTTTGATGGTACGTCCTACGGGTTTCCGTATGAATGAACAGACCGCAGTGAACAATTTTTTCCAGGAAGACCTGAAGTTGCGTAACGCTACGATCAATGCCATGGCGCTTGACGAATTTGATGCTTTTGTCGAGATTTTGAGGGCCAAGGGGATTAAGGTTGTGGTAGTAGGGGATAATCCGGATACCGATACCCCGGATGCTATATTTCCAAACAATTGGGTCTCTTTTCATGAAGAAGGTACCGTTGGATTATATCCTATGTTCGCTAAAAATCGCAGGAAGGAACGCAGGGAAGATATTTTGGATTTGTTGGAGGATGAAGGATTTGTCATAGAAAACATGATGGATTATACCGCTGCGGAGGATGAGGGCTATTTTTTGGAAGGAACCGGTAGCGTGATCATGGACAGGGTGAACCGAAAGGCCTATTGTGCCCTTTCAGCAAGGGCGGATGAGGAACTGTTTATCGAATTCTGTGAAGATTTTGAGTATACCCCTGTAATTTTTACGGCTTACCAGACCGTAGATGGCAAACGAATGCCCATTTATCATACCAATGTAATGATGTGTTTGGGCGAACAGTTCGCCGTCATCTGCCTTGATGCTATCGACGATAAAAAGGAGCGCAAGAATGTAGTGGAGCATCTAAAGCAGGACGGTAAGGAAATTATTGCCATTTCGGAGGCACAGATGCATCAATTTGCCGGGAACATGTTGCAAGTGCTCGGGGCCTTTGATCAACGATATATCGTTATGAGTTTAGCCGCTTTTGAAAGCCTGACCCCGGCCCAGATCAAAAACTTGGAAAAACACGGTGAAATCTTGCACAGTGATTTAAAGACCATAGAAACCTGTGGAGGTGGGAGCGCCAGATGCATGATAGCGGAGGTGTTTTTGCCGAAAAAGGGGGGATCTGGCAAGTAAAAAAAAGCGCTGAGTAGCCATACGTAAAATTATGGTATACGCATTTGCTTTTTGGTTTTCTGTTTCACCATTCCCAAGAACACTCCCGCCATAACCACCATAAAAAATGCAAAGGGCAGGGAAGTGATAATCAGCAGTTTTTGGGCGGCCACTAGTACGTCTATTTCCGGTTTTGCGTTACCCAACAAGATAAGGGCCATGGTGGCCAACAGGATAAAAACAGACCACAACAGCCGGTGTTTTTTACTTGGATTCTTCTTCCCCTTATCCGTAAACATGCTCAGTACAAAGACAGCAGAATCTACCGAGGTGACCAGAAAACTGATCAGCAGAAAGATCGTAACCCCATTGAGCAAGGTTTCCATGGGATAGTTTTTAAAGAATATAAAGATGGACGAGAATACATTGCCAAATTCATTGTTGTACTTACCCCAACCCTCGATGATCTTAAAAGCCGATGTGCCAAAGACAGAAAACCAAAAAAAAGTGCCGAGTGAAGGGATGATCAAGACACCCAGCAACAACTGCCGAAGGGTCCTGCCCTTGGAGATCCGGGCTATAAAAATGCCGGTAAAGGGTGCCCATGCAATCCAAAAGGCCCAATAGTAAAACGTCCAGTCCGTCAAGAAAGTAATTCCAGGATCATAGTTGCCGTAGGCGAGGCTCATCGGGATAAAGTCTACCAGATAATGAAACAAGGAAAGTCCAAAAGATCGAACGATTGTCCCTACATCGCTTACAAAAAATACAAAAAGCAATAGGGCCAGGGTAACGAGAATATTTAATTTAGAAAGGACTTTGATCCCCTTGTTTACCCCCAACCAAACCGAGAGGAAGGCTAAAATCGAGATAAGGAGAGCCAATAACAAGGTTGTCCCGACACCATAGCCACTGCCAAAAACGTGATTAAGCCCACCGGTAACCTGGGTCGTTCCCAAGCCAATGGCAGCTATAAGCCCAAAGACGGTTGTAAGAATGGTCATAATGTCTATAACGTTTCGGGCCACGGAATTTGGAAACTCATTTCTTATGGCAGCACTTATCCTAACTTCACTTTTGCGGACAAAAAGCATGTAGCCCACCACCATTGCAAAGAGACCATAAAATGCCCAAGCGGTAAAGCCCCACTGATAAAAGGTGAATTCCAGTGCCAGTATTTCGGAAGAAATATTCGATGCATATGGCGGATGCTGTTGCATATAGACCGGTTCCTGTACGGCCCGCAACAGGATGCCGGCCCCCATGCCGGCACTGTAAAGCATGGCCGTCCATGCCCAAAGGGAATGCTCTGGCTTGCAATCTTTTTTTCCAAGTTTTATTTTGCCCCAGGGAGAGAGTGCAATTCCCAACAAAAAAAGTACACATGCCAATCCCAAGTACAGATAAAAGTAGCCAAAATTATTGCGGACCCAGAGCGAGGCAACCTCAATGGAATTGTAGCTCCTTTCGGTGTCGACGACAACTATCAAAGAGCACAGGAACAGAATGCCCAAAGACAGGGCAAGTAGCTTGTTCTTTTGGAGAAAATCTAAAATCGCTTCGATTTTTAGGAATGGTACAGCCTAAAGATAAGGTTTTTGTTGTTTGTACTTGGGGTTTCTGGTTTCAAGTTTCAACGTTTCAGGGTTAACTTGAAACCAGAAACAGCAGAAACCCGAAACTAATTTATTTCCCCTTCGGGGGTCAGGGGGCCTCTTCCGGTACGGAAAATGCCCGAATCGCGGCATTGGGTTCCATAATATTATAGCCCTTCCAAAATTCGGGGTCGTATTTGGAAAGATAGGTGGCCTTAGCGGTGCTGTTTTCCTTAACCGATTTATATTGGTCCCCATTAATTTTTTCCGCGTCGAAGACCACCACTTCAAACTTGTCCGTTGAGGTATTTATAATGTCCAGATGCAGTGCCAATTCGTTCTGTTTGTTTTTTCCCTTTACGTGCCTATTTTTTTCGATTACCTTTAAAGGTCGATCCACCCCGGCCCTATTGCCCAATTCCTTTTCTATGTATTTTGGACGATATTTGCCATCGCCTCCTTTTTGGTAAATTGTCTTTCCCTTGTAAACTGTTTCTTCATAGGTGAACCCCAAAAGATGAATATTCCTCAATTTCTTAGTATTCTCGTACTCCAACCTCATGACGGCAAAATCTTCCATGTTTACATAAAGTGTCCCCTTAAAATCGGCCCTCCAGCCCGGGGTAAAATCGATAACATAGACCCCGGCATCATCGATACTGGTATAGTCCCTTAGTGTAAAGTCATACCTGCCCGATTTTTCGATTACGTTTACCTTGGAATCCTTTTGAAAAAATAATTGGGAAAACAAGTTGTTGAGGTTTGATTTTCGGGAATGAAAAAAATGTTCGTCTTTGGAGTCCGATAAGCTGTCCTTCACCGCTTTGGCTTCTTCCGACGCCTGAATGATGGAATCGACCTGGACCTTGGTGCCGAATAGGCCGGATTTTATTTTTAGGAAGGAATCTGGTTTTACATTGTCCCTAAAGATTTTTTCCATTTTTTCGGAAAGGGCCTCCATGGAGCCCTCATTGTTTTTGTCGTACAGTTCCGCTGCCTTAATGATATGCAATTTGGGGTCTCCACCTCCAGTATTGTAATCGGCCAATGTTTCGGTATAGTAAGCCGCATCCCGGGGTGTAATTCTTAGGATGCTGTCCAAAAGTTCCTTGTCCAATTCCTCTATCGTCGATTTTTTAAATTCAATGTCCAGTTTGTTCAAATGATTGAGGTTTGATTGACGGAAAAACAATCGGTTATGTGTAAGATCTGTACTGTAATTTTCCTTGAAACGTTCCTTTACCTTATCCATGATCTCATCTACCGTAAGGTTTCGATCAAATAGGAAGACCCCTTTTAGCTCGATGGGCTTAGGGTTCAAGGGAATGACGGAAGTTAATTCTTTTATTGAAACAGCTGTTTTCTCATATCCCATGCTAGAGATATGCAGGGAGTCGGTGGGCGACGGGTTAGCGTCCAAGGGTATACTGAACCTTCCCTCCTCATTTGTGATAAGTCCGCCGTGTTCCGAAAACTGGACGGTAGCATAGGGGATGGGTTCCATGGTTTTGCCATCCACAACGGTCGACGTTATGGTCTGTGCATTTAGGGAAAGAACCAAAACAACAAGTAAGGATGTAAAAAAGAAATTTTTACTCATAAATCGTATAATTGAACGCCAAATTATTGGTATTGATCGAATTTTTTTGCCAAAAATCTCACAAATCTTCCAAGTTGGTCGGGGAGCTATCCGTCTTAAAGTTGAGCATTTTTTTAAAGAATTTTTGAATTGCCTTGGTATCCGATCGAACTTTTATAAAATGATGGTCGCGGTATATTGCATAATGGGCAACATCTCCTTTGTACACCGAAAGTTTATAATACGGAATCACAAGGGCAAAGGTTTCTAAAAGGGACCTAAAACGGACAATAATTCCTTTGGGCCGTAATTCAATATTGCAGGTGTCCACATTATTGTCCAGCAACAATAAGTTGCGGATCTCTACACTGGTTTCCGTAATAAATAGTTTTGGGGAACCAATCCCGCTCATGTCCCACCGTTGTTTTAGGGTAAAGGGTTTGCCTACTTGGTCCTCTACCTTTTTGGTGATCTCCAAGTTTTTATAGGATACGTTTAATAGCATGTTTATATAGGACGAACCAAGCTTTAATTTGTTACAGGTGCAAAGTTAGGTGTTGGGTTTGTCTTAATGTTTTGCAATTCCTTGCAAAATGGTCTTCTGCGCCCATATTTTGCCAATTTCGTTCCAAAACACTGCCATGTAATCCAAAAATGCCTTTAACTGGACACAAAATCCAAATCTTTCGGAGGATTCAAAAATCATAAGAAGAACTCATTGTTTATATTTGCAACCTAAATTTCGTTGCCATGCAGATTCAGGATATACTATTGACCCATATTAAGACGGCGGCTACTTCTATCTATGGAGTGGAATTGGATTCTGTGGAATTCCAACCTACCCGTAAGGATTTTGAGGGGGATGTAACTGTGGTAGTTTTTCCTATGCTACGCGTAATCAAAGGCAATCCTGCTCAGATTGGGGAACAGATCGGCCAGTATTTAAAGGAGAATGTTAAGGAGGTTGTTGATTTTAATGTAATAAAGGGATTTTTGAACCTTGTTGTAGGGGATGCCTATTATCTGGATTTTTTCAATTTAATTAGGGGAGAAAAGGCTTTCGGCTCCGTACCGGAACAATCCCAAGATGCGGTTTTGGTGGAATATTCATCTCCCAATACCAATAAGCCCTTGCATTTGGGGCATATCCGAAATAATTTGTTGGGATATTCCGTTGCCGAGATACTTAAGGCCTCCGGAAAAAAGGTCTATAAGACCCAAATTATCAACGATCGGGGAATCCATATCTGCAAGAGCATGTTGGCCTGGAAAAAGTTTGGCCATGGTGAAACCCCCGAAAGTACTGGCTTAAAAGGGGACAAACTGGTGGGCAATTATTATGTCGCCTTTGA
Organism: Sediminicola sp.; assembly: GCA_048266425.1. Classification (GTDB taxonomy): domain Bacteria; phylum Bacteroidota; class Bacteroidia; order Flavobacteriales; family Flavobacteriaceae; genus Cerina. The sequence continues at coordinate 55,628 of JBLWZN010000005.1, forward strand.
TAAGGCCTATAAATCCGAGGTGGCCGAGCTGGTGGCCAAGGGAATCGATCAAAAGGAAGCCGAAAAGAAGGCACCACTGCTTTTGGAAGCCCAGGAAATGTTGTTAAAATGGGAGGCGGGCGACCCAGAAACGGTCAGCCTATGGAAAACCATGAATGGCTGGGTATATGATGGCTTTGAGGTGACCTATAAGAATTTGGGAGTCGATTTTGATAAGCTCTATTATGAAAGCAAAACATACCTGCTAGGCAAGGAGGTAGTAGCTTACGGCTTGGAAAATGGGGTTTTCTACAAGAAAGAAGATGGTAGCGTTTGGATAGATTTGACCGAGGACGGACTGGATGAAAAGATTGTCTTACGGGCTGATGGCACTGCCGTTTACATGACCCAGGATATTGGAACTGCCATCCAAAGGGCCAAGGATTTCCCGGATATAGGCGGTATGGTCTACACGGTAGGCAACGAACAGGACTATCACTTTAAAGTGCTTTTCCTGATCTTAAGGAAATTGGGATATTCTTGGGCGGAACACCTGTATCATTTGAGTTATGGAATGGTAGATCTGCCCAGCGGGAAAATGAAGAGCAGGGAAGGTACTGTAGTGGATGCGGATGACCTCATGGGCGATATGACCGCTACCGCGGAGGCCATCTCCAAGGAACTGGGCAAATTGGAGGATTATTCAGAAGCTGAAAAACAGGACTTGTACCATATGATCGGCCTCGGAGCTTTAAAATATTATATTCTAAAGGTAGATCCCAAAAAGAGGATATTGTTCAATCCGGAGGAATCGGTAGATTTCCAAGGGAATACGGGACCATTTATCCAATACACTTATGCCAGGATACAATCCATATTGAGAAAGGCAGAATTTAGTATTGATGATAATGTTACCCTGAGCGCAGGCCCTGATGGCAAAGCTGGACAGGTGGTTGAAGGGCTGCATGATAAAGAAAAGGAACTGATCAAGCAGATCCAATTATTTCCGGAGACCGTGCAATTGGCGGCGGAAAATTTTAGTCCCGCCCTAATTGCCAATTATACCTATGACTTGGTCAAGGAATTCAATTCCTTTTACCAGAACGTCTCCATCCTCGGGGAGACCGAGGAGTCCAAGAGAATCCTAAGGGTACAGTTGGCCCAAAAGGTAGGGGAAGTAATTCTATCAGCCTTCAAAATGTTGGGTATAGAGGTTCCCGAAAGGATGTAGTTGCCCTTTAGAACCCAAAGGCCTTTGCCTTTTTTGGCATCTAAAACCTATGGGGTCCAAATTAAATGCTCTCTTTCAAGAAATTCTACTGCCTCTTTAAGATTTAAAAATACCTTGTCCGCTTGGGATAAATTTTGGTGCAATTCGGCATCGCCTTGAATGGCATAGCAGGTGAGTCCCGCTGCTTTGGCCGCTTTGGTGCCGTTAGCGGTATCCTCGAAAACCAGGTATTCTTCTTTGTTAAAGCCCAAGAACTCGACTGCCTGTAGATAGCCCTCGGGATCCGGCTTACTATTTGCCACATCATCAAAAGTAATCGAAGTCTTAAAAAATGATTTAATCCCCTTTTCTTTAAGGATTGGGTCTACCTGGGACCTAACACTTCCTGTTACTAGCGCCATCGGGAAGCCTTTTTGATGAAAATATTGCAGTGAATCCAATGCATAGGGCATAAATTCGATGTCCCTGGGACTCATCAACCCGCTGTAGATTGCCTTTGCATTTTCGATCATGGTTTCTGCGGGTACCCCAAAACCATTTTTGGAAATAATCGATTCCGCATATTCCAGAGCCGGAATTCCGGCAACCTCCCTTAAGTAGGTATCATAGTCTATAGCTAGGCCGTATTGGGACAATACTTGGTTCCAGCATTGAAAATGTATAATTTCCGAATTAACGAGCGTGCCGTCAAAATCGAATAGTATAGCTTTTATTTTATCTTCGGGCATAAATTGGATTTTTTCGCTAAGGTATCGATATGTTTTAGTTTTTGGTCCTCAAAAACTTATTCTAAAACTTATATTGGGGGTAATACCGAGCGATAAGCGTTCAATTGTCTCAATTTCGTTTTGGTCGTTCAAGCGAAAATAGGTGTTCAGTATATTTTTTTTGTTCATGATGTTCAATACGGAAACACCTGTAAATGCCTTTACCGAGCGTCCCATGTTAAAGTGATAGGTACAGGAGGCGTCCGCCCTAAAATAATCCGGAATCCTGCTGCTGTTGGGTTCCGCATAATTAATTTCATTGGGAAATACATCGGTGTCGATCGGATCGCTTTCCAATGGCTCTGTATATGGTTTTCCCGAATGGTAGTTGGCTCCAAGGCCGAAGTTAAAATTCTTGAAGGTGTAGGTGCCGGCAAGCGTCACCGTGTGCCTTATATCCAGATTGTTTGGAAATTCATGGGGCTCAAGGTCATCAAAATGGTAATTGTTGAGGTTGTAGGCGTAGCTCAACCAGGTACTATAGGTCGCCGTCTTCTTATTGATCAGAAACTCTGCCCCCCAAATGTGGTAACTTCCTATTTCCCCATTAAATTGGTCTTTATTTTGAAATCCCTGGGTCGCCGTGCTAATGCCGTCAACCTTCTTGAAGAATCCTTCCGCACCAATATAAAGACTTCTTTTTTGGTAATTGAGACCCAACGATGCTTGCTTGCTCTTTGTTATAGGCAAACGGTCGTTATCGGATAGAATCCATCGCCTTTTTTCAACACCTAGAAAGTTTTGTTCCAGATCAATTATTTGGTTTGTAGTCTGGCTCTTAAATTCTCCCAATAATTCGGCCTTGATGTATTTGGTAATGGTATAATTGAGATTTAGTCTTGGTTCCAAGTAAAAAGCATCGAATGAATTATAGGTCTTTAGGTTTTTAATATAATTTAACCTTATACCGCCCCTGGCGAACCATTTTTTGTCCATAGAGGTATAGGTTATCTCCGAGAATAGGGAGTGGGTCCTATTCACGCCTTTAATATCGCTCCTAAACTCGGGTTCGGTTACCTGGGTATAATTGGTAATTCCGACCTCGTTCAACTGATAGCCGTTGAGCCAATTCAGGGTATTTCCCACGGCGTAATTGGAATTCAATTTAATTGCCTTTTCCAATACTTGGTTGCTTTGGGACAGCTGCTGTGTTTCCGAAGCAATGGATTGGGAATCCAAATCGTATTGGGTATAATAGAGATTTAAAAAAGTACGGAACCTTGGGGACCAAGTGCTTTCCAAACTGCCACCAAAGGATAGGTTGTTTTGTTTTAGGATGCTTTGATCGCTGATATCGCCAATCTTTTCACTGTAATTGAGGTGATTGTTAATATTAATGATGCTAAGTCGCAATTTCTGATTTGCATTGATATCGTAGAGCAGCTTTCCGGAAACATCGTAAAAATAAAAGTCATCGTCCCGGACTATATCGCTATCGCCCGTTCCGGTATTATTATCTTGGACATCGCTGTCCTGGAAGGCTTTTTCATAAAATCTATCGTAGATCGGGGCATCGAGAAAATCGGTGAAGGAGCGCCTTCCCGAAAACTGAAAGGATATTTTATCCGAAATGGGGACATGGCCGTAAAGATCACCGTACAAAAGATTAATTCCTGCACCGCCCTCAAAGGTCTGGCGAACCTCATTGTCGGATTCTAAATTGATTACGCTGCTTACCCCATCCCCAAACTCTACACTTGTCCCGTTTTTTATTACGCTTACATTTTTGGTTAGGTAAGGGTTGAACGCGGAAATCATACCAAAAAAATGACCGGATTGATACATTTTGATGCCGTCCCATAAAATCAGGTTTTGATCGTTGGTGCCGCCCCTGATATTTATATCGGATACGGTCTCGTCCACACTTTTGATCCCCGGCAATGCCTGTATGGCCTGTAGGACATCCGGTTCTATTTGGCCTGGCAATATCCCAAATTTATCGGTAACCAACTGAATACTTCCATCCTGTTCCTTGCTGATCCCAGATGTAAGGAACTCATAGACGACCACTTCTTTCAATTCTTGATAGGTGGGGGACATCAGGATGGTAGCGCATGGATTATTGCTTCGCAACTCTTCCGCCAAAATATACTGGGTTCTATAACCAATATGCTTAATGGCGATCTTTGCATATCTCGGTACATCGTTAATTTGGAATTGCCCGTCCCTATCTGCTATAAGATGAATGTTTGCTCCCAAAACTTCTACGGTCGCCCCGATCAAGGAGTTTTTTTCAAAATTGTCAAGGATCTTGGCGCAAAGGTCCACCGTATCGCTTTTGGTAATGGTATAATAGCGATCGTTGAGCTGGGAGAACTTTAAGTGGGTCTGGGCACGGAGATTGTGTATAATCCCTGTCAAGGATTCTTCTTTAGGAACACTAATCATCAATGGCGTTAAATCGGAATCGATATAGGAGAATTTAATATCGTATTCCAGCTCCAGCTGCTCTAAATAGGTTGAGAGGGAAATTTTTTGGGCAGTAGTATCCTGCGCCTTGCCGTTAAAGGACATTAAAGTGGTTAGGAAATAAAAAACAATGATATAATTATGGCTCTTCGGCATAGAACAACACCTTATTTCCTTCCAATTTAAATTTCATACCGGCAGGAACGCTTATACTACGCAACGCCAATTCCTTATCGGTATTGCTAAAAGATCCGGTAAATAATCGATTCAGGTCTATGTTGTTTGTGCTTACCTCTATGTTGAATTGCCTTTGAAACTCGTCCAGGACAAATTTTAAGGGAATACTCTTAAAACTACTTTCCTCCTTAATCCAGGATGGTTCTTTAGCATTAATAATTTTGGAAGTTCTAAATTGGCCATTGACGACCCACAGCGCCTGGCCTGCAGGGAGCTTTGTTTCTTTTTGGCCGTACAGGACACTGACCAATCCTTCATAACAGCTAACCTCAAAAAAGCCCTTTCGGTTCTCCACATTAAATTGGGTCCCAAGTACGGTTACGGTTCCTTCATCCGTGGTTACGGTAAAGCGTTTGCCTTTTGATACCTTAAAAAATGCTTCCCCGTTAAGCGTGATATTTCTTTGTTGGTTCCAGCCTTTTTTGCTGTAGGAAATTTGGGATTCGGCATTCAACAGCACTTCGGAGGCATCTGGAAGTACGATATTTGCACGTTCGGCATACTGCGTACGAACGGTTTTGTTCACCGTATTTGTGTAATAAATAAAGCTCGCGCCAAAAATTATGGCGATAGCGGCCGCAATCCTCAGATATTTTTTAATTGGGTTAATAGCTATGGCCTTGCCCCTCATTTGTCGCCTTTTGCTGTCCAAGGATCTTTGCGCGTTGGCCATGTCAAAATCGGGACCTTCCAAGGTATTGGAGGCTTCCACTATTTTTCTATAGGTCCTGTATTCCTTAGACTTCTTAAAAATGGCCAACTCTTCCGGGGAGAGTTCGTTGTTCAGCCATTTTGCCAAATAGTTTTCTTGCATGACGCTTGTCTTTACAATCTTATAACAACCCAAAAGGTAAATACCCTACTTTCCTTGATCAAGGTTTTTCAATTAGTTTTTACCATTTGACAAGGTGCTGCACATGGCATAGGAAAACACGCTTCGGACTACCTTACCCTATGGGAGCCGGTTAGATGACCGTTAGATTCCGTCGATCTGTTCCCTTAAGCTTATTAAGGCCAAGTGCATTCTTTTTTCAATCGCCTTAACACTTACCCCTTCCAGTTCGGCAATTTCAGCATATTTCCTTCCATCAATTCGGTTTAGCAAAAATGTAGTGCGCTGGTTTTCTGGCAGGTTTTGGAGCGCTTTGTCCAGTTTTTCTTTAAACTCCCGTTGTTCCATGACAAACTCAGGGGTCTCATATTCCGTGTTCGCAGATGCTTCCCTGTGTTTTAATCGTACCTTTTCTGCTTTTATCACGTTGAGGTAGAGATTATTGGCGACGGTATAAACAAAGGATTTTGCTTTTTCCGGACTTACCTTGGAGCAGTTTTCCCATAGTTTAATAAAAGCATCCTGCACCGCATCATAGGCTTTTTCTTCGTTCCCAAACTTATAATATATATAGTTGAAAATCGTTTTGGAATGGGCACTAAAGAGAGCGGCATACACCTCTTCCTCACAAACATGACTTTTATCGCCTACTTTCAATCCTTGTATTTTGGCCAAAGATATTTGAAAAAAAATTAAAATTTAGGGTAGGGTATTTTTATAGTGGGTTGTTTTAAGGGTGTATAAACGAATAAAACCAAATCGTTATGAACAAGTTATTTTCTTATTTTATGTATATAGGCCTGGTATTGGCTGTATTTAGTCTCGGCTCCTGCCAAAAGGAGCACCAGGAGATATCGGGAGAGAACCCAAAAGCCATAAAAGCGAGTTCCAGTACCGGACAATTGATCCAAAAGGCTTCGGCAAAAAACGGTTCGTACGATGATGTTGTGGATGGTGCCAGTTGTTTTGCCATAAATTTTCCCTATGTAGTTCATGTTAATGGGCAAGCAATAAGTATTAATTCCATGGAAGAGTTAGATCAATTGGAGGAATTGTTTGATGGTATGGATGATGATTTTCTGGAGCTTGTCTTTCCGGTTACAATTACCCTATCGGATTATAGTGAGATTACTATTAAAGATGAGGACCAATTTGAGGATATGGTCGAGGATTGTTTGGAAGGAGGGGATGATGACGACATAGAATGCATACACTTCGTCTATCCGATTACGGTTTATTCCTTTGATATTAACCTTCAGCAAACAGGCAAGCTCGTTGTAGGGAACGACATGGAATTAAGGCGTTATTTTAGCAGTTTGGACGATGATGACCTCCTAAGTTTTGATTTTCCAATTTCTTTAAAATTGTATGACGACATGGAGATAAGCGTCAACAATAATGAGGAATTGGCTGCTGCAATTGAGGATGCCAAGGATATATGTGATGACGACAACGATTTTTTTACCCAGGAAGATGTTGAGGCGACCCTGGTACAATGTCCGTGGTCCATCAGGGAAGTAGAAAGGGGCGGACAGGATATCTCTGAACAATATTTGGAATCCCTAATGTTTTTTAATGCCGATGGTAGTGCAGTCATTAAAGACATGGCGGGCAACGAGGTAACCGGAAGCTGGAGCGCAAGTACCGTTGGTAAAAGGGTACAATTGAAACTGGATTTTGCAACCCTCCCCGATTTCTCCATGGAATGGATTGTGGATGATCTTGACCATGATGAAATTGAACTGGAAAAAGGGGATGGGAATGAAATTGAAATGAAAAAGACATGTGACATTGTTAATAATACGCCCGATGCCTTGCAACAAATATTGGAAGAGTGCAGTTGGATCATAAAGGAAGTCAAGATTAATGATGTGGATATGGACCGGTTATTGGGATACGAGTTTAACTTTTTGCCAAACGGCAAGGTAGCGTTGAACAACGGGACGACTTCGATGGAAGGCACATGGGGGATAACGAAAAATGCACAAGGCCGATTGGTGATGGCCATCGTTATTGGTGACGAGCCTGGCGTAAGTTTCGAATGGATATTGTCCGAACTTAGGGATAAGGATCTTGAATTTAGCATAGAGGATTCCCACTATAAACTGGAGTTGGAACGGGTTTGTGATAACAACAATAGCGATGCGGATGTTGTGGAGATCAGGAATTGGCTACAGACAGGGAATTGGGTTGTTGCAAAATTTGAGGACAATGGGGTTGACGAAACTACCGACTATGCCGGTCTTGACTTCACCTTTTCAGCCGATTTACTGGTTACCGTTTCTACAGACCCCGTTCATCTTGGTTTATGGAGAATAACGAGAAGCAGCAAGGGAAAGTTGAAATGCTTCCTCAATTTTGGTACGGAACCTTCTTTGGATAGCCTGTCGGACGATTGGAAAATAGTTTCCATCGCCGCCGACCGTCTGGAGCTAAGGGATAGCGGTGACGACAGTAATGGAGATCTATTGGTTTTCGTGAAAAATTAAAATATTTGCCCCACGTTTTTTTGGAAAAGGGCAGCCTCGGCAAGAGGCTGCCCTTTTTTTACCCTTATATTTTCGGTCCCAAACTTCCCACTCCCCGTACTTATTCTTAAATTTGTGCTTTTCTAATGATACTGTAAGACTATGTTCGATAATTTAAGTGAGAAGCTAGACAAGGCGCTCCACGTCCTAAAGGGCCATGGGCAGATAACTGAAATCAATGTTGCGGAAACCTTAAAGGAAGTCCGACGGGCTTTGTTGGATGCCGATGTCAACTTTAAGACCGCCAAGGAATTTACCAATAACGTAAAGGTAAAGGCACTGGGACAGAACGTATTGACCACGTTGCAGCCGGGCCAATTAATGGTAAAACTGGTCAAGGACGAACTCGTTGAACTTATGGGAGGCGATGCCGAAGGGATAGACCTTTCCGGAAATCCTTCCGTAATTCTGATGTCCGGACTCCAAGGTTCCGGTAAGACCACTTTCTCGGGAAAACTGGCCAATTATCTAAAGACCAAAAAGGGTAAAAAACCGCTATTGGTCGCTTGTGATGTTTACCGCCCTGCAGCTATTGATCAGCTTCATGTAGTCGGTGATCAGATCGGCGTTGAGGTCTTTTCCGATAGGGAAAACAATGATCCGGTTGCGATTTCAAAAGCGGGTATCGCACATGCCAAGTCGCAGGGACTAAACGTGGTCATCATAGATACCGCAGGTCGCTTGGCGGTGGATAAACAAATGATGGACGAGATTGCCAATATCCATAGGGCAATTCAGCCACAAGAAACGTTGTTCGTGGTAGATGCTATGACCGGTCAGGATGCGGTGAATACGGCCAAGACCTTTAATGAGACCTTGGATTTTGACGGGGTTATCCTTACCAAACTGGATGGCGATACCCGTGGTGGTGCCGCGATTTCAATCAAATCCGTGGTCAACAAGCCCATCAAATTTATAGGTACTGGTGAAAAGATGGATGCCATCGATGTGTTCCATCCAGACCGGATGGCCGATCGTATTTTGGGGATGGGGGATGTTGTTTCCTTGGTAGAACGCGCCCAGGAACAATTTGACGAAGAGGAGGCCAGAAAGATCCAAAAGAAAATCGCTAAGAATAAATTTGGGTTTGACGACTTCCTGAGCCAGATACAGCAGATCAAGAAAATGGGTAGTATCAAAGACCTTATGGGGATGATTCCCGGTGCCGGAAAAGCGTTAAAGGGATTGGATGTAGATGATGATGCGTTTAAACATATAGAGGCCATCATACATTCCATGACCCCGGATGAGCGATCTAACCCCAATAAGTTGGACTCCAGCCGTAAAAAACGAATTGCCAAGGGAAGTGGCCGCACTATACAGGATGTGAACCAGTTGCTAAAACAGTTTGATCAGATGAGCAAAATGATGAAGATGATGCAAGGTGGCGGCGGCAAGAAAATGATGCAGATGATGCAGGGGATGAAGTAGACTTAACAGTAATCAGTATGCAGTTGCAGTCGGCAGTAATTGGATGTTGTTTAAAAAAAATCAATCTATTATAATTAATGGGTTTTCAAAAATTAATGGCATATCAGAAGGCATTTATTGTTGCTATGGAAATTTTTGAAGCATCGAAATCCTTTCCCAAAGAAGAAACTTATTCGTTGACCGATCAAATTAGGCGTTCATCCCGATCGGTTTGTGCCAATATTGCTGAAGCATATCGGAAGCGATGGTACGAGAGACATTTTATCAGTAAGCTAACGGATACGGACGGTGAAAATTCTGAAACACAGGTTTGGTTAGATTTTGCAGTATCTCGTAACTATATTTCAACAGAAAAGAAAGAACAATTAATAAGTGACAGCCAGGAAGTTGGGAAGCTTATCTATTTTATGATAAATAATCCCGATAAATTTGGTAAGTAACGAAAGCCAACTGCCACTGCGAACTGTAAACTAAATAAAAATGAAAATACTCGACGGGAAAAAAATATCAAACCAAATCAAGGACGAAATTGCCATTGAGGTGGATGGAATAAAGGCTAGGGGCGAGAAGGTCCCCCATTTGGCAGCCGTACTGGTGGGCAACGATGGGGCCAGCCTAACCTATGTGGGCAGTAAGGTACGTTCTTGCAAGAAGATTGGATTTGACTCCACCTTGTTGCACCTTCCCGAGGAAACAACGGAAGAAGAACTATTGAAGGAGGTGCGGGCACTCAATGAAAATGATGATATTGATGGATATATTGTTCAACTGCCCTTGCCCAAACATATAAATGAGCAAAAGGTATTGATGGCCGTTGACCCCGATAAGGATGTGGACGGTTTTCATCCTACCAATTTTGGGAAAATGGCGTTGGATATGGATTCGTTTATTCCAGCGACCCCATTCGGTATCATGGAACTTCTCCGTAGATACGATGTGGAGACCTCCGGGAAACAGGTGGTCGTTATTGGCCGTAGCCATATTGTGGGCAGGCCTATCAGTATTTTGATGAGCCAAAAAGGAAAGGCGGCCGATGCCACGGTTACCCTGACCCATAGCCGTACCAAAAACCTAAAGGAATTGACACTTCAGGCCGATATCATAGTTTCTGCCCTAGGTGTCCCCCACTTTCTCAAGGCCGATATGGTCAAGGAAGGCGTAGTGATCATCGATGTGGGCATTACCCGGGTGGCCGATGAAACCAAGGAAAAAGGATATTACCTGGCAGGGGATGTAGATTTTGAAAACGTAAGTAAAAAGTCTTCCTATATCACCCCGGTACCTGGAGGGGTTGGACCCATGACCATAGCCATGTTGTTGAAAAACACGCTGTTGGCTAGGGAAAGGCATAGAAATAATCGGAAATAGGGAGGGTCTAAATAGCTAAAATTGACCCCGATCGCCGCATTTGGCGCAGTGCAAATGTCTTGGATACTAAGACCATTGGGTTTTCCCCTGGCCTTAGACTAACATGCTAGGTAGCTATTCGCCCACTGCTTTTACTCTACAATTTCTTTACATTCAAGGTGTTGGATTGAACGGTAACCGTATCAATATCGATTGCGCTTGTTTGTTCCGTGGGATCTTTAGGGGTCAGGGTCTCGAATTCTGTATCTCCTTCTTTGTTGGTACAGCTTCCCATACCTGAAATGGAAAATAGCACAATGGCTATTAAAATTATTTTTTTCATCACCTTTTGGATTTTGTAGGTATTTATCCTGACGATTATGATATAATAACGTTGTAATTCTATTTTTCTTGTTTGGTGGGATAGTTTTGCTGTCCCGTTGGTTATTGGGAGGAAACAAATATATTGACGCATAGGAATTAAAAAAACCGCACAACGATCGGCTGATCGATGTGCGGTTTTTTTTACCAAAAAGTTGGGTTTATTTTATATTTCCCAACCTTTCCTGTAGCTGCTTCGTCCTACAAATTGGTTCGCAGCCTCTATATTGGTAATCCTCATGTTCTCTCCGTCCCATAATAGTTTTTTTCGGGCATAGAAATCCATTTTTCCTTTACTGTCCTCCTTGCGAAGCATATAACTTCGGATTGCAAGGTTGCCCATAAGTACGGTCTCCGTCATAGGGCCGGCATAGTCAAACGAGGAAGTAAGTGCCTTGTGCTCCGGACTGTTGAATCCAGCTTTACAAGCATCTACCCACTTGCGCTGATGGCCATATTCTGGTTCAGAATCGTCCTCTACCTCCGGACCAAAATCGGTGGTTCCATCATAGAGATACAGTTTGGGCATTAAGGGCGAACTGTCGTTTATATTGGTAGAAATGATACCCTTATCCCCGATGATCAGCACCCCGTTGGCGCTGTCCTTCCCTCCGATATCGGAACTTGCCGGAATTATTTCTGGGTGGGCCGGGCGTATCCCTCCATCACTCCAGGTCATCTCGATCGGGGACTTGCTTTTAGCGGTTGCGCCAAAGGATAGTGTTATAAACGACGATGGGGGGCAACTCTCCGGATGGTAATCGGGATTCCAGTTTTGGGAATACACTGCTCCCACGCTGCATTCTGCGGAAGTGGGATATTTTAATCCCAAGGTCCTAAAAGGGATATCCACCAGGTGGCATCCTACATCGCCAAGGGCGCCTGTGCCGAAGTCCCAATAACCACGCCAAGCGAAAGGGGCTAGGCCTGGGGTATAGGGTCTATATTCGGCCGGGCCGAGCCAAAGGTCCCAATGTAAATCTTTTGGTTTTTGGCTTTCATCGGGTTGTGCCATGGCATTTCCTTGTGGCCACACCGGGCGATTTGTCCAAATCTGTACTTTTGAGATATTTCCCAGTGCATCCGTGTCGATCCATTTTTGGACCATGTCCAATAACGGGTTGGAACCTCCCTGGTTGCCCATTTGGGTCACTATCTTTTTTTCGCGTGCCATTTCGGTAAGCAGTCTTGCTTCCTTGATGTTGTTGGTCATGGGTTTTTGCACGTAAACATGCTTGCCCCTATCCATGGCAAAGACAGCTGCTGGTGCGTGCACATGATCCGGAGTGGAGATAGTTACTGCATCGATATCCTTTTCTTTATCCAGCATCTCCCTATAGTCGTTGTATAATTTGGCCTTTGGAAAACGCTTAACGGAGTCCGCGGCCGATCCAGAGAAATTTACATCGCATAGCGCCACTACACGTTCCCGACCATCAACGGAAGCATTCCGTATGTCACTAGATCCCTTGCCCCCGGCTCCAATGGCAGCCAAATTTAACTGGTCACTTGGCGATACATATCCAATGCCGCCAAGAACGTGTCTCGGCACAATAAAAACGGAGGATGCGATAGCGCTTTTCTTGATAAATGACCTACGGGAGGATGATTTTTCTTCTTTTTTGTTCATAATTTAAAGGTTGCTAAGGTTTGTATTCATAATTCAAAGTGAGATCAATATTTAAAATTAAGGAATTCCGGACAATTTCTAAAGTTAGTAAAAAACTAAAAACCATAAGCTACTATAGCAATGTTTGTAGTTTTTATCACGAATATCGCTAATGCTATCCATAATTGATTTAGGCTTGTTGGGCGTAAGCTGTATAATTCCTAAATTGTGGCAAGTTAAAGAAGGCGAATATGAACAAGAAATATGTAGTATCGATACTATTCTTTGGATTTTTACTATTTGTAAAAGCCCAGAATGTTCTCATCGATAAAATCGGAGATCCCGTGGATTGGGTAAACCCCCTCATGGGGACCGATTCCGACCCCAGTCTTTCCACGGGAAACACCTACCCGGCCATAGCAATGCCGCTAGGCATGAATTTCTGGACTCCCCAAACGGGGAAAATGGGCGACGGCTGGGCCTATACCTACAATGCTACAAAAATCCGGGGCTTTAAACAGACGCACCAACCCTCGCCGTGGATGAACGATTATGGCCAGTTTTCAATTATGCCGATAACCGGAAAATTACGGTTTACGGAGGAGGAACGGCAAAGTTGGTTTTCCCATAAGTCAGAAAAAGTTACACCCTATTATTACAGCGTTTATTTGGCAGACCACAATGTTACCGCTGAAATGGCACCGACCGACAGGTCTGCCAGGTTTAGGTTTACCTTTCCAAAGACAGATAGTTCCTATGTAGTCATCGATGCCTTTGACAAGGGTTCTTACGTAAAAATATTTCCGAAGGCACGCAAGGTTATCGGATACACTACCAAAAACAGCGGAGGGGTGCCCGAAAATTTCAAAAATTATTTTGTAGTACAGTTTGATACCGATTTTGATACCTCCGCTATTTTTAGCGGTGATAAACTTCTTCAAGAGCTTACCGAACTGCAGGCAGATCATGTGGGAGCAGTAATCGGTTTTAAAACCGGGAAGGGGCAACAGGTCAATGCCAAAGTGGCTTCGTCCTTTATCAGTTTTGATCAGGCAGAAAGAAATCTAAAAGAGATGGGGACGGATGATTTTGACCAGGTCAAAGCAAAGGGAAGGTCGGTTTGGAACAAGGAACTGGGGAGAATCTTGGTCGAGGGAGGTACACCAGATCAAATAAAAACCTTTTATTCCTGCCTTTACCGATCGTTGCTATTCCCAAGAAAATTCTATGAATTGGATGGGAACGGAAAAGTTGTCCATTACAGCCCCTATAGCGGGAAGGTGTTGCCCGGTTATATGTTTACGGATACCGGATTTTGGGATACTTTCAGGGCGCAATTCCCTTTCCTGAATTTGATGTATCCAACCTGGACGGGCCATATGCAGGAAGGGTTGTCCAACGCCTACTCCGAGAGCGGTTGGTTACCCGAGTGGGCCAGTCCCGGCTTACGAAATGTTATGGTGGGCAACAATTCCGCATCAGTGGTATCTGAAGGTTATCTTAAAAGTGGAAAGACCTATAAGTACGACATTGAAAATCTTTATGAGGCTTTGATTCATGGAGCCAACAACGCCGGTCCCTTAACTGCAGTTGGTAGGGCAGGGGTGGAGTATTACAACGATCTGGGATATGTGCCTTATGATGTGGGCATCAATGAAAATGCCGCCCGAACATTGGAATATGCCTATGACGATTTTGCGATCTATCAATTGGCCAAGGCATTGAACAAACCAAAGCAAGAGATAGAAAAGTATAGAAAGCGAAGCCTTAACTATAAAAATCTTTTTGATCCCGAGACCAATCTAATGCGTGGCAAAAACAAGGATGGACAATTTATGGCTCCTTTTAATCCTTTTAAATGGGGCGATGCCTTTACGGAAGGCAACAGCTGGCATTATTCCTGGTCGGTTTTTCACGATATCCAAGGGTTGATCGATCTAATGGGAGGCAAAGAGACTTTTGTAGATCAACTGGATATGGTTTTTTCATTACCGCCCATTTTTGACGATAGTTATTATGGTTTTGTAATCCACGAGATACGGGAAATGCAGATTGCCGACATGGGCCAATACGCCCATGGCAACCAGCCTATCCAGCACATGATCTATTTATATGATTACGCAGGGGCGCCCTGGAAAACACAATATTGGGTCAGGGAGACCATGGATAGAATGTATTGGCCTACGGCAGACGGTTATTGTGGGGACGAGGACAATGGCCAGACCTCGGCCTGGTATGTGTTCTCCGCCATGGGATTTTATCCCGTTACCCCAGCCAGCGATCAGTATGCATTAGGTGCCCCGCTGTTCCGGAAAGTGACCCTGGATCTGGAAAATGGAAAAAAGGTAATTATTAGCGCGCCTAATAACAGTAAGGACAACCGATATATACAGGGAATGACGTGGGATGGTAAAAATTATACCAAGAACTGGATAAGCCATTCGGATTTGCTGCAGGGCGCCACCCTAAACTTTCAAATGTCCGATGCGCCCAACAAGGAGCGGGGTACCAAGAAGGAGGATTTCCCGTTCTCACTATCCACGTCCAACGAATAACTATTTATTTGGAGTGGGCGTTAGTCCCATTTTTTTCCCCTTGGCCAGCATATAATCATGGGCAGCAGTATAATTATTGGGAATCTCCCCTTCCAAAATAGCTTCTTTTATGGCATCCTTTATTATCCCGATTTCCCGGGAAGGCTTTAGGTCAAAGGTCTCCATAATCTCCTCCCCACTGATCGGGGGTTGGAAATTACGGATGTGATCTCTTTCCTCCACTTCTACAATTTTCTGGCGGACCAAGGAAAAATTGTTTTTGTACCTTTTTTGCTTTTTGGCATTTTTTGTGGTGATGTCCGCCTCACAAAGGGTCATGAGGTCATCTACGTTTTCACCTGCATCAAATATAAGGCGTCTCACGGCCGAATCGGTAACATCGTCCTGGGAAAGGACGATGGGCCTGGAACTCATCAGGACCATTTTTTGGACGAACTTCATCTTGTCGTTGAGGGGCATCCGAAGCCGTTTGAACAATTTGTATGTCATTTTGGAACCCACGAATTCGTGGGCATGAAAAGTCCAACCTATTTTTTTGTCAAATTTTTTGGTGGGTGCCTTGCCAATATCGTGGAGCAGAGCGGCCCATCGAAGCCATAGATCATCCGTGTTCTTAGAAATATTGTCCACCACCTCCAAGGTATGCCAAAAATTGTCCTTGTGCCGTTGGCCTTCGATTTCCTCGATGCCTTCCAGGGCGGTCAGTTCGGGCAATATATATTCCAAAAGGCCACTTTTATGTAAAAGGGAGAGACCTAAAGATGGTTTTTTGCTCAGGAGTATCTTGTGGAGCTCGTCCACGATACGTTCGTTGGAAATAATTTTAATACGCTCCTTATTGCCTGCTATGGCATTAAAGGATTCCGTTTCAATTGTGAAATGCAATTGTGAGGCAAATCGGATGGCCCGCATCATACGTAGGGGATCGTCGGAATAGGTAATGTTAGGATCCAATGGGGTACGGATCAATTTTTTATCCATATCGACCAGACCGTCAAATGGATCCAAAAGGGAACCGAAATCCGCTTCCTGTAACGATATTGCAAGGGCGTTTATGGTAAAATCCCTACGTTGCTGGTCGTCTTCCAAGGTGCCATTTTCCACTATGGGCTTCCGGCTATCGCGATGGTAACTCTCTTTTCTTGCCCCTACAAATTCCAACTCCAGGTCGTTGTACTTTATCATCGCCGTGCCAAAATTTTTGAAAACGGTAACCTCGGGCTTTCCCGGGAGTTTTTCCGCTACTTTTTTGGCTAGGCCGATACCGCTGCCAATGGCAACGATGTCTATATCCTTTGGAGTTCCTCGTTTCAGTAAAAAATCCCTCACAAATCCACCAATAACATAACTGTCCACGGATAATTCCTTGGCAGCTTGGGAAATAATTGAAAATACGGGATTTTGTATGGCTTTTTTGTAGTTTGTTGTGTTCAAGGTTTAATGTTCAAAGTTTGAGTTTCTTTCGAAAAATCAAGTTAAAAAGAAAGGGAGTTGAAGAGATGAAAATCTCAGATTTAGTCATTACCCATATTACTGTTGATCCGTGTTTTGAAAATCTTTTAATTTAGGCCTTTTATAGCACTAAAATTGAAGTTATTTTTCGGAGTGGACTCAAGATTTTAAGAATATGGATTGCAGTTCTAAATTCTTAAATTTCCGATAGCCCCATAGAACTATCAGGACGGAATAAACCAATAAACCCATAAACCAATAAACTTTTTTATTCACTCCCTTATTATTTTGACCGTGCCATCATTGCCGAGTTTGATGATGGAAGAAGGGGTGCTCTTTTCTGCATTGCGGTGCAAATTTACCACATAGTCCACTCCTATTAAAATATCCTTGTTTATTTCTTTAAAACTCTGCGGAGTTGGTTGTCCTGCTAGGTTGGCCGACGTGGAGACCAATGGCTTATTGAATTTTTTGATCAGGTACTGGCAAAACTTATCACTGGCCACCCGAATGGCCAAAGTATTATCGGGTGCAATCAAGTTTTTGGCGACCCCCACAGGATGGTCATAGACAATTGTAGTTGGCTTGGTGGCCATATCCATGATGTCATAAGCCAGGTCTGGAACTTTTTTCACATGTCTTTCCAGCATAAAATCATTGGCAACCAAACATATCAGAGCCTTGGTGTCCGGTCGCTTTTTTAAATTATAGATTTTACTTACCGCATCTTCATTGGTAGCATCGCACCCAATTCCCCAGACAGTATCGGTGGGGTAGAGGATAAGTCCGCCTCGGGATAGTATCTCTATACAGTTGCTTATTTCAATTTGAAGGGAATCCATTGTTTTGTGTTAAAAAGGTAAAAGGTTGGGAATTAGGAATTAATAGGGTCTCATAACTCATAACTTTTGTCTTTACTTTTGATTCTTGGTACCTGTCTCCCGTTTATATCCATTTTTGCAATATTTTATTTTATTTGCGATGGTATCAGCCTGTATACCATCGTTTACCGATAATTTGGCCCTTGACTCTTCGGGATGGAAAATATGGAATTCGATACCCCCGAATTTTAGATTTTTCTTGTAGATGGTATTGTTGACCAACCTAGCGGCAAACTCACTGTCTTCCCTACCCCAACCAATAATATCCTCATTATAGCCGTTCACTTTTTCAAAATCCGATTTCCAATATGCCATATTGCAGCCTCTTACTTTTTTGATGTCCAGTTTCTTGGAAGAGTACAAGAGTTTTCTCAGAAATGGGGAACGAATGGCATTGAAATGATTGGTTATCCCCTTGGTGAAAACAGATAGGTTTACCTTCTTTGTTCTTAATATTTCCGCAGATTTCTTAGGATCTAACAATACCCGACTCCCTGTTGCCCAACAGTGCTTTTCGGCAAAATTTAAATGGTCGGCAATAAAATAAGGATGGAGGATAATGTCGCCATCAATTTGAACAATATAGTCCGAGGTGACCTCTCGAATTGCTTTGTTAAGGATCAATGTTCTTGTAAATCCTATATCGTCGTGCCAGACATGCTTTAGGGGTATTGGAAAGATGTCTTTATATTTTTTTATCAGATTTTGTGTCTGCTTTGTGGAGCCATCGTCTGCAATAACAACTTCATCGGGAAGCTTTTTCTGCGCCAAGATACTTTTCAGTACCAGTTCCAGGGCTTCTGGCCAATTATAGGTGCTTACGATAAGGGAACAGGTGGGAAGTGTCATTGGCTTGTGTCAATTAGAAACTCTATATTTAATTTTTGTGTTCATAAAAATACTACTCAAAGAAGTTAGTAATCTATTGATTATTAGTTTGTTGATGCATCTTTGCTAAATAACCCAATAACTTTTAACGATATTATTTGGGCCACAAGGATCATAACCCCGCATTATGGGTTTTCAATCCTCACCATGCTTTTTCTTTAAACCTTTCTGTAGTCGTTTTAGTTCCTTGTATCTCCAGTACGCACTTAAAGCATTCAAATAACTTATAATGAGGCCTTTTTTGCCGTCCAAAAAGCCGAGTTTGAGAATAAAATGGTTCACGAACCTGTATGTGGGCTTCAGCACAAAATGATACGGATTTGGAGTGTACCCTTTTTGTAGTTCCTCTTGGGCCTTCAGTTGTCCGTATTTTATCATCTTGCCTTTATAATCCTCGTAATCCTTATAGGAATAGTGGATGAGCTTGTTCTTTAGAACACCGGAAAGGCCATTGACCTCCAAGGTTTCATGTACTACCCTGTCCTCTGTAAAACGCACCTTGTCCTTTTTGAACAATCGGTAATTTTTATCCCATTGCCATCCGCTAAAACGCAGTACCTTGTTCTGGAACATAAAGGTTCTTCTAAAATAATAAGCTGCGTCTGTTATATCCTTGCTTTGGGTAATCGACAAGATTTCCTTTTTTAAATCTTCGGTAACCCTTTCATCGGCATCGAGGAAAAGGACCCACTCATTGTTGGCCTGCGCTAGGGCAAAGGATTTTTGATCCGTGTAGTTTCTAAAGGGCCGCTGTATCAACTTTACGTTGGGATGCTGTTTTATCCTTTCCACGGTTCCATCCGTGCTTAAGGAATCCACCACAATGACCTCATCGGCAAATGCGATGTTTTCTAGGACGGCATCAATATTATGGATCTCGTTATAGGTAATCAACAAGGCTGAAATCTTGTTCTTTCCAGGGTTGGAATGTTCGCCAAATTCCTTTTTATCGGAATTTAACACGGAGGAATAGACCTGATATACATTATCCGCCACCTTGGGATCGGTAAACTTCTGCACAAAGGCATACCCCCTCTCTATTGTGGTTTTCCTTAGGTCGTCATCCGTGAAAAGTCGTTGGAATTCCCTCCTTAACGAATCCACATCCAAAGGGTCCACATAAATTGAATCCGGACCTGCTGCTTCAGGAAAACAACTGCCGAAACTGGTTATTACCGGGGTTTTGGAAAATAGGGCCTCAATGATGGGGATGCCAAATCCTTCACATATGGACGGATAACAAAACACGGTGGCCAATTGATAAATGATGGCCAGTTCGGTAACCTGGATGTCCTTTAGGAAAAAGATCTGTTTTTCCAACCCATGTTTCCCTACATAGGTGTGTATTTTTTTTGCATATTCCTTCTCATTGCCGATTAGCACAACAGGATATGGGGTTCCATGCGCAGCCTTGACGATGGAGAGCGCATTTTTGCGTTCCTGCAGCGTTCCGACATTCAAGATAAATCTCTCGGGAAGGCCGTATTTTTTTTGTACCGCTTCTTTTTCCGACTGGCTGTACTGTTTTTTGAAGGCATCATTACATCCTTGATAGACAACGGTAATCTTTGTTCCATCCACCTTAAGATATTTGATTATATCCCTCTTGGTCTGTTCGCTGATTGCGATTATTGCATCCGAATTTACGGCCGCATGTTTGAATTTTGTGGAATAGATAATCCTGTCAAAAAAGGAATAGTATTGTGGGTGACTAAAGAAAATTAGGTCATGGATAGTGACGACTGTTTTGATGTTGTGTTTCTTCAGGCCTGCTGGAATTTCACCGGTTAAGCCGTGGTAGATATCAACATGGTCCTTGATAATCTGTTTGGTTACGGCTCCTAAACGCCAAAGTGAGGAGAATTTTTTCCAAAACCAATTATTTGGATACCGAATCAATATATTCTCTAAAATGGAAACCCTATTAACTTTTGAAGGTTTGGTGTTGTAAAGGATGTATTCGGATATGGGGGTATACTGATGAAGTATCCGTATAACATCCCTGCCGTAGTTGCCTAGGCCAGTATTATTGTGGAAGATTCGCTTGGCATCATATCCTATAATCATGGGCCAAAAATAAACCATTTTTTAGTTTTATAAATGAAACCGTTCGAGAAGTTCGTCAATATCAATAGGGTGACTTAACTTTGCCCCTATCTAAACAAATCCATGGCTTCAGGGAAGAAAATAGCTTTTTTTGCAATCGACTACTCCCTTGTCGGGGGCGTAGAACGGGTAACTTCCAATTTAATTGGTCTGTTCGGGAAAAATGGGATTATCGTGGAAACCGTTTTCTCCTTGTTCGATGCCAACGATGGTCCCGCGTTATACTATCCGCCCCATTTGGAGTTCGTTGTGCTGGGTACCAGGGAGAGGAAGGCCATAGTGGACCAACTTTCCGGATTGCTTCTTGAAAAGGAAGTTGGGACATTGATTTTTCAGGGTGACAATATGACTATTGCACTGGCAATCCAGGAGGCATGTAAAAAAGCGGGGTGCCGTGGGATTCTTCATTACCATGGGTCTCCATATGCCTATTTGAGAAAATATATCTATGCCCAGGATATTTTGGGCAATCCAACAAACATCATAAAGTTTTTATTGTCAAAAGTTGTATATCCCTTTAAAAAGAGAAAGCTTAAAAAGGTATTAGATCGTGCAAAAGATGGACTTGTTTGTGTGAGCCAGGGTACTGCCCAAGAATTGGGATTTATTTTTGGACTTACTGAAAAACAGGGAAGGAATATATATTCCATTCATAATCCGTTGACTTTTGATATGCCTGAAACCAATCTTACCGATCGGTCCCAAAAGGAAAAAGCGATTGTTTATGTATCCAGGCTGGAAAGGAAGCACAAGAACTCCATGTTGGTGGCAAGGGCGTGGGCAAAAGTTGCGAATGATCATCCGGAATGGACATTATGGATTTTGGGAGATGGTCGAATAAGGAGTAAAATGGAAACCTATCTAGCTAAAAATAACGTAACCAATGTAATTTTTTATGGATTGGTACACAATGTGGAAGATTATTTGAAACGAAGTTCCATATCAATATTGGGTTCGGATTGTGAAGGCCTGCCGGTAGGCATGATGGAAAGTGCCACCTATACCAATGCCCTCTTATCCACTAGGAGTGATGGCGGAATTATAGATATTATAAACGATGGGGTCTCTGGTTATTTGGTGCCTAGGAATTCCTCCAAGAAATTCTCAGAAAAGCTGGAAGAGCTGATCGTGGATTCCGGAAAACGACAAGGACTGGCCATAAACGCCCGAAAAAAAATTCAATCATTTTCCGATGAACAAATTATGGCCAAGTGGAAGCAATTGTTGGAAAAATAACGCTAATAATGTTAGGTTGATCGTATCGCAGAAACGAGTGGTGACTGTTAAGTTTATAAGTTTATGGGTTTATATGTTTATTTTCTTCAACTCTATAATAGAACCAAGAACCAAGAGACAAGAGCCAAAACTGTAGACAAAAGATTCCTTAAACCTTGAACTTTCAACATTGAACTTTAACAAAATCTGCCAACTGTAACTGGGAACTGCCAACTTATTTCCCGTTTCGTATTTTCTTTGAACCTTAAACCTTAAAATTTGAACCATCACCATCAAACCGCTACATCATACTCCCTTAATGCATCGTTTAACGAGGTTTTTTTGTTGGTGCTTTCTTTGCGTTGTCCGATAATCAGGGCACAAGGCACTTGGAATTCCCCCGCAGGGAATTTTTTGGTATAGCTACCCGGGATTACCACGGATCGTGCTGGCACCAAACCTTTTCGTTCCACTGGTTTGTCACCCGTAACGTCGATAATCTTGGTAGATCCCGTGAGTACAACATTAGCACCCAGCACAGCTTCCCTTTCCACCCTTACGCCTTCCACTACAATACATCTGGAACCTATAAAAGCGTTGTCCTCAATAATTACGGGAGCGGCCTGTAAGGGTTCCAATACCCCACCTATGCCAACGCCACCGCTTAGGTGCACGTTTTTGCCGATTTGGGCACAGCTGCCAACGGTAGCCCATGTATCTACCATGGTGCCTTCGTCCACATAGGCCCCAATATTCACATAACTGGGCATTAGGATAGTGCCGGCGGAGATGTACGCCCCGTGGCGAGCAACGGCATTGGGGACAACCCGAATCCCTTTTTCGGCATAGCCTCTTTTTAGGGGCATTTTGTCGTGGTATTCAAAAATACCGGCTTCCAAAGTCTCCATTTTTTGTATCGGAAAATATAGTACCACGGCCTTTTTCACCCATTCGTTTATTTGCCAGCCGTTTGGGGTAGGTTCGGCACACCGCAATTTACCATTGTCCAGCAAATCGATAATCTGTCGTATGGCATCCTGTGTTTTATTTTCTTTTATGAGTTCCCGGTTTTCCCAGGCCTTTTCAATGATTTGTCGTAGCTCGGTCATTATATTGTCAAATTTTGTGCAAAGATAGGGGGTAAGGGTTAATAAACCCTTCAAATTTATGGTTATAACATTTTATGTTTATTTTTGCGAAAAAATTCAGGATCTTCTATTGGCACGGATAATGGCGTTGGATTATGGGAAAGTACGTACCGGAATTGCGGTTACGGACGAGCTACAGATTATCGCGTCTGGGTTGACCACCGTTGCTACATCGGATTTGATGCACTTTTTGACGGATTACACCAAACAGGAGAACGTGGAGTGCTTCGTCGTTGGAGAACCTAGACAAATGGACAATACCCCTTCGGAATCCGAGGCCTTGATTCTTCCGTTTTTGAAAAAATTGGCGAAAGCTTTTCCTAGGATACCAATTGCTCGCCAAGATGAGAGGTTTACCTCCAAAATGGCCTTTCAGACGATGATAGATAGTGGCCTTAAAAAACAACAGCGCAGAAATAAGGAGATGGTAGATGAAATAAGTGCTACTATTATTTTACAAGCCTATTTAAATAGAAAACAATAATTATGATTTTACCGATTATAGCTTACGGCGATCCCGTTCTAAGGAAAGTAGGCAGCGATCTCGAAAAAAATTACCCCAATTTGGAGGAGTTGATCGCCAACATGTGGGAGACCATGTACAATGCTTCCGGTGTTGGGCTGGCAGCCCCGCAGGTTGGGTTGCCTGTACGACTTTTTATGGTGGACACCACCGCCTTTGCCGACGACGAAGATCTTTCCGAAGATGAAAAAAATGCTTTGAAGAACTTTAAAAAAGTATTTATCAACGCATATAAGGAGGAGGAGACCGGGGAGGAATGGGCCTTTAATGAAGGTTGCCTAAGTATTCCAGATATTCGCGAGGATGTAACCCGAAACGATACCATAACCCTTCGTTATGTTGATGTGAATTTTAAGGAACATGTGGAAACCTTTGACGGTTTGTTGGCCAGGGTCATTCAGCACGAGTATGACCATATCGAGGGAATTTTGTTTACGGATAAATTATCGTCCTTTAAAAAAAGATTGTTGAAAGGAAGGCTTTCAAATATCTCCAAGGGAAAAATTAAGGTAGATTACCGGATGCGATTCCCAGATGCTAAAAAATCGCGTTGACCCCAAATTTAATTGATTTAAAAGTTTAATATTGCCCCGAAATTTAAAATAGCTATGAGTTTAGACAAAATCTTGTCCATTGGAGGAAAGCCAGGACTTTACAAATTGTTGACCCAGACCCGATCCGGTTTCGTTGCCGAATCCTTGTTGGACGGTAAAAAAATCACGGTAGGATTTAGTAATAATGTAAGTGTATTATCGGAAATTGCCATCTACACTTTGGAGGAAGAAGTACCGCTGAGGGAAGTTTTTCAAAAAATTCAGGAGAAGGAGGACGGTAAAAAGACTAGTGTATCCCATAAGGACGACAAGCTGAAATTGGAGGAATACTTCTTTGAAGTCCTGCCAGATTACGATGAGGACAGGGTATATCCAAGTGATATTAAAAAGATCGTACAATGGTACAACCTTCTATGCGAAAAGGGAATCAATGATTTTTCTGCACCGGAAAAGGAAGAAAAGGATGTTCCTGAAACCAAGGAAGATAGTCCAGCAACCAAGGGGAAGGCTTAAACCAGTTCATTTTAAAAAAGGCCCTGACAACACAAGTGTCAGGGCCTTTTTTATGACATTAATCTTCGGAATGGGTTCCTTAATCCTTTGGTATGGTTTTATAAGTGTATTTACTCTGTTTCCAATCGATTAATTTGGAAGGATAGTATTTGACGTTCATCCGATCCAAGAAAGGAGCCTGATTGGCCAAACGGACCTTGTAATTGTCCCAATTCCTATTTTCCTTCGTGCTCCAGCCCAGTTCGGAGAAACCAATGACCCTTGGAAATGCCAGATATTCCACTTCTTCCATGGTACTGACGGTCTCCGACCAAAGAGGAGCCTCGATTCCCAATATGTTTTCTAAAGGAATTCCATCATATTCCTCTGGGGTCCACACATATGCGGTGTCTACAGGGATATATGCGGCCCAGTGGAGTCCAAATTTGGACAGGGTGTCATATTGCATGTCCAGATAGGCTTTTTTTGCGGGGGAAAGAATGACTTTCATCCCCTTTTGGATAGCTAATTTTGCATTTTTATTACTGCTCCAATACTGGGCAATTGCATTGCTATCTACATCTGCAGTGACGATTTCATCCCATCCGATCATCCGTTTCCCATATTTATGCACAATTTTTTCAACCTTGTTCACAAAGGTGATATAGTCCTTTTTCGATGTTACATGACTTTCATCCCCGCCAACGTGAAAATATGGCCCAGGAGTAATGGCCGAAATTTCCCGTATCACGTCATCTACAAAAGCATAAACGGTGTCTTTGTTGGCGTCAAAAGTACTGAAGCCAACCTCTGTTCCCGTATATAGTTTAGGGGTCTTTCCGTTCCCGTTCAAGAAAGGATAGGAAGCGGAGGCCGCATTGGTATGGCCCGGCATATCTACCTCTGGGATAATCGTGATATAGTGTTCGGCGGCATATTTTACGATATCCTTATATTCTTCCTGGGTATAAAAACCGCCCGATTTACCACCCACCTGGGTGCTGCCACCAATCTCGGTTAGTTTTGGCCAGGATTTGATCTCTATGCGCCATCCTTGATCATCGGTAAGATGTAGATGAAGAATGTTTATCTTGTAGTAGGCCAAAAGGTCTATATATTTTTTGACATCGTCTACACTAAAGAAATGTCGGGCCACATCCAACATGGATCCACGGAACTCAAAATTTGGATTGTCCAGGATCTTTCCGGTAGGTACCAGCCACATTTTGTGGTCGGTTAGGGTGTCATTGCCCATGTCCGGGATTATCTGGCGCAAAGTCTGTATTCCCCTGAATGCGCCTTCCGCTGTTTTGGCGTTAATTATGACGGAGTCACGGGTAATGTACAATTGGTAAGCTTCCTTTCCGGTAAGCGCATCACTGTCCGCTTGGTTGATGTATATAATGCGCTCAATACTTTCTGCCCTAGTTTCATTTACGGGTAGATCCAAATCGGTCTTGGCCTTGATCTTTTCGGATAAGAAGGCACCGACATCGATAAAACCCTTATCGGATTCCGTAGTGTAGATGGCCGTATTCTTATCCAGGGCAAAAGCACTGTTTGTCGGAATGGTTTTTAGGGGCATGGGAATCATGTTTGCCTTGGCCAGATCGGTAACTGGAAAATTGATGGGTTTCTTTTTTTCCTGACAGGCAATAAGGGCGGCAAGGCCCAACAGGACAATGGCGGTTCGTGTTAAAATGGATTGCTTCATTGGTGTTTTGGTTTAAGGTTTAGACACAATATTCGGCGCCTGTATTTTTATTATTAGGGTTTGAAGAGTATAGAAGTTTATTTGTTTACGGGAATTGTCAGCTTTAATAATTACAAAATATTTTACTGCCCACTGCCTTTTATTTTCAGTTTACATACGCTTTCATCGCGTTTTGCCATAAGGCGTATCCTTTTGCGTTCATATGTAGGCCATCTTCAAGAAAAAGATCTCTATTTAGTTTATTTTGATCCACCATAACATCCCAAACGTCCACATACTGCAACTTTGGGGTTTCATCGGCCCAAAGCTTAAGCCGTTTGTTTAGCCGTTGGTATTTTCCCCTTAGATCCCATCTTGCTATACTGGGTTTGGGCGATATCAGGACGATTTCCATTTTGGGGTCAAATTCGTGTATTCGGCGTACCAGTTCCTCCATTTCGGTCATGATCACATCGGCCGATTTACCTGCCGCAATATCGTTGTCTCCTTCGTAAATAAATACCTTTTTAGGATGATATCGATATATAAGATCGTATACATAGTATAGAAGGTCGGAGGTCTGCGATCCCCCAAAACCAGTATTGACGATCTGATGTCCTGGAAACATCTGTTGTACGTCCTTCCACATCCTGATGCTGGAACTGCCGGTAAATACGATGGTCGGTTTGGAACCGTCCCATTTGGATTCATATTTCTTTTGAATACCGTCCACTTCCTTTTTGAAATTCTGTTGGGCTTGGGCAGGGATTAGGCAACTGAGACCTATCAATGTCAGAAAAAGTTTTTTCAAATGCTGTTGTTTTAAATTAGGGGCTTAAGATAATTTTAATTTATTCAATCATCAAATTATTCTTTCGGGACGAGTAATTTCCTGGGATTATTGTTTTCTTGGAATGTTCTTTAGGATTTCCAATAAGAACTTCCAGAATTTCTGTACCGAGGTTATATTGGCCCTTTCATCGGGGGAGTGGGCCCCTTTAATCGTTGGGCCAAAACTTACCATGTCCATTTCCGGATAAATTTCTCCAAGTAGCCCACATTCCAATCCGGCATGGCAAGCCACTACCTTCGGCATTTCGCCAAATAAAGATTTATATGTAGTGGTCAATACCTCGAGAATTGGAGAATTGGGATTGGGGTTCCATCCAGGATAGAGACCATCCAGGACAACCTCGCATTCGGCAAGTTCAAAAGCGGATTTTAAGGATGCGGCAAGGTCCAACTTGGCAGAATCCACAGAAGATCGGGTAAGGCAACCAATTTTTATTTGTCCTTTTTTAACCAATACCCTGGCTATATTGTTGGAAGTCTCCACAAGGTCCGGAATGGCGGCGCTCATGGCATATACCCCGTTCTGGGCGGCATAGATCGACTTGAGGATCTTGGCTTGTGCTACGGACTCCATAATCCTGTTGGGGAGCTCAATAAATTCCGATTTAATTTGGAGTAGCGGTTCCTGGGTTGACAGTTCCCTTAAGATGATATCCGACCAATTGGGGAGGTCTTGTTCAAATGCTTCCTTTTTTTCTTTGGCAACCGTAATTATTGCTGTGCTTTCCCTAGGGATGGCGTTGCGAAGGCTCCCACCATCAATTTCGCTTATTCGAATGTTATAACTGGAGTGGGCTTGGGAAAGTAGTCGGTTCATGATTTTGTTGGCATTGCCCAGTCCCTTATGGATGTCCATGCCGCTATGACCCCCTTTTAGGCCATTTACCTTTATTTGGTACGCGACGGAGTTTTTTGGTACGCTTTCTTCAGAATAGCTTCTTGTCGCGGTAACATCAACCCCCCCTGCGCAGCCAATATCTATCTCATCATCTTCCTCTGTATCCAGGTTCAGGAGGATTTCCCCCTTTAAAATACCCGGTCTAAGTTCCTTGGCCCCCGTCATCCCAGTTTCCTCGTCTATAGTAAAAAGGGCTTCCAACGGAGGATGTGGAATGTCCGTACTTTCCAGCAGCGCCATTATTGTGGCTACCCCGAGACCATTGTCCGCGCCTAAGGTAGTGCCCTTGGCGGTGACCCAATCCCCTTCAATCTTCATTTGGATACCTTGGGTGTCAAAATCGAATTCCGTTTCCTTATTTTTTTGGTGAACCATATCCAAATGGGATTGCAGGGTAACCATGATCCGGTTTTCCATACCTGCGGTAGCGGGTTTTCGGATGATGACATTCCCGATATGATCGGTTATCGTCTTCAATCCAAGGGAATTCCCGAAATCGACCATAAATTGAATGACCCGTTCTTCTTTTTTTGACGGGCGGGGTACCGCGTTCAGATCTGCAAATTTGTTCCAGACCGCACTTGGCTGTAATTCCCGTATTTCTTGGTTCATAAACTTTTCTTTGATGTCAAAAATACGGATTGAAAAACAACCGTCCGAACAATTTGAATGTTTTTGAAAAGATGGGACCTATAATTCAAAATTGGATTATCAAGATAGTTTCGCTTATATCGCTGTTCCTTCTCCGAAGGGAAAGAATCTGTTTTTGGCGCATTTATATTTACACTTTACCTCTTCCCGAATGGCTGGGGGGGAGGATGGTGATGGAGGAAAACGAAAATCTGTAGTGAGCCTTGATCAAACTTAATGCCTATACATTCAGGAATTCCATATCTCCCAAGATTTCTCGGCTTGCAGCTGCAGCATGCGCAGACCATTGCAAATGGTTGCCCCTCGCAATTCCCCTTCTTTTAAAAATGAGGTCTTTTCAGGATTATAGATCAAATCAAAAAGCAAATGGGCGTTGTTTATAAACTGATATGGAACATCAGGCCTGGCTTCCACCTTGGGAAAGGTGCCCAATGGGGTGCAATTGACGAGGACGGTATGCTTCTCCATTATATTGTGATCCAAATCGCTATAATTCAGTTGATTCCCTTTGGGATTTCTTGAAACAAATTGAAACGGGATATCCAATTCCTTAAAAACAAAGGCTACTGCTTTGGAAGCTCCGCCCGTGCCCAGAATCAATGCGCTTTTGTGTTGGGCTTGTAAATATGGTTCAATGGCATTCCGAAACCCGTAAACATCGGTATTAAACCCGATACGCTGATCCCTCTGCAGTTTTATTGTATTTACGGCGCCGATCTGGGCAGCCTTGGGATCGATTTTCGTCAAATAAGGAAGAACTGCCTCCTTGTACGGGATCGTAACATTTACGCCTTTGATATTTTGGTTATTGTTCAGCAGTGAAGAAATATCCTCTATTTTCTCCAAATCGAAATTCTCATAGGAACAATCGATCAATCCCAACTCGGAAAACTTTTTTGCAAAATATCCCTTGGAGAAGGAATAGGAAATATTTTTTCCTATCAATCCGTACCTAACTTTTTTGTTTTCTTTTTTGTCCATACCATTCCAATCCTATAAGAATCCCAACCCCAAAAACAATAAAAAATACGGCCCACCACGTCTCGAGTTTGGCCAGATCGGGGAAATATTGCCTGTAATTGGCCACTACCTCGTTTCCGTTGGAATCGAAAAGGACTTGGCCCATACTATCGGTTTTAAAAATTGTTCTTTTCCATGGCCAAACTACCCCCAAGGAACCCGTGATAAAGCCAATTATCACGGCGGTGGTCAAGTGCTTGTAGTGCTTTAGAACATAGGTCAGAAAATGGGACAAGGTCACCAATCCAGATGCTGATCCCAAGGTGAATACGGCCAAGATTTTTAATGTATTTAGCCGTTCCGGATTTTGTAAAAACCCGACATCCCCTTGGAGCAGTTCGGCCATCGTATCGTAAAGCGCATTGACGGAATCTACCAAGAGCAATACATAGTTGCCCAAGAGAATTAGGATAAAGGATCCCGAAAGCCCAGGCAGCGTCATGCCCGATACACTTATCATGCCGCAGAAAAAGATAAACCACAAATTTTCATTTTGGGCGGCGGGACTCAGAAAACTGATGGAAATTCCAACGGCAAATCCAAGCAATCCGGCACTGATGGTCTTTTTGTTCCAATGCTCAAAGTCCTTGGAAATATAATAGATCGATCCGATGATCATTCCGAAAAAGGCGGCCCAAACATAGAGTTCTTTCTTTTCCAGAAAATAATCGAGCAGCTTGGAAACGCTAAAATAGCTTACCAACATCCCGAAAATCAACAGGGCGAGGAACTGGCCGTTGATATAGCGATAAAAGCTTTTGAACCTTCCGTTGATAAGGAGCTTAAAGGCTTTAAAATTTATCTTTTGTAGGGAATAGATGAATTCCTCATAGAACCCACCCACGAAGGCTACGATTCCGCCCGAGACCCCGGGCACCTTGTTGGCCGCGCCCATCACAAGACCTTTTAGGACCAAAAATATCTTGTCCATAAATGTCCTTGGTTCAGCCATGTGGGGGTGAAATTACTTTTTAGAAGCTATTTTTTCCAGAACAAAAATAAGGGAAAAACCTAGGATGGCTAGAATTAATGCAAACATTAATTGGTTGTCCCCATCAAATGCGAAGGGAGAGATGTTACTTTCCTTGATGGTGATTATTTTGTCCCCAAAATTTTCGGATTCCAAAACCTTTTTCCAAGGCCATATTTTGTTGAGGGAACCCAAAATAAATCCGGTTAGTACCGCCAATGTCATATTTTTATGGTTGTTGAACATCCATTTCAACAATTTCGAAAAACTCAACAACCCGAAAATAGCCCCAAATCCTACGGTTAATATAATTTTGAAATCCCTTTCGTGTACCGCATCCAGGATTGTTTTATAAGAGCCCAGGAGAACGAGGATAAAAGCCCCGGAAATTCCGGGAAGAATCATGGCACAAATGGCCAATGCACCGCACAAAAAAAGGTAGGGAAGGCTATCTATATTATGGGACGGAGGCAAAACGGTTACAAAATAGGCTATAACGGTTCCCAATATGAGCATGCCAATAGTTTTCCAGTTCCATGCCTCGATGGATTTGCCCACAAAAAAGACACTGGCTACGACCAAGCCAAAAAAGAAGGACCAGACCAGGATAGGTTGGGTGACCAACAGCCAGCTGATAAATTTGGCCAATGAAACTACGCTTATAGCTATTCCTAGAAAAAGCGCCAACAGGAAATTACCGTTCAGTTTTTTCCAAAAGGCGGCAAGGCCATCTTTGCGAAGGGTTTTAAAAAGGGAAATATCAACATTGTTGATCGAAGTGATAAGTTCCTCGTATATGCCGGAAATGAAGGCAATAGTGCCGCCGGACACGCCTGGAACAACATCTGCCGCCCCCATGGCCATGCCCTTTAAGGTGATTATAGCGTATTGAATAAAATTACGGTCCTCCATAAGATAAACGGCAAAAGTAGCTTTTTTATCTGGAAGCCTTTTTGATATTGGAGATTATGTTTTTCACCCATTCCGTGTCGCCAAACTGGGGAAATTCCCTTGCGAAAAGATGTCTTTTATCAAAATTGATCCTTAGGGCATCGGTCAATCGTTGTTGTGCCTTTTTGGTCTCGTCTATCTGGAGGTAAAATCCTGCCATCTTGTACAGGATCTCCGCACTTTCGGGATAGAATTCCTGGCCTTGTAGCAAAATTTCAATTCCGGAATGTACATCCTCGTTCCGAATCAGCACATCGGCCCAGTACAACCAGGTGTCCAGTTCATAGTTGCCTAGGTCTACCGCCTGTTTAAAGGCATAATCGGCTTCATCATATTTCTTTAAGGCTGTTTGTATTTTGGCGCACTTTTTCCAATACTGGGCATTTTCGCCATCTATATTCAGGGCCTTGTTTATGTAATAGGATGCTTTGGTAAAGTCCTTTTTCCGATAATAAAAGTCGGTAATCGCCAGCCATCCCTTGTCCAATAGCGGATCTTCGTGAACGGTTTGATAATAGTAATATTTGGCCAGGTCGTCATTTTTTAGCTTTTCATGACACTTCCCGATCCGCAGATAGGCGTGGGAAGTGGGATCTTCCATCTCTATCGTAGTCTCGTAATTTTCGATGGCTTCGTTAAATCTCCCCAGTTTTTCCAAAACCTTGCCTTTTTCGAAATAGGCCCCTATAAATGTGTCGTCGGAGATAATTGCAAAATCAAAAGCGACCAGTGCCTCCTTGTACATTTTTTTATAGAAGTACATTTTGCCCAATTGGTGCCACGCAACGTCACAATAGGGATTTTTTTCCAAATATTCGTTGAGGTAATGTATGGCGCCATCGTATTGCTCGAGAAATTCGAAGCAATAGATAACATTGTAAAGGGCGGAATAGTCCTCTGGATCAAAATCGACACATTTTATAAAGTTGTCTTTGGCCAATTCATAATTGTCCATAAAAAGGTATTCCATGCCCAAAAGGGAATGTATGTCAAATCCGTCATCTGATAGGTCTAAGGCCTTGTTTAGCAGAACGACCGCCGCCTCGTGATTGTCTTTTTTGGAATAGATATTGGCTCGTTGTATATAGATTTCCTCATTGGAAGCATCTAAATGCTCCAAATCGTCCAACATGTGTTCCGCAATTTCCAGTTTGTTCTCAAAGACCAGCACTTCCACGTTCAACAATTTCAGTTCAATGGAATCTGGATGTTGCAACAACCCAATTTTGATGGCCTTTTTGGCCAATGCTATCTTGCCATGGTTTAAATAGAAATGAATGATATCCTCAAAATCCTCGGCATCAAAGAAATAGATGTCATCGGTCTTCAGCATGGATTCAAACTTAGCTAGGGGCTGGCTTGGTTTTTCGTCATGATCTAACGCCATAGGAGTGTGTTTAGATTAAACTATGGAACTAAAAGTAAGGTATCAAACCTGTTTCTAGTACCCGATCGGAGCTATATTATTAACAAATTAGTTAACAAATTATTGTGATATGTGGTTCAAAGCGTCAATTATTAGTCTGCACCCCTTTTCAATTTCATCATTTGAAATTGTTAAAGGGGGTGATATGCGTACCGCTTTTGGTTCAAACAAAAGCCAAAATAGGATCAAACCCTGCTTGGCGGATTCCAAAATAACCCGGTCCGCTATTTCCTTATCCTTCAAGATCAATGCCAACATTAACCCTTTGCCACGGATTTCTTCTATTAACGGATGCTTTAACAATTTTCGAAAGAGTTTTTCCTTTTCCAGGGTTGCCGGAATGTGTCCTCCCTCGGTTATCTCCTTCAGTGTAGCCAAGCTTGCAGCTGCTATCAATGGGTTGCCCCCAAATGTGGTAATATGTCCCAGTTTGGGGCTGTGCTGCAGGGTTTGCATCATTTTATTGGATGCCGAAAAGGCACCGACGGGCAAGCCCGACGCCATTCCCTTGCCCATCACCAGAATATCAGGTACGCTGTCATAGTGTTCAAAAGCGAACAGTTTGCCGGTCCGTCCGAAACCGGGCTGAATTTCGTCCAAAATCAATAATGCGCCCATTTGGTCGCACCGTTGCCGTACTTTCTTTAAGTAGTCCGACTCGGGCAATATAAAGCCGGCGCCACCTTGAATGGTCTCTAAAATTACCGCAGCAGTGCGTTCGGTTATCTTGTCCAAGTCGTTTGCCGAATTGAACCGAATAAATGAAACATCTGGAATCAAGGGCCTAAAGGCTCCCTTGCGCTCCTCGAACCCCATAACGCTAAGGCTCCCCATGGTATTTCCGTGGTACGCCCTTTCGGCGGCAATAATCTGGGACCTGCCGGTAACACGCCTTGCCAGTTTCAAGGCTCCTTCCACTGCTTCGGTCCCTGAATTTACTAAATAGGTGGTTTCCAAATTGAAAGGCAGGAAACTGGCCAAAAGTTTTGCATATTCCACAGCAGGCTGTTGAATGTATTCCCCATACACCATAACATGCAAATACCTTTCTGCTTGGTGTTGTATGGCAGCAACTACCTTGGGGTGGCAATGCCCCAGGCTACAGACGGACACCCCCGCTACAAAGTCGAGATGTTCCCTTCCGTCACGGTCATAGATATAGCTTCCCTTGGCATGGGAGACTTCCAATCCCAAAGGATGTGGGGAAGTTTGTGCTTGATACGTATGAAAATCTTGTTTCATGTTGTTGTGCTTGGAATATGATCAAAGGTCCTTATAAGATTGTTTTTTGGTTGATGGCAGGCATGATTGGAAGGTAAA
The DNA here is from genome assembly GCA_048266425.1 of Sediminicola sp. Lineage (GTDB taxonomy): Bacteria > Bacteroidota > Bacteroidia > Flavobacteriales > Flavobacteriaceae > Cerina. The sequence goes on from JBLWZN010000005.1 coordinate 89,974, forward strand.
CTAATTGGCACCTGCTTTTTCCACTTTTGGATCTTTCCTGGGTTGTGTTTTTTGCGGCACTTTTGGTTCCGAGGTTACGGGATGGGTCTGTTTTTTGTTCTTGTTTATTGGATCTCCTTCATTATTTGTGCGCTCCTCTTCCTCGGCATCTATATCTATAGGATGATCCAGGCCGCGAATTTTAACCAGTTCGATATTGTTGTCGTCCTCGTCAAAAATATCGTCCTTGGTCCGGATACGTTCATCGCCCCTCCAGATAAAGCCCTTTAGTTTACGGGCTTCCACGGGAAGGTCCTTCTCCGGGAAGATATCCCCATCCGGATTGGTCAAAAAGGTAATGTCCTCTATATCATTGTTCGCCATGGTCATCCGGATGGCACTACACTGGGTCTTATCAATTCCCACCAGTTCATCGTCGTCATTGTACATAAAGTAGATGACCTCTGTGTTTTTGACCAAATCGATGGTCTTTAGGGCGTTGCCTTCAAATTTTCCATAAAGGTTTATCCCTTTGGCTTGGTTGTAGCCCTTTTTGCCAATGGTGTCAAAGGAAATGATAAAGGCGTTGTTTATGACCTTGAGGGAATCCATTTTTTCGGTTTCCTTGTCCATGATCAAATGGATGCTATCCCCGGTCATCTGATTTTCTACGTTCCAAATTATGGGTCTTTTTATCAATTGTGTTACTCCCGTCTTTTGATCAAACCGAATGGAATCGCACTTGCCGCTCAGATCCTTTTTATAAAATTTGGCATTGTGGAAAGCCCTAAGAACACGTTCTTCCGGTTTTCCGGTAATCATCAGGGTATCTCCGTGCATATAAAGGGAGTCGTTCTCTACTAGACTTATGGAAACGGCCCGCTTCGTGGCGAATACAGAATCTTTAGCCTTAAAAACTTCCGCGTAGTGCGCCCGGATAACCCCTTTGTTAATGGTATCCGTAACCGTGATATGGTTGGTCGCCGAGGCGAACTCGGTCTTTTTGTCAAAAAAAACACTGTCGCCCTGAATAATACGATTATTGTAGTCTATCCTCGTGTTCTTAATGCCATACCCGCTCTCTATCTTGGTATCGTAGAACCCGCGTTCACAATATATTTTATAGGTCTCGCCCGTAATTGTGGAGGGACCGTACATATAGGCGTTTTTTGAGGTCTTGTAGTAGTCCAATTGCTCGGAATCCATGGTATATTCCGGATTTTGGATATGTACGCTATCCAAAAATTGAAACTTTTTAGGAATCATAAAATAGGTGCCCACCCTGCTGGTCAGGGTATTTGCCGAATCTATTACCGTGCCCCCGGTATTGTAATACGCTTCCTGCTTTTCCCGATCCAGATGAAGCGTGTCCGTCTTAAGGGTCATTCCCGTATTGGTCAGTACAACATTTTCCCAGGCACGGGCCAATTTGGTATTCCCGTCATAATCTATTTTTCCACTCGTCATTTGAATGGAATCCCCTTGTTGCAACCTAATGTTTCCAATGGCCTTTAATTGGTTTTCCTTGGAATATACGATGGCTATATCGCACCAAATATCCGCCCCTTGATGTCGAAACTGAACCTGCCTGTCGTCTTTGCTAAAAATGGATGCTCCTGGATATTTAGTCTCGTCCTTGGTAAAATTGGCACCGTGAACAATGTTGATTTCCTTGCTTTCCGGTGGCTGCTCTTGGGCATGGCAGAAAGGGCTAAGGAGTAAAAGTAGCAGAAGGAGTACTGATTTCAATTATTGAAATTTTGGACAAAAATAGCCAAAAACAGGGGAGTAGTGCGGAAATTGGGACGATTTTAATAGGATCTTACCAGGTATAATGAAAAAGCATGTTAAACCAAAGCTGATTTGGCTATTCCCAAAATGGCAAACGTATAAGGCCGAGTTGGGCCATGCCAATTATACTTTATTAAGTTTAAAGGGATATGTTTTACCGGAATTCCATTGTGGCACGTACAAATTGCCGTCATTATCCAAACATACATCGTGGGGGTTCATAAACGTGCTGCCGTCATAAGTCCCGTCCTTTAATGTCCCATCTACATATTCTGGGGCCATTCCACCTGGAAAGGACACTACCTTATTGTTTTCGTCCAGTACCGCGATCATTCCGTCATATGCATCCCAGCTTTTGGTTACAATAACGGCGAAAAATATGTTTTTGCCGTTGATAACAGGGCGGCAGATCCAACATCCTGGAAGGGAAATGGTCTCCAAATGTTGACCATCAAAGGTGAATCTTTTAAATTCTTGTTTGGAGCGCGAGGTGATCAATAGGGTAGGATTGGAAGCGTCCCGGGTGTCCAAGGTTACGCCATGACAACAATCAAATTGATCTGCACCGTCTCCCTTGCCTCCAAAATGGCGGACATAGTTGCCTTTGGAATCGTATTGTATAATATAGTTCTCCCCATAACCATCTGCAATATAGATATCCCCGTTGGGCGCAACAGCCGTTTCAGTGGGTTTAAATTGTTCCGGTTTGTCATATCCATTGAATTCCTTAGGGCATTCAAAAGTCATCAGCACACGTCCATCCAAGGTTGTTTTCTTTACCTTATGGGTGTCCGGATCGGTAATAAATAAAAATTGATCCTTGCCCTCCCCAACAATGGTAAGGCCGTGGGCCCCGGGCAGGCCTACCTCCCATGTACTTAGTATCTTCCCCGACCTATCGTAGATCAATACATTGTTCTTGGGGTGTGTCGTGGTCATTAGGATCCGTCCCTGGGCATCCATCACCATTTCGTGGCAATTATCCACAGGGGTTACATTAGGGTCTTGAATCCCCCATCCTGCATCCACTTTGTACTTGAAATCCCCTTGTCCGACTATTTTCTCCATTTTTTTTGACTTAGCAGTATTGGCAAGAGAAATCCTTGGCAATAACAATCCGGCAGTTGAGGCCAGTAGGGATTTTTTTATGAATGAGCGCCTAACATTTTTATCGGACATAGGTAATATATTTTATCGCAGGTTAAATTTACCATTTTATATCGAAAATGGGTTCTCGGGGGAAATATTTTCTGCCTAAATGGCACATTTTACATTTTTAAACGGGAGTGTGCCAACCCCTAGGTTTAGTGATCTTAAAACACTACCATCCAGCAATAGTATGCCGCAAATAGGGAAAGAAAGATTATTCCGATATACGTAAGTGCCCTTAATCCTCTTTTGGGACGAAAGGCTGGGGGGAGGTCGCCACTCATCACATTTTTTAGGTTCATATAGCCAATAACTGGGGCCAGAACAAAGGAGACAAAAGTAGCCATGGCCACCAATTGGCCCATATTGGCACTGAACGCCGTTATAACTATATAGTTGATAAGTATCAACAAAACAATGCCCCATACGTAGTATTTCTTTTTGCTTGTAGGCATAAACTTTGGAAAAAGCAGCTCCAAAATATCGATACTGACCCGTGCCAAGGCATCATGGGCCGTCATACAAGTACTGAACATGGTCGCGAAAGCGGCCGTTGCAATAAAGATATAGGTCCAGGCCCCAATATTCGTGGTAAACAAGCTTACCAACTGGTCGGCAAAGGCAACGGCATTCCCACTGATCTGGGTGCCGGTACCATAGAGCGTCATCCACCCGATAATCAAGAAAAAAATTGCGAGAACGGCGGTCAATAAATATCCGAGATAAAATTCCTGAAGGGCTTCGGGCAAACTTGGCTTTTTATTTTCCGTCTTATATTTTTCGATGCTCCAAAGGCTTATCCAACTAGAAGCCTCAACGGCGGTAGGCATCCATCCCACCAAACCGATCAAAAACAATATACCTGCCTCATTGAAAATATCCGGAGCCACAAAATTTGGGTCAATCGCTGTTTTTCCATTAAATAGGACGGAGGAAGTAGTGACCAAAAGGGCAATGAACAACAACGTGACCACAAATTTTAGGGAAACCTCCAAAAGTTTATATCGCCCGATAATGAGTAGGGATCCAATAAAAACGAAGAGACCCAGGGCAACGGTACTCAGGGGCACCTCTGGGATATGGAACAAATTGATAAAGAGACCGGCAGTCACGACATACAAGGTAGCCAAAATGGTAAAGGTGGTCACTAGGGTAATACCGGCATAAAGCCGCAGATAATTTATGCCCCGATTCCGGTAGCCCTCTATAAGGCTTTTATTGGTGACGTTGGTATAGCGAATACCAAATTCAAAAAAGGGGTACTTTAATACATTGGCAAGTATGATCGGGATTACCATAACCCAGCCGTATTGTGCCCCCGCTTTTGTACTCAAGACCAAATGGGAGGTGCCTATGGCCGTACTGGCAAATAGAAGCCCAGGGCCTATGTTTTTAAGCAGCGTTTTGAATTTGGCCATATTGGTCAGTACTTTTTGGGTGAACCATTTACTTTTAACCGATGAAATCGATTTATAGTTCCATCCTTCCTTAACAATATCAGAATTGCAGGTTTGTTCAAAGTTTAATCTATTTTAATAGGTTTCATCCATGCCTGCCTTAGGTTTAATTGTTCCTTGGTTGGTTGATCCATGAGGGAAAACTTATTATGGGCGGCATCATAATCTATTCCCAATTTTTGATAGTATTCCTTTATGGGCAAGGGATCCGTTCCCCGTATATATTTGTCTATAAAGTCCTTGATCTCTGGATAGGTTTCCTTGACGACTACACCAAAAAAGGATTCGTCATCAAAAGGTTTATCGGGACCGTATTGCCTGGTCAGTTTTTTAATAACATCGACCAAACCTATTTTGCCATCGGAAAGTTCCAACAGACGGATGTTCAATAAACCGGCCACCAGGGCTCCTTTCATATAGATGTTGCCATATTGTTTATTGCCTACGGTCGTATAAGAGGTCTTTGCAATTTTGACCAGGCTATAACTCTGGTCAAAATATTGGGTATCTATCGTGATCTTCTTTTCCAAATTCTTAAGGTAATCATCCATAGAATTTTGTCCGGAACGAAAGAGCATCATATTGGAGGCCCATTCCGTTGTGCCCTCATACAACCATAGGTGTTCGGACGGAACGGGGGTAATAAAATTAAATTGGGCTATAATCTGGCTATGAAGGTTCAGCGGGGTTACCACGTGGAAAAACTCATGGGCCGAAACATGGGAGATTTGGCTCTTTAAATCGGCCCACGGAGCTTCCTTATAGATGTATTCGGAGCTATAGGAATGTTCCCATGCCCCGGCAGTCTTGTCCTCGAAGACAAACAGAAAAGTATAGTGCTTTACCGGCAGCCCATTTAGAAATCCACTAGCCGAGAGAAGCATATTCTTGAGGGTTGCCAGTACTTGGTTGCTGGTAATCTGGCCTGTTTTTGAATAGGTGTACACATCCACGTCGGTGCCATCAACATCCATGGAGGCCTTTGTCAGGTTGCCCAACAAAATGGGAGAATCAACAGCTTTGTCGTAATCATTGGCCCAGTAGATTCCATCTGAAGTTTTGGTAAGAGCGGTACCAACATGCCAATTGTCCGGATATTCCAATTTAATTTGAAGGGGAGAAGTCTGCATGCCTTTAAAATATCCAAAGACGGCCTGACCATTAATTAGCGTATGGTCATTTTCAATGGAAGTGCCGCACATCATGTAAATAGGGTTCACATCCACAGGGGTATCCCAGGTCTCCGAGATTTGATACTCGATCTTTGTGATTTTAGCAGGGGACGAAAGTTCAAACTGATTTGTAGAAATATGTTTGGTGCCAACTTCATTGCCGTTTTTATCGAAGGCCGAGAAAGAGGTGACATAACGGCCAATATCCATTACTTGATAGGTGCCAGGAGCAGTAGCCGCAAACTGGTAAATATTATTGTCCGCAGACAACGTTGGTGGGGTAACCTCTACCTTAAAGGTGTCATTGGACCTATCGTTAAGGTTTACTGTAAAATCTACCGCCTGTGCGGTAGAAATATCCATTTTTCCGCTGCCGCAAGAATAAAATACGATGGCAATGGCCAGTAATTGGAACTTGATAAACTTTTTCATGAAAACGAAGTTAAAAATTATTATGGATTATCAGTATCTGAGGGTGTACTACAAATTTCCGTAAATACCATCGGCTTAACCAAAATTCTGCCAAAAACTGACTCCTCCCCCCAAGGGGAGGGGACCTGTTTTCGATGAAATGAAACTGTATGTTTCCTACAGGGTCTGCTCTCTTCCCTGGGAGGGGTTGGGGAGGTCAAATGGGACAAGGAGGTATCGATTTAAGTAAACATTTTCAATTAAAGCGAAAATTTGTCGGACGCCGAATCGGCCCGTTATGGCCTAAAGCTATTTTTTCGAACAACTTATAAACCCTTGAACTAATATGCTTTTAAGAGTTCAACCCTTAGGTTTCAAAAAAAACATCATTTTATCCTGTCGTACATCTCAAGCAGTATTTGATCGTTGATACTGATCAGCCCCGTCGGGCTATCCAACTCAACAATAATTATTATGATTACCGCAAAACATATGGCGAGGGCCAAGACCATTACCCAGTTTACACTCTCTGTATTTCCATGCAAATAACCCACGGCAAACATGGCGATAATTATAAGGGAATATAAGGCAACCCAAATTAATGAGGGTATACGATCTATGGCACCTACGGATTCACGTTTGGTCTGAATGTCAAACATGTCGTTAATGGCATTGATAAGGAGGGAATTAATAACAGGACTGCCAATGTTTTTATTGGTCATTTCCTTGATTTGGCCCCATATTTCCGATTGAATTTCTTGGGATTTGGCAAGGGCATGTGCAAGCCCATTCGGATTTTTAGCGAGCCAAATCCGTATCTCTACATATTCAACCAGTTTGTGTTGCAATTCTTCACTAAAAGGTTGCTCTACCAATCCAGCTCTTAGCCATCCGGTCTCTATTGAATTGACTTCGTCCAGAAAAAGTTTCTTTCTGGCATCGAAACGGGAAGAAGTCATGTTGAAGGTAAAGGCCAATATAAAAGCGAGTAGTCCTAGGATTGCGCCAACCATCGTGTTTATGGACGAGTCGTCTGTATGCGAATCCTTTCTTTTTTTCGATTTTGCATAGGTGATCCCTCCCCTTATCGATAGAAGTATAATTAATATAATAATCACATAGACACACCAAATGGGTACTGTATTAAAAAGGCTTGAGCTCATGCATACAATATTTTGAGTCTTGATCTAACAATTTTCCACGGTCCTTAGTCGGACTTGAATTTAGGTGCATACACCTATCCTTGAGCACTTAACGGATAATAGGTGCAATATTATTTACAGGTTTTCGAGCTCTATGGTCGTCAATCAACTTGATAAAGTGCAATCCAAATTATGGAAAAAATTAACATCTTAATCAGATGTGCTCCAAATTGTGGTATAATTTTTTCGATTTTTTGGGCGATACTTAAAATATCGGTAAATATGCCGGTTGCAATCACAAAATCTATTTTATCTCTATCTTATTCCCATAAAATTTTGGCTGGGTATTAAAGAGTAGATCGATAAATACTTTGACACGGGCAAAATATTCCCGTATCCTAACATTAAGGCCGTCGGATCCCGAAACGTCCATAGCATTATACCCAATGGCCTTAAGCCCTTTCCGTTCGGCCAAGTATATGGCACGTTCATTGTGGAATTTCTGGGAAATGACGGTAACGCTTTGCAGGCCGAAGATTTCTTTGGCCCGGACCATGGAGTCCAGCGTCCGGAAACCTGCATAGTCCAGAAATATCCTATTTTCAGGAACTCCCGCCTTTACCAAATCCCGTTTAAAACTCATGGGCTCGTTGTAATAAATGGTAGCATTGTCCCCACTGACCAGAACGTAGTCGATTTTTCCTGCATTGTAGAGTTGGACTACCGCCTTGATTCGGAAGGTGTAGTACGGGTTGGGTTGGCCATCCTTCTGTTTTTGTGCCGTGCCCAGCACCAAGCCAACCCTATTTTTGGGAATTTGGTTTACATCCGAAAAGGTTTTGCCTATACAGGACCTGGAAATCGTATAGTTACAAAGCAAAATTAATCCAAGGAACAAGACGAATCCAGTTACTAATATAATTGCCGCTTTTCGCATTTTTGGAAATTGGTTTGAAGCGTGAAGATACGGTAAGGAGTTGTTGAAAAATAACCTTCAACATCAATAGTCGTTCTTTTGACCGCTAACTACGTTAAAAATACTCGTATAACTTCGCTAATCCTACTTTTATGGACTTGTAAGCTACAAAAATCCTAATTTTGTTCAAGGTAGATTTTCAATATCCAGAGGTAAATTGATCAAAAATCTGCCATAGTAAATCGGGCGGCTTTAACCTGTATCGCATTATCGAAATCAAAGTTCGATGATCAACTCCTTAAAAAGTTGGATCATAACAGGCTCTGCCTTCCCGGCAATTTCTATAATTTCCTGAATATTGACCGGCTGCAGGTTGTCGGGGTTGCATTCATCGGTTATAACGGAAACCGCAAGAACGGGCAATTGCAGATGGTTCGCAACGATTACCTCGGGTACGGTGCTCATCCCAACGGCATCCGACCCTAAAATCCGTAGCATCCTGTACTCTGCCTTGGTCTCCAATTGAGGTCCCATAACGGCTGCATATACCCCTTTTTGGAGTACGATATTTTCCCGCTTGGCGATTTCTGTTATTTTATCGCGCATATCCTTGTCGTAGGGATCGCCCATATCAACAAAACGCTCTCCAAATTTGGCGACGTCCCTAAATGCCAGGGGAGAATCTCCCTGAAGATTTAAGTGGTCTTCTATTAGCATTATTTCCCCTTTTCTGAAAGCTGAATTTATAGCCCCAGCTGCGTTGGAAATAAATAACCTTTTGATCCCCAGCTGGTGCATTACCCGGATGGGGTAGGTAACATCCTGTAGGTCATATCCTTCGTAGTAATGGAAGCGCCCGTGCATGACCACAACTTTTTTTCCTTCAATGGTGCCATAAATTAGCTTACCGGTATGAAATTCTACGGTTGCCAGTGGAAAAAATGGGATATGGTTGTAGTGGGCTTCGATAGGCTCCTGGATTTCGTTTACCAATTTTCCCAAGCCCGTGCCCAGGACAATACCTATTTCAGGGTTTTCAAATCCTTTGTTTCTTAAATAGGAAACCGATTCCTGTAATTGTTTTTTTGTAATCATTCCATGTCTTTTAAAAAGTGCCGAAATGCAACGTTATTTTTGATGTCTTCGTAAAGGTCCACATCATTTTTGGTTTCCAGCAATTGCACATTTTCGTTTTTCAAATCGTTTAAAGTATCATTTAGGACGGTATCCGTGCCCCAGTTTTTATTTTGGAAAATATCAGTTTTCAATTTCTTCATACCCAAAAGATAGTATCCGCCATCCTTGGCAGGGCCAATAACCACATCCACATGGTCTAAACGCAGAAATGCATTTTCAATATCCGAACCACTTAGATCAAACATGTCGCTACCAATAATAATTATTTTTTTGTACCCCTTTTCAAAACCTTGCCGAAATGCGTGTTCCATCCGTTCACCCAAATCTTTCCCGATTTGCAGTTTTTTGCGGTAAAAGGCGCTGTCCCAAATATCGTCTTCCCAAATTTCGTCCGAATAATGCACCTCCTTTGCTGCATTTATATTTTCAGTGAACTTAACCGTATGCGACAACAAAAAATTATATATATCAAGCGCAATCTGGTCGCCCACCGTAGCTGCCAAACGGGTCTTGCATTTACCCAATTCAGGATTACGGGTAAAGATCAGGAGTAGATTATCGGCCTGCACTAAGGAGAAATGAATGACCTTTTGATCTTTTTTGCTATGCGAAGTGGAAAGTATTCCCATTGTTTAAGTAATATATTTGATGTTCGGTGTTTGTAATTTGGTGTTGGTAACTTAGCTGCCAAGTTATAGTGTTAAACGCTAATCGTAATTCTAGAATCGTATTTTTTTTACTAGAACACTGAACACTGAACACTGAACATTGGTTAGTGTTTACTGCCGACTGGACCATAGACTTTCACCCCGTTCGTCAACAATTTCCCCCAATGTTTGCTAAACGCATGTATGCTGTCGGTTTCCTTTCCGGCATCGTTGTATATGGCATGGCCCTCGTTCTTCCACTCAAAGATTCCGCCATAAAGGTTCTTTACATGGGTGTATCCGTCGGCAAGCAGTTTTTCCCCAATAGTTTCGGACCGCACTCCGATAGAGCAATAAACGATCACAGGAGTATCCTTGTCAGGTATTTTTGATTGTACACTGTCGATATTAAATAATTTATCCCCTACCCAGATTGCGTGTTGCAGATGGCTGACGTCAAACTCTTCTTTTTCCCTGGCATCCAATAAAACAGGTGGTTTTATGGCCGCTAATTGGTCTACGGAAATATAGGGAACGGTATTTTTGTTCCACTGCCTAAGAACCTTGTCCAACTTGGTTTGTCCAAGTATGGATTGAAAGCAGAGCAGGTACAAAAAAGGTGTAATTATGCGAATCATTGGCAATACGAATGTCCGTTACAAAGATATCGTTTTGGTGGATGAAATGGAATTATGGCCTTGTTTAAAATCGACTTATTCCAAAACGGACCTTTATTTCAATTTTTAGGAGTATTTTTAAGGTAATGTTTGAAATAAAAATGAAAAATAGACTTGAATGGGGGCTTTTGCTGGTTGCATTTTGCATGATTTACAACGTAGGCACGGGGCAAATTGAATTGGGGAAAAAGGGCGAAAAAGAATTTTACAACGAACCTTATCGCCCGCAATGGCACTTTTCCCCTAAGGAGAAATGGATGAACGACCCCAATGGACTGGTTTATTACAAAGGTGTGTACCATCTTTTTTACCAGTATTATCCAGAAGATATTGTTTGGGGACCTATGCATTGGGGCCATGCGGTGAGCAAGGACCTTTTACATTGGGAACATAAGCCCATAGCCCTGTATCCGGACGGGCATGGTTATATCTTTTCGGGAAGTGCAGTGGTAGATACCCATAATACCTCTGGATTGGGTTCTTTGGAAAATCCACCGATGATCGCTGTTTATACGTATCACGACCCAAAGGGCGAGAAAGAAGGCAGGAACGACTATCAGACTCAAGGGATGGCCTATAGTCTGGACCAGGGGGATTCATGGACAAAGTATAAGGGCAATCCCATAATAAAAAACGATGGATATAAGGATTTTAGGGACCCCAAGGTGTTTTGGAACGATAAATCGAATAAATGGACGATGTTGTTGGTGGCCGGCGATCACCTGCAGATTTGGCTGTCCGACAACCTGATCGATTGGCAAAAGGTTAGCGAATTTGGAAGAAATCAAGGGGCGCACGGCGGGGTTTGGGAATGTCCTGATATGTTTCCATTACAGGTAGAAGGTTCTACCGAAGAAAAATGGGTGTTGCTTATCAGCATCAATCCTGGGGCGCCCAACGGGGGTAGCGGGACCCAGTATTTCATTGGGGATTTTGATGGAAAAACTTTTACTTCGGATCAAAAGGAAAGCCGATGGCTCGATTGGGGAATGGATGATTATGCAGGGGTTACCTACAACAACACACCCAATAACAAACGCATTTTTATTGGTTGGATGAGCAATTGGCTCTATGGCCAACAAGTGCCTACCCAAAAATGGCGCAGTGCCATGACGGTTCCAAGGATCCTATCCCTCAAAAAAAATGGGGATACCCTTTCTTTGATAAATTATCCCATACCCCGATTTGAGGCTATTGTGGATAGCGGGGTATCCAAGAATATTGCCATTGACAAGGGAAAGAAGACCCAGGTCGACTTTGCCAATTTCATTCAGGCACAAGTTACCTTTACTACCAATGCCAAGGATTTTCAACTGGTCTTTAAGAACAGGTTAGGGGAGCATTTGGATTTGAACCTTGACGACAATAAGCAAATGTTTTTATTGGACCGGAGCCAATCTGGAAGAGCTGATTTTCAAAAGGATTTTGCAGCTAAAGTACAGCGAATGCCTATAGGAAATCTGCCAAACGGACCTATAGAAGTCCGAATTTTATTGGATCGTTCCTCTGTGGAAATCTTTATCAATAAGGGCCAATATGTAATGACGGCTCAAATTTTTCCCAAAGAAAACTACGATACCCTTTCTATTGAAAATTGTTCCGAGAGTTCGATTATTTTTAGGGATTTTGAAGTGGACGGAATCCAAGGTGTTTGGAGAAAATAGGACAAAGAGAAAAGAACATAAAAAAAATAACATAGAGAATAGAATAGAGGGAAGAGAACATAGAGGAGAGAATCCGGACATGTTTTTTTACTTAATTCCTCTTATTTCTATCATCTAACATGTTTTTAAATAACTGATTTTTTAATAGATTGATTTTTTATGAACTCATATACATAGAAACCCATAAACTAATCCATCAAAGTAAGACAAAGTTTGCAAACCCGGGCTAAGTGAGGGACTTGTCTCTTGGTCTTTTTTCTATCCTTTTTATTCTTGTAATATTAACTAAAATTTATTCATATGATGGTTTTAAAATTGTTTTTGCGATTTGGGATAGGATGTGGAATGCTTTCCGCCGTGGCGGATCGGTTCGGATTTTGGCCTGCGGACGTATCCGCTTGGGGCAACTGGCAAAGCTTTCTGGACTATACGCAGGTTTTGAATCCTTGGATGCCTGGAATCCTAATCCCATATCTTGGAATCTTGGCAACCGTTGCGGAAGCCCTATGTGGGCTTTGTGTCCTCCTCGGTTTCAAAACCGAACTTTTTGCTAAATTGAGCGGTGTTTTATTGCTCGTTTTTGCGCTGGCAATGACCTTTTCCCTGAGTATCAAAGCTCCGTTGGACTATTCCGTGTTTGCCGCTTCCGGAGCTGCATTCGCATTAAGCACTATGAGGACAAAATTTATGGAACTGGATATGGTTTTTTCCATGGACTCCAAAGATATCAAATTGAACAACTGAAGCACATGAACAACTATTTAAAGATCTCTGTATTTTTAGTACTGGCGGGCTGTAAACCTGAGGTTAAATCCGAGAATACGTTGCAAACAGTGAATCAGGCAACCATTGCCAAGCACATTGAGCAACTGGCATCCGATGAGTTTATGGGACGGATGCCGTTTACGGAAGGGGAGCGGAAAACAACCAAGTACCTGCAGGCCGAGTTTGAAAAATTGGGACTTTCACCAGGTAACGGGAATAGTTTTTTTCAGGAAGTGCCCATGATTGAAATAACGGGTACGCCATCCGAAAAGATGAAAATTTCTGGCCCTAAGGGAGATTTTGATCTTAACTATTTTGATGATTTTGTAGCACTGACACTAAAACCCCAGGAAAAGGTGGGCTTGGAAAACTCAGAACTTGTTTTTGTCGGTTATGGCATCGTGGCTTCAGAATATGGGTGGAACGATTATCAAGGTATGGATATGAAAGGCAAGACCGCAGTGGTCTTGGTTAATGACCCTGGATTTGAATCCCAGGATTCAACACTTTTTAAGGGCAATGCTATGACCTATTATGGCAGGTGGACCTATAAATACGAGGAGGCAGGGAGACAAGGGGCTGCCGGGGTCATCATCATCCATGAAACCGTTCCCGCTTCCTATGGTTGGAACGTGGTGCAGTCTAGCTGGAGCGGTGCCCAATTGAGTTTGGAAAGCAATGCCCCGGTTGCCGATGTTCAGGGATGGGTGACCAAAGAGGCGGCGGACAAGCTTTTTGAGGCCTCACCAATAAACAATAAGAACTTCCACGAGCTGGCCATGCAAAAAGATTTTAAGCCAACACCTATGGGTCTAACCGTATCCATGGGCATAGCCAACAAAATTAAAAGGGACGTTTCAAAAAATGTAGTGGCCCTTTTGGAGGGGTCGACCAGGAAAGACGAAACCATCATCTATTCCGCCCACTGGGATCATTTGGGGATAGGTCACCCCGTAGACGGGGATTCCATCTATAACGGAGCCGTGGATAATGCTTCGGGCACGGCCTGTCTACTAGCTATCGCGGAAGCTTTTAAGAAGGGAAAACAACCAGAACGGTCGATCGTATTTCTAGCGGTAACCGCTGAAGAACAGGGATTATTGGGTTCGGCTTATTATGCGGAACATCCCATCTATCCACCCAAAAAGACGGTAGCGGCCATTAATATGGACGCTTTGGCGAGCCCTGGACCCATGAAGGACCTTACGATCACCGGTTATGGGCAATCGGAAATGGACGAATACGCCACGGAGACGGCACAAAAGCAAGGTCGTTACCTAATTCCCGATCCTGAACCGGAAAAGGGCTATTTCTTTCGATCGGACCATTTTAATTTTGCCAAGATAGGAATCCCCTCCCTATACGCTTCGGGTTCCTATGAAGACTTTAAACATGGTCACGAGTACGTAAAGAAAATGAACGATGAATACCGCGACAAAAAATACCATCAGCCCCAGGACGAATACGACCCTATAACAACTGAACTAAGCGGTGTGCAATTTGATGCCCAGCTCATGTACCTGGTGGGGCAAAAGCTAGCAAATGAGGACTATTTTCCAAAATGGTACCAGAATAGTGAATTTAGGGCGGCCCGCGAACAGTGATTCTTAGTGAAATGATCAGAAAGGTAGAGTTAAGGGATGCCGAGGGAATAGCTGAAATATACAACCACTATATCCGAAATACTATTGTGACATTTGAAGAGACCACACTTTCAACGGAAGAGATGAAAGATAGAATTATTGCAATTACTTCAAAATTCCCGTGGTTGGTTTACGAATCTGAAGGCAGTATAAAGGGATATGCTTATGGCTGTGAGTGGAAATCCAGAAGTGCCTATAAATATTCGTTGGAAAGTACTGTTTATTTAAAGTTTGATGAAACTGGGAAAGGGATAGGAAGCGCACTGTACAAGGAATTATTAGAACTGTTGGGTGCGTTGGATTTCCATGCCGTGATCGGTGGCATTTCCCTTCCCAATGCGATGAGCGTTGCCCTTCATGAGAAATTTGGATTTAAGAAGATAGCCCAGTTTAAGGAAGTGGGATACAAATTTGGCAAATGGATCGATGTGGGGTATTGGGAGCTTTTGTTGGAAAATAACCTCCAATCCTGAATTAGGTTAACCTTAGGTCAATGATTCTTAAAATACCTATAACGAATTTGGATTTTGCCATTTAGGATTTTGTACGTCATTTTATTTTGAGGCCTACCCTTGGATGGGGAGGTACTGCCTACTGCGACTGCCAACTGCTTACTGTTCGCTTTCCCCAACAATCTCCCTGGCCAAAACTTCCAAGTCGATTCCCATCAAATCCCGGTTCACTTGTAATGATTTTTCCCTAAGGTCTTTTGGGAGTCCGGAAAATCCGTTTCTCGTCCCCAGGATCATACCCGCTACCGCACCGGCGGTATCATTATCACGCCCGTAGTTGATAACGAATTGAAGGGTCTTGTTAAAATCGCCCTCCCCAAACTTTAGGGCGGTGATCACGGTTTCCCATATTTCTCCCGCATGGAACGGAATTGCTTTCTGGTGCTTCCCCAAATATTCATACAGGTAGGCTTGTCGCTCCCATTCCATCTGGTTTCCTGGATATCCCTTGGGCACCTGTAAATCCATGGTGTCCTGTAGGACCACCTTTTGCATGGATTTTGAAAGGGTTACCTCCTTTTCAGCAGCTTCTGCAATATTATGGGGTATGCGACCCACCAAACGGCTGTCCTGATACCCAAACGGATCCACAAAAACATGGACGTTAAGAATGGAATCCATATTTTGGGTATGTAGGGCCATATTGGTCATTGCAGAAACCAGGGCCGAGATATCCTTTGCATAACCAATATCGAAAAGGGTGTGTTTGTAGGCGATTCGGTATGCAGAATCGGCATTTGAGGTTATAAGGCCCAGCATTGGGGTATACAACATCCCGGCACAGGACATTTCGCCGCCATAAAAGCGATTTAGTGCCAATTGGTATTCGTTGGGGCCTTGTTGATAGGCAAGGGTAACCCTTGCCCATTCTTTGACCCAATCCACTTTTTCCATCTGTTTGTCCAGCAGGTCGGGATTTTTTAGAATTTCCGTATCTGATAATCCAGGGACCAGGGATTGGTAATATTTTGAAATAAATTGTGCAAATTTTTTGGCGTTAAGCTGGGATCGATCCTTCACGATATATTGGGTCATAAGATATTTCCACCGGGTATCGTCAGTCGTCGCCCCAGGGGATAGGTTGTGTTCCCAAGTGCCTTCCGGAGAGCGTTCCCTTGCTGCTGCGGTAAGTCCGGTTATATAACCGTACTTGGTCCTAATGTCCTTTCTGTCCCACATTTCGGTGGAGGCTCCCATGGCATCGCCAATTGCAGATCCTACTAGGGCTCCCAGAACCTTGTCGTAGTATTCTTTCTGAGAGATTTTTAGGGAATCGGGTCCATAATTGGCTTGTGCCGGAATGGGGATGTCGACTTGTTTGTGCTCCCGCTTACACGAAAAAACCAGAACTAGAATAATCGTGGCTAGGAAAGGATTAATTTTTAACATAGCAATAGTTGTTTAAAGAACTAAGAACCAAGAGATAAGAGCCAAGACTTAATACGAACAGTAAAGGTCTATTGGTTTTCAGATTGTTTCCGTCAAGTTAGTATCATTTTTTTGGCCCTTTGTAAAAGTAGTTGTTTTTCATCGAGACTGCGCTCCATAGGCAGTTGGGCCAGGCCGATCAATCTTCGCATTATCTCAACCCCGGCTATTTGTGCCGTCAATTTTTTGTCCGCCATGCCTTGATACCCGTTGTAAATATGTTCCAAATAGCTGAAATCCATCGTCGCCATGACAAGGTGTGCGAGCATTACCCCTAGGTCGTATTCGGCAAATCCCACAAAGCTGAATTCCGGGTCAATGATATAAACAGCCGTTTGTTGGGACATCCAGCTTCCTGGGTAATAATCCCCATGGAGCAGGGTATTCCCTTTGGACAGATACTTTTTTCCGAGGTTACCCACAACATCCTTTAATACTAAGTCCTTTTTGTAGGGTTTCGCCAAGGCTTCGAGCCCCGTTTGCACCTTGTCCAGTTCAAAACCGTTTTCTTCCAAAAAGGGCAAAACAAAAACATGTTGATGGTTCAATTGCCGCAACGCCATGTTTTCGGGGAAATCCGGGGGAGGTGTTTTTTGGTGGATTGTATTGAGGGTATGGAGGAGCTGCGTTAAATGCTGGTCGGAAATAGCCCGGGTATTGTAGCAAGAGACCATATCCTCGCATTGCCCCAAATCTTCCATCAGCATGATGAACTCAGTAGAGTCGTAACCTAAAATGTAGGGAAAGTGCTCTACGGGATTTTTATCCTTTACAATTTGATAAAAATGGTGTTCTACCGCGATACGGTCTAAAGGAGCCGCTATTTCGCGATATTTTTGAACGTAAGGACGGGATTGTTTTAATACAAAGGTCCGCTGATCGGTCTTGATGCGCAAAACAACGTTCATATTCCCTTCGCCCGGTTTTTCTACCGAGCGGATACATTCCCCGGGGAATAGCCATGACTTGGAACGCAGGTAATTTTCTATTTTGGGAAGCGGGGTGAGGGTGTCTAAATAGATCAAGCTACCGTAGTTTTTAATTTACCGTTTTTTAGTCGGGCTCCTACGTTTTTCCTTAACGCGGACATATATCAATTTAAATCTGCCCTTTGTATTTTCCCGTTGATCGATCTCAAATTCCGGTATGGAGTTTATCAAAGGGGTCAATTTTTGGAAACCGTAGTTCCTAGAATCAAAATTTGGCTGTTTTTTTTGCAACAGGCTCCCCACATCGCCCAAAAATGCCCACCCGTCGTCGTCGGCCACATCGGAAATGGTGGAGGCGATGAGCTTGATCTCCTTGGCGGTTATTTTATCTACATTGCTCTTGGAACTGATTTTGCTTTGGCTGGATGAGGTTTCCGAAGCATCGGATTGGTTCTTTAGGATTTCGATATAGATAAACTTATCACAGGCCACGATAAACGGATTTGGGGTTTTCCTCTCCCCAATACCATAGACCAACATTCCCGCCTCTCGCAATCTGGTCGCCAATTTGGTAAAATCGCTGTCGCTGGAAACCAAACAGAAACCGTTCACTTTTTCGGAATATAGGATGTCCATGGCATCGATGATCATGGCAGAGTCCGTGGCGTTCTTGCCCGTGGTATAGCCATACTGTTGAATAGGGGTTATGGCATTCTCCAGGAGTACGTTCTTCCATTTGACGAGGTGGGGATTCGTCCAATCCCCATAGATCCGTTTAATGGTTGGATTGCCATATTTGGCTATTTCCTCCATCATTTCCTTAACATAGGCCGAAGGTATATTGTCCCCGTCGATAAGTACTGCTAGTTTCGTGTCCATTGTAGGAGTTTTTTTATTTGGAGGTGAACCCCCGACTAATTTTTCGTGGTAAGTTAACTATCTTTTGACTAAAGCCAATTTAATGTGCAATAATAATTCTTCTTTTCATTTTGGATTTAATATTCTACCTTGGGGCAGTAAATCAAGAAGAGAATGAAAATGAAGAATTTATTGATCGTAGTCTTTTTATTAGGAAGTTTAAGCGGTTCTGCCCAGGATCAGCTAAACGAATACAAGTATATTATCGTACCCAAAAGGTTTGATGATTTTAAAAAGGAAAATCAATACAAGACCAGTACTTTGGTAAAATATCTGTTCGAGCAGAAAGGTTTCAATGTGGTCTATGATGATGCGTTGCCCCCAGATCTAAGCCAGAACCGTTGCTTGGGACTATTGACGAATTTAAGGGACGGGTCCAATATGTTTACGACCAAGTCTACCCTCGTTCTTAAGGATTGCAACAACAAGGAGGTATTCGTTAGTACAGAGGGAAGCTCAAAGATTAAGGAGTACGATGCTGCCTACTCCGAATCCATAAGAAGGGCATTTGTGTCATTTGATGCAATAAATTACAAATATGAACCCAAAGAAACGACCCCAATCGCAGATCTACCATTA
The DNA here is from genome assembly GCA_048266425.1 of Sediminicola sp. Taxonomy (GTDB): domain Bacteria; phylum Bacteroidota; class Bacteroidia; order Flavobacteriales; family Flavobacteriaceae; genus Cerina. The sequence goes on from JBLWZN010000005.1 coordinate 108,890, forward strand.
AGTTCTGGAGGTGGAACGGTTGTGGTTACCCAGACAACGGTAGAAACGGCAGTTAAAAAGCCTAACAACCCACCGACAACGCCAGTACAGCAGCAGGCCACCCCCGAAGTCCAAAGTTATAAGGATATGTCTCCGGTTCCTTCGGACATTATAAAATCGAGTTCTGTTTTGTATGCCCAAGAAATCCCAAACGGATATCAATTGGTAGACAGTACTCCAAAAATCGAATTAAAGATTTATAAAAGTTCCGTACCAAATGTTTACACCGCAGTAGGGGAAGGCAAGAACGGTATGGTCTACAATCGGGACGGCAAATGGTTTTTTGAATATTACGTGGGTGATAAACTAACCACGGAGGAGCTCAACATCAAGTTTTAGTAACCATACTTGCCACGCCATCGTTTTTTGAGAAATTCGTTGATAGAATTTTCCCTTTGGTTGTTACCCGGCTCATAAAATGATGTGCCGGTAAGTCCGTCGGGCAAAAATTCTTCCTCCGCGAAATTATTGGGATGGTTATGGGCATACTTGTAGTCCTTTCCATAACCCAGATCTTTCATGAGTTTGGTAGGCGCATTTCGCAAAGCCAGCGGTACGGACAGGTCGCCCGTTTGTTTTACCGTTTGCTGTGCCTTGCCTATGGCCATATAGCTTGCATTACTTTTTGGGGAAGTGGCCAAATAGATGGCACATTGGCTAAGGATAATACGGGCCTCCGGATATCCGATAGTAGTCACCGCTTGAAAGGTGGTGTTGGCCATTACCAACGCGGTGGGATTGGCATTGCCGATGTCCTCACTGGCCAAGATCAGCATCCTACGGGCGATAAACTTTACATCTTCGCCCCCTTCTATCATCCTGGCCAACCAATAAACGGCACCATTGGGGTCGCTTCCCCGTATTGATTTTATAAAGGCCGAAATAATATCGTAGTGCTGTTCCCCTGTTTTGTCGTACAGCACCGTATTTTTTTGCACTTTGGACAATACGAGTTCATCGGTTATTGTAATAGGCTCTTTTACTTCGGAATTGACCAATAGTTCAAAAATGTTCAACAGTTTTCGGCCATCCCCTCCGGATAACCGCAGGAGGGCTTCGGTCTCCTTTAGCTCAATTTTTTTTGACCTTAAATGATCGTCCTGTTGCATGGCCCTTTTAAGCAAGGCTTCCAGGTCTTCCTTGTCGAACGGATTTAAGATATACACCTGACAACGCGACAGGAGGGCGGGGATGACTTCAAAACTTGGATTTTCGGTCGTGGCGCCAATAAGGGTTACCCAACCTTTCTCCACAGCTCCCAAGAAGGGATCCTGTTGGGATTTGCTGAACCGATGGATCTCATCAATAAATAGAATTGGATTTTTGGTAGTGAACAGGCCTCCACCTTGTTTGGCCTTTTCTATGACCTCCCTTACATCCTTTACCCCGCTGCTTATGGCGCTTAAGGTGTAAAAGGGCCTGCCACTTTCGTGTGCAATGATGTTGGCCAAAGTGGTCTTTCCCGTGCCCGGGGGTCCCCATAAGATCAAGGACGGCAATATCCCTTTCTTTATCTGATGGGTCAAGGCGCCTTTTTCCCCTACCAAATGGTTTTGGCTAATATAGTCCTCCAAGGTCTTTGGCCTTACCCGTTCTGCAAGTGGCTCGTTCATATGACAAAAATAAGGGATTGTTGGTTTTTTACTATGGATTTGGACGGAATCATCAAGAATCTTTTTTGGAATGGGACATGGATTTTTATTGTTTTAGGGCGTATCCAATACAAGGTTGGGAACCAAACGGTTGAGAATCAGTTGGCATAATTCTTAAACCTACCCTAAAAACTTGCCATACTTCGAGGAATATATTACTTTTGCGTCCCATTTTATATAAGTAAAATTCGAAATAGAGATGAATATCACTAAAGAGCAGATAGACGATTTGAACGCCGTTGTAAAGGTAGCCATTACCAAGGACGATTATAACGACAAGGTAGAGACCATCCTTAAGGATTACCGCAAGCAGGCCAATATTCCCGGTTTTAGGAAGGGTCAAGTGCCTTTGGGTCTGATCAAAAAACAATATGGCAAGGCTGTTTTGGTCGATGAGGTGAATAAACTGTTGCAGGATAACCTTAACAAATATCTGACCGAGGAAAAGTTGGACGTACTTGGCAACCCACTTCCCAAACAGCAGGATAATTTTAATTGGGATGCCGAACAGTTGGATTTCGAATTTGAATTGGGCCTTGCCCCAAGTTTTGAGGTGCCCTTAAAATCAAAAAAGGCCATTATCCATTACCATATCGTGGCAGATAAAAAAATGGTCGATGAACAGATTGAGCACATCCAAAAGCAATATGGGAAATTGGTCAATAAGACCGTGGTTGGAATAAAGGACGAAATAGCGGGGACTTTCCATAACGAGGCAGCCGAAATTGATAATAAGGCCACGTTGGAAATGGACAAGATAAAGAACAGAAAAGCCATCGAAAGTTTGGTGGGCAAAAAAGTGGGGGATGTTGTTGTTCTAAAAACAAAAGGTCTGCTCAAGGAAGATTACTTGCTTTCCAGTACTTTGGGGATAACGGCTGAAAAGGCTGAAAAACTGGATATTGAAGTGTCCTTCACCATTGAGGAGGTAAATGAAAGGGAGCCTGCCAAGTTGGACCAAGAGCTTTTCGATAAATTGTTTGGAAAAGACGTAATTACTTCCGAAAAAGAGCTTAAGGCCAGGATCAAGAAGGATTCCGAAAAGCAGTTTGAGCAACAGGCCGATCAGAAATTATTGAACGACGTTACCGAAAGTTTTATCGAGAACACAAAATTTGATCTTCCTGCAGAATTTCTAAAAAAATGGATCCAGGTAACCGGAGAGAACCCGCTTACCGAGGAGCAGGCAAAGGAAGAGTATGAAAAGTCTGAAAAAGGACTCCGTTATCAATTGATCGAAGGGAAGATTATTCAGGAGAACGGGTTGCAAGTGCAGTTTGATGAACTCAAGGAATTTGCAAAAGGGTTTATTAAAACACAAATGGCACAGTTTGGCCATCTGGACCCAAAAGAGGAGGAGCTAGAAAATATTGCTGGCCGGGTATTGGGTAACCAAGATGAGGTAAAACGACTATCAGAGCAATTGATGAGTCAAAAACTGATCACACTTTATAAGGAAAAGGCAAATTTGAAGACCAAGGAAGTTACCTATGACGACTTTGTAAAAGAAGTTTACGGATAATTTTTTTACTAACGGTTTTGAAAGGCCATCCCAAGGGATTGCCCCAATAAATTATAGGTGTCATTTTAATGTACAACTTGGGGATTTTAGATTTCCACATTTTTAAAAAGAGCGGTTTTCAAAATCGAGTTCCCTATAAATTAAGTATATTTACGGTGTCGAAAATTGAATTTCGGCACCTTTTTTTGTCTTAAGAAACAGCGTATACAAATTATGGATTACGGAAAAGAATTTAAAAATTATGCTATAAAACATCAGGGAATCCATAGCATGTACTATGATAACATCATTAGTACCATGGTCCCTACGGGAATGACCCCCAATATTATAGAAGAACGTCAATTGAATGCCATCGCCATGGATGTATTCTCCAGATTGATGATGGATAGGATTATATTTTTGGGCACCGGTATCAATGACCAAGTCGCCAATATCGTCCAGGCCCAATTGTTGTTCTTGGAAAGTGCCGATGCTTCCAAGGATATCCAGATCTACATCAATTCTCCGGGCGGAAGTGTTTACGCTGGCTTGGGAATTTACGATACCATGCAGTTTATAAAGCCCGATGTGGCCACAATCTGCACCGGTATTGCGGCCTCTATGGCGGCTGTTCTGTTATGTGCCGGGGCCAAGGGAAAACGAAGTGGTCTAACGCATTCCCGTGTAATGATCCATCAGCCACTGGGTGGCGGGCAAGGACAGGCCAGCGATATAGAGATTGCAGCTAGGGAGATATTGAAGCTTAAGGATGAGCTCTACGAAATTATCGCTAAGCATTCCGGTCAAACTATACAAAAAGTTAATGAGGACAGCGACCGGGATTATTGGATGAAAGCCGATGAAGCCAAGAAATATGGCATGATTGACGATATTCTTATAAGGGACAGCAAATAATTTTGACTTAATTATGTTGTTAATGCGAATAGGTTAAAAATTGAAGGTGGTTTCAAGCTCAAACCCAAGCATCAAATTCAAATAGAGTCTTGGAGTTTATGTGTTTATGAGATTAGTTTTTTTATTTTCAACCATCAACAAAAAAGAAGAGTTAGGAGTTCAGGGTTATGAGTGTTTTTATTTAACCATAAACCATAAACTTTTTCATTTGTATTTTTGAAAGTTACCCATTATTATGGCTAAAGAAAATTTAGAATGCTCCTTTTGTGGCCGGAAAAAGCCAGAGACAAATTTGCTAATTGCCGGTTTGGACGCCCATATATGTGATCGCTGTATAGAACAGGCACATGGCATTGTCGCAGAAGAGTCCAAACAGTCCAAGAACCATGATCTTTCCTCGGAACTAATTTTAAAAAAACCGATGGAGATCAAGGAGTTTTTGGACGCCTATATCATTGGACAAGAACGCACCAAAAAAGTAATGTCCGTGGCCGTTTACAATCACTACAAAAGATTGTTGCAACCCAAGGTCAAGGGGGATGACATTGAGATCCAGAAAAGCAATATTATAATAGTTGGGCAGACAGGGACCGGCAAGACCCTTATCGCCAGGACCATAGCGAAGATGCTGAACGTTCCCTTGGCCATTGTGGATGCCACAGTGCTTACGGAGGCGGGCTACGTGGGGGAAGATGTTGAAAGTATCCTTACCCGGTTGCTACAGGCTGCAGATTATAATTTGGAAAAGGCGGAACGGGGTATTGTTTTTATCGATGAGATCGATAAGATTGCGCGTAAGAGCGACAATCCTTCCATTACCCGCGATGTTTCCGGTGAAGGGGTCCAACAAGGCCTGTTGAAATTATTGGAGGGCACCGTTGTGAACGTGCCACCAAAAGGCGGTAGAAAACATCCCGACCAAAAATTTATAGAAGTAAATACCGAAAACATACTCTTTATAGCCGGAGGGGCGTTTGACGGGATAGAGCGTGCGATCACCAAGCGCTTAAATATGCAAGCGGTGGGGTACAGCGTATCCAAAGTAGAGGAAAACCTGGATATTTCCAATATCTTGCAATACATCATTCCGAAGGATCTTAAGGAATTTGGTTTGATACCGGAGATTATTGGTAGGCTGCCCGTACTAACCCATATGAATCCTTTGGACGCGACCACGCTGCGGGCCATACTTACGGAACCCAAGAACGCCATCATCAAGCAGTACGAAAAACTGTTCGCTATGGACGATATCAGCTTTAAGATTACGGATCAAGCCTTGGATTATATCGTACAGAAAGCCGTAGAATACAAATTGGGGGCCAGGGGACTCCGCTCTTTGTGCGAGGCCATTTTTACCGATGCCATGTTCGATCTCCCAAGCAGCGATGATAAGGAATTTAAGGTGACCAAGGCCTATGCGGAGGAAAAATTAGCGCATGAGACCATCAAGAAATTGAAGGCGGTATCTTAGGAATTGCTGTTCGCTCACCGCTTTGCGCCATACGCAAAGAACCGGAATGCGATTAGCGTGTAGCAAATAGCTCGAAGCCTTAAACTTGTAGCTGTTTGGCCATCACCTTGTTCAAAAGCTCCCTACATACCTTTTTTATAACTTTTTCGTCCGTATACATGTCATGGCCAAAATTGGGCATTACTTCCACGTCTATTCCTAATTTCTGTGACCAGTCCTGCGAAGGTCTATTGCGGTCATTTCCCCCGTATAGCAGGGAAATGCAACAATTTGGCTTTTCGCTTTCCAATCGGAGCCTAGTAGCCGAGATTACGGTTAGGGATTTCATGGGCAGCCCTCTTAAAGCAGCCTTCCAAGCGATGGCGCCACCGGTGCTAAATGCCAGATAATGACAAGGTTTGCTCTCCTTGGAAAGCAAGTGGGCGACCGCGGTATCGATGCCGCCTTGGGTAAATTCGGCATGGACATTTTCTTCCGAATCGATCATCGGATTGATACTTGCCAATTGCTGGCTATCATAAAAGGTGATGTTGTAATACTGCTGTAAATAGCCAAGGTAGGAGGTGATCCAAAGGCCTTTCTTTACGCCCCACATATCCGATAAAACTACGAGTCTTTCTGCCATAATAAAGAAGATTTACAAATGCTAGGTTAGGTTTCGACCCTCAATTTGCAAAATAAAGGGCCGTCCTTCCTATTTTATTTGTTCATCTGAAGCAATTCCTCGATGTAGTTCCTATCGTTGGACAATCTGGGAATCTTATGTTGACCCCCCAATTTGTTTCTTGATTTGAGCCAATCATAAAATAGGTTTTCCCTTGCGATGTGTACTTTGGGCATTTTTAGGGTGATGTTGTTGTATCGTTTTGCCTCGTAATCGGAGTTCAGGGATTTAAGGGCGTTGTCCAGAAATTCGGTGAAGTAATCGATTTCTTTAGGGGGCTTTCTAAATTCAATAATCCATTCGTGAGCACCTTTTTCCCTGCCCACCATAAAAATGGGTCCAGCAGTATAATCCTTTATTTCGGCCCCAGTCTTTAGGCAAATACTTTTGAGGGCTTCCTCGGCATTTTCGATTATCAATTCCTCCCCGAACACGTTGATGTGATGTTTGGTACGTCCCGTAATTCGGATTCTATAAGGATCCTTGGAAGTAAAGCGCACCGTATCGCCTATTTTATAGCGCCAAAGTCCCGCGTTGGTGGTTATGACGATGGCATAATTTTTTTGAACTTCCACTTCCCAAAGGGGTATTGTTTTCTGATCCTGCGTTCCGTAAACTTCCATGGGAATAAATTCATAAAAAATTCCATAGTCCAACATCAACAGAAGATCGTCGGCGTTGTTGCGGTCCTGTATGGCAAAAAAACCTTCGGAAGCGTTATAGATTTCGTAATAGTTAAAACTTTTTCTCGGTAGAATTTTCTTGTACTGTTCCTTATAAGGTTGAAAACTAACCCCTCCATGAAAATACACTTCCAAATTTTCCCAGACCTGGAACAAGTGGCTCTTCCCGGTATCCTCAAGAACTTGGTTTAGGAGGACCAACATCCAGGAAGGCACCCCGGCCAAACTGGTCACATTTTCTTGCAGGCTTTCCTTTATGATGGCCCCTAGTTTGGTTTCCCATTCTCCCATCAGTGAAACCCGATTGCTCGGGGTGCTGCTGAGCTCGGCCCAAAACGGCATATTATCGATAAGTATGGCAGAGAGGTCACCAAATACGGAGCCATTGTCCTCGTAGAGCTGCTTGCTACCACCGAGCCTTAAACTCTTGCCCAGGAACAACTGTGAATTTTCATTGTTGTTCAGATAAAGGCACAAAAGGTCCTTGGCCGATTTATAATGACAATCCTCGAGGGCCTCATTGCTTACCGGGATAAATTTGCTCTTTGCATTGGTGGTACCGCTGCTCTTTGCGAACCATTTGATAGAAGTGGGCCAAAACAAATTCTGCTCGCCCCGTCTGGTTCGCTCTATGATAGGTTCTATCTCCTCATAGGAGACCATGGGTACCCGTTCGGAAAAGGTTTCATAATTTTCTATGGACCCAAAATCGTAGGTCCGACCTATTTCAGTATCGCCGGCAATATCCAAAAGTTGGCGCAGCACTTCTTGCTGTACCTCTTCCGGATATTTAAGGAATAGCTCTATTTGATGGTAGCGCTTGCGGAGCAGCCAGGAGGCAAGGGAATTGATGATTGGTATTGGCATTTTTGGGTATCTTTATGCTAAAATTTTAAGGGCACTAACAATAGCTCAGTTAAAAATAGCCTTAAAATCCGTCAACGTCAAAATTAAACGATCTTTCTATGCCATACGAAGGGGTACTTCAAAAAATGCAGACTGAAATGGGTTCGCCCATACAATACTATTTGATCTTCCCGAACGATTTCCTTAATATGAACCAGGTGTTGGACAAGGAGCTCGAGATTCGGTTTATAAAATACCAATGTCTTAATTGCGGACAGGACCAACCAATTTTTAGACAAGGATTTTGCAAGTCCTGTTTTTTTGAAATACCAAGTGCCGGGGATTGGATCATGCGTCCAGAGCTAAGTACTGCCCATTTGGGAAAGGAAGACCGAGATCTTGAATATGAAAGAAAGGTACAATTGCAGCCCCATATCGTTTATTTGGCAAATTCGAGTAATATAAAGGTTGGGGTTACCCGGAAGTCACAAGTCCCTACCCGATGGATCGACCAAGGGGCCCACGAGGCCATAGAAATCCTGGAGGTGCCCAATAGATATTTGGCAGGTATCGCCGAAGTCGCGCTTAAGGAACATATAGGGGATAAGACCAATTGGCGCAAGATGTTGACCAATGATGTGGAAGATGAAGATCTTGTGGCTTGGCGTAACAAGCTGCAGCAGTACATCCCGGAAGAGGCCGCCCCATATTTTATTCAAAACAATAAAGAGACCCAAATGGAATTCCCTGTCCTGCATTACCCCAAAAAGGTAAAAAGTCTTAATCTGGACAAAACCCCAGTGTATAGGGGTGTTTTAGAGGGCATCAAAGGGCAATATCTCATTTTTGGGGATGATACCGTTTTTAATGTTAGGGGTAGCGAAGGGTATTATGTTTCGCTGGATATCCTTTAGAAAATTCAAAATTAAATGTCAAACTTAAGCTCAAATGGTGGTTTATGTTTTTTCAACCATCAAACATTGCTGAGGAGCCAAGAATCAAGAGCTAAGATTAAGGAAAATAGAACATAGAAAATAGACTAAAACAGTTTATGAGTTTAGTGGGATAGTGTCTTTTTAACCCTTAACCCTTAACCCCTAACTGTCTATGCCTGAAATACGTTGACCGATTTTGGTTGGATAAAACTAATCAAAAATGGCAGATCTAGAAGGTTTCAAGAAATGTTTTGACAAACGGTTGTCCCGTAGTTTCGGGGAGAAGTTCAAAAAGG
>JBLWZN010000006.1:0-115743 GCA_048266425.1 Sediminicola sp.
GCCCTGTCGGGGAAGCCTTGGACTTTTTGAAGGACCTCCCCTCCTCTTTTTCTTTTCAACAGCAGCCTTTTGAAAAAACCGAGAACACAGAACATATCGAAATTATTAAAGTACAAGCGCTGCACCATTTCCGGGCCATCGATTATTTGGCATCAAGGGGCATCCGGTTGGGAACGGCCAGAACGTTCTGCAGGGAGGTGCACTACACTTTTAAGGGGAGGCACTACTTTGCCATCGGCCTACAAAACAATTCCGGAGGATGGGAACTTCGCAATAAATACATGAAGAATTCCAGCTCCCCGAAGGATGTATCCTATTTCAATTATGGAAGGGACAGGCTGATAGTGACCGAGGGCATGTTCGATTTCCTGTCCCTCATTAGTTATGATACTTCCGTAATTATGACCGCCGATTTTCTGATCATGAATTCCATAAGCTTTTTAGATAGGGCTTTAAAATTATCCAAGGGATACACTTCCATCGAACTCTATCTGGATAACGACAATGCCGGAAGAAGCACTACGAAGACTTTCTTGGAACAAGGTGAGAACTATTTTGACAGATCCAATTTATATCACGATCACAAAGATTTAAATGAGTTGTGGGTAGGGGAAAAAAGATAAAAACCATTACAGAAAAGAAGAAAAAAACAATCAGAATTAAAGAAGAAAAACTAGAAAAATGAATATCAAAACCAAAAAACACAATTGAACCAAAATTATTATCGAATGATAATTCGAGATGTGTCATTGTCATGACAAATCCCGCTTTTTCTCCCGATGGTCGCAAAAGTAAAGGCATTATCGATGGGGTCTTCGATATATAATTTGTTGATGGTATTGCCCTATAAAATTTTAAAAGCCCGTTTGTAATAATATATCAATCCGAAAGTGAAAAAGGAATTCGTACAGTTCAGATGTTCCCTTTATGAGAAGAAACTGCTCAGGATCAAATCCAAGAAGAGCGGGCTTTCCATAAGTGAATATTGCCGTCGTGCAGCCTTTGACGATCGGATCATAGAACGCCTTTCGGAGGAACAGATAGCGTCCTATAAAATGTTGGTACGTTATCAGACCAATTTTAAGAACATAGGGAACATGTTCCGGAAACGAAACCCGAAACTGGCGGAGGAAGTGGTACAATTGGCCAATGAAATAAGAAATCACCTTTTAAACTTCAAAAAATGATCGGACTGGGAAAATCAATAGCATATACATCCAATTCCATGAAATATGGCTGGAACCAGGAGAAGGGCGCGGAAGTGGTCTACAAGGAATATCTGGCCGGGGTAAATCCCAAGGAGATATCCCAGGAGTTCAAAATTATACAGCAACAGAACCACCTCTGCCGAAAGAACACCCTGAGCTTTGTGCTGAGCCCCACCATCGAGGACGGAAGGGAACTGACCAAAAATGACCTCCATAAGATCGTTGAAGGATTCATCATGGAGATGAAGCTACAGGAACGGCAGGCCATCGGCTTTGTGCACAGGAACAAGGAACACACCCATGTCCATTTATATGTAAACCGCATCGATTTCAACGGGATCGCCTATAAGGACAGCTTTATCGGGAAACGGAGCCAACAGGCAGCTGAACGGGTCGCACGGGAACTGGGCCTTTCCACCGTAAGGGAAGTGCAACAGGAAAGGTTGAACCAGCTCCAAATGGTAAGGGAACATATCAGACAGATCCATGTTAAGGTTATGGAAAAGGAAAGGGTCAGGGATTTTGATAGGTACATCAAGGCCATGGAACAAAAAGGAGTGCGGGTAATCCCAAGTATCAACAGGCAGAACCAGCTCCAAGGTTTTAGGTTCAAATACGAGGGCCACAGCATAAAGGGAAGTGATGTGCACCGTTCCATGTCCATGGGAAGGATAGCCCGGCAAATGGAATGGAAAAAGGATATTTCGCAAGAGATATCAAAAGAGAAGAACATAAAGCTATTGGGCCAGTCCGTAGGAATATCGCCCAACCTGGCCGCCACAATAGCGAAGAAAGCTATCAATATCGCGATCAAAAAATCAATTGGACTAGGAATGGAAATTTAAAATTATGGCAAAATTGGATGAATTGGCAGAATTGCTAACGGAAGAGATAAAAGGGTTCCAGAACTCGGTCGACCGAATGGAACAGTTACAAAAGTTCTTGATGGAGTATAAGGTACAGGCCGACATCTCGGGCATCGACTTTATCCTGAAAAGGTACAATGACCATCAAAAGAAGGCCATTGAGGACCAGCACAGATTAATGGAAAATGTGTTGCAATACATAAAGAAGTCCATGACGATTCCGAAATGGTCGATAAAGCTGTTTTGGTCCTTATTGATCATCGTATTTCTTGTTCTTGGATATTCCATGTACCAAGTCTCCCGTATCCCGGAAAGGGAACAGATCGTATTTAAAAAGGGAGAGGACGAGGCGGTGGCACATTTTAGGGCTTTCTTCGATGCCAATCCGGAGGCTGGCAAGCTCTATAAGGAATGGATTAAACCCAAAATCAAAAAGTAGCCTGTGCCCTATCCGGATTTTGATTGACGCTTAACTGCCAGAATCGCTACAAAAACCGGACATCCCGACAGTTCGGGGCATGTACAAAAGTTTTGGTAAGATTTAGAGAGGTTATAGTGCCATAGAACTGTAGGGTTCCCTTTTTGCTCTTCTTGGGAATCGCCTACAATTAGAAAAGGCGCCTGAAATCCATACATAAAAGTGTCAGGAGCGGGGCCTCGGCACATACTATATATTTCTCGCGAACCGCTCTTACACTTGAACCCTCCGACAACTTTTAAAGCCAAATAAAGTCACGCACGAGTTCTTATAGAATCCATAAAAACCTCCGTAAAGAAGCTTAGAAAGGTCTGCTATTTTTGAAATTCAGTGCTAGTGTAATGGTTATCATTTTTACGGCATGTTATATTTTGGCATCATTTATTTCTTCCGGTAGTATACCAAAAATACTCCCGTAGATTGTGGCATTTATCTTATCATGTTTTCCTGGAAGCCAGTCAGATTCATCCTTGACGATTCTAATTAGTTCATCTAAAATCTTATTGCTATCTTGTTCAGTAACTACCGTCACAGCTATGAGAATATTTCTTAAGGCCTCTCTTTTTTCAATAAACATTTCTTCATACCTAAGCGCAAATTCAATATAATCATACATGTGTTCACGGACCCTTTCGCTGGGGTAAGATTTTAATTTACTAGGCGTATTGAAAACTTCATATATTAGGCTTTTTGAAAGGCCTGCTTCCAAACCTAAATTTTCTATAAATTGATAATCTTCATCTGAAACTAGTTCCCCTTTTTTGCTACCCATAATTGCTATTAGGTAGAAATTCCTTAGATGAGACTGTTTCATTCTATCGGATTTAGAAACAAGGTTGTCTGTGATTTTTTTAAATAATCCCATTTGTTTTTATTTAAATGTTTTATTAAGTTTTAAGTATGATTCCGTTTAAATCTGACTGAAATATTGTTATTTTATTTCTGCTATTATATACACCGATAAAATATTCATTTGAGGAGTTTAAATTCTCTAAATCAACTTCAAATATGTTGGGCTCAACCCTAATTGTCCGGTAAACCGTTTTTTCTTTATCCTGCGAATAAATCGAATGATGAAAAAAATTCCCAGAATAGTGAAAATATGGGTAAATTTTTATAATAAAGCAGTCCTTATAAACTTTGACCGTCGCATGATCAATTTTATTGTAAAAAATTTGCGTTGTAAATTTAAATTTGCTGAAATAATACTTCACTTTATTCAATTGTTTTTTATCGCTTACTATTTGATAAATCAAAATCTTTACAAGGATTCCTAGCTGGTTTAATCGCAATATTTATTTCATTTGTCGCCAAATAATCAGACTCGATTTGATAAACCTGGTGCCATTTATAATTTGTTACCGGTCAAAGTTAGACGTCTACAAAGTATTCAACTCATCTTTTTGCGAACCTCCGAGTACAAAGACTCATAAGCTCGGTGGTGTGATGGGGTGCACTCTGTCATTTAATGGCGGAGCCATCCACTCGATTACAGGCTTTTATTTTTACTTCTTCTCAGTAATTCTAGGACTTGGGACAATTTATATTCCTTTTGTTGATTAGTCCATAAATAGTCTTTATTACCTTGAAAAAAATCAAATACTCGGTCAAAGGATTCAATAATTGCAGATTCTATGTCATTATTGGAGACAAATGAAAATCGAACCTTATAACTAATCCATTTCCATTCTTTGAATTCAACCACATATGAATTGTTATCCGTTCCATTGATAAATATATGGAAAAGCGAATCAAGCTTAATGTGCCAAGTGTAACCACCAAAACTATTTTTTGCCGTGTATTTTGAAAGCATATCTTTTAGATTTAGATTAGAAACATAATAATTACTAACACAATTGCAACCATCACTGTTATTGGAGGGATTTGTCTGTCTCCCTGTTTATAAGAGTGCATTCCAAATTTTAGAACAATGAATATTAGAACTAAAAAAATAAGGAATTTCATTTTATTAATATTTTGAAGATATACTAGATAATTCTTCGCCAATTAAAACCATTGTTTGCATCATTGAAAGTCGAAGTTTTTTTATATTTATTGGCATTTCATTGACAACACTCTGCATCCCAAATTGAGGTTTAAATACCATATTAGCTATTTCAGCATTATCATTTGTCTCGGCTAACTTTCCTAATGCATTTTCATAGTCACCCCATTTTTCAAATAGTTTTTTAGTTACACCATCTTCATCAAAAAAATCTTGTTCTGGCATATATAATTTTTCTTTTTCGTAGTATTCTAAACACGCGAAAGTGAACTCTGTAAAAACATTTTCTTTTTTGAATTGATTTGGATATTTTCTCTCCGTTGCAACCATTGTCATAATACTGTTGAGTAAAAAACATTCAAATTCAGTTTTCTTTGTGGCGAAACTTGGTAATAAAGTTTCAATTATTCCATTTTCAACAAAATTGTTCATAGCTGGGTTAACTATTCGTTGCATTAATTCCAATGCGTAGTTTTTTTTCATTCATTATTTTTGTTTTTTAATTGCCTGGTAATTTGTTATATCAACACAAATATAGCGGTTTATCCTTTTGTGTTCAGGGATTAAGGGTTGTTTTGCCGTGATTTATACCGAAACGAGGACTGGCTAGAATTGAGAGAATTTTGGAATACAAAAGATTTATACGGTACCACCAAATGGCTAATTTACAGCGGGAATTTTCGGTCATGATGCCAAAAATATTGTCCCAAATTACATAACAAGGTGCGCCCTATCCGGTTTTTGCTTGACGCTTATCTGCCGGAACACTACAAAAACCGGACAGGATCCATGCGCAGGCAAGTTATGGTAAGATTTGGGGAAAGAAAGTTAAGCCCGCACGATTTTTATTATTAAGAATATCCAAATTTGCTAAATATGGATAAAGTTTATATCTTCATACTTCAAAAATGAATATTATGAATATCAGTTTCACTAAAAAGCAGGAGGAGTATATAGCCAAACAAGTTGATTCAGGGGAGTACCAGAACAATAGCGAAGTTATTAGGGATGCTCTTAGGCTGCACGGTATTTATCGAGATAAGGTAATCCAAGATTTAAGAAAGGAAATCGAGAAAGGATGGAGCGGTCCTGACAGCAAGAGAAACATGAAAGAAATCATAGCCTCCAAAAACAGAGACTAATGTCTAAGTACGTTTTATCCAAGGAAACAGAAAACGACATTGATGAAATCTTTGAGTTTGGTGAATACAAATTTGGTTATGACCAGGCCATTACTTATTTGATTGGTTTGGAAGAGCATTTTGAGGCTTTGGCAACAAATCCTGAAATTGGGAAACAACGAAACGAAATTAAAAATGGGCTTTATAGTCTACCCTATGTTTCCCATATCATCTTCTATAGAATCCTAGGGAATCATATTAGAATTGTCCGTGTTTTATATGGAGGTAGGGATTTGGTAAAGTTTTTAAGATAATAAGGTTGAAACCTTATCCTAAACGCAGCCATATAAACCCGATACTTGGAAGATTTCTTTCTCCAGACAACATACAATACAATTAAATGCCGCATCAGGACGCTCTCGTATAATTTCCCAGATCATGTGATATCTAATATAGGAAGATTGTCAATAGCTTCGTCCTGGAGTTTGTTTACAAAGTTCAAATACTTTAAGGTGCTTTTTGTGGAACAGTGCCCCATGGCATCCGCGACGGTTTTCAAATTGGCACCGCTTAAAAGCAATAGACAGGCAAAGGTATGCCTGGCACAATAAAAGGTGATATGTTTATCTATGGAAGCTCGAGTTACCCAATTCTTAACCGTTTTGTTTACACCATTTGCACTAAAGCGCTGTAAGTGGAACACATAATCCTCTTTTCTTTTAGGCTCCCCAAGAATACTTATCGCCGTTGGATTTAATCGATTGTTTATTAGTTCCCCTGTCTTATTTCTGTGTGTAATCAACCGACCCTTATTGATGTTTGCCCATTTAAGATCTTTGATTTCCGCAAACCCAAGTGAAGTATAACAGGCGAATAAAAATGCCCTTTTTACATCGGGATTGCCACACTTTGTATTAGCAAGAAGCTGAAGTTCTTCTTTGTCCAGAACTTGCTTTTTTAACGTGTCATCTTTGTTAGGATTGGAAAACCGAATATCTTCCGAAGGAAGTACTTTAATGTAGCCCTCAACTTTTGCTGCTTTAAGAACTTTTTTGAACCTTGTAAAATAGTTATGTGGTGTTTCACCAGTTAACCCCGATTTATGGATTAGATAGTTTTTGAAGGTCTCCATGTGTTTTGGGGTGATGTCAGATATCTTTAATGTGGAAGTATTAATGGTTGATTTAAATTTTTTGATGGCACTTGCGATCATACGACCATCCTTGCAAGGATACTCTTTCAAATAACTCTCGGCAAATAGAAAAAAGTCAAGCTTTTTCTGATGGGAGGGAACATGTCCAGTTTCATCCGATAAAAGTTCCAATTCCCTATTGGCTCTTATTCTTTCGGCAAGACGTTTTTTTTCAATTTTTGACTCATCTCTCGATGAACTTTGTATCTTTAAGAATTCTCTCCACCTTTCTCCATTGTGGTGGATATCCAAATAGAAACTTTTTGATCCCGATTTTAGCGCTCTGCTCCGTAGTAATACTGCCATAATAAAAGTGACGTTTGAGTGACGGTTTTGAGCTAAAAATAAGAAATAATTGGAAACAAAAAAACTAATTTAACTATTTAATTGTCTGATTGTCAGGTGTTTATTTGCTTTTGGTTTCTTTTGTTTTCATGCTGAATGTCCCACCCAAGGTACAGCAAGGGCTAAGCCGACTTTAACGAGTCGGCTTTTTCTTTTTTGGTACAACAAGTTTTTTTATTGTAATAGAACGCTCTTTTAGTTAGGAGTCATTGGCAACAGTATTTTGTTCAGATGCCAATTTAATTGCTCTTTCTAAAACTTCATCATGTCCTTGTCTTAATCCTTTTATGGTTGGTTTAACTTCTATGTCAATTTTAATTCCTTTTCGTTGGGTTTCAGAACCATCTGGATAGAGAATCCCAGTGCCTGAAATAGAGGTTTTAAAACCCCCCATGTATTCGAAAACGGCAACATCTCCATCTGCACCCGCAGTTTGATTTCCTATGGTAATAACATTGTCGGCAGTTTGAAATGCCATAGCCGTAAATTCCGATCTACTAAGTGTTCGATCGTTTACCAATAAGTAGACTCTGCCCTTAAAGGCTTTTTTACTGCTACTGGTTTGTAGATTCCCTTCATAAATGAATTTTCCTGGGTAACTAAGGTTTGGGACGTAAATTTTGGTAAAATCTCTATTTTCAGGATTTAAATATCTTGAAAATTCTTTATAAATAAAAGCAGGATAATTTCTTAAATCAATGATTATTGCGTTCTTGTTTTCCATTGCTTTAAATATATCGGGAATATCGCCGCCCTCGACACTTGCCATATTTATGTAACCAACCTTCTTGTTTATTGCCTTCCATTTAATAGATGTTGGATGGTTGTTGTATTTAAGATCAGTGAAGTTATATCTTCTGGCCTTAATTTCTTGGATTCGATTATTCCTTTCAACTGTTAGTGTTATTGTTGAATCGATTCCTTCAAGGATTTGATAATAGGTATTCCTAATTTTGATATTAGGGTTCGAGCCGGAAACATACTTTGATTCTTTGTTAGCTTCTAAATTAATATCAATATTGTTGATTTTTAATATTACATCCCCTAATTTTAAATTACTGAGATTGGCAAGGGAATCGTTGAGAAAACCTGAAACAACTGCCTTATTCTCAATATGTGAAATCCTAGCAGGAAGATATTTGGGTCTATCATTGGTAAAGCGTATTGCAGCATGAGTGTCGTCTAACTTTGCAATAAGTTCCCTGATTGCTAATTGATATTCATTTTTATTTGATGCATTTCTGAATTTTGGAATCATTTCTATTAAAACGGAATTCCAATTTTGGTCGGTCAGACATTTATAGGGGTAAAAATATTCTATAATGTTCCAATATTTAAAAAGCCCTAACAATCTAAATTCTTCGCTTGGATATTCAAAATCCTGATACACAGGTTCGTTTGTAATCTTTATTTTGCCGACGGTTTCGGTAGTCACATAGAAATTTCCTCCTTGAATTCTGTTCTCTTCAATGAATTTTAGTTTAGAAGTGAGTGATTTTTCGAAAAGCGTAGAGTCCTGTTGTAGGCTTCCCATTTTTAGGACAGGTCAAAATTTTTGTTAAAATAATTTCCTTTGGAATCACAATTTTCACAATTTCGAATAGGCCCCAATCGGTCTATCCAATCAATGTAAACTGTTGATAATGATTTCTTATTGGAAGAGTTTAAAACTTTAGGAAGATACTTGATAAATTCTTTGTCCCAATTGTATTTACCCTTTCCTGCTTGAGGATGATAATATTTTAAAAAGCCATAAATTTTTCCAAGTGATACTAATTTTACGGTTTCGGGAATTGTCGGTTGAGGATTGGCTGTAAAATTGGTAAAGATGCAGATGACTAAAAAAAGTAGGCTAAAAATTATTAATATTAAAAGTAGGAAGGATTTTTTCATACTGCTGCCAACTTATCTTACCAACACAAATATAGCGGTTTATCCATTTATGTTTTGGGATTAAGGGTTGTATTGCCGTGGTTTATACTGAAACTTGATTTAGCTTGAATTGAGATGATTTGGAATATGTAAGAGTTCTACGGTACCACGAAATGGCTAATTTACAACGAGAATTTCCGGTCATGATGCCTAAAATATTATTTCAAATAACAGGAGCAGGTGCGCCCTATCCGGTATTTGCTTGACGCTTATCTGACGGAATCGCTACAAAAACCGAACAGGATTCAGAAACAATGTTTGCAGGTTTGGATTTGGGGAAAGAAAGTTAAGCCCAAAAAATACTTATTATTTCATATTTCCAGATTTTTTAAATATGGATATCTATTGTTTCTTCGTATTTCAAAAGCTAATGAAATGAATATTAGTTTCACTATAAAGCAGGAGGAGTATATTGCCGATCAGGTTGCTTCTGGAGAGTACCAGAACAATAGCGAAGTTATTAGGGATGCCCTTAGTCTGCACGGAATTTATAACGATAAGATAATCCAGGATTTAAGAAAAGAAATCGAGAAAGGATGGAACGGTCCTGACAGCAATAGATCCATGAAAGAAATCATTGCCTCTAAAAAAAGAGAATAATTTCGAAATACGTTTTATCAAAAAAAAGAAAACAGCATTGATGAAATCTTTGATTTTGGCGAATACAAATTTGATTATGACCAGGTCATTGCTTATTTGATTGGTTTGGAAGAGCATTTTGAGGCTTTGGCAACAAATTCGAAAATTGGAAAAAAACCCTTACTCCCTTTTCTCCCTCATTTCTTTCAAAGCTTTTGTCCAACGTAATAATTGTTTCAACATTGATCTTGCCGATTTTTCCAAGTTGGCATTCCCTTCAAAAACACCATCTTCATTAATTAATTGGGTGAAAAATGGAATATTGACCGCTTGCATCAAGGGTACCATTCCCAATGTTGTTACGGTTTGTTTTATTGCCTGTACCGCTCTGGTGCCAGCGGACACCCCTCCATAGCTAACAAATCCCACCGGCTTCTCCTGCCATTCATGAAAAAGATAGTCCAATGCGTTTTTTAAGGTTGCAGGATATCCAAAATTGTATTCGGGGGTTATGAAAATAAATGAATCCGCACTGTTAATGATTCCGCTCCACTTTTTAGTGTGTCCGTGCTTGTAATTTTGTAATCGGGGATGTTCCGGCTCATCCAGGAAGGGTAAGTTTATTTCTTTCAGATCTAGTACCTCCACTTCGAAATCTGAATGTTGCTTTAATATATCCAAGAACCAATGCGCTATCAATGGTCCTTTCCGTCCTGGTCTTGTACTTGCAATAATTATTTTCAATTGATATTTCATCTGTTCAAATTTTTGTAATTATCCAATAACAAATTAATTAAAAAACCCGCCAGCCCGACAGAGTCGTTCTGGCGGGCCAGCCCGAAAGAGTCGTTCTGGCGGGCCAGCCCGAAAGAGTCGTTCTGGCGGGCCAGCCCGAAAGAGTCGTTCTGGCGAGTGTAATTATTCACATCTCCGATAATTTTGTTTTAAAGGTGTTCATGAACCTTTGGTTTCACCAATAATCATTTACTCACCTACTTATTTTTTATACTTTGGTGTTCGTGAATCTTCGATTTCGGTGGGTATCAAGAATGGTAATGGCCCATTTCATAGCTTTTTAAGAAGTGATTTTTATTTTATTCTTGATTATAGCTTTTACTTCTCTGATCCTTTATCACTATGGTTCTATGGGGAAAAGGAATCTCTATGCCTTCCTTGTCAAAACGCTTTTTAATACTTTCCAATACATCTCGTTTAAGGGCAGTCGCGTCCACATAACTTTTTGCCCAAGCCCAAGCCCTAATTTGAACGGAAGAATCATTAAGACTGATTACTCCAGTTTTGACCAATGGCAAATTGTTGCGTTTGTCGGCCGCAGTTCGGTTGTCATAGATTAGTGGATGGTTCTCACATTCTTCCTGCATGATTTTTTTGGCAACATCTATATCACTATCGTAAGAAATACCGATGTCGATAAACTCACAGGATTTTTTCTCCCCGATATCAAAGTTGACGATTTTTTCTTTGTTTACAATTGAGTTTGGAATAACGATCATCCCATTTTTATAATTGCGTATCACCGTATGGCGAAGCGTAATATCCGTCACGGTCCCCAGGATTGTGGTGTCTATTTCAATTAAATCGCCTATCCTGAAAGGTTTGAAAGTTATTATGAATATACCTCCAATAACATTGGCGAGTGCCTCTTGTGCTGCCAACCCAGCAATTAGGGCAAGTACACCGGCACCGCCTAAGGCGGTTTGGGAAATACCACGGAGTGAAGGGAAGGCCAAAAGGCAAAAGAGCGCACCCACAAAGTAAATTGAAGCGAGTACTACATAACGTAAAAACTTGATGCTTGTTGGGTCTTGCTGCTGTTCTATCTTCTTTTCTATATGCAGTTTAAACCATATATTCAAGGAAGAGGCCACCACCAAGGTGACGGTGGCAACAACGCCTAAGTAAATGGCGATTTTGAAATTATTGGATATTCTACTTACGTTTTCCCCATCGTCGAAGATGTAGCTAACCGCCATTAATCCCAAAACAATCCATAAGGTGTTGAGAATTCGCCTAATCAATGGGATTGCTTTGGTAGGTTTTACAGTGAACTTCCTTGTTTGTATCTTTACCAACCACCGGATTACAGCATTGGTAACAAGCCGTAACGCCAAAACGGCAGCTATTATGATAACTATATGAAAAAAGTCCTGACGATGGACCTCAAAAAAGTTTTTCATTATTGATAATTTAAAAAAATTCCAATGCCATAGATCACTTGGGGAAATTCAATATAGGGATTCAATTTATTACCCCTCTTTTAGAACAGAGAACATAATGGTCTGTAGAAACGAGAGCAATAGGCTAAAAAGTAGGGCCCACCAAATACTGTCCACCGTAAATCCGTGTATCAGATTGTCCGCCAACAAGATTATAATGGCGTTGATTATAAGAAGAAATAGCCCAAATGTGAGAATTGTGACCGGGAGGGTCAAAATGACAAGAATTGGCCGAACAATAAAATTAAGAAGACTCAATACAATGGCTACAATAATTGCGGTCATAAAAGAATCTACCCCTACTCCGGGCAATATATTGGCAAGGATCACTACAGCTAGGGCACTTAAGAGGATGCGGATTATAAGTTTCATTTTTTTATAATTTATTAATGGTAATGGTCTTATAATTGCGAATATTCCAAATCGCTTATTTTACTACGATATTAGGCAATTTTTCCCTTATTTCCTTGTATAGGCTTTTATTGGATTTTTCTTTTGACGAGAAATAAATTTTCTCGCCGTTTTTCTTGGTTATTAAAATTTAGGGTTTGGTGTCGGCATTTAGGATGAGTTTGATAATTTATGAAGGAACAGGGGTCATTTCAGATTTTGGAATTTCATTGGTCTAGCATAAATGCGAGGGACTTTTCAAAATATTGCCTTGGATTTTCGGCATGTAGCCAATGGCCGGCCTTGTCTATGGTTTCTATTTTAGCGAGTGGAAAATGTCTTTTTATTTCCGGGAAATCATCGGGAACAATGTATTCGGATCGATCGCCCCGTAAAAATAGGGTAGGACCATGAAATATATCGGTAGTGCCAATATTCTCACCTAATTCCTCCATTTTATGGGACAATACCTCCAAATTGAATCGAAAACCCAACCTATCCTTGGTTTCCCAATAAAGGTTTTTCAACAAAAATTGTCGAATGCCAGTTTCTGTTATGTTTTTTGCCAGTGCTTCGTCCACTTCCGTTCTAGAGGAATATTGTTCTAGATTTAGGTCCAGTAAAGGATTGATGATTGGTTGGTGGTGGGGTGGAAAATATTTGGGTGCCATATCGGCCACGATCAGTTTTGTCACCAGTTCTGGATAGGTGCAGGCCAACTGCATCACGGTTTTTCCGCCCATGGAATGTCCCATCGCTATAGCGCTTTGCAAATGGTGGTGGGCCATGTATTCCTTGATGTCCTCCACCAAGAATCCATAATCAAAATCGACGGAATGGAAACTCTTGCCATGATTGCGCTGGTCGATCAGATGTACATTAAAGCCCTTTTCCGCATATTGTCCGCCCAAGGTCTTCCAGTTGTCCAACATGCCAAGAAATCCGTGGAGGATCAGAAGTGGGGTTCCTTCCCCTAAAATTTTTGAATGGAGTATCGGCATTACGAGAGTCGGTTTAGGTACATTTTGACCACATTTTCCAATCCAAAGTAAAGTGATTCGCATATAAGGGCGTGCCCAATGGACACTTCCAATAGGTTTGGAACCTGTTCCTTAAAATATCTTATATTGTCTAGGCTTAGGTCGTGGCCCGCATTGATTCCCAAGCCCAATTGATGGGCGACTCTGGCCGCTTCCACAAAAGGATTAACCGCTTCCGGGTATCCCGTTTCAAAACCCTTTGCATAACTTTCCGTATAGAGTTCAATACGGTCTGTACCTGTATTGGCAGCGCCCTCCACCATTTTGGTGTCCGGGTCGACAAAAATGGAAGTCCGAATATTGTTCCTTTGAAACTCTGATATAACTTCTTTTAGAAAACCCATGTGCACTATGGTGTCCCAGCCTGCATTGGAGGTGATAGCGCCAATGGCGTCAGGAACCAAGGTTACTTGGGCGGGGCGGATTTCCAGGACCAAATCCATGAACTCGGGGATGGGATTCCCTTCAATATTGAACTCGGTTTTCACAATTTTTTTTAGGTCCCGTGCATCTTGATACCGAATATGCCGTTCATCAGGCCGTGGGTGAATTGTGATGCCTTGAGCGCCAAATGCCTCTATGTCCGCTGCTGCTTTTAGCAAATCGGGTACGTTTCCTCCCCGAGCATTTCTCAATGTGGCTATCTTATTTATATTAACACTTAGTTTTGTCATTTTGGCAAATGGTTAGAATTGTAAAAATACAAATTAGGCACGCCGTTTGAAGTGTAAAATTAGTAATTTGCAATATATTTAAAGATATGCAGCTTCAGTCGCACATAATTTCGACCATTCCTATTTTCAATATTGGTGACTCCATGGAGGAGGTGATCCAATTTTTTGAAAGCACCACCTATTCCCATGTAGCCATTTTGGAAGACAATCGTTTTTTGGGTGTTTTGGATGAAAATGATTTGGAAATTTACAAAAACGACCAGAAAATCGAGAATTATAGGCACAGTCTAGAGGCTTTTTTCGTAATGCACGATACCTTATGGTTTGATGTATTGGAAGTTTTTGCCAAGAACGAGGCCAATATTTTACCGGTTCTTAGCGCAGAACATGCAGTACTGGGGTACTATGACCTCACCGATGTTGTGAGTGTTTTTATTGAAACCCCATTTTTTAAGGATCCAGGCGGCATTATTGTTTTGGCAAAAGGAATTAAGGACTATTCATTCAGTGAAATTTCCCAAATTGTAGAATCAAGTGGGGCCCGAATGATCGGTGGGTTTATCAGTGAGATAAGAAATGAGATAATCCAGATCACGATTAAGATAGGTGCAGCAGATCTTAATGACGTGCTCCAAACCTTTAGGCGGTACAACTACACCGTACTTTTCGGTCATGAAGACGATCAGTTTTTGGAAGATCTTAAACAAAGGTCCGATTATTTGGATAAATATCTAAACGTTTAGCGGATATGAAGGTAGCTATCTTCGGGCAGACCTATCAGGACAATGCGTTGGAATACGTGGTGGAACTGTTGGACGAACTGCAAAGTTATGCCGTACATGTATCCTTTGAAGAGGATTTTTACAAACTTTTATCAAAATCGGGTAAACTGGGCAGCTATGAGACCTTTGATCACGAGAAAGGTCTGGATAGTACTTTTGACCTCTTTATCAGTTTTGGCGGTGATGGTACAATTCTTAGGGCCATAACCTATGTCCGAAATTTAGGTATTCCGGTAGTTGGGGTCAATACCGGTCATCTGGGTTTTTTATCCACCTTTAAAAAGGAGGACGTCCGCAAGGTGGTACAGGAATTTGTTTCCGGGGCATATACGATAGTAGAAAGAAGTTTAGTTGAAGTTAGTGCGGAATCGGGTATTCCGGAATTTGGGGATTTGAATTTTGCCCTGAACGAAATCACGGTGAGCCGTAAGGATACGACCTCCATGATTACCGTGGAGACCTATTTGAACGATGAGTATTTAACTTCCTATTGGGCGGATGGCCTTATTGTGTCCACGCCCACTGGATCCACCGGATATTCGTTGAGTTGTGGTGGTCCGGTAATGGTTCCAACAGCTAAATCATTGGTAATCACTCCAATTGCCCCGCATAATTTAAATGCCCGTCCTCTGGTTGTTTCGGATAATACAGAAATAAGATTGAGGGTATCGGGCAGGGAGGAACATCATTTGGTTTCGTTGGACTCAAGGATTGCTTCCTTGCGCAATGGAAACCAGATCGTTGTAAAAAAAGCTGGTTTTAAGATCAAGATGATCGAATATACTTCCGAGAGTTTTCTGAAAACACTTCGCAATAAACTTTTATGGGGAGAGGACAAGCGGAATTGACCTCTGGGTTGGACAATAAATGGGTCCAAAAGTTGTTTATCAACATGGGAACAGGAATATAATAATAAGGTAGATAAAATTACCCGAATTGTTATATTTGCAAACTTTTTGATTCTATGAAGCGATTCATTGCGGTATTCTTTTTATTGGTATTTGGCGAAATTAATTCCCAGACCTATGAAGTTGGGATCTTTGGGGGAGGAACCAATAATATCGGCGATGTGGGCCGCACCAATTATATTTGGCCCTCGGGCCCTGCATTTGGCGGCATTTTTAAATGGAACAAGAGTAGCCGCTATGCATGGCGGGCGAGTGTGATTTATGGAAAATTTACGGCGGATGATTCAAAATCGGATATGTCCTATAGACAGCAAAGAGGTTATGTGATAACCAATTCCATTTTTGAGACCTCGGCAGGTTTGGAATTTAATTTTGTGCCATATAACCTGCACAAACTGGGGCCGGCCTTTACTCCATATTTGTACACGGGAGTAACCTATTTTAGGTATGATTATAATTATTTTGATGCCGGTCAGGTACAGGAAATCAACAATGGGCAAAGGGACGGTTCATTTGCCATTCCCATGACGGTAGGAGCCAAGATAAGATTGAACCAATTTTTAATTCTGGGTGCAGAGATCGGCGCCAGGTATACGTTTACCGACAACCTGGACGGCAGCAATCCAGAGAACACAAATGTGGATACACAAGTTGATCCCGCATTTGGAAATATTTTTAGCAACGACTGGTATGTTTTTTCAGGGTTGACCCTAACCTATACCTTTAAAAGGAAGCCCTGTTCCGATTGTTTTGATTGATAGGGAGCTTCCGGACCTTGTTGTTAAGGGAATCTTTTAATGTATTATGAACACTATAGAAGATATAAAAGGAGGCAATATTCCTAGGCACTTGGCCATAATAATGGACGGGAACGGCCGTTGGGCCAAGCAGAAGGGGAGGCTTAGGGTATTTGGCCATGAAAACGGTGTAAATACCGTGAGGAAAACCGTTGAGCACTGCGCTAAATTAAATCTACAGTTTCTTACCCTTTACGCCTTTTCCACGGAAAACTGGAAAAGGCCCAAGCTGGAGGTAGACACGCTGATGAAACTATTGGTGGCCACCCTCAGGAAGGAGCTCCAGACTTTTAATGACAACAATATTAGATTAAACGCCATAGGCAATATTGGTTCCCTGCCCAAAAAAGTGAATAGGGAACTGACCGAGGTCATCGCCAAAACAAAAGAAAATACGGGAATGACCTTGACTTTAGCATTGAGTTATGGGGCTAGGGAGGAGATAAAAAATGCAATGCAACTGATAGCGCTCAAAGTTAAAAATAATATAATTTCTCCTGAAAATATTGACGAAACCATTATAAATACTCATCTTTACACGCATAATTTACCAGACGTTGACCTCTTGATCCGTACTAGTGGGGAACGTAGGATCAGTAATTTTTTGCTTTGGCAAATTGCATATGCGGAATTATATTTTATTGAAGTATTTTGGCCAGATTTTACAGAGCAGCATTTGGTGGAGGCCATCATAAATTACCAGAACAGAGAACGAAGATTTGGAAAAACTAGCGAACAACTTACTTAAGGATGTGAGAGGCCTCATTTCCCTAAAACTCTTAACTACCCTACTACTCCTTTTTTTTGTAACCCTTACCTCGGCACAGGATGTTTCCTATGACAATAGCAAGAAATATATCTTGGGAGGTTTAAAGGTTACGGGCCTACAGAGCTATAATGAGCAGACCGTGGTAACCTATACCGGTCTTAGGGTGGGGCAGCCCATTACCCTCCCCGGCGACGAAATAAGCGCCGTGATCACCAAGCTTTGGGGGTTGGAACTTTTTAGTTACATTGATATGTATATCACCAATATTGAGGGTGATAAGGCATTTTTGGAGCTTCACATCGTAGAACGGCCAACATTGTCAGATGTTACCGTTTATGGAATAAAGGCTAAAAAGGTAGAGGACATCCTAAAGGACACCGATCTTAAAAAAGGGAAAAAAATAACGGAAAGTCTTATCTCAAATTCCAAAAACTATCTTCAGAACAAATATAAAAAGGAAGGGTATCTTTTTACCAAGGTAAATATTGCAACCGCAAAGGATACTTCCGAGACCAATGCGGAAAGCATGGTCATCAATATTAAAAAAGGAAGCAAGGTAAAGGTCAAGGAAATTGACATTGAGGGGAATGAGCAAATTAGCGATGCCGCACTTCTCGGGGCAATGAAAAAAACGAAAGAAAAACGATTTTATAGATTTTGGAAAAAATCCAAATATATTGAGGCAGATTATCAGGCAGACCTTAAACTGCTGGTAGATAAATTTGCGGAGAACGGGTATAGGGATGCCCGGATTATATCTGATACCTTGATTGAGGTGGACGACAAAAATGTGAAGATAAAAATAAAGGTAGAGGAAGGGGATAAATATTACTTTGGTAAAATCGATTTTGTTGGGAACACGGTTTACAGCGACCGACAATTGCATCAGGTTTTGGGGATCAAGATAGGGGATACCTACAACGGGGTATTATTGAAGAAACGGATTGCCGACGATACTAAGCCCGATGCAGAGGACGTGAGCAGTCTTTACCAAAACAATGGGTATATGTTTTCCAGCATCAATCCGGTCGAAATGTCCGCCCAAAACGATACGATAGACTTCGAAATCCGTGTTATAGAAGGAAAGGAGACTTTCCTTAACCATGTAACGGTGGTTGGGAACGACAAGACCAATGACCATGTGATCTTCAGGGAACTCCGTACCAGACCGGGCCAAAAATATAACAAATCCGACATCATAAGGAGTATCCGTGAACTGGGGGCCTTGGGCTTTTTTGATGCGGAACAGATCAAACCGGACATTCAAAATCCTGATCCCAATGCGGGGACTGTCGACATAAAATATAGTCTTGTAGAGGCTGGTTCCAGTCAGATCGAGGTTCAGGGAGGCTACGGTGGCGGCGGATTTATTGGTACATTGGGACTTTCCTTTAACAACTTCTCCATCCGAAATCTTTTCAATTTGGATTCCTACAAGCCGGTACCCATGGGAGACGGGCAGCAGATGGCCTTGAGGTTACAGGCTAGTCAGACCTATAGGGTATACAGCATAAACTTTTCCGAGCCCTGGATGGGGGGGAAGAAACCGGTCCGATTTAATTCGTCCTTTTCCTATACCAAACAGTTCGGTTATGATTATATGACAAGGAAGAAAAATACAAATCAGACGTTCTCCATTACCGGAGCAACGGTCGGGCTGGCAAAAAGAGTGCAATGGCCAGATGATTTCTTTACCATTTCCCAATCCGTCAACTATCAACTTTACAATTTTAATAACTACAACGTAGGCTTGTTCAATTTTGGAAATGGCAAGTCGAATTCCTTGGCCTATGTCTTGGGAATTTCCAGGAAATCCTCTGGGCCCAACCCAATTTTTCCAATGAGCGGTTCCAGTTTTGATATTGTTGCCAAGTTTACTTTGCCCTATTCCCTTTTTAACGATATAAACTACGACCAGTTGAACTCGGAAAAGGAGGATGCGATCATTAACAATGATAACGCAGCGTTGGAGTTGAACGACCAGATACGATATAAGTGGCTGGAATTTTACAAGGTCAATTTCAAAGGGGATTGGTACCAACGGATCTGGCAAAAATTGGTACTCAGGGCCAATACGGAATTTGGATTTTTAGGAGCTTATAATGAAAAGGCCGGAATTGTACCTTTCGAAAGATTTTATGTCGGGGGCGATGGTATGGGCAACTTTACATTAGACGGCCGGGACATAGTAGCATTAAGGGGGTATGAAAACCAATCCGTAACCCCATGGGTAATAAATTCCGCTACCGGTCAGTATGGCCAGGAAGGAGGGGTTATTTATAACAAGTATTCTTTGGAACTTCGATATCCAATTACGTTAAAGCCTTCAGCTTCAATTTACGCACTTACTTTCCTGGAGGCAGGTAACTCATTTGCTAAATTTTCCGATTTTGATCCATTTGCCGTAAAGCGATCTGCAGGTGTAGGTGTGCGTATTTTTATGCCGGCCTTTGGTCTTCTGGGTATTGATTTTGGATATGGTTTCGATCAAGATTACAACCCCAGTTCCAATGGCCCAAGTGGATGGCAGACACATTTTATCATAGGACAGCAATTCTGATCCTAAAATCCCTTGGAGTTTTTTACGGGGAGTTTATAGTTTTGGGCCAAGATTATAACATTATGCGGGGCTTGACTATTTGGGTCGAATAAGAACAGTACAATTTATTTGCGCCAGAAACGTTTGGAAATTACGGGCGACCCAGCAATATTGTACGGGGAATTCGATAAATTTTTTATTTTGGCACGATATTTTCTATGGATACGAATAGAAGCAGCATATACGGTATAAAAGTTCTTTTGGTTATTGTGGCTTTGTGGGGCACCTGTGGCACCTATGCACAGAGAGGGGTTAGGATTGGTTATGTGGACATGGACTATATATTGGAAAATGTTGAGGAATATCGCGAGGCAAGTACACAGTTGGAGGCCAAGGCCCAAAAATGGAAGCAGGAAATAGAACAACGACAAGGCGTTATCAACCAAATGAAGAATGACCTTACGTCAGAAAAAGTGTTGTTGACGGATGAACTCATATCCGAAAGGGAAGAGGACATTAAAGTAAAGGAAAATGAACTGTTTAAATACCAACAAGATAGGTTTGGTCCCCATGGTGATCTGGTGCTTCAAAAACAAAGGTTGATACAGCCAATACAGGACCAAGTTTTTAATGAAGTACAGAAAATAGGGGCAAATAAAAAATACGATTTTATTTTTGATAAATCGGCAGATGTTGTAATGTTGTACTCCGAAAAAAGATTCGACATTAGCGATCTGGTTCTCAGGGGCATTTCTAGGACGCGAAAGATAAGCGCACCCGACAAAAAGGGGGATTCTAGGAGTAGTTTGGACGAATTTCAGGACGACCCGGAAGAAGAGGAAATTAGCGATGCCCTAAAGGAACGTCAAGAGAAATCGGACCAGGCTGCTGAAGCCCGTGCAAAGTCCGCCGATGAGAAGAGGGCAGAACAGTTAAAGTTAAGGGAAGAGCGCAAAAAGGCCTACGAAGCTAGGAGAACCAAATTGTTGGAGGAAAGGGAGGCCAAGAAAAAGGAAAAGTTGGAGGAACGAAATAAGGATTCCGAAACTCCTCAGGAAGAGACAAATTGAAATTGAACCCATCTTGACTTTTTGTCCCGCTTGTTTTTGAGGGGAACCAAGATTTTCGATATTTGCGGTCTAAGGAATACCTTTATGAATGGCATAGCTATTGCTGTAATGAGGGAAAAGATAAAAGTAGATTTCAAAATAAGGAGATCATAGGTAATAAAAAAGTCAAGATGGGTTCATTTTTAAAACCAGTTTAAGTATAGTTTTTAAAAGTAATATCCATATCGAAAATTGAAAATTAACACTCAAAATTGTAATTAGAAATCATGAAACACTTAAAAAGAATAACAATTGCCTTGGTTTTGTTCGTAGCAACGACGGGTTTTATAAATGCGCAGAAGATCGCCCACATAGACGTGCAGGAACTCTTGTCAGCGATGCCGGAGATGAAGGCCGCCCAGGCCGAACTCCAAAAATTGGGAGAAACCTACAAGGCAGATATTGAAAGTTCCGTAACTGAATTGAAAAATAAATACAACCAATACTCAACCGAAGCAGCGACTAAATCCAAAGAGGAAAACGACAAACGTGCCGCTGAATTGCAGGGATATGAGAAGAATATTGGTGACGCACAAAATGCGGCCCAACAAGAATTACAGAAAAAACAACAGGAATTGATGGGCCCTATTACCGAGAAAGCCAAAGCTGCCATAGAAAAGGTAGCCGCAGCTGAAGGTATCGATTATGTTATCGATGCTTCGCCGGGAGGTGGACTTATCGTTGCCAAAGGAAAGGATTTGTTGCCTCAGGTCAAAAAGGAGCTGGGCTTTTAATCGAAAACCTAGATTTAAAATTTTAAGGCCATACGGTATAGTATGGCCTTTTTTTGTTTTGTATTGTTTGGAATACTTTAACTTTAGGGCTTATTAAAGTATGCTATCCATGAATCTTAGCCCCATAGGTATTTTTGATTCGGGTGTAGGTGGTACTACCATTTGGAGGGAAATTTACCAACTATTGCCCAACGAGGACACCATCTATCTGGCGGACAGTAAGAATGCCCCCTATGGGGAGCGTTCCAAAGAAGATATTCTTCGGTTGAGCATTAAGAACACGGAATACTTGCTGGGCCAGGGTTGCAAATTGATAGTGGTAGCCTGCAATACGGCCACGACCAATGCTATTTCCTATTTGCGGAATCATTATAAGGTTCCCTTTATTGGGATAGAGCCAGCAATAAAGCCGGCAGCTCTAAATTCCAAATCCAAAAAAGTGGGTATTTTGGCCACAAAGGGCACCCTGAGCAGTGAGCTGTTCCATAGCACTTCGGGAAACCACGCCAGTGGAATCACGGTATTGGAGCGGGAGGGAGCCGGACTGGTTCCGCTTATTGAGGCAGGAAAGGTAAATTCCTTGGAGACAAAGAGGTTATTGTACCAATTTTTGGAACCCATGTTGAAGGAGGGAATAGATTATCTGGTGCTTGGATGTACACATTACCCTTATTTGATTCCGGTACTTCGGGAAATTCTTCCCCCAGACGTGGTCATCCTGGACTCCGGTTTGGCCGTTGCCCGGCAAACCCAAGCCGTGCTTATACAGAATAAGTTATTGAAGACCAAGCACGGTCCAACAACACATAGTTTTTATACGAATGCCAATGTTGGGATTTTGAAGGATTTCCTAAATGATATCAAAGTAGATTATACGGTAGAGTATCTAGATTTTTAGAAATATATACCAAAACACCAAACACTGAACAATTAAACCCTTTCGTAGGTCAAATAGGTGAAATCGTATTGGTGCCGCTCGTCCTTGGGATGGTATACCTCGGCCACCAGTTTCCACTGACTCTTATCGATTTCCGGGAAAAAGGTATCCGCTTCAAAGTTGGAATGGATTCGGGTCAGCTCAATTTTGTTGGCGTAAGGCATTCCCAATTTGTAGATTTCCCCTCCCCCAATAATAAAGGAAAGATCATCGCTTACGGTTTTCTTTATCGCCTCCTCCATGGAATGCACTACAAGACAATTGGGAAACCTGGGTACATAGTTCACGTCCCTGGTTATGATGATGTGTGTCCGGTTAGGCAATGGTTTTGGAAAGGTTTCAAAGGTTTTCCTGCCCATGATAATCTTATGGCCAGAGGTCAGGCTCTTAAAGCGCTTAAAGTCGTCGGGCAGGTGCCATAACAGGTCGTTGTCGATGCCCAAGGCATTGTTCTCGGCGGCGGCGGCGATCAGGGCAATGGTTCTTCCCACGGGTCTTTTTTTTTATTGATGTTCGTCAGAGGGAAATCGGTATCGATTTCCTTTTGTATTTCGGCTATTTTCTTTTTTTGTTTGGCTACCAATTTTTCCCTTTGCCCACGTTCCCATTCCTTGCCCATAAATTCTTGGGTAATGAAAACATTGATGAAATGCAAAATAAAAATACCTCCCCAGATAAGGATTACCCACAAATACCAATTGTGTTGTTCGTCGTATTTAAGAATCTTATTGGCCAGAAAAGCGAATACGCCCCCAATTAAAAAAAAGACAAAATGATTGTAGAGCTTTTTCTTTTGTTTAACCCTGGCGTGGGCATACTCCAGTTGCTCATGTTGCTCTAGATCGATTTCGTTTTTATTTTTATTTTTGAAAAACATGGAATGCCTATCTTTACTAGCAAAGATATTGAAGTGATTTAAACTTTTTGTGTTTAAGCGAAGATTTGTCATTTTTCGGCCAATTGATGTCTTCTTTGAGGTGCATAACAGGGCTACGGAACAAGAAAAAGTCAAGAAATGAGTGGAGAGGGACGGTTTTTAGCAAATGAAAAAAGTTTAAATCACTTCATTAAATAAAGGACAATCATTGTGAAAGTCGGACCACTTCCAAATCGTTGGAATAGTGCCAAAGTAAATTCCTTTTACCCATTATGAAGAATTACCCAGATCAATTCCCCGTACTCAGTCAATACGTATATGCCAACACAGCAGCTTGTGGGCTCCTTAGTGATGGTTTAATGGAATGGCGACAGGAACACGACCTGGATTATTTGATCGGGGGCAGTGTTATGCAAATGAAAAGTTTATCATTGATCGGGGAAACAAAGAGGACCATTGGCAAATTTTTTAATTGCAAACCCGATAATGTAGCCTTGGTACCCAATTTTTCTTTGGGGCTAAACCAATTGTTGGAGGGATTGGATCCAAAACACAAGGTACTACTATTGGAGAATGATTACCCCTCGGTAAACTGGCCGTTTGAAAGCCGGGGTTTCGGGGTATCCTATGTGAAAATCGATGAAAATTTGGAAGCGAATATCCAAAACCAAGTTAAAATCGATAACATTTCGATTCTAGCCCTGAGCTTGGTGCAATGGGTGAACGGAGTAAAAATAAATTTGAAATTTTTAAATCAATTAAAAAATGAATTTCCGAACCTGATCATTATGGCCGATGGTACCCAGTTTTGTGGTACAGCCCAGTTTGACTTTGAAAGCTCGGGGATTGATTTGTTGGGCGCAAGTGGCTATAAATGGCTATTGGCTGGTTATGGCAACGGATTTTGGATGTGCAAGGAAGGTGTAAAGGAACATTTTACCCTAAAAGGATCGGGTTTTGGTTCGGTAAATGGGAATTTAAATGCAAAGGACAAGATTCCGTTTATGAAGCACTTGGAGCCGGGGCATCTGGATACCTTGAACTTCGGAAGCCTTAAATTTTCGTTGGATTTTTTATCCCGTACAGGAATGGATAAAATTGAAACCCGTGTTAAGGAACTCACGGAATATGCTAAAACCAAATTTATGGAACTTGGATTATTGGAACCATATGTTGTTCAGAGAAATGACCATGGTCCAATATTTAATATAAAAGGAAATGATGGGTTGTTTCAGCATTTGACAGAAAAAAATGTGGTCTGTTCCCAAAGAGGAGGCGGAATTCGGCTTAGTTTTCACTTTTATAACACCGAAAAGCATATAGATGACATTGTAAAAAGCTTAATTACAAGGGTATAGATGTATGGAGTTGCTAAATGCACATAGGTCATTTTGACAATGGTGGGTTTTCGCCAACGTATTTTTGATAAAATGATAAATTTTAGTTAACTAATTGTGTTCTAGAGGTTTTATGAGTTCCTTTGTACAAAATTTAAAAACACACTATTATGTCTATTACAAAGCAATATTTGAAGTCGAAGCCTGTATGTAAAGTTACTTTTACAGTGCCAGCAGAGGAAGCTAAAAAAGTTGCCGTTGTGGGTGATTTTAACAACTGGAGCCCAAAGGAAAGCTCGTTGAAAAAATTGAAGAACGGTACGTTTAAAGGTACTTTTGAACTACCAAAAGAAAAAACCTATGAGTTTAAGTATTTGGTTGATGGCAACTATGTAAACGAACCAGAAGCCGATCGTTTTCAATGGAACGATTATGCTGGTGCGGAAAATGCCGTATTGGTATTGTAATTTAAGAAATTAATAAGTTGCCGTTGGGATATTTCCCAATGGCAACTTTTATTTACGTCTATTGTTTATCCGTTAATTCTTTGATAGGAACTGCAATCTTAAATTTCGGATTTTCAACCATAAACCATAAACCATAAACCATAAACCATACCCTCCCCTAAAGTCTACTTCCTTCCCAAGAGGTAATTTTTATACCAATAATTGGGATCGGTAAATTCAGCTTTGATTTCTAGTTCCGCTTCTTCGGTCAACCATCTTACCATATTATCGTCATATTTCTGTGAGGTCTCTGTATGAATGGTCTCCCATTGCCTAAACTGCAGTTCAATTTCCAATTTTTCAATTCTTACCGTTTGGGCAACCTTGGAAACCAAAAAACTTTTGGCGGCACCCGTTTCGGGGTCGTAGACTTCCCAGTGCAGAAATTTATCAAGGTCGAAATTGCCTTCAAGCTCCCGGTTTATTCTCGTTAAAATATTTTTGTTAAAGGCCTCGGTTATCCCCGTTGCATCGTTATAGGCATTGAGAATGGTCCGCGGATCCTTCTTTTGGTCAAATCCGATAAATAGAAGGTCGTTCCTATTCATACTTTCCCTCAGCTTAAATAAAAAATCTATTGCTTGTTGGTGACCCATGTTTCCAATGTTGGAACCCAGAAAAAGAATGACATTTCTAGTGCCGTTATATCGTTTTATGCTTTTTAAGGCTTCAAAATACGTGCCTTGTAGTGGACTTACAGATACTTGGGGCAATTCTTCGCGAAGGGAATTTTTCAACTGCTCCAGAATGTTTTTACTTATATCTACGGGGAAATAGTTGAATTTTTCTTTTTTTCCGGATAAATGTCTCAACAATATTTTGGTCTTCTTCCCGTCCCCGGCTCCCAGTTCAATAAGATTAAATGGATCGGTTCCGTTGACGAACCAATCGGTAATTTCGGATTTATATTTTTCAAGGATTTCAAACTCGCAATCGGTAAGGTAGTATTCTGGCATTGCCATGATCCGCTGAAAGAGCGAATCCCCTTGTTTGTCATAGAAAAATTTGGACGGGAGGCGTTTGGGGCTGTGGGTCAAACCGTCATATACTTCCTCGCCAAAAAGTGTCTCAAATACGGAATTGGTATTTACCTCCATGTCTTTTTAATGTTTGTGAATACGGTTTTATTTTCGCCTATAAAGTTCGGGAACAGGACTAACTCGGGTTTTGGGCTTAATGGCCCGACACTATTAAGTCGAAATTATTTGGCTAACCTTAATCCGGTAAATTGCCAACGTAAAGGGGGCTGAAAAAAATTTCGATAAGTTGGCCGTGTATGTTTGGATGGAGTAGCTATTGATCCCCCACGTAGAACTTTCTGATTGACCATAAATTTACCGTTGTACTCTCCCAGGGCACCGTCGGCCTTTTTATAGCCGGGGTAGGGAAGATAGGCGCTTTCCGTCCATTCCCAACGCTTTCCCCAAGGAAAAAGGGATTGTGCGGTTTCCCATTCAAATTCGGTCGGCAAGCGGCTGTCCTTCCAATGTGCATATGCAAAGGCCTCGTAGTAAGAAATATGGGTCAAGGGTGATCGGATGTCCAATTTTTGGAGCCCCTTAAGGGTATAATGGTGCCACTGACCATCAATTTTGTGCCAATAAAGTGGTGTGTGAATTTTATTTTGATTCACCCAGTCCCAACCATCGGAATGCCAAAGGTCAAACCGTTGATACCCCCCGGCTGCCATAAATTCCATAAACTCCCCATTGGTCACCAATTTATTGGAAATTTGATAGGGTTGTAAGTAAACTTTGTGCCGGCCCAGCTCGTTATCGTAACAAAACACATCGCTGTTATGGCCAATTTCATAGACCCCTTCCTCAACCGGAATCCATTCCCCAGGATGATTTTCGATCAAATGTTCTTCAGGGAAGTCGGCGTATTTGGGGAACAGCGGGTTGTTGCCCAAGATATATTTGATATCGGTCAGCAAAAGTTCTTGATGCTGTTTTTCGTGATGGATACCGATTTCCAACAAGGCATGGATTTCCTGGTTTCTTGATTTTTGGAAAAACGTTTTTACAACATTTGTCACGTAGTGGCGATACTCATAGATTCTATGAACGGAAGGTCGCGAAAGATTGCCACGATCGGTTCTAATTACCCTTTTGCCCACGGTTTCGTAATAGCTGTTGAACACAAAGGAGAAATCCGGATCAAAAATCTTGTAATTTTCGGCATGGGGCTTAAGGATGAACTCCTCAAAAAACCAGGTTGTATGGCCCAAATGCCATTTGGGAGGCGAAACATCGACAATTGGCTGTACCACGTAATCTTCAATTTCGAGCGGCTTACAAATGGTTTCCGTTCTATTTCGAGTTTCTAGAAAGAAATCCAATAGTGTATCACTTAACACCATAACGGGCAGATTTTACCCTAAAGTTAAGAAACTTGCGCCACCAAAAGTTGATCCAATAAAATTAAAAATTGATTAAATAGCGACGGCCCCTTTAATATGGGGATAGGGATCATAATCCAACAGCGTAAAATCCCCGAACTTAAAATCGAAAATATTCTTTACTTCGGGATTAAGGACCATTTTGGGCAAGGGCTTGGGCTCTCGGCTCAATTGTAACTTGATCTGCTCCATATGATTGTTGTAGATATGGGCGTCGCCAAAGGTGTGTATGAAATCCCCCGGCTCGTATCCGCATACCTGGGCTACCATCATGGTAAAAAGGGCATAGGAAGCTATGTTAAAAGGTACGCCGAGAAAAATATCCGCGCTGCGCTGGTACAACTGACAGGAAAGCTTTCCGTTGGCCACATAGAATTGAAAAAAGGCATGACATGGAGGTAAGGCCGCTTTTCCGTTCGATACGTTTTCTGCGAAGGACTTGGACGTATCGGGCAGCACACTTGGGTTCCATGCGGAAACGAGCATACGTCGGCTGTTAGGGTTGTTTTTTAGGGTGTCTATTACTTCTTTGATCTGGTCAATTTCATCCCCGTTCCAGTTACGCCATTGATATCCGTATACTGGACCAAGATTCCCGTTTTCATCGGCCCATTCGTTCCAGATTCTGACCCCGTTTTCCTGTAGGTAGGAAATATTCGTGTCGCCCTTTAAAAACCACAACAACTCGTGTACAATGGATTTAAGGTGTAATTTTTTGGTGGTAACCATAGGGAAACCCTTGCTGAGGTCAAATCGCATTTGGTATCCAAATACGCTCAAAGTCCCAGTTCCGGTCCGATCGCCTTTTGGATTACCCGTGTCCAGTACATGCTTAAGTAAATCGTGGTATTGTTTCATTGCACCTAGCTCCCCGAAGGGTGGATTTTTAAATGTTTCTAGTTTAAATAGATGGTAAAATTAAGCAAAGTACACCACAGGTCGGGAGTAAAACCAAGACAGTTATCAAAAATTATCAACGAGCAAAAAGTAGCTGCCCCCTTTGGGTAATCGGACTTATTTTTTAACAACAAGAAGGAAATGTCCGCCATTACCTTCTGGGACGAACTGTTTGTCCAATAAAATAAAGCCAGTGGAAGTAAACCATGTTAGGTAGGTTTCAATATCTGTATGGCTCCAATACATGCTAATTCCTGCTTCTAACCAATCATTTTCTGTACCCGTCCAATTTTTTGCACCGACAATTGCCATAAATATTCCATTTGGGCGGAGCCACTGATAAATTGAGGAAATCAAATCTTGTTGTTCCTCCAATGGAATATGAATAATGGAATAGAATGCTAAAATCGCGTCAAATGAACTGCGAGCGAATGATAATTTGGTGAAATCACTTACCAGGAAATTTGCTTCCGGCTACTATATCGGGCTTGTTCTATTTGCACGGGGGAAATATCGACACCTAAATAGTCAAAATCCTTACTTAAGATTTTAGCTACTGGCATTCCATTCGCACAACCCAAATCCAAAATGGAGCTTCCCTCTGCCAAGTTTTTCAAAAATGTATTCAGCCAAATAGGATATTTATCCAGATGGACATTCTTAAAACATCTGCTGTAACTTTCTCCAAGGTTATCATAACCTTTCTTTACGAGTTTTTTTGGTTCCATTTTGTTTATGCCTTTTGATACCGTTCTTAGTTTGCTGATAGGCAATTTAAATCAAAAGCTTCCGTTTTCTGTTCCCTGTACCTAACGAATGCGCTCCAAAGCTGATGGAAGGTGCTTTTGGCAAAGTGGCCTGCATTAAATGGAGGGGATTAAGGGATGGGACTTCCTACCCCAAAATCATTCCCGCTATGGTAGCGGACAGCAATGAGGCCAAGGTACCTCCAAGGACGGCCTTCATTCCGAATTCGGACAAGGTTTTGCGCTGGCCGGGGGCCAAAGACCCAATTCCGCCGATCTGGATCCCGATAGACGCAAAATTGGCAAAGCCACATAACATATAGGTAGCCATGATAACCGACTTGTTGAAAGTAAAATGGACCCCTTCGGAGGCATTTTTAAGGTCGGCCAACTGAATGTAGCCAATAAACTCGCTCGCGGCCAACTTAACTCCCAATAATTGTCCCATAAGCATCATATCTTCCTTGGCCACGCCTATTATCCACATCAATGGGGCAAAAACAATTCCGAGAACCGATTCCAAAGAGAATTTGTCAAAAGAAGTGTGAGCAGCGATCCATCCATTTAGGGAAGTAATGTCTCCGAACCAATTAAAAATACCATTGATCATCGCGATAAAGGCCACGAAAACCAGAAGCATGGCACCGACGTTGACAGCAAGCTTTAGCCCTTCGGTGGTACCGTTGGAAATTGCGTCCAAAAGATTGCTGCCAATCTTTTCGTGGGAAATCTTAATGTTCGTGTCGATCGCTTCGGTCTGGGGATATAAAATTTTCGAAACTATGATGGCCCCTGGAGCGGCCATTACGGAGGCTGCCAATAAATGTCGGGCAAACTCAAGGCGCAATTGTTCGTCGTTTCCTCCCAAAAATCCGATGTACGCTGCCAATACCCCACCTGCAACCGTGGCCATCCCCCCGACCATAACGAGAAGAATTTCGGACTTGTTCATTTTTTCCAGATAGGCTTTTATCAATAGGGGGGCTTCGGTTTGGCCCAGAAATATATTACCTGCCACGGAGAGG
The DNA here is from genome assembly GCA_048266425.1 of Sediminicola sp. Classification (GTDB taxonomy): domain Bacteria; phylum Bacteroidota; class Bacteroidia; order Flavobacteriales; family Flavobacteriaceae; genus Cerina. The sequence continues at coordinate 30,432 of JBLWZN010000006.1, forward strand.
CTCTCGGCCCCGGAAATCCCCAAGGATTTTGTAAGTAGCCACGCCAATCCCTTAACTATTTTTTGAATAATGCCGAGATAGAAAAGAACAGATGTCAACGCAGAAAAAAAGATAATGGTCGGCAGGATCTGAAAAGCAAATATGTACCCTATGTTAGGGTTGTCCAGATCGAGCAGGCTGCCGAGCAGGAATTTGCTGCCGGCCAGGGTATAGTCCAGTATATTGACAAAGATCTGCCCTACTTCCGTAAATCCCATTTGGATAAAGTGAACCTTGAGAACGCCGATAGCCAACAGTAATTGAATGGACAATCCAATACCCACTGTTTTCCAGTTGATTGCCTTTCGGTTAGCGCTGAAGAGATAGGAAATGGCAATGAGGGCCAGCATTCCAATGATGCCCCGACCTAGGCTTCCAAATGAAAACCCCTGACTGGGGATTATGTGGGCGTTCGATCGGTCGGCAATGTCGTTGATGATGGTAGTCTCTACAACTGGTTTAAGACTGTCCGGAAATATATGGTTTTGTGCGAAGGAAGAAAAACTTATTAGGAGTACAAATAAAAGAATCGAACGGCTGTATTTCATTCTTTTTTATGGGTTATTGGGTTTCTAGGTTACCAGATAGTCAAGGAGGTTATTAAAATCGCTTCAATAGCGTTGGTCTCGATGCTTATATTTGTTTCGATTCCTATTTCCGTTTAGAGATTTCGTCCCGTAATTTGGCAGCTTTTTCGTAGTCTTCGCTGGCCACCGCCTTGTCCAATTCCTGATAGAGCTCTTCAACCGTAAGTTCTTTATAGGCATCGGAAGCACTGCTGTCAATTTCCACGGTTTCACCCTCTTGGAGGATCTCGTCCACCATAATACTGTCCGCATTGTCTTCCTTGACCTTATCCTTTGTGGAGAATTTTAGGAAAATCCCCGCCTTGTCAAGTATAGTCTTGTAGGTAAATATGGGTGCATCGAACCTAAGTGCCAACGCAATGGCATCACTGGTCCGGGCATCGATGATTTCTTCTATTTTATCCCTTTCGCATATAATGCTCGAATAAAATACCCCATCGACCAGTTTGTGAATAATGACTTGTTTTACGACAATGTCAAATCTATCGGCAAAATTCTTAAATAGGTCATGGGTTAATGGCCTCGGTGGTTTTATTTCCTTTTCTAGGGCAATGGCGATCGACTGTGCCTCAAAAGCCCCGATAACTATTGGTAGTTTACGATCCCCTTCCACTTCATTTAAAATGAGGGCATAGGCGCCATTTTGTGTTTGGCTATATGATATTCCCTTAATTTTTAATCTTACCAAGCTCATAATCTACAATATACCTTAAAGGGCTGTTTAAACAAAAGGGTATGACCTATTATTTAAACAGCCCTTTAGGGGGGTCAATTTAGCAAAAATTAAGCGTTTTGAGCTTTAAATTCCTTTAATTTTTCAGTGAGTTTGGGCACTACCTCAAAGGCATCACCTACAATTCCGTAGTCTGCAGCCTTAAAAAAGGGAGCTTCTGGGTCGGTATTTATCACCAATTTAGTCTTGGAGGCGCTAACCCCGGCCAAATGTTGAATTGCTCCAGAGATGCCGATGGCGATGTACAGATTGCTGGCAACTGGCTTTCCCGTTTGTCCAACGTGTTCCCCGTGAGGGCGCCATCCCATGTCGGAAACCGGTTTTGAACAGGCGGTAGCAGCACCCAAAACCTTGGCGAGATCTTCGATCATGCCCCAATTTTCAGGACCCTTGAGTCCACGTCCGCCCGAGACAACGATATCAGCATCGGCAATGGTCACTTTACCGGCCACCTTGTCCACTTCTATGGGTTTGGTGCTTAGGTCATCGTCGCTAACGACGGGGTCAAAAGGTTCCGTGGTGATCGCAGTTTTGTTTTCCAAAACCCCAAACGCGTTGTTCGATACTCCTATTATCTTTACTTCTGTATTTATTTGGGTATGGGCAAAGCCTTTATTGCTAAATGCCGTGTGTTTTACACTGAACGGATTCGTGCTTTCCGGGGCTGCAACCGCGTTGGGTACATAACCTGCGTGTAATTTACCCGCAAGAATGGGCGCAAGATACTTGGCATCCATTCCGGAACCAATTATGATTACCGTTGCGTTTTCTTTTTTTACCGCTTGTTCTATCGCATGCGCATAGGCTTTGGCGTTAAAAGTCTTTAATTTGTCATTGGCAATTTGCAGCAATTTGGAAACCCCGTGGCTACCCAAATTTTCACTGCTATTTACATTGAAGGATACTGCCGTGACGGTTGTACCCAATTGTTTTGCTACTTCATGGGCGTAAGAGGCAACCTCATAGGCGCTTTTCTTAAATTTCCCATTTTCCGATTCTGTATATACTAAAACTGACATGGTCTTGTTTTTTTGTTGTTTCTGGTTTCTAGTTTCAGGTTTGGCTTTTTAACTTTGAACCTTTAACCTTGAACTCTTCTGCCTACTTATAGTTTTTTAATATCAACGATTATTTTTGTCTTGTCTGTTGCGCTTCCATCTAGATTACCTTCGCTTCGTTGTGCAACAAATCGATCAACTCGTCCAGATTATTTGGGTCTATCATTTTTATGGGGCCTTTTGGTGCGGGTTTGTCAAATTTGGTGTCTTGGGTAGCCTTTGTGGCATTAACCGGTTCCACGATGTTGAGTTTCTTTTGCCGTGCCATCATAATGCCCCTCATATTTGGGATCTTGAGGTCGCTTTCTTGTACCAGTCCTTTTTGTCCCCCGATAATTAAGGGTAGGGTAGTGGCAATTTTTTCCTTGCCACCATCTATTTCACGGATTGCCGTGGCATTGCTGCCTTCAATTTCCAATCCAATACAGGTATTGACAAAGTTGATGTCCAATAGGGCAGCAATGATCCCCGGGACCATTCCTCCGTTGTAATCAATACTTTCCCTTCCGGCGATGATCAAATCATACTCCCCCTTCTTAATCACTTCCGCCAATTGTTGGGCCACAAAAAATCCATCGGTAGGTTCGGAATCGACCCTAATGGCTTCATCGGCACCTATGGCCAGTGCTTTCCGTATGGTTGGCTCGGTCTGTTGCCCGCCAACGGTAGCCACATGGACGGTTGCACCTTGCTTCTCCTTGAACCACATGGCACGGGTAAGTCCAAATTCGTCATTTGGATTGATTACGAACTGTACCCCAGTGGTGTCGAATTGAGTATTGTCCGCCGTAAAGTTTATCTTGGATGTTGTGTCCGGGACATTACTGATACAAACTAAAATTTTCATACGCTTAACTCTTTTTAGTTACTTGGAAATTAATAAATCAAAGAACCTGCCTGAATCACTGGTCGGGCAGGTAGGGAACGTATAATACCGCCACGCTCCCATATTGGCCCCGAAGTTTTGGGGCTTAATACTCTTTTCATCCATCGTTTGTTTAATGGGTTGATGTTGATATCATTTAGATTTTACCGATGATATCCATGTCGAAAATACCGGACGAATGGGTTGAAATTAAGTGGTGCTAAGATATGTAATATATTTGAAAATTACTATGCATGCATAGTAATTTTTACATGTAAATTTAATTATACGCGTCGGGTAATTGATATATTATTTCCTATTTTTGCTTGCATTTTAATATTGACCTTATTTTTTAATTGTTTAAAAATTTAAACAAGTTCAATAACAATCCAAAGAAATGAAAACAATACAGTTTAGGGAAGCCATTTGCGAGGCCATGTCCGAAGAGATGAGAAGGGACGAGACTATCTATCTAATGGGCGAGGAAGTAGCCGAGTACAACGGAGCATATAAAGCTTCCAAAGGGATGTTGGACGAATTTGGTCCGGAGCGGGTCATAGACACCCCGATTTCCGAATTGGGTTTTTCCGGTATCGCAGTTGGTTCTGCCATGAACGGCAATAGGCCTATTGTGGAGTTTATGACTTTCAACTTTGCCTTGGTAGGAATCGATCAAATAATCAACAATGCGGCCAAAATACGACAGATGTCCGGCGGACAGTTTAATTGTCCGATCGTTTTTCGTGGACCTACCGGTTCTGCGGGACAATTGGGGGCAACCCATTCCCAGGCCTTTGAAAGTTGGTATGCCAACTGTCCAGGACTCAAGGTTGTGGTGCCGTCCAATCCCAAGGACGCCAAAGGACTATTAAAAGCGTCCATTAGGGATGATGACCCTGTCATTTTTATGGAATCCGAACAAATGTACGGGGATAAAGGTGAAACACCAGAGGAGGATTATATCATACCCTTGGGAGTCGCCGACGTTAAGCGGGAAGGCAAGGATGTGACCATCGTTTCATTTGGCAAGATCATCAAAGAGGCCTTTAAGGCGGCGGAAGAATTGGAAAAGGATGGCATTAGCTGTGAAATAATAGACCTTCGTACCGTGCGCCCGATGGACCATGATACGATTCTTAAATCCGTCAAAAAGACGAACAGACTCATAATTTTGGAAGAGGCATGGCCATTTGGCAATGTAGCCACGGAGATTACCTATCAGGTACAATTCCAAGCATTCGATTATTTGGATGCCCCTATCATTAAAATTAACACCGCCGATACCCCAGCTCCTTATTCTCCAGTTCTTTTGGCGGAATGGTTGCCCAATCATGAGGACGTCATTAAAGCTGTAAAGAAAGTGTTGTATAAATAAGGAAGACAATATAAATAGAAACATAGCTTTGTCGGCCTTTGGGTCGGTGAAGCTTTTGTTTTTTAATAGGGGAGCTCGTTAAACAGATATGACTCCTTGGCAAAACGATTTAATGAAACAATTTCTCTCATCTATTTTTTTGCTGTTTTCCATGGTCTTGCAGTCCCAGACCAAGGTAGGCGGGGTAGTGGTGGATGATTCTGGATCGCCGGTAGCTTTCGCCAATGTGCTTTTTAAGGACTCCTCTGAAGGGACCATCACCAATGATGATGGCCATTTTTATATGGAATCTGAAAAGAGATATGAAACTCTCGTGATTTCGTTTTTGGGATATAAGACCCAAGAAGTTCCTTTGTCCTCCAGTGTAAATTACAATCTAAAAATTGTATTGGAAGAAGAGAGCGAAAACCTAAAGGAGGTAGTCGTTTACTCTGGAAAGCAATCTAAAAAGAACAACCCCGCCATCGATATTTTGAGAAAAATTTGGGCCAAAAAGCGTCAGAATGGCCTTCGGATGTTCGATCAATACGCCTATGATAAATACGAGAAGGTTGAGTTTGATTTGAATACTATAGACAGTGCCTTTATGAAGAAAAAAGTCTTTAAGGGCCTGGAGTTCGTGTTCCAAGATTTGGATACTTCCAATATTACCGGAAAGACGTATTTGCCCATTTTTTTGAACGAAACCTTTTCCAAGATGTACGGGGATAACAATTTAAATGATGAAAGAGAGGTCATTTTGGGTAATAAAAATTCAGGCTTTAGCAATAACCAAGCGATTATTGCCTTCGTCAAGGATCTTTACACCCCTTACGATATATATGACAATTATCTTAAATTTTTTGACAAGAGTTTTACCAGTCCGCTTTCCAGAACCGGTATTGAGACTTATAATTATGTGCTGGCCGACAGTGCTTTCGTAGATAACAAATGGTGCTACAATATTATTTATTACCCAAGGCGGAAGAGCGAGCTCACTTTTAAGGGGGATTTTTGGGTGAACGACACCACGTTTGCCATAAAAAAAATTAACCTGGAGGTAACGCGGAGCGCAAATATAAATTGGGTAAAGGACATTTATATAGAACAGGAATTTGATGTGGTAAACGATTCGGTCTTTCTTTTGAAACGGGATTATATGATGAGCAACTTCAGTCTAAGAAAGAAAGAGAATACCCAAGGTGTTTATGGAAAGCGGACCACCGTTTTTAAAAATTATAAATTTGACGAACCCAAGCCCAAGGAATTCTATAAAACCAAGGGCAATGCCTATAATCCGGAAGTTCTCAATCAGGATGACGCCTTTTGGAATACCAATAGATTGGAGCCGCTGAACAAGGATGAAAAGGGGATTTACAAACTGTTGGATACCTTGGAGACGGTACGCAAGTTCAAGACTTTTTATAATATCGTCAGTATATTGGGTTCGGGCTATGTGGAGGTGCCCAAATGGAATATGGACATTGGCGATATCTATAGTTGGTTTGGATACAATGAGGCCGAAGGGGTCCGATTGCGCGGCGGGGCAAGGACCTATTTCAGTCAAAATGACCCATGGCGATTGGAAGGTTATTTGGCCTATGGATTTAAGGACCATATCGTGAAACATGGGATTTCCGCCAAATGGTTGTTGGACAAAAATACGCGCTTGATCGTTTCCGGCGGAAACCGAAAGGATGTGGAACAGCTGGGTATCAGCCTTACTGCGACCAATGATGTGCTGGGGCGCAGCATCGCCTCATCCTCTATCGTTACGGTGGGATCTAATGATCGCTTGACGAATATTAACCTGAGTACCTTCAATTTGGAATTTGAACCGGTGACGAACCTAAGATTGCTTACCGGCGTTTCCTATAGGACCTTGAGTTCGGCCTTACCCGATGCCTTTAGCCTGGATTATGTAGACCTATCCTCTCCTACGGGTATTTCGTCCGTAACAAAGGATTTTGAGTTTAACAGTACCTTAATTTATACCCCTGGAAAAAAAACCATTGGCTTTGGGGTAGAACGCAGGAACATAAACGACAATTACAGTACGCTGTTATTGAGCTACACTAAAGGGATGAGCGGCTTTTTTGACAGCGGGTTCGACTATGAAAAATTTCAGTTTTCCTATGCAAAGCCGTGGCAACTTGGAGGTTTTGGCCGCTTATTGAGTTCAGTGGAAATAGGAAAGACCTTCGGCAACGTGCCATTAGGACTACTCAGCGTGGTACCGGGTAACCAGACATTTTTTACTCTCTTCAATACGTTCCCCAATTTGAACTTTTATGAGTTTGTTACGGATACCTATGCCTCCGCACATTTTGAACATAATTTTAATGGTAGAATTTTTTCCAGGATACCCTTGGTGCGCAAATGGAACCTAAGGGAAATTGTTGGTCTTCGAGGTGTATGGGGCGAATTGTCAGATGCCAATAAAGCCTTGAGCAGTCCTACCAATATCCCTTTAATGGCACCAACGGATAAGATATACTGGGAATATTCCGTAGGGGTTGGCAATATCTTTCGAATTTTCAGGATAGATTTCAACTTTCGCGGAAACTATTTGGACAATCCAGATGCCCGACCTTTTGGGATTACAGGTTCCTTTGGATTTAGTTTCTAGGAGAACCACCCCCGCCCTAACCCCTCCACCTTCGGTACCTCCCCTTTCATAAGGGGAGGACCTTGAAAGGTTGCTTAATAACATGAAATGAACTTAGAATAGTCCCCTCCTTTTTAAGGTGGGGTGCCGGCAGGGCGGGGTGGTTAGGACCGATAGGATTGGATTTATGGTAGAAATAACTTCCCATTAAATTATTTTCATTTACTTTTATAAATCAAATACGGATATCGTTATGGAGAAAAATGAAATCACATCGTTTGATGTACTTATAGAGATTCCGAAAGGAAGTAGAAACAAATACGAATACGATTTTGCCCTAAAAAAAATACGGTACGACAGGATGATCTTTTCTTCCATGATGTATCCCGCAGATTACGGATTTGTTCCGGAAACCTTGGCATTGGATGGGGACCCCTTGGATGTACTGGTTTTAGTGACCGAACCCACTTTTCCAGGTTGTGTAATGGAGGTGAAGCCAATTGGGGTTTTCCATATGACCGATGAAAAGGGGCCGGATGAAAAAATAATCTGCGTGCCCATGACGGATCCGGTATGGAACAAGGTCAATGATCTTTATGAGCTGAATCCGCACCTTGTCAAGGAAATAGAACATTTTTTTAAGGTTTATAAAGATCTGGAAAAGAAAAAGGTAGATGTCGGTGGCTGGGGAGATGTGGTCGAAGCCAAAGAAATTGTGGCTAAATGTATCCAGCGGTTTGTGGATAGCGATGTACCGACCAGGGAGGTAAGCATCAAATAAATTTTATTTCAAGACTAATTTTTATATAGGGACAAGACAATACTTGTCCCTAATTTTTTTAAATGGGTTAATGGGTCCGCAACCAATATTGCCCCAATGCCAAGAGCCTATTTTTAAGTCAAGGATTTACACCTGCCTTATTATTAATTTTTACTATTTTTGCCCCGCTAAATACTTAACAATCGATTAAATGGAATCCAATATGATTTTTGTGCCAATGGGATTGGCAATTTTAGGTTTAATTTTTACAGCGATAAAGGCCTCTTGGGTAAAAAAACAAAACCCGGGAAATGAAAAAATGCAATCCATCTCCAAAGCAATCAAGGAAGGTGCTTTAGCCTTTCTAAATGCGGAGTACCGGTTGCTGACAATCTTTATCTTGATCGCGTCCCTTGCACTGGGTACCATATCCTATTTTGTCGCCACCACGCACTGGATGATTATAGTGGCCTTTATTTTTGGTGGGTTCTTTTCTGCCCTAGCAGGAAATGTAGGTATGCGTATTGCTACCGAAGCGAATTCACGAACTACCCAGGCTGCAAGAACCAGTCTGCCACAAGCCTTAAAGGTTTCATTTGGTGGCGGAACCGTAATGGGAATGGGAGTCGCTGGGCTGGCTGTATTGGGCCTAAGCCTTTTCTTCTTCATTTTTGTAAAAATGTTTGTAACGGGAGGCGTCGATTTCTATAACGAGATGACGGTAGCTTTGGAAACTTTGGCCGGCTTTTCGCTGGGTGCGGAATCCATCGCATTGTTTGCACGTGTAGGTGGTGGTATTTATACCAAGGCTGCAGATGTTGGAGCGGATCTAGTAGGTAAGGTCGAAGCTGGAATTCCTGAGGATGATCCACGGAACCCCGCCACCATAGCGGATAACGTGGGTGACAATGTGGGTGACGTTGCTGGAATGGGAGCCGATCTATTTGGCTCGTATGTGGCTACAGTTTTGGCTTCCATGGTATTGGGCAACTACCTGATCAAAGATATGTCCACAACTTCACAATTTACCGATGCCTTTAGCAATATGGGCCCTATTTTATTGCCCATCGTGATAGCTGGCGTTGGAATTGTGGCTTCTATAATAGGTACTTTCTTTGTGAAAATATCCAATAACGATGCCAAGGAGGCCCAAGTACAGAAGGCCTTGGATACCGGAAACTGGACCGCCATTATTTTAACCTTGATCGCGAGTTTCTTTTTAATACGATGGATGTTGCCGGAGACCATGCATATGAGGTTTTTTGGTGAAGGATATAAGGATATCTCTTCCATGAACGTGTTTTGGGCGGCCTGTATAGGTTTGGCCGTAGGGACTTTAATTTCTGTGGTTACTGCCTATTATACAAGTCTCGGTAAAAAGCCGGTAATGGATATTGTAAGGAATAGTTCCACTGGTGCGGCCACCAATATAATTGCCGGTCTATCCGTGGGTATGAAATCTACTTTCTTTTCGGTTTTGTTGTTCGCTGCAGCGATCTATGGTTCTTATGAATTGGCAGGATTCTACGGGGTTGCACTTGCTGCCTCCGCTATGATGGCCACAACTGGGATGCAGTTGGCCATTGATGCTTTTGGTCCTATCGCGGACAACGCTGGTGGGGTTGCCGAAATGAGTGAATTGGACCCCGAAGTGCGTGGACGTACCGATATTTTGGATTCTGTTGGGAATACAACTGCAGCTGTTGGCAAAGGTTTCGCCATCGCATCCGCTGCTCTGACGGCTTTGGCATTATTTGCCGCCTACGTGACATTTACGGGAATAGACGGCATCAATATTTTTAAGGCCGATGTATTGGCCATGTTGTTCGTAGGCGGGATGATTCCTGTTGTGTTTTCCGCCTTGGCTATGGAATCCGTAGGAAAGGCAGCTATGGAAATGGTGCAGGAAGTACGCCGTCAATTCCGTGAGATTCCCGGAATTATGGAAGGTACCGGTAAGCCCGAGTATGCTAAATGTGTAGATATCTCTACCCAAGCTGCATTAAGGGAAATGATATTGCCCGGATTGTTAACTATAATTACTCCTATTATTATCGGACTTGCTTTTGGTGCCGAACCTTTGGGCGGCTATATGGCAGGTGTATGTGTAAGTGGGGTTATGTGGGCCATATTCCAAAACAACGCGGGGGGTGCCTGGGATAATGCCAAAAAATCTTTTGAGGCCGGCGTCATGATCGATGGTGTTATGACCTACAAAGGTTCCGAGGCCCATAAGGCTGCCGTGACCGGGGATACCGTGGGTGATCCCTTTAAGGATACTTCCGGGCCATCCATGAACATCCTTATTAAATTGACATGTTTGGTAGGCTTGGTGATTGCTCCCATTTTGGGCGAACATGCCGTGGAAGGGGCAGCTGTTAATCAAAAGGATATTCAAGTAGAGATGAACGTTCAAGGAACGGATTTGGCCGAAGCCACCATAGTTTACACTTCAACTGTAAACGGGGAGAAAACTACCATGGAAAAAACCTTTAAAGGTTCCCAAGATGAGGTGAAGGCTCAATTGACAGCTTTTGAAGAATCTACCAAGAACACGAATGGGGAAGTGGAAAAAGTAATAGAAAAGGTGGATATTAAAAAGCAATAGTTTTTAACATATACTAAAGCGAAACCCCGCTAATCGATAGGATTGGCGGGGTTTTATTTTTTTGGCTAAATTTCGTATAGGGACTTAAAAATTAAAAAAGCCCATTGATTTCCGCATCTATTTTATTGATTACTTGTCCCAGATCCTCCGGATTGTCCACAAAATTGATTTTGTCCACATCGACAATCAAAAGATTGCTCTTTTCATAACCGTGTACCCAAGCCTCGTATCTTTCGTTTAATCGGCTGAGGTAATCAATGGAAATAGTGGTTTCGTAATCCCTTCCTCGTTTATGTATCTGATCTACCAAATTAGGAATGGAACTTCTTAGATAGATCAAGAGGTCCGGTGGCTGCACCAAACTCTCCATCAGTTCAAACAGGCTCGTGTAGTTTTTAAAATCCCTATTGGTCATAAGGCCCATGGCATGGAGGTTGGGCGCAAAGATAAAGGCGTCCTCATAAATGGTCCGATCCTGGATAACATCCTTCCCACTCTCCCGTATCTGTACAATTTGTCTGTACCTGTTGCTCAAGAAATAGATCTGGAGGTTAAAGCTCCACCTTTCCATCTGGTTATAAAAATCATCTAGGTAAGGATTGTCCACTACATCCTCAAAATGGGCGTCCCATTTATAATGTTTGGCTAGCAATCGGGTCAATGTAGTCTTTCCCGCACCAATATTTCCTGCAACAGCAATATGCATGGGGTTTGAAGATTAATGGTTAGTTATACGTGTTGAACAATGTTGGAGGGTACAAGATAAGGGATATCGTTAGATAGTGAAAATCTTTCTGGGATTATTGGATGAAATAATGCGTTTTGACGAAATAAGGATTTGTCCATAAAGATTTTGTCATCAAAATGTTTTACCATACTTTTGTTGCCATTATTAAGGAGGAATGATTTGACTGCTTGCAACCTCTGTAAAAAATTGCTAAAACAGTTGCTGCCAAAGCACTTCTTTGGTATGTATACTTCTAGCAATGCATTAAGTCAGGTCTTGCCTATAAAAAATGCATCATGTCATATTTATTTACTTCAGAATCGGTCAGTGAAGGACACCCCGATAAAATCGCAGATCAGATCAGCGATGCCTTGCTCGATAATTTTTTGGCCTTTGACTCCGAGAGCAAAGTAGCCTGTGAGACTTTAGTAACCACCGGTCAGGTAATATTGGCGGGAGAGGTAAAGAGCCGCACCTACGTAGATCTACAGACCATTGCCAGGGATGTGATCAACCAAATAGGTTATACCAAAGGGGAATATCAATTTAGCGGTAGTTCCTGTGGGGTCATTTCCCTTATCCACGAACAATCACAGGATATCAATCAAGGGGTGGATCGTGGCTCTAAAGAGGAGCAGGGTGCCGGAGACCAAGGTATGATGTTCGGATATGCCACGAAGGAAACCGAAAATTATATGCCCTTGGCTTTGGATATTTCCCATAAAATACTGCAGGAATTGGCGGTATTGAGAAGGGAGAACGATGAAATTTCCTATTTGCGACCCGATGCAAAGGCACAGGTGACCATAGAATATTCCGATGACAACCTGCCACAACGCATCGATACGATCGTAGTTTCTACCCAGCACGATCCATTTATGGAGGATGATGCAAAGATGTTGGCCAAGATCAAGAAGGATATCATTGGCATCTTGATCCCCCGCGTAAAGAAGCAACTTCCAAAAAGCATTCAGGCCTTGTTCGATGAAAAGATTACCTATCACATCAACCCTACGGGTAAGTTTGTGATCGGCGGCCCGCATGGGGATACCGGATTGACCGGGAGAAAGATAATTGTGGATACCTATGGCGGTAAGGGCGCCCACGGAGGAGGGGCATTTAGCGGTAAAGACCCTAGCAAGGTAGACAGGAGCGCCGCGTATGCCGCACGCCATGCAGCCAAAAATTTGGTCGCTGCCGGAGTTGCCGATGAGTTATTGTTACAGGTGAGCTATGCTATCGGGGTAGTGAAACCAACATCAATTTATGTGGATACCTTTGGAACCTCCAAAGTAGCGTTGAACGATGGGGAAATCGCCAAAAAGGTGGCCCAACTCTTCGATATGAGGCCTTTTGCCATTGAGGAACGACTAAAACTTAGAAATCCCATTTATTTGGAAACCGCTGCATATGGGCACATGGGCAAAGAACCACGGACAGTGACCAAGGTCTTTGAATCTCCCTATAACGGTAGGATCGGGAAAGAAGTGGAGTTGTTCACTTGGGAGAAATTGGATGCCCAGGAACTAGTGAAGGCTGCTTTTGGAATCTGATTTTTTTTTAATATAATCCAAGAGGCCGGATGGTCCTATTTTTTTTAATATTTTAAAAACCAGTGTCCGAAATACATCGAACACATAAAAATCAAGTCAAATGAGCAATCAAAAATTTTCTACCAATGCCCTGCATGCAGGACATGATGTTACCAAAACAGCAGCAACCCGAGCCGTTCCTATCTACCAGAGCACCTCTTTTGTTTTCGAAAACTCGGACCATGCAGCGGATATATTTGCATTAAAGGTGCCGGGCAATATTTATACAAGGCTCAATAATCCTACCAACGATATTCTGGAACAACGCGTAGCTGCCCTGGAGGGCGGTGTCGCTGCGGTGGTAACTGCTTCTGGCATGTCCGCGATCGCGACAGCACTGCTGGTTTTGCTCAAAACAGGCGATCATATTGTGGCTTCCAGTAGCTTATACGGGGGGACCTATAATCTTTTGAGCGTGACCCTGCCGCGTTTGGGGATTACGACGACTTTTGTAGATCCGTCCAATCCAGCCAATTTTGGAAAGGCGGTAAAGGAAAATACAAGGGCCATCTTTGTGGAATCCCTTGGAAATCCAAAATTGGACGTGCCGGATCTCGAGGCCATCTCCAAGGAAGCGAAAGCCGCTAAAATTCCTTTTATTGTAGATAATACTGTGGCCACTCCTGCACTGTTGAACCCGATTAAGTACGGTGCCAATATTGTAGTGCATGCCTTGACGAAATATATGAACGGAAATGGTACGGCCTTGGGCGGAGCTATTGTTGATGCAGGAACCTTCGATTGGAGCAGTGGCAAGTTTCCGGAATTTACAGAACCTTCCCCGGGATATCACGGTTTGGTTTATCACGAGGCTTTGGGGGCAGTTGCCTTTATTGCCAAAGTCCGGATCGAAGGACTCCGCGATTATGGGGCCGCCCTTAGCCCATTTAATGCATTTCAGATTATACAAGGAGTGGAAACCTTGGAGGTTCGTATAAAGAGGCATAGCGAAAATGCACTTGCCCTGGCCAAATGGTTGCAGGAAAGGGATGAAGTAGCTTGGGTAAACTATCCAGGCCTGGAAAGTAGCAAATATTATAGCTTGGCCAAAAAATACCTGCCAGTGGGACAAAGCGGCTTGTTGACCTTTGGTGTTAAAGGTGGCTATGAGGCGGCGAAAAAGGTTGTGGATGCTACAAAATTATTTTCCCTTTTGGCCAATCTTGGAGATACTAAATCACTGATCATACACCCTGCCAGCACTACGCACCAACAGCTGGACGATGCTGCCCAAGAGAGCACAGGAACAACCAAGGATATGATTCGTTTGTCCGTTGGACTGGAGGATTTATCTGACCTTAAAGCGGATCTGGATCAGGCTTTCGCAACTTTGAAATAAAGCATAACAGCAATACATATAATGCTACATCATTTAAAAATAAATAACTATACCACCTATAGTGGTGTCACCCAGAACATCTCCCTTTCTTATCAGGTGTTTGGGCAACCTTTGCACACCGCTCCGATAGTCCTGGTAAACCATGCCTTGACGGGAAATTCCGATGTGGCTGGCGAACACGGGTGGTGGTCTACCTTGATCGGGGACGACAAATGTATCAACACCAAAAAATACACCGTTCTGGCATTTAATATTCCAGGCAATGGGTTTGATGGGTTTGTAATAGAAAATTATAAGGATTTTGTAGCTCGGGATATGGCACGTATATTCCTGCAGGGATTGGAGTTACTGGGTATTACAAGGCTCTATGCCATAATTGGGGGCTCTTTGGGGGGCGGTATAGCCTGGGAAATGGCGGTTTTGTCCCCCCATCTTACCGAAAACTTGGTTCCGGTGGCATCTGATTGGAAATCGACGGACTGGTTAATTGCCAACTGTCAGATTCAAGAGCAATTTTTGATCAATTCAAAGCAGCCCGTCCACGATGCAAGAATGCACGCCATGCTCTGTTATAGGACGCCCGAGTCCTTTAAATCGCGATTTCAAAGAAGTACCAATGAGGAATTAAAGGTATTCAATGTTGAGAGCTGGTTGACGCATCATGGCAAAAAATTACAGGAGAGGTTCCAACTTTCGGCCTATAAACTAATGAACCAATTGTTAAAGACCATAGATGTGACCCGTGGGGGTACGGAGGCCTTTCTCGAATTGCAAAAGGGGGATACCAAGATCCATATCATCGGGGTAGATTCCGATTTGTTTTTTACCGCCGAGGAGAACAAGGAAACCTTTAAGCAGTGGGCGCAAGCCAGGAGCAATGTTACCTATGGGGAGGTGCATTCCTTGCACGGCCATGACGCATTCTTGATCGAGTTTGATCAAATGCAACAATTGCTCAAGGGAGTGTTTGACAAGAATGGCAACGCCAAGCGGATCAAGATCTTAAAATTTGGGGGTAAATCCCTGGCCAACGGGGAGGGGATTACACGTGTTCTGGAGATCATCACATCCAAAGTAAAAAAAGGAG
Organism: Sediminicola sp.; assembly: GCA_048266425.1. GTDB lineage: Bacteria > Bacteroidota > Bacteroidia > Flavobacteriales > Flavobacteriaceae > Cerina. The sequence goes on from JBLWZN010000006.1 coordinate 45,789, forward strand.
AAAATATTGCCGTAGTGCTGTCGGCCCGGGAAAAGGCGACCGATCAATTGGAAGCCTTACTAAAAAAGGCCGTTGACAATAAAGATTATTCCAAAGATTTTGAGGCCTTTGAAAAGTACCAGAGGCATACCTATCCACAGGTGGACCTTTCAAGAGAGTTTGCCGAACTGAAAAATTTGTTCGAGGGGGTTTCGCTCCTCGGCGATTATAGTGCCAAGATAAAAGATCAGGTTTTGGCCTATGGGGAACTTATTTCTGCCAAGGTAATTACCAGACTATTGGTCGAAGCTGGGATAAATGCCAAGTTGGTCGATTCGAGGAAGCTCATCAAGACCGATGGAAATTTTGGCGACGCCCAAGTATTGGAGGGGATGACCCGTCAGAACATAAAGGAGGAATTTTCAAGGATGGATTCGGATGCGGTCCCGATCATTACCGGTTTTATTGCCTCTAACATCCACAACGAAACTACGACCTTGGGCCGTAACGGAAGTAATTATACGGCAGCGTTGTTGGCAAACTTCCTCAATGCGGAGGAATTGCAGAACTATACCCATGTAGATGGGATTTTTACCGCAAACCCGGATTTGGTACCAGATGCCAGGCGAATCGAGGAACTTTCCTATGGTGAGGCCAATGAAATGGCAAATTTTGGGGCCACCATCCTCCACGCCAAAACCATTATTCCGTTGTTGGAAAAGAATATTCCCTTGCGAATATTGAACACCTTTAACGGGGACAATGAAGGTACCCTTATCAGTGCCAAATCCAGTAAGGAAGGCATCAAATCACTTACGGTCATTGAGAACGAAGCCATGATAAATTTGGAGGGCAGGGGACTTTTGGGCAAGGTAGGGGTCGATGCCCGGATTTTTAAGGCATTGGGTCAGGCCAATATAAGTGTCAGCATTATATCCCAAGGTTCTTCGGAGCGTGGCATCGGGTTGGTAGTTGCGGAGAGCAAGGCAGATAGGGCCAAGGCGGCGTTGGAGGCGGAATTTGCAAGCGATTTCCAATCCAAGGATATCAATATGATTACCGTGGTACGGGACGTGTCTATCATTTCTATAGTCGGACAGGACCTGAGTACCTTTCATAAGCCTTTTAATGCGTTGATAAAAAATCAGGTGGTACCGTTACTGTTCAATAATACGGTTACCGGAAAAAACGTGAGTCTGGTGCTAAAAAAATCGGATTTGCACAAGGCATTGAACGTAATGCACGGACAGATTTTTGGCATAAGCAAGAAGGTCAATCTGGCCATTTTTGGGCATGGTAACGTAGGGGCCACCCTTATCGATCAGATTTTAAAGTCGGCCAAGACCATTGAGGAACGGCATGGAATATTGCTAAATGTTTTTGCTGTGGCCAATTCCAAAAATATACTGTTGAACCATAAAGGGATTTCCAAGAACTGGAAGTCCAACCTTAAGGACAAGGGAATTCCATATACAATGGATACGGTTTTTGGCTTTGCGAAGCGCTACCATTTGGAAAACCTGATCGCAGTGGACAATACGGCCAGCAAGGACTTTGTGGCCCATTATTTGGAGTTCTTGGACAACGGCTTCGACCTGGTGTCCTCCAATAAAATAGCCAATACCCTCAGTTTTGACTACTACCGCACCTTGCGGAAGGAATTGGCAAACAATCAAAAACAGTATTTGTACGAGACCAACGTAGGCGCCGGTTTGCCTTTGATCGATACGATTAAATTACTGCACAGGAGCGGTGAGAACATCACCCGGATCAAGGGGGTGTTCTCGGGGTCCTTAAGCTATATATTTAATACATTTTCGGAGTCCGACCTTCCTTTTTCCACGGTCTTGAAAGAAGCGATGGAGAAGGGTTTTACAGAGCCGGATCCCAGGGAGGATCTATCGGGCAACGATGTGGGTAGAAAGTTGCTCATCTTGGCCAGGGAGCTTGATTTGAGCAATGAGTTCTCGGATATTGTTGTTCAAAATCTTATTCCCGAAAAATTAAGGGAAGGTTCTGTCGCCGATTTCCTAGGTAAGTTGGATGTGATGGATCAACAGTATGCGGAAATTAAAAAGAAGCAGAAGCCAGGTTATGTGTTGAGATACGTAGGCGACCTGTCCGGAGATCTTCAAAAGGAAAAAGGGAATTTAGAGGTGAAGCTAATCTCGGTACCCAAAGAAAGTGCTTTGGGACAGATCAAGGGCTCCGATTCCATCATTGAGATTTTTACGGAGTCCTATGGTAAAAACCCGTTGGTAATTCAAGGTGCCGGTGCCGGTTCCGCCGTAACAGCACGAGGCGTGTTCGGGGATATCCTGAGGATTGCGGAAAAAGGATAGCTTCGACTCCGCTCAGCTACCGGTGATACGGAGATTGGGCGGGGCCGAAATCGGATATTAATGAAATCCCTTAACTTTCTTGAATGAAAGGTTATACAGATATTTTGGAATGTTCCGATGGAAGCTATTATGTGGGAAGTACAAAAGATATAGAAAAGCGGTTGACGTAACATCAAAATGGAGAAGGAGCAAATTATACTAAGAGAAGGCTTTCAGTGAAATTGATTTATGTTGAGGAATACCAAAGAATAGATACAGCCTTTTATCGAGAAAAGCAAATTCAAGGTTGGAGTCGAGACATGAAGGAAGCCCTTATAATTGGTGATTTTTGCGATTTACCGGGTTTGACAGAATGCAAGAATGAAAGCCATTATAAATATTTAAAGGAGAAATAAACTTTTGTTTTGCTCAACCCTAATTATCACTAATTGGTGGATTAAGGTATCGAAACCTGATATCAGGTGAACCCGTATAATTTGGGCTAGAACTAGTACATACAACATAGATAATACATTTAATGAGTAAAAAACAGCAATTCGAAACAGAAGCAATTAGGACCCAACTGGAAAGGTCCCAATTTTTAGAGCATTCCAGTCCCGTGTACCTTACCTCAAGTTTTGTATTCGAAGATGCCGAAGACATGAGGGCTTCCTTCGCAGAGGAAAAAGATAGGAACGTATATTCCCGTTATTCCAATCCAAATACCTCGGAATTTATAGAAAAAGTATGCAAAATGGAAGGGGCCGAAGATGGGTTTGCCTTTGCTTCTGGCATGGCGGCTGTCTTTTCCACCTTTGCGGCATTGCTTCAAAGCGGGGACCATATTGTGTCGGCGCGTAGCGTGTTTGGCGCTACCCACGGACTATTTACAAAACATTTTCCAAAATGGGGAATAAGCACCAGCTATTTTGATATAAACGATTTGGAATCCATCGAAGGACTTGTCAAACCTTCAACCAAGATTATCTATGCGGAAACCCCCACCAACCCCGGGGTAGATGTGCTTGATATGGAGGTCTTGGGAAGGATCGCAAGAAAGCACGACCTGTTGCTTATCATCGATAACTGTTTTGCGACCCCGTATCTGCAACAGCCCATAAAATTTGGAGCCGATCTTGTCATCCATTCAGGGACCAAGCTTATGGACGGTCAAGGCAGGGTAATGGCCGGAATTACGGTAGGAAGCAAGCAGCTTATAGATACAATATACAGGTTTTCCCGGATTACGGGACCTGCTTTGTCGCCCTTTAATGCTTGGGTTTTGTCCAAAAGCTTGGAGACTTTGGCAGTGCGGGTGGATAGGCATTGTGAAAATGCGCTAAAACTGGCCAAATATTTGGAAGATCATCCAAAAGTCAACTGGGTCAAATATCCTTTCCTAAAATCACATCCGCAGTACGAGGTTGCCAAAAGGCAGATGAAAGCAGGTGGCTGTGTGGTCGCTTTTGAAGTAAAGGGAGGCTTGGAGTCCGGTCAAAAATTCTTCAATTCCATTAAATTATTATCACTTTCGGCCAATTTGGGCGATTCCAGAAGTATTGTTACACATCCAGCATCTACCACACACAATAAATTGTCCGCAGCGGATAAGGCGGCGGTAGGCATTACCGATGGTACCGTCCGGATTTCGGTGGGTCTCGAGCATATTGACGATATTATTGCGGATATTGAACAAGCGTTGGGATAGTGAAAAAGTTCAAGTTCAAGAACCAAGAACCAGGACAAAAGAAAATAGAACATAGAAAATAGACTAAAACAGTTTATGAGTTTATAAGTTTATGTTTTTTCAACCATCAAACATTGCTGGGAGCCAAGAATCAGGAGCTAAGATTAAGGAAACTAGAACCTAGAAAATAGACTAAAACAGTTTATAAGTTTATGTTTTCAGCCATCAACCAAATCTGTCAACTTCCTTCTAGTTTCGTATTTCTAATTTTGTAAACCTTGCACCTTGAACTACAAACCATCATCCAACACCTAATAACAAAGTAATTCAATATCCTAATAACTCCATAGGGTAAATTTGTTAACTTTGTCTCTATAAAGTATCTTCGTACTATGCTTTCCAAGAAAACAAAATACGGACTCAAGGCGCTCGCATATTTAGCATCCCAGGAGAACAAACAACCACGACAGATTTCCGAAATCGCGGAACACGAGAACATTTCCCAAAAGTTTTTGGAAAGTATCTTACTTACCCTGAGAAAGACCGGTTTTTTGGGCTCTAAAAAGGGTAAGGGGGGTGGATATTACTTGATCAAGGAGCCTTCCGAGATATCTATGGCCACGGTGATGCGCGTGTTAGAGGGTCCCATTGCCATGATTGCTTGCGTAAGTCTAAACTTTTATGAAAAATGTGATGACTGCCCCGATGAAAAGGCCTGTTCCGTAAATAGGTTGATGTTAAAAGTGCGGGACAGCAATTTGGAAATATATCGCAATAACACCTTGGCCGATCTGATTTAGGCTCTCCCGACCCTAATCCACAATTCCACGGAATTCCACCTTATAATGGTCCCGTTCCTTAATTTATTTGAAGATTCGTAAAATTCGGTCCGGATATAAGAACGATTAATGATATTCCCTGTTATTTTTATCAATCTATCAAAACTATAAGGTGTACTCGTTATTAATTTATCCATTTTGTCCGACTTTATGAAAATAATTATATTTTTGTAAACTCTATTAAACCGATAGGGTATTAGATTTATAAACAGATTTCATGATTACCGAGCAATTGATTTTAGATAAAAACACCAATAAGGAAACCTTTGATACAGATAGAAAGTCTGAAAAACCAAAGCGTAGTATTGCCAAGTCCATTAGCTGGAGGATCGTTGGCACATTGGACACCATTTTGATTTCATGGTTAGTGACGGGAACTTTAAAAGTAGCCTTTTCCATTGGGGCCGTGGAGTTATTTACCAAAATGATTTTGTATTTTTTTCACGAACGTTTTTGGAACACCATTAACTGGGGAAAATAGGTAGTATTTAAATTACGATTATTATGAAGCATAGTCAAGAGCAGTTACGGGAGCTAAATATTCATTTTAAGGGAATTCCGCCGGCGGATATTATTTCATGGGTTTTGGATCATTCCAAAAAGGCGGTCGTAACTACTAATTTTAGGCCCTACGAGGTGGCTATTTTGCATGCCGTAACTGAAGTAGATTCAAATATCCCGGTTATTTGGTGCGATACCGGGTACAACACCCCCAATACGTATAAACATGCCGAAGACCTTATTTCCCGTTTGGGGCTCAATATAAAATTATACGTTCCCAAACAGACCTCGGCCCATAGGGACGCCGTAATGGGTATACCCAACATAGAGGACCCCAGACATGCCGAGTTTACCCGTCAGGTGAAATTGGAGCCTTTCAATAGGGCCATGGCTGAACATAAACCGGAGGTATGGTTTACCAATCTTAGAAAGGGACAGACGGCATTGCGCGATACGTTGGACATATTGAGCATTGGCAAGGATGGTGTATTAAAGGTAAGCCCGTTCTATCATTGGAGCGATGCCCAATTGGACGCTTACCTCAAGGAACGAAATTTGCCCAACGAGCACAAATATTTTGATCCTACCAAGGTTCTTGAGAACCGGGAATGCGGGTTGCATATCTAATTGTTTGTTAACTTTGGCTAGCATTTAATATAAAAAAAATAATCAAGTGGCTTTCATCATATCAGTTGTTAAGGTCGCATAAAAAAGTATAATTTGGAAACATTGGAATCAGAATTGGAAGAAGTGACTACGGTGAACGAAACTTCGAATTTGGAGGTTTTAAACCGAAATCCATTGGAGAACGAGGCCTTGTACATATTTAGGGAAGTGGCTGCACAATTTGAAAAACCGGTGCTGTTGTTTTCTGGAGGAAAGGACTCCATTACCTTGGTAAGATTGGCGCAAAAGGCGTTCTATCCAGCCAAAATCCCATTTCCATTGATGCATATAGATACGGGCCATAATTTCCCGGAGACTATTGCCTTTAGGGACAAATTGGTAAAGGAACTGGGGGTAGAGCTTATTGTGCGAAACGTACAGGACTCCATAGATGAGGGGAAAGTGGTAGAGGAAACGGGGAAGTATGCCAGTAGAAATATATTGCAGACAACTACCTTGTTGGACGCGATAGAGGAGTTTAAGTTCGATGCCTGTATAGGCGGTGCCCGTAGGGACGAAGAAAAGGCAAGGGCCAAGGAGCGCATTTTTTCCGTTAGGGACGATTTTGGCCAATGGGACGAAAAAAACCAAAGGCCCGAACTTTTTGATATGCTCAACGGACAGATAGAATTGGGCCAGAATGTTAGGGTGTTTCCGATCAGCAATTGGACGGAACTTGATGTTTGGAGCTATATCCAAAAGGAGAATATAGAAATACCGTCCATTTATTTTGCGCACAAAAGAAATGTGTTTTTAAGGGACGGAATGATTTGGTCCGCCGAGGACGATGTTGTTTTTCGTGCAGAAGACGAGCAAGTCCTTGAGGAAACCGTGCGTTTTAGAACGGTTGGGGACATGTCCTGTACGGCAGCGGTGCTATCCCATGCCGATACCATAGACAAGGTGGTCGCAGAAATAAGGGATTCGAAAATTTCCGAAAGGGGTGCAAGGATCGACGACAAACGATCCGAGGCAGCCATGGAAAAAAGGAAGCAACAGGGTTACTTTTAGTAATCGGTTGGCAGGAGCGGTAGGCAGTCCTATATATTTTGTTTTATACCAGAATAAAAAGAAAAGAATTTTATAACTAAAAAAGACTCCATTTAATAGTTCCTCCCATCCAGGGAGGGCAGGAGGGGATTATGGAAGTACTAAAAATAGCAACGGCAGGAAGCGTGGATGATGGCAAGAGTACCTTGATTGGAAGGTTGCTCTATGATACAAAATCCTTGACCGACGATAAGTTGGAGGCCATTGAAAGAACAAGCAAGAAAAAGGGATACGACTATTTGGATTTTTCCCTGGCGACGGACGGCTTGGTAGCCGAAAGGGAACAGGGGATCACCATCGATGTGGCCCATATCTATTTTTCAACGGCGACTAAAAGCTATATCATTGCCGATACTCCCGGCCATGTGGAATATACCCGTAACATGGTTACCGGCGCCTCCACCTCCCAGGCCGCGATTATCTTGATCGATGCGAGAAAAGGAGTGATAGAACAGACCAATAGGCACTTTTTTATCAACAACCTGCTCCGGATCAAGGATGTAATCGTTGCCATAAACAAGATGGACTTGGTCGATTTTTCCGAAGATCGATACAATGAGATCAAATCGGATTTCGAGGTATTAATGGGCAAAAGGGATTACCAAGATCAGAATATTACCTTTATTCCGGTAAGTGCGTTAAAAGGGGACAATGTGGTCCATAAATCAAAGGCGATGGCTTGGTACAAGGGCCAGACCCTTTTGGAGCATTTGGAAGCGGTTGATCGTAAGGATGTCTATAATATTGGCACCCCCAGATTCCCGGTGCAATACGTTATTCGGCCCAAAACGGATGAATTTCACGATTTTAGGGGCTTTGCGGGAAAGGTGTACGGAGGGGAACTAAGTGTGGGTGATGAGGTGGTGGTTTTGCCATCGATGACCAAATCAAAAATTAAGGACATATATTTTTATGATAAAAAATATAGGACCGCGACCCGCCGTTCTTCGGTAACGATAACCTTGGAAGACGAAATCAATGTAAGTCGAGGGGATATGTTGGTAAAGGCCGGCGATCTGCCCACGATCGACAAACAATTTACAGCGACGATTTCTTGGATGGATGGACAAAATTTAAGTGTTGGTAATAAATACGTCCTACAGCATGGGGTGAACAAGGTTTTGGCCAAGGTTGAGACGATCCACCACAAGATCAATCCAGATTATTCAGGTATTGAGGAAGGAGTGGCTTCTTTGGGAATGAACGACATTGCACAAGTATCTTTTAGACTGAACAAACCCATTTTTTACGATTCGTTCAAGAATCACCGTACCAATGGATCTTTTATTCTGATCGATTCCAATTCCAACCATACGGCTGGAGTAGGGTTTATCAATTAAGAGCCTACAGAAACGATGTGGGATAGATTTGTACAACAAGTCTATTGAATCTATAGGATAAATAGATTAATATGGACAGAACCTTGATCGTCCAGTTATGAGTTCCAATTTTCAGTAGGGGATTTGGGCACAACTTATGAAATAGGACATAGCGAAATTTGAGATAGGCCGATCGGGTTTATGACGAAAGGCGGGTTTTTTAATTAATTATCAGATAATTACAAAAATTTGAACGCATGAAAACATTTACATCAGAATTGGTTAATCCGGTAGTAGAACAGGATATTTTGGATCTTGGGGCTAAGATCAACTTGTTCAAAGGCGGAAAAATAACGGATGATAAATTTCGCAGCGTGCGTTTGGCAAGAGGGATTTACGGCCAACGGCAGCCCGGCGTTCAGATGATTCGAATTAAAAGGCCATATGGCAAGGTTACCTCTGCCCAATTGCGTAGAATTTGTGAGGTTTCCGATGAGTATTCTACAGGACGCCTTCATATTACCACACGGCAGGACATCCAGATACACTTTGTGGATGTTGCCCGGACCCCACAGCTTTGGACGGAGTTGGAAAAGGATGGGGTGACCATTCGGGAAGCTTGTGGTAATACGGTACGGAACGTAACCGCTAGTGAAACCGCTGGAATAGATGTCAACGAACCTTTCGATGTTTCTCCCTATGCCCATGCGCTTTTTGAGTATTTTCTTAGAAATCCGCCCAACCAGGAAATGGGCCGAAAATTTAAGGTGTCATTTTCCGCAAGTGATGCGGACACGGGACTTTCCTACCTACACGATATAGGACTCATTGCCAAGATTCAAGATGGGGTTAGGGGGTTCAAGGTACTGCTCGGTGGTGGACTCGGCGCCCAACCAAGACATGCCGATTTGTTTGCCGAATTCTTACCTGCCGACAAGATAGTTCCTTTGATGGAAAATGTGGTTCGCGTATTCGACCGTTATGGGGAGCGCAACAATCGCAACAAGGCCAGGATGAAATTTCTTATCCAAAATATTGGCTTGGACAAGTTCAAGGAATTAATGAAGGAGGAGGAATTGGCGGTGCCCTTTAAATCTTATCCCATTGATGCCGAGGCATATCCCAAGGTGAAAATTGCGGAGATAAAGGATATTCCCCAAATAGAAATAAAGGACCAAATACTATTTGAACAATGGAAGTCCACCAATCTGGTTCCTCAAAAGCAGGAAGGCTACGTAGCCATCGGAATACGGGTAAAGTTAGGGGATTTCTACACCAAGGAGGCAAGACAGCTGGCCGATCTTGTTGAGAAATACGCCGCTGGGGAAATGCGGATGACCCTGCGCCAAAATATTTTGATTCCCTATGTAAGGGAAGATGTTGTTCCCTTCTTTTACCAGGAATTGGATAAACTGGGCATGGCCTTGGTCGGCTATAATACTGCGGCCGACATTACAGCCTGCCCGGGTACGGATACCTGCAACCTGGGTATTTCCAGTAGTACGGGGATCGCTGTTGAACTGGAGCGTGTCATCGATGCCGAATACCCGCACTACATCAATAATCCAGATGTGGCCATAAAGATCAGTGGATGTATGAATGCCTGCGGTCAGCACAATATGGCCAATATCGGCTTTCAGGGCATGTCCATAAGGGCCAATAACAAGATGGTGGCTCCGGCCCTTCAGGTGTTGTTGGGTGGTGGTAATTTTGGGAACGGAAATGGCCGTTATGCGGACAAGGTGATTAAGGTGCCCAGCAAACGAGGGCCACAGGCGTTGCGGTTGATCTTGGACGATTATGAGGCCAATGCCAACGGAAAGTCCTTTGTGGATTATTATGAGGAAAAGGGCCAGATCTATTTTTACGATTTTCTAAAGCCGTTGGCAGACATTGAAAGCCTCACCGCCGAGGATTTTATAGATTGGGGAACCCATGAACAATATGAAAAGGCAATTGGGGTAGGCGAATGCGCCGGGGTTATCATCGATTTGATCGCGACCTTGTTTACGGAGAGCGAGGAGAAAATTGAAAGTGCACTTGCTGCTTATAAGAATCAAAAATGGGCTGCAAGCATCTATCATTCGTATTCTTCGATCATCAATTCTGCCAAGGCCTTATTGCTTTCGGACAATAAGAAGACCAATACCCATATCGGGATAATTGAGGACTTTGATGAATTTTTTGTGTCGACCAATAAAATAGATTTGGGAACCTCCTTTGAGAGGTTCTTACTTCAATTGAACCAGAATGCCCCGACCGAAGCTTTTGCAAAAAGCTATTTGGAAGATGCCAAAGCGTTTTTGGAAAAAGGGGAGGCCTACAGAAAATTAGAGCTTGCGGAGGCGTAAGACCTACAAAGTTGGCAGTAACAGTTGGCAGTATTGTAAAAGGTCCAACTTGTTAATATAAAAATAGTATCACAGTTAACTTTTAAAGAAGAAACCAATAACCCATCACAGGAAATTAGTTTGAAAACAAACGATAAACATAAAAACAAGGTTGGGAATTTGCCCTTAATTTTTCCTTCCCAAAATTATTGGGAGGGGGCTAAGGGGCTTCTTACGGTCGTAGGAGCGGGCCCTGGCGATGTAGAACTCATCACCCTAAAAGCCATTAAAGCCTTGAACGCTGCAGATGTCGTTCTTTACGATGCCTTGGTAAACCCTGAATTGTTGGAATATGCCCCGCACGCCGAGCATATTTTCGTGGGCAAAAGAAAGGGCTGCTACGTTTTTCAACAGGAACAAATCAATGAACTGATCGTTAGCCGTGCCAAGACCCAAGGACATGTAGTGCGATTAAAAGGGGGCGACCCCTTTGTTTTTGGCCGTGGTGCCGAAGAAATGGAATATGCGGCTTCCCATGGTTTGCAAGTAGCCGTGGTCCCCGGAATATCCGCTTGCATGGCGGTACCTGCCTATCAAGGCATTCCTGTGACCAAGAGAGGGGCCGCAGAAAGTTTTTGGGTCATTACGGGTACTACAAAGGACCATAAATTATCCAAGGATGTTGCCTTGGCCTCCCGATCCAATGCTACGGTCATCATCTTAATGGGAATGTCCAAGTTATCGGAAATCGTTGGCCTCTATAAAAAACAGGGAAAATCCGACCTTCCTGTCGGTATCATCCAAAACGGGACCTGCTGGGATGAGAAAGTGGGTTTCGGAACCATTGACACCATTGAGGAGGAAGTTGGTAAGCATCAATTGGCCAATCCGGCCATTATTGTCATAGGCGAAGTGGTTGCCCACAGGGAAACAATGTTGAATATTATAGAACGCCATAAAATAAAATCGGAAAGTCTTGCCTTTGACTACATCGGGACAAAGGAAGAAAGTTTATAAAAACCAGAATTAAGTCACTTACAATGATAAAAACAGATATTTTGATTATTGGTGCCGGGCCCACAGGGCTGTTCACCGTTTTTGAGGCTGGGCTGTTAAAGCTAAAAACCCATTTGATAGATGCTTTGCCACAGCCTGGCGGGCAATGTTCGGAGATATATCCAAAGAAGCCTATTTATGATATTCCCGCATTTCCTGAAATACTGGCTGGGGACTTGGTAAAGAATCTAATGGAACAGATAAGGCCTTTTGAGCCTGGTTTTACCCTAGGGGAAAGAGCGGAAACCTTGGATAGACTTGAGGATGGTTCCTTTATCGTTACCACAAACAGGGGGACAAAACATCATGCGCCCGTTGTGGTGATCGCTGGCGGGCTAGGTTCGTTTGAGCCTCGCAAGCCTTTGATTCCAAATATCCAGAATTTTGAGGATAAGGGGATTGCCTATATGATCAAAGATCCCGAAGTATATCGAAATAAAAAAGTGGTGATTTCAGGGGGTGGCGATTCCGCTTTGGACTGGGCCATTTTCTTGGCCGAGGTGGCCAGTGAGGTTTCATTGGTACACCGAAGAAACGAGTTTAGGGGAGCGTTGGACTCCGTGGAAAAGGCCTCCGAATTGGCCAAACTGGGCAGAATTCAGCTCTTTACCGAAGCTGAGGTTACTGCTGTACATGGGGAATCGGAGTTGGAAGCGGTTATCGTAACCCACAATGATAAGGAGAAAGGGGAGACTTACGTAGAAGCCGATGCCTTTATTCCCTTGTTTGGACTTTCCCCAAAGTTGGGTCCGATCGGTAATTGGGGCTTGGAAATCGAGAAGAATGCCATCAAAGTTGATAACTCCTATGATTACCAGACCAATATTCCCGGAGTGTATGCCATCGGGGATGTAAACACCTATCCCGGCAAACTGAAATTGATACTTTCCGGTTTCCACGAGGCGGCAGTAATGTGCCAGAGTGCCTATCAATTGATCAATCCCGGAAAACGTTATGTGATGAAATATACGACGGTAGGCGGGGTAGAAGGATTTGACGGTACCAAAAAGGAAGCCAAAAAAGAAGTGGTACAAAGTATAATGGCTTAACGGAGGTTGGGCCAATAAGATAATTATTCTGAATTAGTCAAGGCCTGCCGAGTTGGGAGCTTTTTATAAGCTTCCCAAATCTAGCGGGCTTTTTGTTGTGGTTTGCACAAGGTTCACGCCTATTTTCCAAATAGTCCGATTCCCTTGTATTTGACCGTGCTATACCGTTACTTTGCAAAGTCAAAATTAATAGGATTTCCCCTATTTGGACTACCCAAATCGCAGTTCTGCATAATTGCCGCGAATCAATGAAAAAAATTGAAGAAATACTAGAAGAGAGAATCTTGGTTTTGGATGGTGCCATGGGAACTATGCTGCAGCGTTATAAATTCTCCGAAGCCGATTTTCGTGGAGAACGTTTTAAGGATTGGCCTTATCCCCTGCAGGGGAATAACGACCTATTATCCTTGACCAAACCTCAGGCTATTGCAGAAGTACATCGTAAATATTTAGAGGCCGGGGCCGATATATTGGAGACCAATACCTTTTCTAGTACCACTATTGCGATGGCAGATTATCACATGGAGGAATTGGTGTACGACCTAAACTTTGAATCGGCCCAAATCGCCAAAAAAGTAGCGGCTGAGTTTACCGCAATAAACCCTGATAAACCCAGGTTTGTAGCGGGTAGTATGGGACCTACGAACAGAACGGCCAGCATGTCCCCCGATGTTAACGACCCCGGATTTAGGGCCATTTCATTTGAAGAATTAAGAAAGGCCTACAAACAACAAGCAGAGGCCCTGCTCGATGGAGGGGTCGATATCTTGTTGGTGGAAACCGTATTTGACACCCTCAATGCCAAGGCGGCCCTATTTGCCATTGAGGAAATAAAGGAGGAACGGAACATTTCTATTCCCGTCATGGTGAGTGGTACCATAACCGATGCCTCTGGCCGAACGCTTTCTGGACAGACGGCAGAGGCATTTTTAATTTCCATTTCCCATATCCCATTGCTTTCCGTGGGGTTGAACTGTGCCTTGGGAGCCAAGCAGTTAACGCCTTACCTGGAGGTGTTGTCACAGAAAGCGGATACCGCCGTTTCTGCCCACCCCAATGCTGGATTGCCCAATGCCTTTGGGGAATACGACGAAACTCCCGAACAAATGGCCGATCAAATAAAGGAATATCTGGAAAAGGGATTGGTCAACATTATCGGTGGTTGTTGTGGAACTACGGAGAAGCATATTAAGGCGATAGCGGATATGGCAAAGTATTATGATCCGAGAAATGTCAGGGCCAACAGTACTACTACATAAATAGATGAGCGAATTAAAATCAGAAATAGAAAGCCAAACCCCTAAAAGGAAAGGACTTACCCTAAGTGGACTTGAGCCCCTGATCGTTACCCCCGAAAGCAATTTCGTAAACGTTGGGGAGCGGACCAATGTGGCAGGATCCAAAAAATTCCTACGATTGATAAACGAGGAGAAGTTCGAGGAAGCCCTGGATATCGCTCGTGAACAAGTGGAAGGAGGGGCACAGATCATCGATGTGAATATGGATGACGGCCTTTTGGACGGCAAGAAGGTTATGGTGAAATTCCTGAACCTTATTATGGCCGAGCCCGATATAGCCCGCGTTCCTATCATGATCGATAGCTCCAAATGGGATATTATCGAGGCCGGACTACAGGTTGTTCAAGGCAAATGTGTGGTGAATTCCATTAGCCTTAAGGAAGGGGAAGAAGAATTTATTCGGCATGCCAAACTTATAAAACGATATGGTGCCGCTGTAATCGTGATGGCTTTTGATGAGGAGGGACAGGCCGATAACTACGAGCGCCGATTGGAAATTTCCAAGCGGTCCTACGATATTTTGGTAAATCAGGTAAAGTTTGCCCCGGAGGATATCATCTTTGATCTTAATATCTTCCCTGTTGCCACCGGAATGGACGAGCACAAGCGCAATGCGCTCGATTTTATCGAGGCAACCGCTTGGGTCAAGGAGAACCTGCCCTATTGCAGCGTAAGCGGGGGCGTGAGCAATGTATCCTTTTCCTTTCGCGGCAACAATCCGGTGCGGGAGGCTATGCACTCCGTTTTTCTATACCATGCCATTAAGGCGGGGATGAACATGGGAATCGTAAATCCTTCCATGTTGGAGGTGTACGACAATATTCCCAAAGATCTATTGGAGCGGGTGGAGGATGTTATTTTGAACCGAAGGGACGATGCCACGGAACGACTTTTGGATTTTGCGGAAAGCGTTGTCGGCAATGCAAAGGAAAGGACCGTTGATCTTTCTTGGCGAGAAAATCCGTTACAAGATCGTATTACCCATGCCTTGGTTAAAGGGGTGGATCAATATATCGTGGAAGACGTGGAAGAGGCCCGGCAATCGACCTCCAAGACCATAGAGGTAATCGAAGGGCATCTTATGATCGGAATGAACGTAGTGGGTGACTTGTTCGGTAGTGGAAAAATGTTCCTTCCCCAAGTGGTAAAATCGGCCCGGGTAATGAAGAAAGCGGTGGCTTACTTGCTCCCGTTTATCGAAGAAGAGAAATTGGCCCATCCGGATCCGGATGGAGGTAGCGGTGCCGTTGGTAAAATCTTAATGGCCACTGTGAAGGGCGACGTCCACGATATTGGTAAAAATATTGTAGGGGTAGTACTGGCTTGCAACAATTATGAGATCATAGATTTAGGGGTGATGGTACCGCCGGAAAAGATCCTCCAGACCGCCAAAGACCAAAATGTGGATGCCATTGGACTCAGTGGACTTATCACGCCTTCCTTGGATGAGATGGCGTATTTGGCCAAGGAAATGGAGCGACAGAATTTTACGATTCCCTTGCTGATCGGTGGGGCGACCACTAGTAAGGCCCATACCGCGGTAAAAATAGACCCCCAGTATAAGAATACGGTGGTGCATGTAAACGATGCATCCAGGGCGGTAACCGTGGTTGGCGACCTATTGAAAAAGGAAACCTCCCAAAATTATAGGGAGGCCATAAAGGCCGACTATGAGGTCTTTAGGACACAGTTTCTAAAGCGTACCAAGCACAAGGAATATTTGTCCATTGCCGATGCCAGAAAGAATAAATACGCTATCGATTGGAATACCACCGAAGTTTTTAGCCCAAACCAAATTGGCATTCAGGTCATCGAGGATTTTGATCTGGAAAAATTGGAGGAAATAATGGATTGGACTCCCTTCTTCAGGAGTTGGGAGTTGCACGGCAAGTATCCTGAAATTTTGAAAGATGAATTGGTAGGGAAACAGGCAACTGAACTTTTTGCGGATGCCCAAGAAATGCTCCAAAGGATTTTTAAGGAAAAATGGCTAAAGGCTAAGGGTATATTCGGGATTTTCCGTGCCAATACCATTAATGATGACGATATTGAAGTAACGGTTGGTGACCGAAAATTCAAATTCAGGACCCTGCGGCAGCAGTTGAAAAAATACGCTGGGAAACCCAATTTTGCGCTAGCCGATTTTATTGCTCCCAAGGAAACGGGTATTTCCGATTATATTGGATGTTTCTGTGTCACTACTGGTTTTGGGACCGAGGAAAAGGCCGAAATGTTCCGGAAGGACCTGGACGATTACAATTCCATAATGGTCAAGGCCTTGTCCGACAGATTGGCGGAAGCCTTTGCCGAATATTTGCACAAGGAGGTTAGAACCAAGTATTGGGGCTATGCCGCCAATGAAAATTTAAGTAATGAGGAAATGATAGGGGAGGTGTATAAAGGCATCCGTCCGGCGCCCGGATATCCCGCCTGTCCCGATCATTTGGAAAAATTGACCATCTGGGAAGTTTTGGACGTTAAGGGTAAAATTGGGGTGGAGCTAACCGAAAGTTTGGCCATGTGGCCGGCATCGAGTGTCAGTGGATATTATTTTGCCAACGCCGAAGCCAGGTATTTTGGTATAGGCAAAATTAAGGAGGACCAAGTATTCGATTTTGCAAAGCGCAAGGGAATACCCAAGGAAGAGGCGAGTAAATGGCTCGCCCCGAATATAGATGACAATTAATGGTTGATGGTTGTTAGTCGATCGTTGTTCGTTATGGGATAAAAGGATTTGGGTATTTGGAAAGAAACAAGAAAATTGGTAAACCCTACATAGAGCCACCAAAAATTGAAATAGTTTTGGGACTATATTTATCGGTCCTACCTTTTTTCAAGGGGATCCAGCCTGAATGACGAAGTAGGGAAGGGTACCGACGGTGGAGGGGTTAGCGTTAGGGATAGGAGCGACATCCTTTTTTGAAAAAAAAGATACAGCGGATAGCCCGCCGGGGCGACGATAGGAGGGCCGGAACGCCCATAAGAAATTAAAAAATAATACAAATCCAATAAACACACCCCAATAAGAGTTTCCCCTTTGGGGGCTTGGGGGCCGATATGAAAGTAACCGATCACATAAAAAATGCGAAGGGGAAAACGCTGTTTTCCTTTGAAGTTATACCACCGGTAAAGGGGAGGAGCATTCAGGAATTGTACGACAACATTGATCCTTTAATGGAGTTCAATCCACCATTTATTGATGTAACTACCTCTAGGGAAGAGTATATCTATATAGATAAGGGGGGGCTTCTTGAAAAGAAAATGACCCGGATGAGGCCTGGGACCATTGGAATTTGTGCGTCCATTTCCCATAAATATAGCGTGGATACCGTACCCCATGTACTGTGTGGGGGCTTTACCAAGGAGGAGACCGAATACCTGTTGGTCGATTGCCATTATTTGGGTATAGAAAACGTCATGGCACTACGTGGCGATGCCATGAAGGATGAAAAATATTTTGTTTCCACACAAGGCGGGCACTGCTACGCATCGGAGCTGGTGGGGCAGATAGCCGATTTAAACCGGGGCAAATATTTAAACCAGTCCATTGAGGCGCATAATATTTCCGAGATATGTATAGGGGTGGCCGGATATCCGGAAAAGCATTTGGAGGCTCCTTCCCTCCAATCGGATCTGAGGCGATTGAAGGAAAAGGTGGATGCCGGAGCCCATTATGTGGTGACCCAAATGTTTTTTAACAATGAACCGTTCTTCAAGTTTGTAGAAGCTGCCCGGGAGATGGGAATCACCGTTCCTATAATCCCTGGAATTAAACCTATAGCGGTAAAAAGACACCTGCAATTACTCCCGCAGGTGTTTAGTTTAGACCTGCCCCAGGATCTTATAGATGCGGTAGATGATTGTAAGGATAATGCCGCGGTGCGCCAAGTGGGAATTGAATGGGCCATACAACAGTCCAAAGAACTAAAGGCGGCCGGGGTACCCGTACTTCACTATTACTCCATGGGAAAATCTGACAATATCAAGGCCATTGCTAAAGGGGTTTTTTGAATTTCACTACTTTTGCACCCCATGAACCAACGCCTTTTGTTATTGCTTTTTTTTTCGATTGGTTTTTGCTTTGGGCAAACCGGGGAAAAGCATCAAAAATCGACCGTGGATATTAGCGAGTTTTATGGTTCAATCTTGCTGCACAACCCGGATATCTCGCATTTGATTACCGCCCATCCCATGGGACTAATATTGAGCTATAACAAAAAAACCTATGGCCTTAAGGAATGGGAGCAGGCTTATGATTATCCGGATGTGGGGGGGTCTTTCATTTATCAGGAAATGAACAATGGCACTTTGGGTCGCAACTTTGGATTATATGCCCACTATAACTTCTACTTTTTTAAGCGGAACCTTCAATTTAGACTTGCCCAAGGCTTGGCATACAATACCAATCCATACGACAAAGACCTTAATTTTAGAAACAACGCCTACGGCACACATTTTTTGAGCTCCACTTACCTAATGCTCAACTACCACAAGGAGAACATCATTGATGGCCTTGGTTTTAAGGCAGGCTTATCCGTGGTCCACTACTCCAATGCCAACGTAAAGGCACCCAACACATCTACGAATACATTGGCATTTAACCTAGGATTGGTTTACGACTTGGATGGTGGGGCACCCGTATCTTATGTGACCCCCTATAAACTGGAAAAAATTACCGAACCCGTACGCTTTAACCTAGTATTTAGATCTGGAATTAACGAGAGTGATGTAATCAACTCCGGACAGTATCCTTTTTATATATTTTCTGCCTATGCGGACAAAAGGTTAAGTCGAAAAAGTGCTATACAGTTAGGTGGGGACGTATTTTTCTCCAATTTTTTAAAGGAACTGATCCGCTATCAATCCATCTCATTTCCTGAGGAAAACGTAGATCCGGACACGGACTATAAACGGGTAGGGATCTTCGCGGGATATGAGCTATTTATAAACAAGATGTCGCTGTTGGGCCAGTATGGATATTATGTGTACTACCCTTTTGATTTTGAGGGAAGAACCTATCTTCGGATAGGGATAAAATATTATATCGGCAAAAAACTGTTCGGAGCGATAACCCTTAAATCCCATGGGGCCAAGGCCGAGGCAGTAGAGTTCGGAATAGGGGTGAGACTGTGAAAATTCAAATTCAAATATCAAACTCAAGCTCGAGATACTAGAAACGGGATACGACCAATGTTGAAAAAGAGGAAAATACATTTGGGATTTGGAAGCTGGGATTTGGAATTTCTCCGAATCAGAAGCGCAATTGGTTTTGTTATGTCCGCATTTATGCTGTTAGCGTGCAATGGGGACAATGTGCCCGATTGTTTCCAAAATGCGGGTAATTTGGTTCGTGAGGAAGTGGAAGTGTCCGAGTTTACCAAGATTACGGTATTCGATAATGTAACTTTGTATGTAAAACAAGGGCCGGAACAAAAGGTAGAAATAGAAACGGGGGAATATTTGCGCAATGAGGTATCAGCCACAGTAGAGGACGGCCGATTATTGTTGCATGATACCAATGACTGTAATTTTACCCGTAAGTACGGTCTTACTACAATCTACGTCACCGTACCCAATCTTACCGAAATAAGGAGCAGTACCGGATTTCCGGTTACCAGTGAGGGCGTGTTGTCCTTTCCGACACTTTCGTTATTATCGGAGCGTTTTAACGATCCGGAAGCCGACAATACCAGTGGGGCATTTCAACTGGAGCTGGATTGCCAAAGCCTAAATATTGTTTCCAACGGGATAGCATACTTTCATCTGATTGGGAAAACGGTCAACTTTAATGTGACCCTGGCGGCAGGGGATTCCCGTTTGGAGGCACGGGACTTAAAGGCGCAAAATATCAATTTTAACCATCGTGGCAGCAATGATATGCTGGTTTACCCGGAACGATCCTTAAAAGGTGTCATCAGGGGCACAGGGGATGTCATCAGTTTCAGCCGTCCTGACCAGGTGGAAGTGGAAGAGATATATACGGGAAGATTGATCTATAAATAATAAGTTCAATATTTTTTTCTCCTTTTTTATCCCATCTCCCCAGCGAGTAAATCCGCCATGAACATTCTTATACAGCGGAACCGTCCGAGCTAAAAAATAAACTTTTACAGTTACGATTTTCCCTTGGTTTAAGTACCTTTATAGACATGTTAATTCCTTTTGTAAGGAAAATCATGAAATGAGCCATAACCATTCCGGATACCCACCGAAATCGAAGATTCACGGACACCAAAGCATAAAATAATAAGTAAGTGAGTAAATGATTATTGGCAAATTACACCCGCCAGAACGATTCTGTCGGGCTGGTCTGACCTATAAAGAACAGTAAAAATAAACAGATGAAAACTATTTTAATTACCGTCGCACTTATCTTTTTTGCCTGGGATCTAACCGCCCAGGAGATTACCTCTTTCTCTGGTTTTATGGGGGACGAGTTTTATCAGGACACCAAAAAACTTAGTTGGAAGGAAATTGATAAAATAATGACGGAAAGTCGAGTTTCCGAAATATACTGGCAAAAATCCAAGAAACAAATGTTGGCCGCCCTTGGCGTTGGAGCTGTAAACCTAGGTTCGGCCATTTGGTTTGTAGTCAATGAAATGGACGATAAACCGGTTACCGCACCTCTTATCACCTTTGCGGGGACAGGGCTTATAGGTTCTATAATCTTTCATTCGGCCATGAAAAATAAGAAGATGGCCATTTTGGAGTACAATGACAGCTTGGGCAAGAAAACGTCATTTTACCTGGAACCTACAACCAATGAAAATGGGCTGGGTTTGGCGTTGAGGTTTTGAGATAATATTGTTTCGAAAAGTTTTTAGAATTTTATCCCTCTTTGGTAGGGGTTGTCATCGATACATGCCGGAAATTTCAAATCACCCCTGCATCTAAAAGCCATTTTCTCTTGGCTCCAAGGTCTTTAGTCTATTGTCTTTTCATCATTTCCCCGTCAATTCTGTAAACAGGCTCTCCAAATTTTTGTTCTTTCTGCTCAATTGAAGTGTCTTTAGTTCATTGTCATGGGCAAAGTCGAACAATACCGGACGCATATCCTTGGTGGTATTAAAGGTGATTTCATAAACAAATCCGATAATATTTTTCACATTTACAACATGGGGGAGCTTTTCTAGAACGATTTCCTCCACCCGGTAGTCGAACTCCACTTCAATGATCTGTTCCGCTGTTTCCCTAAGTTCATCCAATTTTTTGTCGGCTACCATAACCCCTTTGTCAATAATTAGGACCCGGTCGCACACAGCTTCCACCTCCTTCATTATATGGGTAGAGAGCAAGATAGTCTTCTCCTTGCCAATTTGTTTGATCAGCTTTCGGATTTCCAACAATTGGTTGGGGTCCAATCCTGTAGTGGGCTCATCCAAAATCAGCACTTCTGGGTCGTGCAGCAGGGCGGCTGCCAGTCCAACACGTTGCCGGTAGCCCTTGGACAATTGACCAATCTTTTTGTGCACCTCGGGCAATAGTCCTGTTTGCGCCACCACCTGGTCAATTCGCATTTTGTCCGCACGGTACACCTCTGCGTTAAAGGTCAGATATTCCTTTACATACATGTCCAAGTAAAGTGGGTTGTGCTCTGGCAGGTAACCCACGCTTTTTTGCACATTTTTTTTATCGGACAGAACGTTATGTCCGTTAACAATGGCCTCGCCCCCGTCTGCCTGAATGGAGGTGGTCAATATTTTCATCAAGGTAGATTTCCCTGCCCCGTTTGGCCCAAGAAAACCTACGATCTCACCTTTGTTAATTTCAAAAGAAATATTGTTCAATGCCTTCTGATTTCCAAAAGACTTGGTGATGTTCCTTACGGTAATGGACATGTAAAATAAGTTTTGTCAAAAATAAACAAATTGCTCTGCTTTATGGTGCTTATATAGGCTATAAAGGAGGGAAAAGGCAAGAAAATATGCTACACTTTATTTTTTCCGGATATCAGAGATCAAGGGAACGCAGCTGGAATATATAAATAACAGGATATGGCCCCAAATTGTGATTATTGCATAAAAAAGATAAAAAAAATGGAGCTTAATATTTGTTTTTTAAATTTAATAATTACCTTAGCCAAGATTTTATAGAAAATGACAAAGCAATATTTCTGGAACGGTTTTTATTTTTACTTCTTTTTTAGGGGAGGTAAGGGACTGTTTTAGTATATTTTAAAAATATAGTATAAAAAAGTCCCGTGAAAACCGGGACTTTTTTTTTGGGTGAATCTCAGGTTTAAATCATTAAATTCCCCTGGCAGGTAGGGGTTAGAAGAGGGTCATGGCGTTAAAAATTGCAATTCAGGGTATTAAGGGATCCAATCACCACCAAGTGGCCATGGATTATTACGGCAACAATATCGATTTGATAGAGTGTATGTCCTTTGATGCTTTGGTAGATAAATTACTGGATAAAACTGCCGATCAGGGAATAATGGCGATAGAGAATTCCATTGCGGGATCTATCATTCCAAATTATGCCCTGGTTTTTCACAACAATCTTCATATTATAGGGGAGCAGTACCTAAATATATACCATAATTTAATGGTGCTGAAGGGTCAGAAGCTTGAAGATATACAGGAAGTCCATTCCCACCCCATGGCTCTTTTGCAGTGCAAGGAATTTTTTAGGAATTATAAACACATCAAGTTGGTCGAGGATGTTGATACCGCGGCTACCGCCAAAAGGATTCAAGAGAACCAACTTCACAATATTGCTGCCATCGCGCCAAAAGTAGCCGCCGAACTTTACGATTTGGAGATCATCGCCGCCGGGATTCAGACCATAAAGATCAATTCGACCCGGTTTATTGTCGTAACGACCAAAAACAAAATCTGGCCTGAAGAGGAGATCAATAAGGCTTCCCTGCGTTTTGTATTGGACCACAAAAGGGGCAGCCTGGCAACGGTGCTCAACGTAATGAGCGATTGCAATCTTAACCTTACCAAGATACAATCGTTGCCCGTCATTGAAAAACCATGGAAGTATGCGTTTTTTGTGGATGTCACTTTTGAAAAATTTAAACACTACGACAAAGCAAAATCCCTTCTAGAAATTATGGCCGAAGAATTTAAAGTACTAGGCGAATACAAAAATGCAAGAACAATATGATCATTGCGGATAGGTTACAGACGGTTGAGGAATATTACTTCTCAAAAAAACTGAGGGAGGTTAGGGAACTTGTGGCCCAAGGCAGGCCCATTATCAATATGGGGATCGGCAGTCCCGATCTTGCGCCGTCCGATCAGGTTTTGGAGGCGCTAAGGGAATCCGTGACGGACATTGGGGCGCATCAGTATCAAAGCTACCAAGGTTTACCCGAGTTCAGACAAGGGGTGTCGGACTTTTATAGTTCCAAGTTCGGGGTCGACCTAAATCCCGCCCAGGAAATATTGCCTTTGATGGGGTCAAAGGAAGGTATTATGCACATCAGTATGGCATTTTTGAATCCTGGGGATGAGGTACTGATTCCAAATCCGGGGTATCCCACCTATTCTTCGGTAACCAATTTGGTAGGTGCAATCCCCAAATATTATGACTTAACGGCCGAAAATAACTGGTTTCCCGATTTGGAGGCTTTAGGGAAACAAGATCTTTCCCGAGTGAAGATTATGTGGATCGGTTATCCCCATATGCCCACGGGAGCTAAGGCAAACGGGGAAATGTTGCAAAAGTTGGTCAATTTTGCAAGGGCGAATGATATCTTACTGGTAAACGATAATCCGTACAGTTTTGTGCTAAACGATAGTCCCGTAAGTATACTTGCAATAGCCGGGGCCAAGGAAGTGGCATTGGAGCTCAATTCGTTGAGCAAAACCTTTAATATGGCCGGTTGGCGGGTCGGTATGGTGATGGGAGGCGCAGATCATATCAATGCAATTTTAAAAGTGAAGAGCAATATGGATTCTGGGATGTTCTACGGCATACAAAAAGGTGCCATCAGCGCCTTAAAAAGTAGCTCGGATTGGTATGAAGAACTGAGCAAACTTTATACAAAAAGGAGGAATTTAATGTTTCAATTGATCGATAAATTGAACTGTTCCTATGACAGGGATTCAGCGGGTATGTTTGTATGGGCCAAATTGCCGGATGGCAGTTCGTCTTCCGAGGAGTTTGTAAACGACATTTTGTACGACAAACACATTTTTATAGCTCCGGGCACTATCTTTGGCAGTAATGGGGAAGGATACATCCGGTTTTCGTTATGTGTAGCCGAGGAAAAGATTAGCCAAGCTATTAAAAGAATATAGAATATAAAAACAGGAAAATAAGGAAAGGACTCCTTGTCTATATTCTATAGTCTTTTCTCATTTATCTTAAGAAAACATGAACTTATTTGTAATCGGAATCGGATTGATAGGGGGCTCAATGGCCAAGGATATTAAACGTCTACAGCCAGAAGTGACCATATATGGAATAGATAACAATCCGGCCCATTTGGAGGAGGCGATGACCTTGGGACTTATTGATAAAAAGGCTGCCTATTCGGATTTGCCAAAGGCGGACATGGTTATCGTTTCCATTCCTGTGGATGTTTTGGTGGATCAATTGCCCAAGATTTTGGACTCCGTAAAGGACGATGCCGTACTTATCGATGCGGGTTCCACGAAATCCTTAATATGTAAGGCGGTGGAAGATCATCCCAAAAGAAGAAATTTTTTGGCCTGCCATCCCATAGCGGGAACGGAGTTTTCCGGACCTTCGGCGGCTATTGAAGGCTTGTTCCAAGGCAAGACCAATATCATTTGTGAAGTGGAAAAAACCGCCTTCAAACTACAGGAAAGAGCGCTTGGGTTTTTTCAACGGTTGGGAATGCGGATACGATATATGAACCCGGAGGCACATGATAGGCACATTGCATATGTGTCCCATTTGTCGCACATAAGTTCGTTTATGCTCGGTAAAACCGTAATAGATAAGGAGAGAAACGAAAGGGACATATTTGATATGGCCGGTAGTGGTTTTGAAAGTACCGTGCGGTTGGCCAAGAGCTCCCCTGCCATGTGGACGCCGATTTTTAAGCAGAACAAACAGAACGTGGTGGAGACCTTGGAGGAGTATATCCATAACCTGGAAGAATTTAAACAGATGCTGATAGCCGATGATTATGAGGCGATCTATACCGAAATGAACAATACCAATAAAATAAAGGAAATACTTAAAGGAATAATACCACTTATTAAACAATAGATATTTAAAATGGAAAATTCAAAACAAATGAGAACATGGTTGGACGATATGAAATTGGACCATCCATTGGTGATTGCCGGGCCATGTAGTGCCGAGACCGAAGAACAAGTGCTGAAGATCGCACATGATTTAAAGGATACCGATGTAAACTATTACAGAGCTGGAATATGGAAGCCAAGAACCCGGCCGGGAATGTTCGAAGGAGTGGGAGCCATTGGTTTAAAGTGGTTGCAAAAAGTGAAGGAGGAAACGGGTTTCAAGACCGCTACCGAAGTTGCCAATAGGGCCCACGTTGATCTGGCACTGGAGTATGATGTGGATCTGCTTTGGATCGGGGCACGATCTACGGTTAGCCCATTTATCGTTCAGGAAATTGCGGATGCCTTGGAGGGGACCGATAAGATCGTATTGGTTAAAAATCCAGTAAACCCCGATTTGGCCCTTTGGTTGGGTGCCGTTGAACGCTTGTACACGGCCAATATTAAGAATTTGGGCGTTATCCACAGGGGATTTTCTACATATGAAAAGACCAAATACAGAAATATTCCCGAATGGCAAATGGCCGTGGAGCTACAGAGCAAGTTCCCCGATCTGCCGATCATTAACGACCCCTCACATATTACGGGGAAGAGGGACATGATTTTTGATGTGTCGCAAACTGCGTTGGACCTTAATTTCGACGGACTTATGATAGAGACCCATAACGACCCGGACAATGCTTGGAGCGATGCTGCACAGCAGGTGACCCCGGCAGCCTTGGTACAGATTATGAAAGATCTAAAGATTAGAAAGGAAACCGATGAGGAGACCGAGTACAACAATAAATTGAGCCAATTAAGGGCACAGATCGATATGATAGACAACCAGTTGATCGATATCCTCGGCAAAAGAATGAAGACTTCGGACAAGATAGGTGCCTTGAAAAAACAAAAGAATGTTGCCGTGTTGCAGACCAATCGTTGGAACACAATTTTGGGGAAAATGATATTGGAAGGGGAAGCAAAGGGCTTGAGCGAGGAATTCGTGCTGCGCATGTTCAAGGCGATCCACCAAGAATCCATTAATCATCAAGAAAAGATTGTAAATGCTTAATTAGTCCGCCTAAAAAAAGACCCACCGGTACAGTGGGTCTTTTTTAGGTAGATTTATTTCACATATTTTTTTTGCGTCCGTTTATTGGATGGAAAAATCGAACACGGATTGATTGGTTCTTCCTGCGGGGACGGCACCTTGGTATATAAAGGCATATTCACCTGGCTCCAAACCTTTTGGGGTAACCTTGAATTTATTGCCCTCTATGGTTTCAATTTCAAAATTGATAGCATATTTAGGGTCTATCCCTTCATTTTCATTGACAATGCTACTTTTGCCCGTGATAACCTCCCTTAGGTTTCGTTTTTCGTTAACATCAAGTTTTGCAAGAACAAATTCATTGGGAGAACTTGCGGTACGGAACCACCAGTCAAACGCACCGCTAGAATTGCCTTGGCCTGTTTGCAGGTTGTCCACCTCCGTGGTCGATGGATCAAATATAAACGTGAATTCGGGATTTTTGTCCTTAAAAACATTATTTGATTTAGATCCTGACAATCTGGCTTTTTTTGTTGATGGAATAAAGCCAGAGACCAATCTGTTGGCGGCGTTATCATTGCTGGTTCCTGAAAAAACGGTGGGCTGAATCAATGTTGGGCTACCGTCGTCGGCCACATAGTAGATCCCGGTCTTCGATTTTGTGTTTTGTTTGGATTTTTGCATGACCAAAGAAATGATTTCGGTAGATACCCCGGCATTTTTCAATTTTCCGAGTGCATCTATCGAGGCATCGAACTTAACGTTGGAGGTGTTGATCTTGTCGATAATCATATCATCATCAAAGCCCAACTCCTTCATCTGGATGACACTTTGATTGGTAATGACCTCTTGGGCATAGGAAACTGAAAAAAGCAATGTAAGAATAAGGGTACAGAATAGTTTAGTGGCTTTCATATAGTCGGTTTTTATAATAGCAACACAAGATAACAACAAAATTGATAAAAAAGAAAATTGTTTCTTTGTAAGGGAATTTAACTAGGTTGAAGTGAAAAACATTGGTCCGGATGCACGGAATCGTATATAAATCTACAGGAAGTTGGTATACCGTTAAAGCAAAGGACGGTAGGTTTTACGATTGTAGAATCAAAGGTAAATTCCGTACCCATGGAATTAAGAGCACAAATCCGATTGCCGTAGGGGATAGGGTGTATTTTGACCTTGAGGAAATTGGGGACGAGATTTTGGCCACAATTACGGGGATCGAGGAAAGGAAGAACTATATTATTAGGAAATCGGTAAACCTTTCCAAGCAGACCCATATCATTGCCGCCAATCTGGACCAGGTCTTTTTGATGGTTACCCTGAACAATCCTGTGACCTTCACCAATTTTATTGATCGGTTTTTGGTTACGGCCGAGGCCTATGGCATCCCTGCAATCCTACTTTTCAACAAGGTGGACACCTATAGTATCGAAGAATTGGCAGAGGTAAGGTACCTGGCCGATATGTACAGAAAGATCGGCTATACTTGTCTAGGAACTTCGGCCGTTACCGGTAAAAATGTAGACAAGATTATAGAGCTGATGCAGGGTAAGACCAGTATGTTCTCCGGCCATTCCGGAGTGGGAAAGACGACCTTGATCAATTATATCGATCCCGAACTAGGCCTAAAGACAGCCCAGATATCCGAACAGCACGGCCAAGGTATGCATACGACCACCTTTGCAGAAATGTTCGATTTGAGTAACGGGGCTAGGATTATAGATACGCCCGGTATCAAAGGCTTTGGGATTGTTGACATGCAGAGGGAAGAAATCGGGGATTATTTTCCTGAGTTTTTTAGGTTAAAGAAAGATTGTAAATTCAACAATTGCCTGCACTTGGACGAGCCCGAATGCGCTGTGAGGGAAGCCTTGGAAAAGGATGAAATAGCATGGAGCAGGTATAAAAGCTATGAACAGTTGGTAAACGGGGAAGACGAAAATTATAGGATGGATTTGTATGGACGCAAAAATTAAGTCCGGTTATGGAAATCCATAGCTATTAGGTTTCGCTGCTGTCTATTAAAAAGACAAAGGACTGCTGTGCTAAAGGACGAAGGACATAGGACTTTCCCGACCCATTGAGGCAAAATAGGTTACAAATGTCAAAAAAGTGCACATTTCAATTTTTCCATCAAAACAGGAAATATTAAACTAAAATCGACACGGAGCTCAAATCGGCCCATGACGTTTGCAATCCATTTTTAACAGTGATTTTCTATTAGGTATACAAAATTATGAGAGCGGTTATCCAAAGGGTTTCAAAAGCCAGTGTTGAGGTCGAAGGCAAGATAATTTCCCAAATCGATGCCGGGGTCGTGGTCTTATTGGGGATTGAATCTGCCGACAGCCAAGAGGATATCGTTTGGCTATCCAGAAAGATCGCAAATCTTAGGATTTTTAGCGATACGGAAGGGGTGATGAACCTTTCTTTGCTGGACGTGGGCGGGGAAGTGATCGTAGTAAGCCAATTTACGCTGCACGCCTCCACCAAAAAGGGCAATCGGCCTTCCTATATAAAGGCCGCCAAGCCGGCATTGGCGATTCCGCTGTATGAAAATTTTGTAAGGCAAATGGAGTCGGACATGGGTAAAAAGGTGGGAACGGGAGTTTTTGGGGCAGATATGAAGATCGAACTAATAAACGATGGCCCGGTGACCATTATAATTGACACAACGAATAAGGAATAGATTATTTCCGACAATTTTTTTATAATTGTAAGAAATTTAAGATGTTTACGTTCTTAAAGTTCAACCAATCACTGATGCGTTTTTCTTTTTTTCTTCTCTTTTTTATTTTCTCTTATTTAGGCTTTGCCCAAAATAATCCCTACCAATCAATTTTACTGGATAAACAGTTACTTGAAAATGCGACTTCCGTCCTTCGGATGGATGCCATGACAATAAAATTGCATTCTTCCACCAGCATGACTATTGCCGCCAAGCAGGTGAGAACAGTGCTCAGCAAAGCGGGCAATGATCATGTGCGTACCAGCATCGGATACGACAACGAATCAAAAATAAAGAACATAGAAATCATCATTTATGATGCGTTGGGAAATCCTTTGGATCACATCAAAAAGAAGGATTTTAAAGATAGGAGCGCCGTTGATGGATTTTCCCTTTATTTGGATAGTAGGATCTTATATTACAACTATACCCCGGTTCAATATCCCTATACCCTTGAGTTTAGTTATGAAGTGGAGACCGCGGATACCGGCATTATTCCTTCCTGGTATTTTCTGGGCGATTATTCTGAGAGTGTGGAAAATAGTCGATGGGAAATTGTTTATGATTCCCCAGATTTAAAACCTATAATTTTGGAAAAAAATCTTGCCGGACTCAATATTTCTAAAAAGGAGAATAACAATAGCATTGTTTATACCGCCAATAACATTCCTGCAGTCAAATATGAAGGCCTAAGTCCGTCATTCTCCAAAATGGCCCCCCAGCTCCGAACAAGGATAAGGAATTTTCACTATAAGGGTTATGATGGATCTGTGGATAATTGGTCTGAGCTTGGTTCGTGGGTCAATGATAATATGCTTGTAAACAGGAATAAACTGGAAGAATCCACAATAGCCAAGGCAAGGGAATTGGTTCGAGGAACCGAAAACGACCTGGAAAAGGCCAAGATAATCTATAAATATGTGCAGGAAAATACCCGTTATGTAAGTGTGCAAATTGGCATAGGAGGGTTTCAGCCCATCAGTGCCATTGATGTAGATCGGGTGAAATATGGGGATTGCAAGGGATTATCCAACTATACCAAGGCACTGTTGGAAGCTGTGGGAGTTACCTCCTATTATGTTGTGGTGGAGGCCGGAAGGGACAAGGTAGACTTTGAAGATGATTTTGCGGATTTGGCCCAAGGAAATCACATTATTTTGGCCATACCTTACGAGAAGAAGTATTACTGGATAGATTGTACTTCCCAGACCCTTCCGTTTGGCTATATAGGTAGTTTTACAGATGATAGAAAGGTATTGGTCGTAAAGCCCAACGGAGGCGAGATTGCTACAACTGCAGCTTATCTGGGAAAGGAAAATTACCAAAGGACACAAGCCGTATATTCTCTTAGTGGGGATGGAGATATTTCGGGTAGCGCAATAGTGGAAAGCCAAGGGGAACAATACAATAATCATTTTTATCTTCAGCAGGGAACTAAGGAGGAAGTAGAGAAATATTATAAAAGTTATTGGAGCCAGATTAATAATCTAACGGTAGAGGATTATCAGTTTACAAATGATCGGGAACAAGTTTCTTTTGTAGAGAAAGTCACCTTGAACGCCTCCAATTATGCTTCCATTAGCGGGGATAGAATCTTGTTTAGGCCCAATTCCTTGGATGCCAGTGAATATGTTCCAAATAAATATCGCAATAGAAAAACCTCTTTTGAAATACAGCGGGGATATTTAAATGAGGATGAATATACGATTGACCTCCCAAAAGACTACGTCATAGAGGCCATGCCCGAAGAGACCTTGGTTGAAAATGAGTTCGGATACTATAAAGTGCAAATGGAATATTTACCTATAGAAAATCAATTGAGGTATAATAGAAGTTTTTTATTGAAAAATGGAGTTTACACAAAGGAACAATACGAATTGTATAGGGAGTTTAGAAAAAAAATATCCAATACGGATAGTGCCCATGTAGTACTGGTAAAAAAGAATATATAAACCACCAAATAACCGATTAACCAATTTTCACAAATTATGAATAGAATAAATATATTGACAGTTTTATTTTTTTTATGCCTTGTTTCCGAGAGTATGGGACAGAACTATAAATTTGGCAACGTTTCAAAAGACGAACTGATGGAAAAGGCCTGCTCCCAAGATTCTTCCGCTGCCGCCGAAGTACTTTACAGAAAAGTAGATGTAAGTTTTGATTATGTGCAATCAAGTGGTTTTAGGGTAGTGACAGAGATTCATGAACGGGTGAAGATTTATAAAAAGGATGGTTTTGACTATGCCACGGTTATCGAAAAGTTACGCAAACGAGGCAGGGAAAAGGAAAAGGTGTTTGGTTTAAGTGCTATTACATATAACCTAGAAAACGGAAAAATAGTAGAATACAAATTAAAAAGCTCTGGAATTTTTTCGACCGATCTGAATAAATATTACGATGAGGATAAATTTACCATGCCCAATGTGATCGAAGGGAGCATATTGGAATACGAATACAAGATCAGTTCCCCTTTTTATTATTCTCTAGAGGATATAACCTTTCAATATGACATCCCTATAAAAAAACAGGAAGTTTCCATAGAAATTCCAGAATACTTCGTTTTTAAACCCGCTATAAAGGGCTACTTGCCAGTAAATCCAAAAATTGGCACAAAACGGGGAAAGATTAGGTTGGATACCAAAACTAGGTCTACCAATGGTTATGTTCAATCCACATCATTTGATCAGGGGGAAGTAGAATTCATGATTAAAACCACTGATTTTACAATGGATAATGTTCCCGCACTGAAAGAAGAGCCTTACGTAAATGATATGGACAATTACAGGAGTGCTGTTAACTACGAGCTAGAATATGTTCAGTTTCCAAGGTCGACAATTGAAAGTTATACCACCACCTGGGAGAAAGTTGTCAAAACCATTTATGATAGCGATGATTTTGGGGGTCAATTAAATCGTTCCAAATATTTTAAGGCTGACCTGGCTTCTTTAATTCAGGGCAAATCGGATGAAGGCCAAAAAATGTCTGCGATTTTTTCCTTTGTACAGGATCGG
The DNA here is from genome assembly GCA_048266425.1 of Sediminicola sp. Classification (GTDB taxonomy): domain Bacteria; phylum Bacteroidota; class Bacteroidia; order Flavobacteriales; family Flavobacteriaceae; genus Cerina. Next base: position 77,896 of record JBLWZN010000006.1, read on the forward strand.
ATGAACTGGAATGGATTTTTGGGGTATTATACTGATAAGGGGGTAGAGGATGCCTATCAAGAAAAATCCGGTAACGTTGCCGATATCAATCTTATGCTTACCGCCATGTTAAAAGGTGCAGGAATGGAGGCGAATCCCGTATTAATAAGTACTAGGGATAATGGAGTCCCTCTTTTTCCAACAATTGAAGGCTTTAACTATGTTGTAGCTTCTGTAAATCTGAACGGAAGCATTATTTTGCTCGATGCTACCAATAAGTTTGCGGAGCCCAATGTTTTGCCCACTAGGACACTGAACTGGTTTGGTAGGATGATAGGGGAAAACGGATCTACATCGACCCTATCGGTCTTTCCCGAAAAGCCGTCCAAAGAGATTAACGTGTTGAGCCTCAATTTAAAAAATGATGGTACCGTGGATGGAAAAATCCGGAAAACTTATATGGATCATAAAGCTTATATTTTCAGAAATGCCTATAATGATGTAAGCAGGGACGATTATTTGGATAAAATCGAAAACCAGTTTCAGGGTATGGAAATATCGGATTATGAGGTCAGCAACGATAAGGTCCTTGGCAAACCTATTATAGAGAAATTTGAATACAAATTGGAAAACCAAGTAAATGTTATAGGGGATAAAATATATTTTTCACCTTTGTTGCAGTATGCCTTGGTTGAAAATCCATTTAAATTGGATCAACGGAGCTATCCCATCGATTATGCTTTTCCCTGGCATGAACAATACAACGTAATTATAACCATTCCTTCAGGTTATGAGGTTATTTCCAGACCCGATGATGTTAAGTTGGTACTCAATGATGATCTCGGAAGTTTTTCATTTCAAATGGCAGAAGTTTCAAATTCACTACAAATAAGGGTAGAGTTTTCAATGAACAAAGCTGTAATAGCCCCACAAGATTACGCGGTTATAAAAGAATTATATAAAAAGGTTGTTGAAAAAGAAACAGAAAAAGTAGTTTTATCTAAAATTTCTGAAGATGGACATACGGAAAGCACAGTTGGAAGTCGATAATTGGATCAAGGCCCATGGTGTACGTTATTTTAATGAACTCACAAATATGGCACAGTTGACCGAGGAGGTTGGCGAAGTGGCCCGTATTATTGCTAGGCGCTACGGGGAACAGAGCGAAAAGGAATCCGATAAATCCAAGGATCTGGGAGAGGAATTGGCCGACGTCCTTTTTGTGGTGCTGTGTTTGGCGAACCAAACGGGAATCGACCTGCAGGAGGCATTCGACAAGAAATTGGACCTAAAAGCCAAGCGCGACCACGACAGGCATCAGAATAACAAAAAATTGAAATAGGACGATCGGAATACGGACTTTGACGGTTTGCCAAAATTTGTCAAAGTCGGTTTCTAAAAACCTTTTAATCTACCAAAAATACTACAGGATTGAAACTACATTTATCACCGCCCCCGAATACATTACTAAAATCCGACATCAAGATAACCGGCTCCAAGAGCGAGACCAACAGGTTGTTGCTTTTGCGGGCAATATTTCCGAACATATCCATCAAGAATCTGTCCAATTCCGACGATGCCCAGGCTATGGAAAAAGGATTGAAGGTGAAAACCGGGGAGGTGGATATCCACCATGCCGGGACGGCCATGCGATTTCTAACGGCTTATTTCGCTTCCCAAGAGGGGAAGGAGGTGGTGCTGACGGGTTCCAAGAGGATGACGGAACGCCCAATACAGGTATTGGTGGAAGCGTTACAAGGCTTGGGGGCCGATATTGAATACCTTAAAAACCATGGGTATCCGCCCATTAAGATAAGGGGAAAGGAATTGACCAAAAACAAGGCGAGCCTTCCGGCAAACATAAGCAGTCAATATATCTCTGCCCTGCTGTTGATAGCCCCTGGGTTAAAAAATGGTTTGGAACTGGAACTTATCGGTAAAATCACCTCTGTTCCCTATATAAAAATGACCTTGGGCTTGCTGACCCAGATTGGGGTGAAAAATTCCTTTGAAGGAAATACGGTCAAGGTAAGTCCAATGCCTCAAGTGGGGCCAATGCAGATCGTTGTGGAATCTGATTGGAGCTCGGCCTCGTATTTTTACAGTATCGTAGCCCTTGCCGATGTTGGCACGGAAATTATGCTATCTGCCTATAAAAAGGACAGCCTACAGGGCGATAGTGTCCTTTCGGAAATTTATAAGCAATTAGGTGTGGAAACATTTTTTGATGGGAACAGGATCAGATTAAGTAAAATATCCGACCTGAAACCTGAAACCTTGAACCTTGAACTCTCCAATGCCCCGGACATTGCCCAAACCATAGCGGTTACCTGTTTCGGGTTAGGTATAGGTTGCCATCTTACCGGGCTGCATACCTTGAAAATCAAGGAGACCGATAGGCTGGAGGCATTAAAAATTGAACTTTCCAAGTTAGGTGCCAACATCTCCGTCTCGGACAAGGATTTAACGCTCCGGCCCACTTCTACCATAAATAGCGAGGTGGCTATAGACACCTACAACGACCACAGGATGGCCATGGCCTTTGCCCCTCTGGCGCTAAAAACGGATATTTTGATAAACGATGCGGAAGTTGTGTCCAAGTCTTATCCCGACTTCTGGAAGGATTTGGAGTCCCTCCAATTTCAAATTAGGAAGCTTTTATAACGGTTCCTACTGTAACCTATCCGCTCCAATTCCGCACTAGGCGGGGCCCGATTATTTAAACCGCCATTTACTTGACATCCGCCCCTCCAGGGTCGTATATTTGCAGCCGCAAAAATCGTTAACAAAAATCAATAGATCTAACATATGAAATTATCACATTTTAATTTTGAACTTCCCAAGGAATTACTGGCCGAGTACCCATCAGAACAGAGGGATGAGGCCAAGTTGATGGTCGTTCATAGGGACACTGGGAAGATAGAGCACAAAATGTTCAAAGATCTCATTGATTATTTTGACGAGGGCGATGTAATGGTTCTAAACAATACCAAGGTATTTCCCGCTAGATTGTACGGCAACAAGGAAAAGACAGGAGCGCGGATCGAAGTGTTTTTACTGCGTGAACTCAACGAGGAGCAGCGTCTATGGGACGTTTTGGTAGATCCGGCCCGTAAAATAAGGATTGGCAATAAGTTGTACTTTGGGGATGATGAAACATTGGTAGCCGAAGTTATAGACAATACTACCTCCAGGGGAAGGACCTTGCGTTTCCTTTACGATGGCTCCTATTTGGATTTTCGCAGAAAACTGAGGGAACTTGGGGAGACACCTTTGCCCAAATATATTAAAAGGTCCGTAGAGCCCGAGGATGAAGAGCGTTATCAAACGATCTATGCCAAACATGAAGGTGCTGTTGCAGCCCCGACGGCAGGACTCCATTTTTCCAAGCATTTGCTTAAGCGCTTGGAGATTAAGGGCATTGATTTTGCCGAATTGACCCTACATGTTGGTTTGGGAACCTTCAATCCTGTTGAGGTGGAAGATCTGTCCAAGCATAAAATGGACAGTGAGGAATTGGTCATCGATGAAAAGGCTACCGAAATTGTAAACAAGGCCAAGGCAAACAAGAAAAAAATATGTGCTGTTGGAACGACTGCCATGAGAGGGCTTGAAAGTGCCGTGTCTTCCGAGAGCAAGTTGAATACTTTTGATGGCTGGACCAATAAATTTGTTTTTCCTCCATATGACTTTAGTATTGCCACTGCCATGGTCACCAATTTTCACTTGCCAAAATCTACCTTGTTGATGATGGTCTCCGCTTTTATGGGACACGATTTGATGAAACGGGCATATAAGGAGGCCATCCTGGAACAATACAAGTTTTATTCCTATGGGGATGCCATGTTGATCCTATAATTGGTTTATTGTATGCATTCCCTCGAAGGAGGGAATCTTTAGTTTATAATCTGAATATGATATCCTGAATCCCACTTTTTTTCGTTGCGAATTAAAAGGGGGATTTTTTTTAGGAAACGTTCGGTTAAGGGACAAATTTAAAGCATAACCGCCCCGCCTTCGGCACCCCTCCTTTGTAAAGCGGGGACCATCGTTTTAGGATTTATATTGAAAGCAAGGTGTTGATTTCTAATTTGTGTTGTTGTTTTGCATAAATTAATCCAATGGAAGCAGTAAAAAAGAAGGACATTCGGGCGTTGACCAAGGATCAGCTTAGGAATTTCTTTGTGAGCCAAGGAGATAAGCCGTTCCGTGGAAACCAGGTGTACGAATGGTTGTGGAAGAAGTCCGCCCATTCGTTTGAAGCCATGACCAACATTTCATTGGAGACCCGGAAGCAATTGTCGGACAATTTTGTGATCAACCATATCAAGGTAGACCAAATGCAGCGTAGCGCCGATGGCACTATCAAAAATGCAGTTCGTTTACATGACGGCCTGGTTGTGGAATCCGTATTGATTCCGACAAAGACAAGGACTACCGCCTGTGTATCGAGTCAGGTTGGCTGTAGTTTGGATTGCCGATTCTGTGCTACCTCCCGTTTAAAGCGGATGCGCAATTTGAATCCCGACGAGATCTACGATCAGGTTGTGGCTATAGATAACGAGAGCCGGTTGTACTTTGAACGGCCGCTGAGCAATATCGTTTTTATGGGGATGGGCGAGCCGTTGATGAACTACAACAACGTATTAAAGGCCATCGATATGATTACTTCGGCCGAAGGTCTTGGGATGTCCCCCAAGCGTATTACCGTTTCTACCTCTGGCGTTCCCAAGATGATCCGGAAAATGGCAGACGATGGGGTGAAGTTCAAATTGGCTGTATCCCTCCATTCGGCCATAGACGAGATCCGGACTTCCATTATGCCCTTCAATGCCACGTTTACCTTGACCGATCTGCGCGGTGCCCTTGAATATTGGTATCTAAAGACAAGGACCAGGATTACCTACGAATACGTAGTGTGGGAGGGGATCAATGACACTCAAAAAGATGTGGATGCCTTGATCGATTTTTGTCGATTTGCGCCGTCCAAGGTAAATTTGATAGAGTACAATCCCATCGACGATGGGGAATTTCAGCAGGCCGCCAATTCGGCTATAGAACTATATGTAGAATCCCTTGAGCGGAACGGTATCGTGGTAACCGTGCGTCGCTCCCGCGGCAAGGATATCGATGCCGCTTGCGGACAGTTGGCGAATAAATCCTAAAAAGTTGGTCGTATTTGGTAGGTACGGGCCAATAATCATATTTTGGACAGTAAGGATTGACCCAATATCCCCATTTCTCCCTCGTAAATCATACCTAGTTATCCTTTAAATTTGATTAGTTTTACCAAACCAAAAAAACCAAATTTGCCCGCAATTTTGTCGGGAGTACCACAATGGTGAAAATCGTATCTCAAATAAAGGAGCCGGTCAATGAGGAAATGGAGCTTTTTGAAAAAAAGTTCTACGAGTCCATGTCTTCCAAAGTGGCCCTTCTTAACCGGATTACCTACTATATCGTAAACCGCAAGGGGAAACAGATGCGTCCCATGTTCGTTTTCCTTACCGCCAAATTGGTTTCCGGGGGCGTTGTAAACGAACGCACCTATCGCGGGGCCTCGGTCATCGAATTGATTCATACGGCTACTTTGGTCCATGATGACGTAGTGGACGAAAGCAGTAAACGACGGGGTTTCTTTTCTATCAACGCCCTGTGGAAGAATAAGATTGCGGTTTTGGTCGGGGATTATTTGTTGTCCAAGGGCCTTTTGCTATCCATTGATAATGGGGACTTTGATCTGCTCAGGATTATTTCTGTTGCCGTAAGGGAAATGAGCGAAGGGGAGCTGCTACAAATTGAGAAAGCGCGTCGTTTGGATATTACGGAGGAAGTCTATTACGATATCATCCGGCAAAAGACGGCTACGCTTATTGCGGCCTGTTGTAGTCTTGGCGCCTGTTCGGTAAATCCGGATTCCCCGGATGTGGAGACCTTTAGAAAGTTTGGGGAACTCATCGGGATGGCCTTTCAGATCAAGGATGACCTTTTTGATTACGGGGAGGAGAAGATCGGTAAGCCTACGGGTATCGACATCAAGGAACAAAAAATGACCTTGCCATTAATCTATGTGCTCAATAACTGCTCCAAGGAAGAGCGCAGGTGGATGGTGAATACGGTAAAGAATCACAACAAGGATAAGAAGCGGGTCAAGGAAATCATTGCTTTTGTAAAGGAAAAGGGCGGACTCGACTATGCCGTTGGCAAAATGCTGGCTTTTAAGGAAGAGGCCTTGGCGTTATTGGAAACCTATCCGGAATCCGATTACAAGAATTCCCTGCATTTGATGGTCGATTACGTAGTGGAACGGAAGAAATAGCCAGTGTCCGTCCATAAAGTCCGATGACGTCGTTACGCTCGTTTTGAAAACCGTCATTTACCCTTGTAAACTCCTTGGTTTTCAAAACTTCACAGGCCTTGTTCCCAGACTTTCTAGATCAGACGCTTCAGTAATGGCAGAGGCTAACTTTTCGCTACACGCCTTCCGCTTTCCGCACTATAAATTTCGCACTTCGTATTTCGTACCTTTTTCCCATTCTATCTCGGGTTTGGCGTCCAGATAATCACGATATGCAATGAACCAAGAGGCTAGAACCAGGAGCCAAGACAAAAAGGTCTAGTTTCTTGACTCTTGTAGCGCAGCGGTCTTGATTCTGATACATCGATCCGTCCGTGTCATTTCATTTTAATCGGTCCAATTCCCGTCTCATGTCGTCCGTAAATTCGTTCTTGAAATAGGCTTTTCTGCAATGGGAGCATTCTATAATTTCCGATGTGCCTATTTTAAACAACGGCAGCCAAAACAAGTGAAAGTAGTTTGGTGTCAAGCTGGCCGTCAATGTACTTGTTTGCCCACAGTAGGGGCAGGCTATGTTGTGCAGCGTTCGGGTTTCGGTCTTTCCCGGCCTAGTACCGAAGAATAGTAGAAACATAGGGGTAGGTTTATCAATCTAATCTACATATTTTATCGCAAAGTAGGAAATCGCGACCTTAGGTATTTCCCTTTTCAAAGCAAAGGTATTTTGCTACCTTTAACCTCCATTTTAATCCGCAATTTTGATTTCAAAATCCACCATAGACCAAGTATATGAGACCGCCCGTTTGGAAGAGGTCATAGGCGATTTTGTGCAATTGAAAAAATCGGGTTCCAATTTTAAAGGGCTCAGCCCTTTTACCGATGAGCGCACCCCTAGTTTTATGGTTTCCCCCGTAAAGCAGATATGGAAGGATTTTAGTAGCGGCAAAGGGGGCAACGTAGTCGCTTTTTTGATGGAGCACGAACACTTTACCTATCCGGAGGCCATTAAGTACTTGGCCAAGAAGTACAATATCGAGATCGAGGAGACGGAACAGAGCAATGAGGAAAAAGAGGCGGTCAACGAGCGGGAGAGTATGTATTTGGTTTCCGAATTTGCCCAAAAGCAGTTTGCAGAAAACCTTTGGGAGAATGAACTGGGAAAGGCCATAGGTCTCAGCTATTTCAAGGAACGCGGATTTACCGACGAGACGATCAAGAGGTTTGGCCTGGGCTATTGCCTGGACCAATGGGATGCCTTTACCAAGGTGGCCCTGGATAGGGGCTATCAGCTGGACTATCTGGAAAAGACCGGCCTTACCATCGTTAAGGAAGGGACTGAGGGCATGGAGCCCAAGACCTTCGATCGGTTTAAGGGCCGTGTAATGTTTCCCATCCATTCCATGAGTGGTCGCGTGCTGGGATTTGGAGGGCGGATTTTGACCAGCGACAAAAAGGTGGCAAAATACCTCAATTCGCCAGAAAGCGATATTTACCATAAGAGCAAGGTGCTGTACGGTATTTATTTTGCCAAGCAGGCCATCGCCAAGGAAGATAACTGCTATCTGGTGGAAGGGTATACGGATGTTATACAGTTTTATCAACGGGGTATAGAAAACGTGGTCGCTTCGAGCGGAACGGCACTTACGCCGGACCAAATACGGCTCATCAACCGGCTTACCAAGAACATCACCGTGCTTTTTGATGGGGATGCGGCCGGACTCAGGGCTTCCCTAAGGGGTATCGACCTTATCCTGGAGCAGGGGATGAACGTTAAGGTATGTACCTTCCCGGAAGGGGAGGATCCCGACAGTTTTTCCAAGAACAACGAGGTTGGGGAGGTGGTTGCCTATCTCCAAAAGAATTCAAAGGATTTTATTCAGTTCAAGGCGTCCTTGCTGGTCCAGGAGGCCGCCAACGACCCCATAAAAAGGGCGGATACCATCCGCGATATCGTCCATAGCATTGCCAAGATTCCCGATCGGATCAAAAGGGAGGTCTATATACAGGAATGTGCCCAGATCATGAACATCTCGGAAGGGGTCCTGTTCAATACCTTGGCGCAGATCGGGCAAAAGGAATTTTCCGAGGCCTCCAAAATTGCACGGCAGCAGCAAAAGGCGTTCGAAGTGGTCAGGGATGAAGAACCACAGGTAAGGGTGGACGTGCAGTACGAACTGGAACGAAAAATAATAGGGATGCTCCTGTTATACGGAAACCTGCAAGAGAAATTTGAAGATCTTATCCTAAAAGAGAATGAGGGTGGCGACCTAATTTTGGAAAAGGAATCCGTCGAGGCCAAGGTCTATGAGAAAATATATTTGGACCTACACGAGGATGAAATAGAACTTAGCAATGAAAGGTTTAGGAACATTTATTCCAAACTTATCGAACAGTTGAACGAAAAGGAAGATTTTTCCATCAATTCCTTTATGTCGGATCTAGATCAGGATATGGTTTCCGAGATCTCCTCCATTTTGATGGAAGATGAAAAGTACACGCTTCATCAATGGGAACGGAAGGATATTTATCCCAAGGAAAGAAAGGTAGGGGTTTCCCAGCTGGTGAGCGAAACCATACTTACCCTCCGCTGTTTTTTGGTAAAGAGGCGTATTGCCGTTCTGCAAGAAAATACCAAGGAAGTTGATGGGGATCACCGGGAAATACTGGAGGAGATAATGAACTACCTTCAGCTGAACAAGCTATTGAACCAGAAATTGAACCGGGTGTTTTCCTGAGCGATCGGATATGATCCTTGATCTATCGAAAACGATTGAAAAACAAAAAAAACCTTGACACTACGTCAAGGTTTTTTTTGGTGGTATTCGGATTATTGTTGGCAGCCACTAATACAGCTCTAATGCCTTGGCTTGTTGTAGCAGATCGACCAGGTTGTCTACGTTCAGTTTTTTCATCAACCTTGCCTTATAGGTGCTGATCGTTTTTTCATTTAGGTTTAGGCCTTGGGCAACTTCCTTGTTCCTTTTGCCACTGGCCAATAATTTTAGGACCTCTACCTCCCTAGTGGAAAGTTTTCTGAAGAACCTACGGGGTTTTTGCGTCCCCTCGTCAAATGCCAACCTCTGGGCCAGTTCGTTGGTAATGAACATATTGCCTTCCCCTACCTTTTTTACGGCGGAAATGATATAGTCCAAGTCGGCCGCTTTGGAAAGATAACCGAAAGCCCCGGCCCTAATGGTGCTCAAGGCATAAACATCCTCGGATTGTCCACTATAGATCAATACTTTGATATCGGGATATTCTTGTTTTAATTTTCTAAGGGTCGCGATACCGTTAATTTCTGGAATATCCATTTCCAGAATTATTACGTCTGGAGTCACCTTTTCAAGTTTTTTGAACAATTCGGTGGTGGTCCCGGCAGTGTCGACAACTTGAAAGCCAGACGCTGAAGAAAGGACACGGTCAATGCCCATTCTAACTATTGGGTGGTTGTCGGCAATTAATACTTTAATCATTGTAGTACGTTTTTTTTAGATGATTAGCTTTTAATTAAATTGTGTAGAAAGACTGACACGAAATGTAAGGCTTAATTATCTGATTTCATAGTCAAATATGAAAACTTTTGATAAAATAACAATTTATTTCCCATTAAATTCGATTTAGTTACCTTCTTTATAGTCAAGTGGTTGTTTTAGCCCTGTTGGAATTGTGCAAACGGGAATGGGATCCATCTTATGCCTGTTCGCAGAATTATACCTGATAAAGATACGAAAGACTTCTTTTTCCCTGCCAGAAAAATCGTTCAATGTCTTTCCCTCGGCCTTCATGGCCATCGCCCATTCCAATTCGGGATAGGAGGCCCCTATCTGATCTTCGTCCGTCCTGTCGTCCCCCCAAAGACCGTCCGTTGGTGCGGCCTTCAGTATCTCCTTGGAGACGCTCAAATATTCGCCAATTTGGTAAACCTCGGTTTTTAAGAGATCCGCTATAGGGCTTAGATCCACTCCGCCATCGCCGTATTTGGTGTAAAAACCTACCCCAAAGTCTTCCACTTTGTTCCCCGTTCCCGCAACAAGATAACCTTCCAGGGCCGCAAAATAATAAAGGGTGGTCATCCTTAGCCTGGCCCGGGTGTTGGCGAGGGACATAAACCTGCTTTCCTCGGTATCCACTTTGGGCAAGGCGGAGACCAGACTGTCAAACACGGGGGTCAAATCTACGGGGAGTCTTTTTACATCGCTAAAATTATGCTGTAGCCATTGTATGTGGTCGGAAGCGCGGGTAACCTGATTTTCGGCTTGGTGAATGGGCATTTCCAAACACAGGAGTTCCAATCCGGTCCGGGCGCATAGGGTAGAGGTGACGGCGGAATCGATTCCCCCGGAAATCCCGATGACAAAACCATTCATTTTGGCATTAAGGGCATAATCCTTTAACCACTGCACAATGTGATTGACAACTTTTTCGGTTTGCATTGTTATGATCGGTTACGAATGCAATTTAATCTTTTTTGTACTGACCTGGAATTTCGGCTTCCCGCCCTTGTCCCGTCGGAATGCTCGTGTCGGGCTAGCGGATCGAACGGGTTGTTCCGTGAAAAACGTATTTTTTAGTAGCATAGCCGGAATTATGGTACCCAAAAATGACAAAATCAAGGTGCAACCTGCAAAATTCACAGGTAAAAGAAAAAGTTTAAATCACTTCCTATATAAAAAAGTTAACTTTGGCCTCGTAAAAATAATATGTAAGTTTTAGATTATGAAACTTCTTGTAGATTACTTTAAAAAGGGGAAGTTCTTTTGTGCAATTGCTTTTGGGTTCTTATTGTTTTTGGGTTGCAATGAGGGGGACAAGGTGGAGAAGGCTATCGCCCAGATCGATGCCAATGTGCGGATATCGCGTTTTGATAGGGAGTTTGCCGTGGCCAAACCGGGGGATATCCAACTTTTAAAGCAAAGGTATCCTTATCTTTTTCCGGCCCAATATGCGGATAGCGTGTGGGTTGCTAAGTTGGCCGATACATTGCAGATACAATTGTCCTCCGAAGCGGAAAAGGAATTCGGTGACCTTGGGGAACAAGAAGCCGACTTGGAGCTGTTGTTTAAGCACATCAAGTACTATTTTCCGGACTACGAAATACCAAAGGTGGTCACTTTGGCCTCGGATGTGGACTATGACAATAGGGTGGTGCTTGCAGACACCCTGTTGTTGATCAATCTGGACAATTATCTGGGAAAGGAACATGAATTTTATCGGGGCATTCAAAACTATATTGCCTCGGGGTTGGACAAACAGTTTATGGTTAGCGATGTGGCCTCTGCCTTTGCGCAAAGAGTGGTTCCCCGTCCAGAAAACCGCAATTTTTTATCCCATATAATTTATTATGGGAAGATATTATATCTAAAGGACAAGTTGATCCCTTTTGATACCGACGCCCAAAAAATCGGATATCTCCCGGAGCAGTATGCTTGGGCGCAGGCCAACGAGGAGCAGATATGGCGTTATTTTATAGAAAATCAGCTTTTGTACAGTACCGATCAAAAACTGAGGCCCCGATTTTTGGACCCGGCCCCTTTTTCCAAATTCGGACTGGAATTGGATAACGAATCCCCAGGGGGCGTAGGCAGGTATATGGGGTGGCAGATCGTAAGGTCCTTTATGGAGCACAACGATGTTACCTTGCGACAGTTGTTGTCCTTGCCTGCGGATGAAATTTTTAAGAAATCAAATTACAAACCAAAAAAGTAATTATGGCAGCACTTCACACTTCGGAAATAAAATTGACCGTTGGGTTGGACGAGAACAGGATCCCGGAAGCACTTACCTGGTCCGCAGAGGATGGCGGCATTGTTAACGAGAAGGCAAAGGCGATGCTACTCTCCGTATGGGACAGTGCCAACCAGGAATCCTTAAAGATAGACCTTTGGACCAAGGACATGCCCGTGGATGAGATGAAGGTCTTCTTTCACCAGACCTTGGTGTCCTTGTCCGACACGTTTTTTAAGGCCACCCAGGACGAGAGAATGACGGCGACCATGAAGGATTTCTGCGATTATTTTGCGGAAAAGCTGGAGTTGAAGAAGTAGGTGCTAGGCAACCGGTTCGTGTTCCGGACAGTCGATGCGGATATCCGATCGGTGCAGGGGCTTTTTTAATAGGTTGCAATAGTCATTTTCACCTCCCGGTTTGTAGAACCTGCACGAAAAGCAATTCCGTTGTACGGTAATTACCCCCGCTTTGTTGAGTTTTTCAATAAGTGTTAGCAGGCTATGGAAGAAATCTTTTTTTTGGTCCTCCGAAAAGGAATGGATGGGTTTTTCCAGGGCGTTGGAAAATGAGGCCGACTTGGAGGCGATCATCTTGCCTTTTTCGGTAAGAAATATGGAGTAGCTACGGGTATCCCGGGCATCGGTTTCCTTAAAGATCAACTCTTTTTTTGCCAAAAGCCTTACGGATTCACTTATGGTGGCCTTGGTCAGGTTAAATTCCTTCGCCAGGTAGTTTACCTTGCAGTATTCCGGGGAATGGGAGTTAAAGAAGAGCAACAGCTGCAGTTGGATCGGGGTAAGCCCGTATTCCTTGCCCGCGTCCCACAGCAATACCCGAAAGGCTTCGGAGATGCGCTCTAGCGCCACCACGATCTTGCTTTCCAAATGTGCGTTCTGGCTATCGGGATTAAAGGCTTCCATAATTCAAAATTAATCCCAAACAATTAGTTAACCTAACTGTTTGGGATAAATTTTTATTTGTTGATGACCGAATAGGGTAGGGATAGATCTCCCGATGCAACGCTATAAACACTATAGACTCCCAACATGGGCAAATCAGAGTTGGAGGTATTCACCTGCATGTAGGCTGCTACGCCGTCGTATTTAAAATCCGTGCGGTGGTTTATTCGGTAAAGCGGAACAACCACCTTGATGGTATTGCCCTTCGTGATGATGGGAAAACCGGGCGAATCCATGTACATTGGCATTCCCGGATTCGTAGGGGGTAGTTTTACCTTGGTGTCCGACTTGTCGAACTCTTTTACCGATAGACCACCCGCGACCCTCCCGTCTTTGTGAAGGATCACCCAATGCGGATGCCATACAATGCCGTCATCGTCGTAAATAGCATTGGAGTTCTCGTCCCAAAGCGGGGTGTCGTCAAAATCCGGGTGGGAGGTAACGGCCAGGGCTACGATCCCTTCCGTGTTTGAAAAGCCCACATCCCCAGGAGAGAGACTTGTAGGGAAAACGTATCCCAATACAGGGGCCCCGTCCATTTGTCCCGCTTTTTCCGGTACGCTATTTCCGGCGTTGCCCTTTACGGTGATGGTAAAGATGAGTTGTTGTAGATCCGGATCGTGTTTTACCTCGGAACTTTGGATCTTGAAGTCATCGGAGGTCTTAAAATCTGGGGATTCGTTTGTCTGTTGGCCCTTGCATACCATTGTGAATAGCAGTATTAGGGACGCTGTTTTTATGTGTATTATTTTCATAGTTTGTGATTTTTAGTTGGCCCATAAAGTAAGTATAACGAACTATATGGGCCAAAAATTTTTACCCTTTTACTTCCGACATGGATGCTCCATGGTTGATGTGCAGCACGCTGCCATTGTCCAGCACGAGGGCGGGTACCGATTTTACGCCTGCTTTTTCCGCTTTTGGGATCCATTTGGGTTGTTCCCCTAGGTGTACGACTTCCACGTTTACTTTGGAGGAGTCTACCAGGTTTAATAGTTCTTGTTCGGCGCTAAGGCATACGGGGCAGCCGGCGTGGTAAAATGTTGCTGTTTTCATAGGAATTGAGTTTAGGTGAAGGCAATATCGCCAGTCACAAATATAGTTAGTTAAACGAACTAAAAAAAGTTTAAAGTGTTTTTTTTTGTTCGCTGTTCGCCAAGCGCATATCGCTAATCGACTTTCGTCCTTCGTATTTCGTACTTCATACTTTGTACTTTGTACTTTTTTTTCACTGCCTACTACAACTGCGCACTGTCAACTAACTTCGTACCTCGTACCTCGTACTTCGTATTTCGTACTTTGTACCAACCTGAAACTTACCCCCGTTCCCGTCTCACGGCACTAACCGTAACCAACAATTGCCCTACATGCCGCTGACTGTGCTCGGCTGCATGGAACAAAAGTCCGATTACGGTACTGGGAAGCTCTTTACGGCCCACCGTTCGGAATTGGGGGAGCTCGGCCTCGGAGAGGGTCTTAAAGGATTCTAGGGCCTCTTTCACTTTGTCGTCAAAAGCCCGGACGAGTTGGGAAGAAGAGATGGCCTCATTTTGTTGGCCCTCGGCCCTTAAGGCCGTGAACTGGGCTTCCGATAGGGGTTTGCCCTTCGCATAGGTCAGCATTCGGTCCAGGACACCGGTAAGGTGCTGTAGATGGAAACCCACGGATGCCCTGCCAAAGGGTTTTTCCCAGAGCAGGCTGTCCGGGAAATCCTGGGTATATTTTTTCACATCCTCGCTGGCCTGTACCAAGGCATGGGCGGCAGGTTGGAGTAGGGGCGGGATACCGGGGATAGGGCCACGGAGCCAGACTTCGGGTAAGGAGTTGTTCATGGTAGCTTTATTACGTCTCTAGTGTCTGTTTTATTCAGTTTTATTCGAAAGCTCATCAAATTTCGCTTTCATGGTTGGATTTCCGTGGGTTAATTTTTTAATAGTTAAATCGTCTGCCTTATTATTGGCCAATCGCAAGTTGTTTTCCGAGGATAACAAAGCTTCTTTGGTTTTATTCAAATGACTAATGGTCTTATCTATTTCCTCTATTGCCGTAGTAAATTTTCGACTCGCTAAATCGTAATTGTATGCAAACCCTTTTCTAAATGCATCTATTTTTTCTTCAAAATTGGTAATGTCAATATTCTGATTTCTCATTAAATTCAGTTCTGCCTTGTATTTCAGGGAATTCATTGCAGCATTGCGAAGAAGTGTAATAATTGGTATAAAAAATTGGGGGCGTACTACATACATTTTCTCAAACCTATGGGAAACATCGACAATGCCAGTATTATAAAATTCATTTTCCGATTCCAAAAGCGAAACTAAAACCGCATATTCACAGTTTTTTTCTCTACGGTCCTTGTCCAATTTTGCAAAGAAATCCTCGTTCCTTTTTTTTGTAGCGGTTTCATCATTTTCATTTTTCATCTCAAACATGATCGAAATGATTTCATTCCCTGAACCATCGGTCTCTTTGTATATAAAATCGCCTTTATTGCCGCCACTGGAGTCGTTGTCTTTCTCAAAATAAGCATTTTGAAAAGCTGTTGCCCGTAACTTATTGAATTCGGTTTCGCAATGTTGTTCCAACGTTTCGCCAACCATTTTTGTTGAAAGTTTCTGCTTAAAGTCTTTTAAACGGGCAATTTCGTCATCTTTCATTCTGATGGTTTCATCTTTGACGACAAGTTTATTGGTAAACTGTTCTTTAATGGACTTTTCGAGTAACTGGGTTTCGGTTGCCTTAATTCTCAAATCATTGGCAAGATTGTCCCTTTCTTTTTCTATTAATTTAACAGCTTCCGATACATCCAACCTTTTCTGAATTTCTGCGCGTTGGATTTGGGATTTCATTTCAGCGATTTCCATTTCTTTTTTCGCTAGTTTTTCAGCAAGTTCAGTAGCGCTTATGTTTTTTAATTCGGCCAATTCTTTGTCCTTTTTTGCCAATTCTTCTTGAAAGGAGTTTTTGATGTTGGCTTTAGCAAGTTCAACCGCGCTTACTTTTTCCTTTTCGGCAAGAGCAAGTCGGGTTGATATTTCTTCTTCAAATTGGTGGTCCCGAACTTGCTTTAGGATATTGGCATATCCCGCTTCATCAACTTTAAAAGCTTTGTTACAATGGGGACAAATTATTTCGTTCATATGCTGTATTTTCTTTAAAGTTGGAGTTTTTCTTCAAGTGCGCGCTAACGGTGTTTGCATGGCAAGTATTGCGAAGGGTATTTGCAATACGGGATTTTGGCGTTAGTTATTTATTTTTTCTTGTACCTCTTTAAACGTCAATCCTTGTTTATTTACCCACTCCGTAAAGCCGTTTGAATTCCTTCCCAAAATCATGTTTGATGCGGCGCTAGGACTATTAAAAACTGCATCTTCGGCAAAAACTAGCATATCTCCGTTTTCAATCATGATTTCAGTCTCAACTAATTTTCTTCTCATATTACGGTAAGTCTCAGTACAAGAGTTTGATAATAACTTTTTAGCTTCACTACCTTTAGCAACAATATAGCCTTGATCAGTCTCAGTCATAGTCGCTTTAAATGTCCTTGTTTTGATGAAGTAAGTTTCATGAACTTCATCTTTTGTGGACATTACCAAATTACTATCAGAGGAGACCGTTGATGAGATTAGAAACTTGAATCCCATGACAGGCAGAATCAATTTTATCTGCTCAAGAAAATATTCCATGTCCGAAATATCTGCTTCATGAAGGGTCGGAAGGCTAGGTGAGTTGCCATTATCTATCTGTGCAGTTTTCGCTTCCAAAGCAATTTGAACAAGTCTTGATTCTAAATATCTAATTTGGGTTTTAGTCAATAGCTCGTCCTTGCTTACAAAGAAGATCAGCTCTTTAAAATCTTTATTTGGGTCACTTAAATGTTGCTTTAGTCTTGTTTTAATGTTTTCAGCTTCTCCTATGTAGATTTTTTCGTCGAATGCTTCATCAGTTGGGTCTCCTTTCAAACAGTAGATTCCTGGATTGTCAAATTCAGGGCGATTCATGATTTTGTTTACAGAAGCACGAGGGGAGTAAATAGCTTTACCTACCCAGTTACCAATTTCACTTAGTCTTGGACCATAAGCGGTCCCATCAATCATGTATACCGTTAATTTCTTTCCCATTTAATTTTCTTTCCCATAAAACTCCGTAACCACTGCTGGAAAATCAGTTCTTGATTTTCCTTTATTTGATGCGGAATAATTTCCCTCGTAAATTGGGTTTGAAATACATTCAGCGCATTCTATCATGTATCTTATCGTGTTAATATTACTTTTTTTAAGTTTAGATAATTCTTCATTTGTCAGATAATATCCTGTTGAAGCGATATCGTCAACATTGTCCTTTATGCCTTTGTCTATGCAGGTGATTACAGTTCCATCATCAAGATAAATAACTAGTTTTCCGCTTATTCTAACTGTTCTTACTAATTTTGAGCTAACAACTAGAAATCCCTTGTTTCCTTCCTTAGCAAAAACGAGATTTAAGTCAGAAATGTAATCACTATCTGAATTTGATTTTAAAGTGAACGTTTTGGTACATGGATAACTGTTTTCACCAATGAAAACAAGATTTTGGGCTTTAATTTCCCGTGTGTAACATAAAAATAGAATCGTTAAAAATAAAGTACATCTCATATTTTGTGCCTAATTAATGCCAACTTGTTATATCATCAATATATTAGGGTTTACCCCCTTTTTTGTTACGGGAAAAGAAGTTATAGCCTAACTGCCTATTCGTTTATACTAATTTATCCTTATCCGTAAAAATACCTAACAAATTAGAGCCGTATGAATTTTCGTTTGCCCCGGCCCTAAAGGGGGCGAAAATTCTAATTGACTGTCCCAAAAACGAGAAAAAGTCCACTCTTTAGGGTAGGGGAAAAGACTTTTTCGGCCTAAAGTTCTTAATTAACTAACCGCCAATCGCGAGACCATATCCCGAAATTTCGGGAATAGTGTGAGGCGCACTTCGCTAGTTAACTCTGGCGGAGCCGTCTATTCGATTGTGCGATGGTACTTTTTTAAGCCCATCTTCGAATTGCATCTACAATACTATCAGTATTCCAACGAACGACTTCTTTAGATCGTGAAGATACAACAGTTGAAATCCTTTCAGCGCCACGAGGTACAACACCAATTATTGGTACGTCTAATTCCAATGCTTTATCTAATTCCCATGCCATCCATTCACTGTGAGAAGCATAAATTCCCGCGATTCCAAGAACAACATTCGAATTTGATATTTTTTGTTTCAATCGCTGTCTTATATAATAAGCATTGTCAGAATTTATGGGGACATCAGGGGTTGCTTCCTCAAACTGAACATTGAAGTACCCTCGGTTCTCTAACATATTTTTAAGACTATTCAAGTCTGCAACATAAGCCCAAGAGTGACTAATAAAAATTGTATAGGTCTTTGCCATATTTTATGATTTTAAGATTTTTTTCAAGTGATTAAGTGATTTTTCATAGGTTTCGATTTGCCAATCAATTGGATTAAGTTGTTTAAAACTTTGCTCATATTGATTGTGCATCTTTAGTTCTCCAATTCCAAAAAAACAGTTTGAAAGAGTTGCATAAAGCCACATTAAATCGCTCCTGAGTTCAAAGTCTTCATCTTCTTGAAATTTTGTAATTATTTTAATGATTTCTTTTCTTGTTTCTGTTGCAGAATAGTTTAAAAATATTTTTTCGTCTGTATATTGAGTTTTCTCTGCTTTTAGATTTAAACATAAAGCATAGTTTTCTCCTGTATAGTAATCTTGGTTTATTGTGAATCCTCTTTTGTAATATTCAATTGCCCTGTCCAAATATTCAATTTCATTCGGGTTGTTTTCCCAAAGTCTTTTATAAATGGCACCTGTGATTCCCAAAGTTTCTGGATCGATTGTGTTTCTGTCATCAGGTTCAAGTTGTTTTATAATGCCTAAAGCATCAATCAAAGCAATATTTGGACTTATAGTTTTATCCTTATAAGTGCAAAGTGCAAGTTGTTGAATAAAGTAACTATCGTTATCAACTTGATCTACGAGTTTTCTCCATAATTTTTTAGCCTCTTTGAAATTGTTCTTTGACATTTCACATTTGGCTTTTTCTGTTAAAGCAAAAATACTTTTCTCCTTTTCTGCTAAGTCTTTAATGACTTGTATATATTCATCTTCTGGAAGTGTATATGGTTTTACACCACGAATATGGTGAAATAATGGACTGTCGGTTTCTTGGTTTTTATCGACTTCTTTAATTAATGAAGTTAAAGCCTTGATACATCTTTCTGCTTCTTTACTCCCAATATCTTCTCCCATATGGGAATATGTAAAAGTCTTATTATGATTAATATCAAATGGAATATTTCCATCTTTTTCTTTCATCACAATAGTAGAAAAGGGTCTTGCTGCGTGTCGAATTCCAAGTTCATAAATCGCATTAGGATTAAAAGTAGTAATATCAGCTATCACTAGGTCAGAATGTATCAGTAGCGCATACATACTTTTGTCGATGATACCCGATTCTAGAACTTCATCCCCTCTTATACATTTGTAGCCGGCATTTTCAACAGCAGGCTTAATGATAGAATTATAGGTTATGTCCAAGTCAAAGGTTTTTCCTAATGTCGGGTCAGTTTTTTTCCCATAACCCATAATCACAAAACAAATTTTTTCCATTATTCAATGTTTGTTATTTCTATCAGTATACCGCACAACATGTTACTTCAACACAAATTTATCTGCTCCCCCTTTTATGTTCCGGGTTAAAAAAAGGTTCTAATGTGCTTTATCGGTTTTTAATAGTTTTAAAACCTGCCTGTATTACTTACAGCACTGTACCTGAGCAGAAGTTGTCCAATCGGGAACAATACCCAATATCGGGAGGGAAGTAAAAGGGTAGGGATTTAGGGGAGATGCAATGTAATGATAATATGGGATATTTTTCTTACAAAAAAGTGTGGGTTTTGCACAAGTTATCAACCGGAATCGTGAATTCCCCTACGCTCCCTAGAAAACCTTGGGCGTTACTAACTTGTAGGCAAGTGCAACGATCGCCGGTGTTCGCAAATCGGTTTTTTTATTCAAATAGTTTTATGGTATAGTCAAATAATTCGGTGCCTCCCTGTTTTCCGTGTCCTGGGATCACAATCTTGGCATTGGGATATTGTTGTTTAATTTTTTCTACCGTTGCTGGCCATTCTTTAATGTTGGCATCTCCCAAAAATCCTTTGGTCGCTCCAACTTCCTTTATCAAACATCCCCCAAATACGGCATTGTCATCTGGAAAATAGCCTACAATATGAGCCTTGGTATGTCCTTCCCCAAAGTAGGCTGCATAAACTTTCCTGTTTCCGAACTTAAGGACAAGACGACCTTCGAAATGTTTTATTGGTCTGGGGAATTTCTGATCATTCGTTTTTCGGTTGATAATACAGAACTATAGCTCCATTCCTAAAGGTTTTAGTCTTGACAGGTTTAAAAATAATCCTATCGTTGATGTCTTCAAAAAGTTGCAATCCGTTTCCTTCCAACATTGGATGTATGCAGAGTTGAAATTCATCGATCAAGTTAAGTTTCAGAAGTTGTATAATTAAACTGCGACTGCCAATAAAAATATCTTTGCCCGGTCGTTGCTTGAGCTCTAAAACTTCATCTTTTAAGTCGCGCTTTGCTATGCTTGCACTTTTCCATTCTACATTTTTAAGCGTATGGGAGAAAACAATTTTCGGAATTCTGTCGATAGCTACGGCAAAGTCGTTCATTGATTTTTGATCGGAAGGGTTTTCCAATATGCTTCGCCAAAATTCCATAAGTCCATACGTTGTCCTGCCATACAGAATTGCGTCTCCCTGTCCCAATAATTCCGTATAATGTTCATGTATTTCTGCATCCGGAATCCCTGCCGTATGGTCGCAAATTCCGTCAAGAGTCATATTTAATGCGGCAATTATTTTTCTCATATTATTTTGGAAATTATAGACCTGTGCAACGATCGCCGGTGTTGGCAAATCCTTTTTTTACTCAAATAGTGTTATGGTATAGTCAAATAATTCAGTGCCTCCCTGTTTTCCGTGTCCTGGAATCACAATTTTGGCATCGGGATATTGTTGTTTAATTTTTTCTACCGTTGCCGACCATTCTTTAATATTGGCATCTCCCAAAAATCCTTTGCCCGCTCCAACTTCCTTTATCAAACATCCCCCAAATACGGCATTGTCATCCGGAAAATAGCCTACAATATTATCCTTGGTATGCCCTTCCCCAAAGTAGGCTGCATAAACTTTCCTGTTTCCGAGATTTAGGACGAGACTACCATCAAAATAGTTTATGGGTTTGGAGAATTTCTGCCCCTTCGTTTTTAATAATTCTACGGTTTGGTTCGTTGCATAGGTTGAAATGTTATGGTCTTCAAATTCGGCTATGCCACCTACGCAGTCATTGTGAAAATGGGTAGGGATTATTGCCGTTATTTCGCATTTAAGGCCATTTGTTACAAAATTTATGAATTCTAAAGCGCTTTTGTCGTCCGTCGGCGTATCGAAAACAATTCCTTTATTTTCGTTGATAACCAACATTCCATTGCACGCAACTTTTCCAAAATCGTCCGAATTTAAGTAGGAAATATGTTCGTAAATGTGATCTGATAGTCTTTTGATCATCAAATTTTCGGTTTTATAAACGATCGAGCTATCAATTGGAAGTGCGTTGGTTATATTGTTCTGGGTTTTTTTATTTGTCTGCTTATGTTTCGATGCTGATTCTTTGCACGACATACATGTTATTCCCAGAATAAAAAGGAATCCTACTACTTTCATAAATAATTATTGTTTTATTTCCGGTTGTTTGGGTTGCCGCCAACGTATCCAAGATCTGGTGCGGATCTCTGCTAAGCATTTTTTTCTGTGCGCAGTGGTTCTGCACGGATCTGCACGATGACCAGTTGTTGTGCTTTTGTTAATTATTGCTTATAATTTTTATCCTTCAATTCTTGCTCTATTTCATTTATTAGTTCCTTACCGCTTTTGATTATGCTTTTATCCCATTCCCTCCTTAAATTATTAACGCCATATTGCGCATTGCCATAAAATCTGTACAAAGCTAAAGTTATGGGAGAATTAAAATCACCAATCCAAGTTGTGTCAATTTTATTAATATCGAACCATGGTTTCTCATGATCTTTGACCAACAACATGTGGGGAATCAAATCTTGGCTTTGAAAAAAGGTTTGTGAGCTACTATTCAGACCTGCTATTTGTTGTTGAATAGCTTCGATATGAGCATAATAATCGGTTATCTGATTTAGTAATTTCTTGTTTTTTAAAATGTAAATGCCGCTAGTGTTGCGCATTTCGTCATACGTTTTTCTATTTATTTTTAAATTGGTCCAAGCAGTCTTAAATAACGAATCGGTTGCAATAATGTCTCCCACAGTTTTTGCCCTATAAAATATTTGGAGAGCTCTTATTGAACTAGATTCATATGAGGCGAACAAGGAATCACTTTGACTTAAATTTCTAATATCTAAATGGATATCATCTTTTAATTCTGAAAGAAAAGATAATTCCTTCTCATAATCTTTTCTTTTTTCATTTAGGTCGTTAAGCTGAATGGCTATAAAAATACCAATTACTACAAGTACAATTTCTCCTAAGGCATATTTCAAGTATCTTCCGGTCTTGCCTTCTGAAAGTAAAGTTTGTCTAATGTGTCTAAAGAATTTTATCATTGGTTAATGGTTGGTCATTGTTTCTGTTATCTAGCTTTAGCGAAGTTGTCACGTCCTAAAATACTCTACTTATCAATATTAAATTTAACCGGTATAGTGATGCACCTAATTCGGTGTCCTATAGTCTAAATGTAAAACAATATTAAGGCGTTCTTACTTAATATGGGCGCAGCATGCCCCTTCGCTGCCGAAGTCTGCCGTAAACTTAAAAATATGCATAACTTTGTTTTTTGCCTAAAATACTGAAAACTTGCAATTAACGGTGATTGCGGATATACTAAAATTAAACTATTGGAAGGTCGACTTTTATCTTTCCTGAAATTAAATAAAAAAACTTGATGTTCAAGAAACTTGTTGGAATAGAGCCGTTGGAATTGATCCCTTCGGCCAATAAAAAATTGGAATCTTTTGCGGAGACGCTTATTTTGCATGATGACCAACCCTCAAGCGCGGAGGAAATCGTAAACCGCATTGGCGACGCCGATGGCGTATTGGTAAGTCATAGAAGCAATATAGGCAAGGATATTTTGGAGCAATGTCCAAATATAAAATACATTGGAATGTGCTGCTCCCTATATTCCCCGGAAAGTGCCAATGTGGATATCCTTTACGCCAATTCCAGGGGCATTACGGTAAAAGGGGTTCGCGATTATGGGGACGAAGGCGTTGTAGAATATGTGATCAGTGAATTGGTGCGGTGCTTGCACGGCTTTGGGACCACTTCCGATGGCAAACCAAGATCCCCTTGGAGCAAGGTTCCACGGGAAATTACCGGACTTAAGGCCGGTATTGTCGGTTTGGGAAAGTCTGGTGGGATGGTTGCCGATGCCCTGCACTTTTTTGGGGCCGACATCACCTATTTTGCACGAAGCGAAAAGGAAGATGCCAAAGCCAAAGGCTATCAATTTTTACCCTTTAAAGAAGTATTGTCCACCAGTGAGGTCGTCATTACCTGTCTAAACAAAAACACCGTTCTACTGCACGAAGCAGAGTTCAAGGCTTTGGGAAACCGTAAAATTTTATTCAACACTGGTTTGTCCCCTTCCTGGGACGCCCAACCTTTTGAGAAATGGCTGACCACTGGCGATAATGTGGTGTATTGCGACACCCTCATTGCATTGGGCGACAAACGCTTTTTAAAATACCCCAACGTCAACTGCCTCCAAGTTTCTACCGGTAGGACCCAGCAAGCGTTTAAGCGTTTAAGCGAAAAAGTATTGGCAAATTTAACGGCCTATACTAAAATACAATAGGCGACACGATATTCCTTAAGGTATTCACAACGCTCCAACCTGCAATTTTTGCGTTTTTACTGTACACATCCACCACCGCGTGGATGTTTTCACTTTTGACCTCAATGCGGTGATTGTCCCCTATAAACCCTGGAACGGAATTAATGGATACTTTTATATTTTCGGGACCCACCGAAGCCAAGGCCGCAGCCACGGATACATTGACGTGGGTCGGAAAAAGTGCAATGGCACCTATGGCATCCCCTTTAAAGACCTCACGCTTTTCCGTTTGCAGCGCCTCGTCATAAACCGGGGTTCTCCTCAGGGAATTTGGACTTTTTTCGGTAGTGAACGTCACTTCACTTTCCTCCATTAGGGCAACGGTTCCCATCACATCAAAACCACCTATAGCACCAGATGCCAAATGGACGCGGGTATTGTTTTCGAAAGCGGTTTTTTCTACGGCCTTATAAAATTCGGCATCGGCAAGCGCACCTATGGACAAGGTCACGATGTTTGAACCGTTTTTCAGGGCGGGCAAGGCCAATTCCTTTAAACCCGTTGGGGAGGACGTTTCTAAAATATAATCCGGTTTGAGCTGCAGTAATTCACCTAGGGTATGGCACGGGGTACAAGTGTATCCCAAATCTGAAGCGTTGATGTTTTTGGCAATTTCCTCCGCTTTATTGAAGGTCCTGGAGTAAGTGCCGATCAGCTGATAATTTGGCAATAAATCCTTCAACAAAGCTTCCACAACAATATTGGCCAGTTTTCCGCAGCCAGCAATTGCAAGTGTATGTGTTTTCATACGGGCAAATTTAGGGATATTTTGGGGAATGCTGCCAGGGGCTCTTGCATCCAAGAATCGATCGTATTACTCTTGTGAATAGTTTAGATGAAATAATTTAATTATAGGACAACACGGGAGTACGGGTTGATGTTGATTATTTTTTTGTCGTTTCGATCACACCCCTAAAATAACCGAGGGATTCGGCAATTCCCATAAACGGATCTTCCTGATTTCTCTCGTGTTCAAGACTGCAAACACCTGGGTAACCTACTTTTCTGAGCATTTTCACCAGGGCAGGAAAGTCGATTATGCCACGGCCCACTTCGATGGAATAACCCAATTTGGTCGGTGCCGTAACGTCCTTGATGTGCATATCGAAAACTCGGGTGTGGTATTTTTTAAGGTCGGCCACAGGGTCCTTCCCGTTGCGGGTGTCGTGACCAATGTCCAGGCACATCCCGATCCTGGGGTCGAGGTCCTTTGTGTGGTTCCAAACATCTTCGGCATCCGGAAAGATTTTAATATCCGGTCCGTGCAAATGAATGGCATATTTAAAATCGTACTCCTTCACTTTTTTATCGACATAGGGAAGCAGCTCCACATTGGGAACGCCGACAATCAGCTTTACGCCGACCCTTTTCGCATATTCAAAAGCCTTGTCGATTTCCGCTTCGGTTTTCATATAGATCGGGCCAACGGCATACCCTGTAACCTCGTTGGCTTTTAATTTTGCATGGAAAGCGGCGATTTCTTCATCGGTGCTCGTCATGGGCAAATGAAAATCCTTGATGCATAAATAATGCACATCCAAGGCTTTCATGGTTTCGAGCGTTTTGTCCAGATCGAATTTCACGAAGGTATAACCTGCTATTCCTACCTTAAACTTTTCACCGGTTTCCGGTGGTGGCTGTGGTCCCGGTCTTGTTTCCTGTGCGTTGCAGACCATAAGGGTCATTACAAACAAACATGCCAATGCTCTTAATTTCATTTTTTTTAATGATTATGTCACAACTAATGTAGTAAATACAAACCGAATAGAATCCTGATTGCTATCGGGACGGGAGGATTAGAGGAGAGCAAGATAGCGAAAATCGGCGATATTTTTCTTACAAGGAAGAATCGCTTGTCAGGAGTTATCAATCAAAATTATAAATTTCCCTACCGTCCCGTTAAAACCTTGGGCAGTTTACCGGTTCTGTCGCGAAAACCCCATTTTCTTTAAGCGTTCCCGACGATTACAGTACCGAAGCAACTATCGTTATATCGGCATACTGCCAAGCCTTGTCAAATTCTTTTTTAATGGCCAGGGCTTCTTCCCGTTTGTCTTGTGCCATCAAGCTTTGGTAAAGTCCCATCAGGGACCAGCCATTTTGGCGAAGGTGTTCAAGGTCTTCTTTATACACGGTTTCGGCTCCCCCATAGTCGTTGGCTTTTAACAAGATCGCACCTAGGGTCTGCCTTGTCGGGATGTACCAAGCTGCCGGTTCGCTGTAGATCAACTGGTCCTCCAGGATAACCGCTTCGCGCAATTGTTCGATCGCTTTGGGCAAATCTCCTTCCGCTGCCGCAACCTCCCCCGATACCACCGCATAGGCTACTTTGGCGATACTGGAACTGGGGTTTGTATAATTGGCTATAAGATCGTTGAGTTCTGGGTCATCTTTCATGGCCTCCAAGGCCTTTAATTCTTCCTTGGCCTCTTTTAAATTGTTTTTTCTGACAAAGGCGATCCCCCGGGCATAGTGCCGAATAAGTTTTAAATGTAAATAGTCGTCCCCTTGGTAGGGTACCGTCAGGATTTCGTTCCATTTTCCAAACCGGGTGTAGGCCAAGAGGGGCGTGGAGGCAAAGTCCTGAAGAAACGGCAGGGTTTTCAATTCGCCCACCGGTACTTTTTCGGCTGTCTTTTTGGCGGCATCGATTGCCAGTTCACTACGGCCGATCAGGCTGGAGGCCGACCATAGAAAGTGAAGATTGTGCGGGTAATATCCCAGCGGATACATGCCTTGGGCATAGCATTGGGAAATATAATCCTCATCGGCCAAGATGGCCGCCTCATTGGCTTTTATGGCATCCTGGTACCGCCCAACACGTATAAAGATATGGGAGGGCATGTGTACTATATGCCCGGCACCGGGCATCAAACTACCCAATTTTTCCGCACTGGGAACGGCGAGGTCAGGTTTTGGGAGTTCTACCATATGGATGTAATAATGATGGGCCCCCGGATGGTCGGGATTGATCTGCATGGCTTTTTCCAATGCGGCCTTCCCCTTTAGGGTATTGGGAGCGGGATAGCCCTCATTGTCCCAATAGTTCCAGGGCATTGTGTTCATTATTGCCTCGGCGTACAAAGTCTGAATATCGGCATCCTCCGGAAATTCCGACAGCACTTTGGCCATAGCCTCCATATAGGCCATGTTCAAAACGGCAAGGTCGGTCGTTAAATCCTCGCTGTATCGCGATGCCAAGGCAGTTATCATGGCTTGCTCCTTGGGAGTGCCCTTGGCCGACATTTTTTTTGCCTTCGCGAGGGCCTTGTACGCCGTTCGTTTGCGCTCGTCATCGGGCAGGGCATCGTTGATGTTGGGTCCCAGGGCGTAGGCCTGCCCCCAATAAGTCATGGGCGCGTCGGGATCCAAGCGGGAGGCTTCCATAAAGGAACGGTGTGCCTCGGCATGGTTAAAGGCATACGATAGTTTTAGACCTTGGTTAAAAAACAGCTGTGCGCTGTCCTTATCCGTGCTGATGGGAAAATTGAGATTTCCCAGATTTTCGAACAAAGGCGCAATCTGCTGCGTGGTATCCACCGGACCCAACAGGTATTTGGCGACCGTACAGGGTATGGAGTTCATGCCGGCCTTTTGAATCGGATTAGAATTGTGGTTCGTTCTTTGGAAAAGGAAGAAAAATACCGTAGAAAGAAGCACTATTGCAATGATGACCAAGTTTCGTTTTGTTTTCATGACAGGACTATTGGTTAATGTTCTTAAAAAGAACTGCACGCAATGCGTCGATTGCAATTACTTATAAAAGGGGGTTTTTTGGGGGAAGAGATAAGGGGTAATACCCCTAATGGCCTTAAAGATAGGGAATTATACGAAACCAGCCAAAGAATTTGCGGCCCGTTTATTATGGTGATCAATAAATTTTCAAGTGAAGGATCCCTGTTTCCTTGCTACGATCCAAACCAGTTTAGTCCCGTTTCCTGGATGTAGACCTAACCTCTTTAACGTATACTGCTTACAAACTCCCCAATGTTATCCGTTCCTTTTTCTGTAAGGTGCTTGATAAAGGCCGAGCCGATAATAGCTCCCTTGGCCGATTTGGTGGCCTGCTGAAACGTATCGGCATTACGGATCCCAAAGCCCACAATTTGGGGATTCTTGAGGTTTAGGGACGCAATACGATCAAAATAATCCGATTGTTCCGAACCAAACCCCGCCTGACTTCCGGTAACGCTTGCCGAGCTTACCATATAGATAAATCCGTCCGAAGCGGCATCGATCTGCCGTATACGTATATCACTGGTCTGTGGAGTGATCAGAAAAATATTTTTTAGGCCGAATTTCTTAAAAATCGATTCATATTGATCCTGATAAACGTCCAAAGGCAGGTCCGGAAGAATAAGTCCGTCGATACCTATTTCCTGGCACTTTTTGCAAAAGGCTTCCACTCCGTACTGCAATACCGGATTAAAATATCCCATGATGATCAACGGTATGGAGACCGATTTTCGGATGTCCTTTAATTGGTTGAACAACAGTTCGGTATGCATCCCATTTTTAAGGGCTTTGGTAGAGCTCGCCTGAATGGTAGGACCATCTGCCAATGGATCGCTAAACGGCAGGCCGATCTCGATCATATCCACCCCGTTTGCCTCCAGTTCCTGGATGATTTTCACCGTATCGTTCAAGGCAGGATATCCCGCCGTAAAGTAGATAGAGAGCAGCTTTTCGTTCCCTTGAAGTCTATTCGTAATTCTGTTCATCACTATTTATATTTTCTATCATTCCCGCGAAGGCGGGAATCTGTTCAATTTTTACCCGAAACGTCGTTTCCATCTTCCGTAGCGGGAATCTGTTCAATTTTTGCCCGAAACCTCGTTTCCATCTTCCGCAGCGGGAATCTGTTCAATTTTTACCCGAAACGTCGTTTCGATCTTCCGCAGCGGGAATCTGTTCAATTTTTGCCCGAAACCTTGTTTCCATCTTCCGCAGCGGGAATCTGTTTAATTTTTGCCCGAAACCTTGTTTCCATCTTCCGCAGCGGGAATCTGTTCAATTTTTACCAGAAACATTGTTTATTCCTTCCGCAGCGGGAATCTGTTTAATCACCATCGGGAAGGTTGTTTACTTCCCCCTTAATGGATATTTATTTATCCAACATCCATGTCAAATCCTCCCAGTTTGGATTCATATCATTAATAAGGTTCACTTTCCATTATCTGTTCCAATGTTTGATTTGCTTTTCTCTTTTGATGGCATTGTTGGCATATTGGATCGTTTCAAAATAGACCAAATTATGTACATTATACCTTCCAGAGAATCCTGGGTTACTTTTGGCTCGGTGCTGTTTTATTCTTCTGGTTAGGTTGTTTGTAAAACCTACATAAAGTACCGTTCTGTTTTTATTGGTTAATATATAAACATAATAGCGGTGCATCTTTTGGTTTTTAGTCGGTATTCGTGAGATTTCCGCCTGCGCGGAAATTGAAAAACAAGCTTACAGCTTGAAGTATTCAATATACGTGCTTAAATCCTTATCCCCCCGTCCGGAGAGCGTCACCACCACCACATCGTCCGGATTAAACTTTCGGGACTCAAAAATGGCAAAGGCATGCGATGATTCTATTGCGGGGATAATGCCTTCCAATTTGGAGAGCAACATCCCTGCTTGCATGGCTTCATCATCCGTAATGGAAATAAATTCCGCCCGCCCGCTTTTGTACAAATGGGCATGCATGGGTCCCACGCCTGGATAGTCCAGTCCGGCCGAAATGGAATAGGGCTCGGTGATCTGGCCGTCATCGGTCTGCATCAACAAGGTCTTGCAGCCATGGATGATCCCTAATTTCCCCAAGGCGGAAGTTGCAGCGCTCTCCCCGGAATCCACTCCTAGTCCGGCGGCTTCCACGGCGATGAGGCCAACCTCGTTTTCATGTAGAAAGTGATAATAGCTACCGGCGGCATTACTGCCGCCCCCAACACATGCGACCACATAATCGGGGTTGTTGCGACCTTCTTTTTCTTGTAACTGCCATTTTATCTCTTCGGAGATGACGGACTGGAACCTTGTTACCAGATCGGGGTAGGGGTGGGGGCCAATGGCCGATCCAATAATATAATGGGTGTCCACGGGATTGTTGATCCAATCCCTGATCGCTTCGTTGGTGGCGTCCTTCAACGTTCTACTTCCCGAAAGTGCAGGCCTTACCTCGGCACCCAACATTTTCATTCGGGCCACGTTGGGCGCTTGCCGGGCAATATCTATTTCACCCATATAAACCACGCATTGTACCCCCATAAGGGCGCATACGGTAGCTGTGGCCACGCCATGTTGTCCTGCACCCGTTTCGGCAATTATCCGGGTCTTGCCCAAACGTTTCGCCATCAAAATCTGACCGATGGTGTTGTTTACCTTATGGGCACCGGTATGGTTGAGGTCTTCCCGCTTTAGGTAGATTTTGGTGCTGTATTTCTGACTCAGGCGTTCCGCAAAGTATAGCGGGGATGGCCGGCCCACATAATCTTTTAGCAATTGATCGAACTCCTTTTTAAAGGAGGGCTCCGCCATTATTTTTAGGTAATTCTGCCGCAGTTCTTCCACATTGGGATAGAGCATTTCGGGGATATAGGCCCCGCCAAATTCTCCATAGTAGCCCTTTTCGGTAACGTCATAGGGTCCTTTTTGGGGTTTTCCGCCCAAAGGAAGTTGTGTTTTTGTCGTTGTGTTCATTGTTTTTAGTACTTAGTATTGAGTACGAAATATATTCTGAATCGGGTTCTGCGAAATCCAGAAAATTTAACCCCTCCGCCCCTTTGGGAACCCTGCCCGATTTCGTCATTTATGTTGGCTCCCCTTTTTTCAAGGGGAGCCAGCCCGACATGGTCATTCTGGCGGGGTGCCGTAGGCGGAGGGGTTGCCGATAGTTGTTGTTTTGTTTATCCCTATTTAAACTCAATATTGCTTATAAACTCCTTCAATTTTTCAATATCCTTCAATCCCGGTTCCAGTTCAAATCGGCTATTTATATCAATGGCGTGGCAATATTTGGACTCCGGACTGGCTAAAAAGTCCTTAATTTTCCCCACTTCCTCCAATCCGATTCCGCCACTTAAAAAAAAGGGTTTTGTGGACCGATAGTTTTTCAACACCTTCCAGTCGAACGTATAGCCATTGCCCCCGGGCAATTTCCCTTTGGTATCAAAAAGGAAATAGTCGCATACGTCTTCATACGGTTGGAGGGCCTTAAAGTCAAAATCGTCATGGATCGGAAACACCTTGATGATATCCACGGAAGCTTTTTTCAATTCCCTGCAAAATCCGGCACTTTCCTTTCCGTGCAATTGTATCGCCTGAAGACCGTACCGGTCTATTTTTTCAAGAATAGCTTCCAGATTGGCATCGACAAAAACCCCTACCTTTTTAATATTATTTGGCAGCTCGGGAATGGTCCCTTCAAAACTTCGCTTGGAAGGCTCCCAAAAAATAAAGCCCAGATAGTCCGGATGTAATGCAGCAACTTCCTGGGTATTGAGCTTCATACCACAGATTTTCAGCGCTACGTCAGCCCTCCCCGTGCTTCGACTCCGCTCAGCCACCGGGGAGGGAGTTTGTTTTTTGATATGTAAATCACTTTTCTCCATTATCAATCATATTCCCCTCCTTGGAGGGGTTAGGAGCGGGTCAACATTCTTATAAACTCCCTTGCACTTTTCCCGGGATCATCGGTTTTCATAAAATTCTCCCCGATCAAAAATCCCTCAAATCCAAATGGGATTAATTCGTGTATGGCGTCTACCGAGCTGATGCCGCTTTCGGATATCTTTACAAAATCGTTGGGAATCAAGGCCGAAAGGGATTTACTTGTTTCCAAACTTACCTCGAAGGTCTTTAGATTGCGATTGTTCACCCCCAGCATGTCCAGACTGGGCATGATGGATTTGTGTAATTCCTCTTCGTCATGGACCTCCAAAAGCACTTCCAATCCGAGGCTTTGGGCCAGCTCGGAAAAAGCTTTTATTTCTTTCTTGGTAAGGATGGCTGCGATCAACAGAATTACATCGGCGCCATAGGCCTTGGCCTCCAAAATTTGGTATTCATCGATAATGAACTCCTTCCGCAGCAAAGGCATTTGCACAGAAGCCCGGGCCAAAAGAAGGTCATCCAACGAACCTCCAAAGTATTTACCATCCGTAAGTACCGACATGCCACAAGCCCCCGCCTTTTCATAACCAATAGCTACTGCATCAACACTCAACCCGTGGTTGATGACGGATTTGGAGGGCGACCTTCGCTTGTGTTCCGCAATGATTCCCGTACCGTTACTGCGCAATGCCTTGGCCATAGAAGTGGTCTTTCTTCCATAAAGTCGCGCAGCTTCCAACTGGGAAACCGGGACGACCTGTTTTTTAAGACGCACTTCCTTGCGCTTGTCAATGACTATTTTAGTTAGTATATCCATTCCCAATCCGACCCTCCCCGTGCTTCGGCTACGCCCGGCAACCGGGGAGGGAGTTTTTAGTTATTATTGTTCTTTGTTGTTCCTTCTGGTTATTTTTTGTGTTCGACCCCTCCCCAACCCTCCCCCAAGGGGAGGGAGTTATTAGTTAACTCCCCTCCTTAGGAATGGTTGGGCAAGGATTTTACCGACTCAACTCCTGTAATTTCTTCAACGCTTTCAGGCCATTGCCGCTGAGCAAGGCTTCCTTTGCCTTATCGAATCCTGCTTTTGGCCCAATCCCTTCCACGGTTGCAATGGCCATCCCGGCATTGGCACAGACTACGTTGTTCTGGGGCTCGCTACCCCTTCCCTGTAATATGTTCATAAATATTTGGGCCGATTCCCCTATGCCTTCACCTCCCTTGATATCGGACTGTAACACCGTATCAACACCAAAATCGGTCGGTTTTAACATGGATTCCGCATGGTTTGATATCGTTTTGGTGTCGCCGGTCAAGGAAATTTCGTCATAACCATCCAAGGCGTGTAAAATGGTAAAGTTTTTGTCCGTGTTCTGATAGAGGTAGCCGTACATCCTGGCGAGTTCCAAATTGAACACCCCCACCATTTGATTTTTGGGAAATGCGGGATTCACCATTGGGCCCAACATATTGAAAAACGTCTTAACGGCCAATTCCCGCCGAATAGGCGCCACATTTTTCATCGCCGGATGAAACAACGGGGCGTGCAACACGCAAATGCCCGCCTGGTCCAAGGATTTTTCTAGGAAGTCCGCCTCATTGCTAAACTTAATGCCCAAAAACTCCATGACGTTGCTGCTTCCACATTTGGACGATACCCCATAATTGCCGTGTTTGGTTACCTTGATTCCGGCCCCGGCCGTAACAAAGGATGCCAAGGTGGAAATATTAAAGGTGTCTTTGCCGTCCCCACCCGTACCACATAGGTCCACCGGGTTGTAGGCAGCAAGGTCTACGGCCAGGCAAAGCTCCAACAACGCATCCCTAAAACCTTCCAGTTCCTCGATGGTAACGCTGCGCATCATGTAAACGGTAAGAAAGGCAGCAATTTGGCTGGTATTGTAATCCCCTTTAGCGATATTGACCAATACCTGCTTGGCATCTTCCTTTGGCAGTATATCGTGATTGATCAATCGGTTTAAAATTTCCTTCATCTTTTTAGTATTGAGATATCAGTATTGAGTATTAAGTACTTAGCACCGAGTAATGGGATTTTATGGCTTTTTAATTGTTTTTTAGTACTTTGTACTTAATACTTTGTTCTAATTTTTAGTACTAAGATATCAGTACTTAATACTTTGTACTCAGTACTTAACACTTCTTCCCAAGCCAATTCCCCAGTATTCTTTTCCCGTGCGGTGTCAATACGGATTCCGGGTGAAACTGTACGGCACACACATCGTACACTTTGTGGCGCAAGGACATAACCTCGCCGTTTTCGTCCAGGGAGGTTGCTTCCAAAACATCGGGTAATTTAGGGTTGACCACCCAGGAATGGTAGCGACCCACTTCAATTTCCTTAGGAAGGCCATCGAACAGAATATCGTTTTTGACAATGTTTATTTTGGTAGCCACCCCGTGGTGTACGGTGTCCAAATTTACCAAGGAGCCCCCAAAAACTTCCCCTATGGCCTGTTGGCCCAAACACACGCCAAGGATACTTTTGGTAGGAGCATAGGTTTTTATGATTTCCTTTAGCAAACCGGCTTCATCCGGAATGCCAGGCCCCGGGGAAAGTACGATTTTGTCAAACGCGTTCGCTTCTTCCAGCTTCAGTTTGTCGTTCCTTTTTACCGTAACCACACAACCCAGATCCTCTAGGTAGTGGACCAGGTTGTAAGTGAAGCTATCGTAATTGTCTATGACAAGAACGGAAGTCCCTTGGCCATCAGATTGGGATGAATTTTCACTAGTATGCACTCTATTGCTCATTTTTTGTCTTATAATATCGTTTTCTACTCCCCTTTTTGGCAGGGGGTCGGACTCTTAAATCCCTTCCGCTATTTCCAGGGCTTTCGTCAATGCCCCCAATTTATGGTACGTCTCCTGTAGTTCTGTTTCGGGGTCCGAAGCCGCAACCAGCCCTGCACCTGCCTGGTAGTATAAATGGTGGTTTTTGCTCAGGAAGGTTCGTATCATGATGGCGTGGTTAAAATTGCCATTAAAGTCCATAAAGCCAATGGCACCCCCATAGTACCCCCGATTGGTTTTTTCATATTTTTCAATGAGCTGCATGGCCATGTGTTTTGGTGCTCCGCTCAAGGTTCCTGCAGGGAAGGTGTCTGCCACTACTTTTAGGGTGGGAATATTATCCTTTTTATAAGCGGTTACTTTGGATACCAAATGGATTACGTGGGAGAAAAATTGTACCTCCCTATAGTTTTCAACGGTTACCCCGTGACCGTTTCGGCTGAGGTCGTTCCTGGCCAGATCTACCAACATTACGTGCTCGCTGTTTTCCTTGTCGTCCTCGGTCAATTTTTTGGCGAGAATGGCATCCTGCTCATCATTTCCGGTCCTTTTAAAGGTACCGGCAATGGGGTGGATCTCCGCTTTGCCGTCTTTAACGATCAATTGCGCTTCCGGGGAACTGCCAAAGATCTTAAAGTCGCCATAATCGAAATAGAAAAGGTAAGGGGAGGGATTTACCGACCGAAGTGCCCTATACACGTTGAATTCGTCCCCCTTGAATTCCTGTGAAAATCTACGGGAAAGCACCAATTGAAATACATCCCCGCGCTGGCAATGTTTTTTGGCCAAGGCCACATGTTCCCTATACTCCTTATCCTGTAAATTGGAAGTAGGATTGCCCTCCTTGGAAAAATAATAGGAAGCGAAATTCTTTACTTTCAATATCTGTTCCAGTTCCCCAATATTGCTTTCGCTCTCATAGCAATGGGCAAAAAGATAGGCTTCGTTCTTAAAATGGTTGATGGCGATAACATTTTGGTAAACCGCATAATAGATATCCGGTATTGCTAACCCTCCTTCTTTTTTGCTGATTTCCACATCCTCAAAGTAACGGACCGCATCATAGGCCATATAACCAAAAAGTCCATTGGTAATGAATTTGAACCCATTATTTTTGGCGTCAAAATTTTTGCTGAAAGCATCGAGGACACTTGTAACATCTACGTTTGCATCAATCTTAATTTCCTTCCTACTGCCATCCGGAAATTGTTGGGTTATTATTTCATTACTAACTTTTATGGAGGCGATAGGATTGCAGCATATATAGGAAAAGCTATTGTCATTGGCATGGTAGTCACTACTTTCCAAAAGAATACTATTTGGAAACCTGTCCCGGATCTTAAGGTATACGCTCACCGGAGTAATGGTGTCCGCCAATATTTTTTTATGATGTGTGGTCAATTGGTATTTCATGGAACAAGAATCTTTAATTTCCTTTCCGCCTAGGCGAAAAACTTATAATGTGGGAATGAAATCAAATGTCATTAAACAATTAAGGCTTGTCGTGATGACAAGCCTTTATATAGATATACTACAATGGTGCTTAGCTCACGACGTTTGACGTAAGTTATTCCACCACCAAGTATTTGTTGTTGCATTCCTCATTGTTCGTCAAATATAGAAAGGAATTTTAATTTCACAAACGGATGTGTCATAAAAAATAAAAAACCTCACAGTTGTGAGGTTTTAAACAAAAAGTAGAATTGATATTTATTAGAAAACAAGATCTACTACTAGATCAAATTCATCATAAATGGTCTTATCCCCAAGGTTGTCAAAGAAACTTCCCGATCCGTAACGTATGTCATATTTGGAACGATCAATTTTAACGTTGGCAGTGGCCTTGCTACCATAGACCGATAGTTCAAAGGTAACTGGGTTGGTTTTCCCCTTAATGGTAAGGTTGCCGGAGACCTCATAGGAGTTTTTCCCGGTTGGTTTAACATCTGTAAAGACCAAATTTGCGGTTGGGTGGGCGTCCGTACCAAAAAAATCATCAGATTTCAAATGGCCTTCCAGTTTCCCTTTGTATTCCCCTTCCAGATCGTTGGAGACCAACGTGGCCATATCCACTATAAAATCCCCTCCGGTAAGTTTATCCCCTTCAAATACCAAATGTCCTTCCGAGAGGTCGATAGTTCCATAATGGGACCCCGTCACCTTATAACCTTTCCAAACGACTGTACTTTTTTCCGTGTTCACTACCTTTTTAACTCCATCAATAGGATCGGCAGCCAAAACGGTGGATCCAAATAAAAGGGTCAATGCCAAACTAAGTGTTTTTGTGTGTTTCATATTTCTTTGATTTTAATTTTAAAAATTGATTTTATGGGTTATGTATTAAATATGTATTAAAAATTAGCTTTATATATGGGTAAAGAGTTTTTCTTTGGATTGTCTTACCTTTTTGTTGTACTGCGTAAGGTCGTCATCGGAACGGTATCCTATGGTCACGATTACCGCCGCATTCAGTCCTTTTTCGGTCAAGCCTAGAATTCTATTGTATTCGCTGGCATCAAAACCTTCCATGGGGCACGCATCGATATGCAAGTTGGCCGCCGCGGCAAGGAAATTGCCCAGGGATAGGTAAGATTGCTTCGCGGTCCAGGTGGCCTTGACTTCTTGTGGCATGTCCATTAATTTGGATTTCATAAAATCTCCCATTCCCTTTAAGTTGTCGAGGGGAATTTCACGAATATCACTTATGTTTTCCAAATGGGCGTCTACCAAATCTTCACCATAGTTAATTTTATTCGCAAAGACGATAAGATGGGACGCTTCCGTAATCTGTGCCTGGTTCCAGGAAGCAGGTTTTAATTGATTTCTTAATTCCGGATCGCTGATCACAAAAATATGGTAGGGCTGTAACCCATATGAAGAAGGGCTAAGCATGGTCGCCTCCAAAAGGGTCTCCAAATCCTCGTCGGATATTTTTTTTCCGGTATCGAATTTTTTGGTGGCGTACCTCCAATTAAGATTTTCTATATAATTACTCATTGTTTTGAATTTATTGTACTTAAAATTTGTCTAACAGACCGTTTAGTGTTTCCAATTCCTTTTGTGTGAATCCCTTTAGGATTGATTTTTCCAAGTCATTAACCGCCTTGTCCATTTGCTCCAAGGCTATGCTGCCTTCTGGAGTGATGGTTATCTCTATCTTACGACGGTTGATGGGACAAACTACCCTATGCACGTAGCCTTTTAAAAGCAATTTATCTACCAATCTGGTTGTGTTACTCATTTTTGTGATCATACGCTCGTTTAAGGTGCAAAGGTTTGCCGGTTTCCCGTTTTGTCCCCTTAAAATTCGCAATACGTTAAACTGTTGCCCTGATACATCGAAGGGTTTTAGGGTATGCGCCATCTCCTCGTTGATCTTATTGCTGGTTAAGATGAGGTGGATAATGCTCTTGCTCCCCAAGGGGATTTGCTTGTCCGTTTTTAAAGTTTTTTCTACATTCATGTCGATACAACA
>JBLWZN010000007.1:0-109254 GCA_048266425.1 Sediminicola sp.
GACCGACAACGAAAAGGCCCCGGCCCGTTCTTTCGATTCTTTATTCTCTGTCTTTACAATATGTATATGAACTTCTATTCCTTTTATTCCTCGCCCTGTATCACAAAGCGGGTGCAAATATAGAACGGTTTTTTTGCTTCCCCAACACCAAATTCAAATTTTTATTAAAATACTTTGATAAAATTTATAAAACGTATCAAATCAGTATTTTAAGGTTTCAAATAAATTGAAAAAGAATCCGTTTTACGCACGTTTTTCATCCAATAGTTAAATCAGGCCCAAAGAAAAATAGGTCATAAGTGCCGATCAAAAGCGGAGGCAGGCCAGGGAAGCCATCCATTTCAGCTATTTTGCAGTAACAAAAAACGGATTATTATAGAAAATAATCTACAACCACAACATGGAAATCGAGAAATAGCGACCACCAGGAAGCTTTAGATTTGATCAAACAAATCCCCTAAGGCTCCACAGACCCCGACGCTTGCGGTCGGGGTTAGTTCAACCAACTAGTTTGACAGCGCATTTCATGCCCGCGAAACGAAGCCCCCGCATTGGGCAACGTCCCAAATAGAACGAGACCCCGACGCTTGCGGTCGGGGTTAGTTCAACCAACTAGTTTGACAGCGCATTTCATGCCCGCGAAACGAAGGCCCCCGCATTGGGCAACGTCCCAAATAGAACGGGACCCCGACGCTTGCGGTCGGGGTTAGTTCAACCAACTAGTTTGACAGCGCATTTCATGCTTGTCAAACTAGGGTTTCACTAAGAAAAGAAATTCCAAACCAGGCCGAAACGGATCACAAAATCCCGGTATGGATAATTGGGCGCACTATAATAATTGTTGCCCGTAAAAGAGGAGTTAAAATGTTCCAACTTAAAAAATATACGCGCGTTCCTAACTTTTGCATCGATAAAAAAATCGAACAAGGGATATCCCCCCAATTTCTCCCGGTCCTGGGTGAAAAATTCCCCTAACAAAGGATTATATGAGTCCATATAATATTCGGCAAAATACTTAAAGGTAATACCCGTTTGCAAAAACATGGCCTTTTTAAAAAGCTCCTTC
Source organism: Sediminicola sp. (assembly GCA_048266425.1). GTDB lineage: Bacteria > Bacteroidota > Bacteroidia > Flavobacteriales > Flavobacteriaceae > Cerina. Next base: position 1,067 of record JBLWZN010000007.1, read on the forward strand.
TGATAATACAAAGTATTGCGAGTTACAAACTCCGGGAGATTCATCACATCTTTGGTTTGGGAAACATGCTGGTACATTACCGTATTGTCCAAAGCAAAATCCCTCCATCGAAACTCCTTCCGATAAGTTGCCTTAAAATAATTAATGGTGCCCTCCTCCTGAAAAGGCTTTACATAGGCATTTTCCGATCCTGCCGCAATTTGTTCCGCATCAGCGGTAGACGTAAAATAACTGTAATTCTGTAGCGTGGTGTACGCCATCGATAAACTGCCCAGCACGGCCGAAGATAGTTCAGCCTTAAGACCGTTTTCCCTTTGCTTTTTAAACAACATGTCGTTCTGCCAGTTGTAATTCTGGTAATCGCTCTGGTACAACAAAAAGTTAAAGTCTGGCATCCTTTCAGACATATGACCTGAAAAGGCTATTTTGTTCCTTTCATTCAAAGTAAAGTCCAACGACCCACTTATAAGATTACCACTAAGATTTCCAACAAGCCTGGTTTTAGCCTCTCCCTGAATCCCGAGCCTACCGATCTGCTTGTTGTATATTCCCCCAACCGAAATTTCATTTCCCTTAAGCTGACTCTGAATGGTCTGTGTATCCGTAATTATCTTACTATTAAAAAAATAATCATAATTATAAAAATCCACATATCCTTTGATATCGCCTATTACCCTATTTGAAAATTGGGTGTTTAGCTGATTGTAAAAGGCTTTAAGGGCAGCCTTATCACTAATATTATCAATGAATACAGGTCCAAAAAAATCATTCTGCTTGCCCTCCGTAAATTGATAATACTTGGATTCATAATTAAAAACATGGCCTACCGTCAAATTAGAGGTCCTAACCGTGCCCGAATCCTTTTTCTCCCCGAACAATTTATAATAGTGATCTAAAAAATAGCGCTTTCCAGAAACCCTATTTTGGGCATCGGTCAATACCACATCAATACGGGAACGATCTTTGAACTCGGGACTCCCGGATTCAAACTGCTCTGGTTTTAACAATCCCCCATTTTCTTCATTCTCCAAATTCTGGGCAGTAAAATGAACTCTAATATTATAGCGTCGATCCTTGGTTTGATAGTTGGATGTTACCCTAAAGTTTCCGGACTGGGCCTGACTGTACTGGTATTTTCCCAACGACCTAAAACCCTTGTACGCCAACGATAAATTAAGCTGTTTAGAAGTATTCGCGGTAAGCATTGCATCCAACAATTGCCCTTCCTCAAAGGTCGTCTTATACATAAGTTCGGTCATTGGCGTGGCTACATGGTAGTAATTGATGTCCTCAACTTCCATATAGTTGGCCTGTCTGGCCTGGGCACCCAAAAGGGGATATGGCGATGCCGCCCTAAAATCGAGTCCCAATTTATTATACGGTTGTCCTATGTTACCAAGGGGCAACAATTCAAAATAGTCCTTGCGTAAATAATTGTGCTTGTACTGCTTTTGAATGGTTAATGAAGTGTCTAAAAAAGTGGTGTCCCGGGAATAACTAATAATCTTATAATCCTTTATGGTAATTCCAGTACTATCCTTGGATTTCCCTGGCTTCCCAAAGGCCCTATTCTGAATCTTTTGAAGAAATTTAACGGAATCCGCAGATTTTGCAGGCGTTATGGATTCTTCTTGCGCTTGCAGTGGTGCACAAAAAAAAACTAACCATAACAAAAGCAAATACCTCATAAAAATGACTTGATTGGCAAAGGTAATTTTTTTGGTGGTAATGGGAAATGAAAGTTTTTGGAATAAAAAAACCGCCCTTGAAAATCAAGGGCGGTTCCTTCTATAATTCTAAATCCAAGATTAATTAACGTCCCAGAACAACTTGGTACCTTGCTCATCACCACCAATGGCAGTAGATGCATCTTCCAAGTTGGTTAGGTTTAACTGTTGCTCGTTTACCGGATAAGTATAACGGAAAGGAACAGGCTTTCCTTGGTCGACTGGTATGTTCAAGGTAGGAACATCAAAACGTCTCCAAACGGTCCAGCCTACAAAGCCCTTATTATACATGGCAATCCAAAATTGTGTGCCAATCTTGGCTTTCCAGTCACCAGCTGCTGTTGCATATGCTACGGCAGGATTTGCCAAATAGGCAGTTGCCTCGCCAGCAGTGCCGCCCCAATCCAAAATGGAAGCAGTAATACCAGCCGCGTAATGACTTTCCACAGTACCACCAACCGCAAAACCTCTGGCAGCGGCCTCGGCCAAATAAAAGGAAACCTCGGCATAATCCAAGATATCCCCTCTAAAGGTAGGAGTGTACAACAACTCTCCTAACTGGGTATAGTCACTAAAAGCATTCTTATCCCCGTAGATTCCTCCTTTATACACCCCAGGGCCTAAATTTTGCTTAAAATAATAAGGCCTCCTTGGGTCGTTCAAAGGATTCATTACATCAACTATCGTATTTGCAGCAACGAAATCCGACCTACCGGACTCCACCAAATCATTCCACAACGGGTTTGTATTTGGAGTGGAGCTGGAATATGCCAAAATCGCGTTATCCGCATTGGAAGTAAATACTCCCCCTGCAACTGCAGACTCAACGGTAGACTTGGCCGTGGCGGCATCTACATCGGATAAGTGAATCCCCAACTTCAATTTTACTGAATTACCAAATTTGGCCCATTTGGCCATATCGCCCCCATAGATGTTGTCGGTTCCAAAGCCTGAACCCTTTAGGTTGGGAATCGCGGCATTGATCCTAGCGATCAAATCACCATAGATGGTCGCTGCATCATCATAGGCAGGCAACGGATAGGTAACTGGATCCAAGGATTGGGTATAGGGAATGTTCCCATAGGTATCTACCAATTGTTGGTAGGTATACACCATAAGTACCTCGATCTGAGCAATTCTGGCACTCTTTTCCCCGGCCGAAAGACCTGCGTCGTCCGTTACGTTCTGACTTGCGGTTTGTAGATCAAGAAGCACATCCCTGTACATTTCCGACCAATGGTTTTGAGGGATATTCCTTTGATTGAGATCAAAGTTGGCCTCATCGATATATTGGGTTTCCGTAAAATACTGGGCCAACATTTTAAACACGTTCAAGTTAACGTTGGTGCTGGTCATTTGATCAAACAAACTCTTAACCGCTGAATTAAAGAGAAAGTCGGCATCTACCTGCGTCGGATTTTTTGGATCCCTGTTCATGTCCTCATATTGGTCGTCGGTTTGACAAGCAACCACTACCAATAAGGAAAATGCGATTAATATTACTTTTTTCATAATTATTTCTTTTTTTAAAACTGTAGTTTAAGAGTGGCTCCTATTTCCCTTATGGAAGGATATGCCCCCGACTGATACCCTTGTACGTTACCAGAGCTAAGACCAGCTTCCGGATCTGTATAGGGAGTATGTTTGTCTATGATCCAAAGGTTTCTACCGATCAAGGCTACCGATGCATTTACAAAAGGAGTCCTATCCAACGTTTTTTGACTAAAATTATAGGTCAAACTAGCTTCGCGCAATTTCACAAATCCCGCATCGTAAACGTGCTGTGAATTCGCGGCCCTGGCATAACCCCATGGGTTTGCGTAAGTGTTTGCAGCGGCCCTAACCGTGTTTGGCTGTCCGTTCTCATCAACCCCAGGTAGGATAACCCCACCTCCGTTGGCATTGGAATTACGAACCGGATTGCCAAGATCATTGGTTCCTGCAGTAATATCATACATACCAGTGGCATAACCATACCAGGTATCCAACGAGAACACGTTACCACCTTCCTGAACATCGATCAAGAAGCCTAGGTTAAAGTTCTTATAGGTAAAACTATTATAAAGACCTCCCAACCAATCTGGGTTGATATCCCCTATTACGTTGTTATTATCGGCAGTCCTCTTATAATAGCCGCTGGGCAAAACAATAGGTTGACCCGTTGTTTCCTCATATACCAAATCCCGACCACGTATCGTTCCATATGGCTCACCGACACTGGCGTTGATGGAGATACCTCCTTGAACGCTTGCCAATACCAAGTTGTCTATACCATCTCTTAAAGAGACAACTTCACTTTGGTTGGTAGACCAGTTAACGGTCATATCCCATTTAAAATCCTCTGTCTTGATAGGCACTAGATTTAATTGAACCTCCCAACCTTTGTTAGAAATGGTTCCCGCATTTAACCACGCTGAGGTGTATCCCGTTGAATTGGAAACCGGTACAGGGGTAATCTGGTTGATGTTGTTGGCGTTATAATAAGATACATCGAATCCGACACGCCTGTCCACAAAGGTCATCTCCAGACCAATTTCCCAGTTTTCCTGTTCTTCCGGCAAAAGGTTTGGATTGTTCAATCGGCTATTGTTGGAGGCACTACCCCCGTTAAAAGGAGTGTTGATGGTATAGGTGTTAAATACCCTATACGGATCGGTATCATTACCTACAATCCCGTAGTTGGCCCTTACCTTTCCAAAGGGAAGCCAATCGGCATCCAACAATCTGGAGAAAATAAGGTTACCGGATACGGACCAATAATCAAATGTATTGTTGTCCTTTGGCAAAGCTGACGAACGGTCGATCCTGTAGGTACCTTCCACAAAGACCAAACGATCAAAGCCTAAACTGGCCCGGGCATAAACCCCGTTCACCATTTTGGTGGCCTCGTACTCGGTAGGGGCCTCAATTGGGCTAACGCTGTTAGAAAGGGCGTACAGACCAGGTTTATTAAGCCCGCCGTTGGTACTTGCAAAAATACTGTTGTTGTCCCTTCTGTTCAGGTTGTAACCCAAGTTACCGTCCAAGTTTATGGTTTCGGTCAAGTCCTTGTTAAAGTTAAGGATCAGGTCATAGTTATATGAGCCAACGTTATTGTTGTAACGGGTATACTGGGATACATCGGCACTACCAACGTTGATACGCTCTTCCTGCAATTCCGAGTAGTTGTCAAAACTAAACCTGCCCAAAACGCTGAGCCAATCGTTCATTTCCCAGTTTAAGGTAAGGCTTCCTATATACCGATTACGAGTATCTGTTTCATAGTTCTCGTAACGTGTCCAGTAAGGGTTATCGGAAAAAATAGGCGTAGGATTGTCATAGGCATTGGCGTTCCAGGTAATATTTTCCTTGGTATCCATATAAGCCTGACGCTGCTCGTCAATATCCACGTTCAACTGGAACCATTGCCTAAACTGCTGCATTGGGTTTTTAGAATCGTATCCTGTACCATACCTGCCCTTACCATCTGTCTTGGTGTAGGTAAAGGTTGTAGTAGCTGTTAAATTATCTGCAAGATCAAGAGATCCCGCAAAATTGATCGTATTTCTTTTGATCTCACTATTGGGCAAGTTCCCGTGCTGATCAAAATTGGTAACACCCAACCTAAATGTTGCCTTATCCGACCCCCCATCCAAGGAAACAGAGTTTACCAAGGTGCTCGAGGTTTGGAAAAAAGTGTTGGGGTTGTTCTTGGCCATCACCCATGGGGTAGGCTTAAGGTAAGTATCCGTCAATTGTGGGTAAATTGAATTCCACTGGTATACCAATCTATTGGGATCATAGGGACCACCATAAGAAGCATCCTCATAAAAAGGGACCACATCGTCAACAATACCATCGCCATTTACATCTTCCCTGTCAAAAAAGCCATCATCCGAAGCATAATAAGGTCCGTAACCGGCACCGTATTTGGTTTGATAGGTAGGTAAGGTAGAGCTGTCCGCTGTCCCGACCATTAAACTAGAATTTATTGTAATCCCCAAACCTTTGGACTTTTTACCCTTTTTGGTGGTTATCATAATAACCCCGTTGGCCGCCCTAGATCCGTACAAGGCACTGGCCGCAGCTCCTTTCAACACGTTGATGGTTTCGATATCGTCCGGGTTAATGTCCGCAGCGGCGTTACCGTAGTCATAACCTCCCCTACCAGTTTTTTGATCGGAGGAGTTGGTATTGTCGTTGTCTATCGGAATCCCATCTACAACAAACAAGGCTTGGTTGTTCCCCACAATGGAGGCGTTACCCCGAATAACCGCATTGGTAGATCCACCCATGGTACCGGAAGGTTTGATCTGCAAACCTGCAACCTTACCGGAAAGTGAGTTGATAAAGTTGGCCTGTTTCACTTTGGAAACCTCATCTCCCTGTACTTCCTGGGTAGCATAACCAAGGTCTGCCTTTTCCCGGGTAATACCCATTGCCGTAACTACCACTTCTTCCAAGGCTTGCGCATCTTCCTGCATTTGCACGTTTATCGTGCTAGGGGCTCCAACGGTCCTATCAACCGTTTGCTGTCCCAAATAACTGAAGCGAAGAACACTGCCCACATTGGCAGTGATGGTGTAGTTACCATCAAAATCCGTTTGTGCCCCGTTGGTGGTTCCTACCACGAGAACGGCAACACCAGGCAATGGCAGACCATCTTGATCTGTCACATTACCTGTAATGGTCTTCTCCTGTGCATAGGAAAAACCCATAAATAACAGCGACAACGCCGTTATAAAACAAGTTAGCTTTGATTTCATTTATTTACAATTTTGAATTAGTCAGCGACAAAAGTCCTAATATTTAGCTAATAAACCAAAAAATAATCACCATACTGCTAATTTTTGTTAAAATTATGACTGCTAATTATCAATTTGAAACTATTTTTCTCCCAAAATGACAAAAAAGTTAGCATTTTAACATATTTATAAATGTAGCTTTACATTAACCCTACTGCAATTGTCAAGGTAAAACTTAAAAAAAAGCCAAATTTCTTAACTTTAACAACAAAAAATGCTTGCTGATCATTACAATTGTCCAAACGAGATAGGAACCGACGAGGCGGGAAGGGGTTGTTTGGCCGGACCGGTCACCGCTTCGGCCCTTATACTTCCCAAAGGCTTTGATCATGAAATCCTCAACGATTCCAAAAAACTATCCGAAAACCAACGGAATCTGCTGCGTCCCTTTATTGAAAAGTATGCCGTCGGATTTGCTGTAGCCCACATATTCCCCAATAAGATAGATGAGATAAACATCCTCAACGCCTCCATCCTGGCCATGCACCGGGCAATTGACCAAATTGTGCCGGAAGCCGAGTTTATTATTGTGGATGGGAATAAGTTCAAATCATATAAGAACATCCCCCATGCCTGTATCATAAAAGGGGACGGTAAATACAAGAGTATCGCCGCGGCTTCGGTCCTGGCAAAAACCCATAGGGATGCCTATATGGAAGAACTGCATCTGGAATACCCCATGTACCATTGGGACAGGAACAAGGGCTACCCTACCAAGGAACACCGGGAGGCCATCCGTAAATATGGACTGACCAAGTATCATCGGAAAAGTTTTAGGCAACTCCCGTTATTTTAGTTGATGGGACAAGGTTTAAGGTTTAAGAAAAAAAGTTGGCAGTGCGCAGTTGCAGTTGGCAGGTTTGTTCAAGGTTTAAAAATTGAAGGTTTAAGGTAATCTTTTGTCAATATTCTATATTCTATTCTCTATGGTCTTGTTTCTTGGTTCTTGATTCTGTGATATCGTTGAAGAAAAAAAACGAACCCATAAACTTATAAACTTTTTCAGTCTATTCTCTATTTTCTATTTTCTCTGGTCTTGGTTCTTGTTTCTTGGCTCTTGATTCTTGTTTCTAGAAAAAGGTTAACGGCGTGTCAAAACAAGTAAGAAGTTGTCAATGGCGGTTGGCGGAATAACGTCTCAAGATGCCTTGAAACTACTAATCACTTTTACGCAATAACAATTAACCCAGTAACCCTACAACTTTTTTTGAGCTTGCACTATAAAGTCCTAGCTTTGTGAAAATAATTTTTTGGATGAAATATCGTTTTTTATTTCTAATACTGCTTATACTTAGTTGTAACAAGCAACAAACCGTTTCTACATCCCTACTCGACTATATTCCCCAGAACACTTCCCTCCTTGTCGCCATCAATGACAATTCCGTTTTTGACAGTGGGCTTGTAAACAATGATTTCCTAAAAACCATTAAGAAAAACGAAATTTACGAGGCGGTAATTGGTAAGCTGCAGGGCCTAAAGCACACAAATCCCAAAACCAAAAGTATTTTAGCCTTTACAGAACTTGGAAAGGGAAAATTTGAATTTGTTTATATCACAAAAAACAAACCGGACCTTTTTGAATTTGACGATGTAAAGGATAAGGTAATCGAGACCCTTACCTATGAAAACCGTACGGTAACTAAATATGAATTGGATGGGTCCGCTTTTTTCAGCATGGTTGCGGATGACGACTTGGTGGTGAGTTCCTCCCAGATTTTGCTGGAAAATTTAATACGTGGCAGAGGGGAGCGAAAATTGGATCCTACTTTGGAAAAGCTCTACCGCATTTCCAATCCCAACAAGCCGGCCACAATTTTTATAAATGCCAACGATGCCAATAGCATTTTGCATTCCGTGGCCAAAGAAGGTTCCCGGATTGATTATTCACATTTTTCGGATTGGATTTCATTGGATATAGACCTGGGACAAGATCATATAGATTTAAATGGGGTTAGTATGGCCAATGATTCCGTTAAGCAGTATATCAATCTGTTTAAAAATACGGCTCCTTTGGAAAATATTACTTCCCGGTTTGCCCCTGCCAATGCGGATGCAATCGCGTCCTTTACTTTTGGTGATTATTCCCAATTCTCCAAAAACCAACAGCTGTATTTAGATAAATCAGCTGTTGTGGATACGCTTTTTAAGACGGTGGAGGAAATTGGCGTTGTTTATATAAATTCCAAAAAAACCGTATTGTTGAACACCTTTGGTTCGGATCGTATCCTACAATTTCTTGATGGGATAAAAAAAGGGAGTTCGGAATATCAGGGAACCGAAATCGTGGAGCTTAATTCCGTCGATTTTCTAAACCAATATTTTAAACCGATAATAAAAGGATTCAAGGCCAATTATTACACCCTGTTGGACAATGCCTTCATTTTCTCGCCGGACCAGGAAACGTTACAGACAATGATCGGCAACTATAAGAACGGCACTACCTTTAACACCACATCCATTTACACTTCGGCCAAAGGGGATTTGGCCGATGAATCTTCCATTTTATTTATTTCCAATGCCGACGGCATACCTCAACTGCTTCAGGACGACTTTTCGGATGAATTCTACAAACTCTTTCACAGCTCGGAAAAGAACCCATACACTTTTGGCGCCCAATGGGTAACGGATGACGATTTCTATCACACCAATTTAGTCATAAGAAAAATGGGGAAGGCTACCCAACGCAATACCGTTTCCCCTCTTTTTACGGTACAGTTGGATAGCGACCTTGCCACTGAACCCCAGTTTGTAACCAACCACCGAACCAAGAAGAAAGAGATCGTGGTCCAAGACAAGGAGAACAACCTTTACCTGATTTCCACGGATGGAAAAGTACTGTGGAAAAAGAAGTTGCAAGGAAGGGTGCAGGGGAAAATAGAACAGGTAGACATCTACAACAACGGCCGTTTGCAGCTGGCGTTCACCACGGACAACCAATTTCTAATATTGGACAGGAACGGGGACGAAGTAAAACCCTTCACCTTTACTTACGAGGGCGGAAACCTTAACCCTTTAGCCGTGTTTGACTATGACCACAATAAAAAATATCGCTTTGTGGTCATCCAAGGGGAGAAAATATTGATGTACGACAATAAAGGCAGCATTGTTAAAGGCTTTACATTCACACGGGCAGACAGTGCTGTCATAGGAGCCGCAGAACACATCAGGATAAGCGGGAAAGACTATTTAATCTTCAAATTAGCCAACGGGGAGCTAAAAATTTTGGATCGAGTGGGAAAAACAAGGGTAAAGGTAGGATCCAAGATCGACTTTTCAGAGAATGATGTATATCTATTTGAGGACACTTTTACGACAACCGATCAAACGGGAATCCTTTATCAGATAGACACGAAAGGAAAACTGAAAACGACCAACCTCAACCTCAACAAGGACCACGGAATAATCGCAACAGGACGTACCCTTGTGCTAATGAACGACAACATACTGACCATAAGAGGTAAAAAAGTTTCCTTGGAACTCGGGGTCTACACCAAACCCAAGTTGTTTTTTGTGAATGACAAAATCTATGTGAGCGTAACGGATATTCAAAACCAAAAAATATACCTTTTTGACAGCAATGCCGACCCTATCCCGAATTTTCCGGTTTATGGCACCTCACCGATCGATTTGACAGACATGGAGAACGATAAGAAACCAGAACTGGTATCCAAGGAGACCGATAATTCCCTGATGGTCCAAAGAATTAATTGATGATTGCGGACCGTTAAGGATCGGGAACTTAACTAATTGGATAGGCATAGTTAGCATCCGTCTATATGGGTTTTGATACCGGTAATACATAGAATTGTCCCATTGATACAATTATTCCGTACTTTCGTTTACTTTTTCCATAGTTTTAACCAAAGACTAAACCTTACTGACATGAAGAGAGGATCATCCTTATTTTTTGCTTTATTTCTTTCACTTTATGCCGCAAATGCACAAAGCGATTGCAACTCCTTTTATCCGTTTACGATCGGCTCCAATTTCCAGATGACCTCTTATGACGCCAAGGGAAAGTCTTCTGCAACCATGGACTATGCAGTCACCCAGGTCACCGAGAACAAAGGCCAGGAAATCGCAACCGTAGCTTCGGTAATAAAGGATGCAGATGGAAAATCAATAGCGGATACAACCTTTGACGTTAGTTGTAATGGCGATTTGATCTCGATGGATTTTAAGTCGATGGCAAGCCCCCAGATTCTTGAACAATACAAGGACATGGACGTAAAAATGAACGGGACCAATTTGGAATTTCCAAATAATTTGTCCGTGGGACAAAGCCTACCGGATGCCTCCCTGCAAATACAAATAAGCATGGGCGGAATTAAAATGAATGTGGACACTACGATCCAAAATAGGAAAGTAGTAGGAAATGAAAATATTACGACCCCAGCCGGAACATTCGATTGCTATGTGATTACCTATGACTCCGCGGTAAAAGCCGCCGGTATCAATCAGACGACCCAAGCCAAACAATGGCTTGCTAAAGGAGTAGGTATGGTAAAGCAAGAGAATTACAACAAAAAGGGAAAGGTTTCCAGTACCAGTGTGCTAACAAAATTTAGCAAATAGTTTCATCGCGAACAATAAAAACCTAGTCTAAACGCTGGACTTTGGACTGGGCATCCCAGTCCCAAAAAGAAGGGAGAAGTTATTAAGTAGTTTAGATTTTACTTGGGAGATATCGACTTCCGTTTTGCCCAATTCCACGTTAAGGGAGGTTACCGCCTTGCCTTTGATCCCGCAGGGGACCATCATATCAAAATATCCCAGGTCGACATTTACATTGAGTGCAAACCCATGCATGGTCACCCATCGACTGGCCCTGACGCCCATGGCACAAATTTTACGGGCAAATGGGGTGCCCACATCCAACCAAACCCCGGTTTCTCCTTGTGAGCGTTGGCCTTTTATTCCATAATCCGCCAAGGTAAGTATGACCATTTCCTCCAAAAGACGGAGGTATTTATGAATATCGGTAAAAAAGTTATCTAGATCCAGGATGGGATAGCCAACAATCTGACCCGGGCCATGATAGGTGATATCCCCTCCCCGATTGGTCCTGTAGAATTTGGCTCCTTTGGCTGCTAGCTGGGATTCATTGACCAAGAGATGGTCTATTTTACCGCTTTTCCCCAAGGTGTAGACATGGGGGTGCTCCACAAATAAAAAATGGTTGGGAGTTTCCAACCGGGTTCCTTCGCGCCTGTTATTTATCTTGATGGCCAAGGTCTCCTGAAAAAGGGCTTCCTGATAATCCCAGGTTTCCTTGTAATCCTTTAGGCCAAGATCCTTAATAACAATGGTTTTATTCATGGCTACAAAGGTATAAAATTGTCCCCGTACATTTTCCGCAGTGAACGGGAGCATGGAAATACTAATTGGGATTGTTCAAAATGATCAATGCTGCAATTACCCCAGGGACCCATCCGCACAGGGTAAGCAGAAAGACGATGATAAAAGATCCACAACCCTTTCCTATAACAGCAAGTGGCGGAAAGATTATGGCCAGCAAGACTCTTAGACAGCCCATTTTACATTTACTTTTTGATTGATGTACCTAATAGGACGCTTTTTCCAAATAATTGTTACACGCCTTAAGTTAAAATCCATGCAACATATTCGGAGTTTTCGCCATGGATACCATCCGAAATATTTCATGCATAAATAAAACCAAAGATAAGATTACTTCGTATATTTCCTTATATGAACAAGGAAAACCACATTTTTGAACCCATCCTGCCTATACTGATCGCAATATTCCTTTTGGCCTGTAGTGCAGCTACCGAACCCCCTGTCACCACCGGGACCAGCAAGGATAAAAATCCAAATCAACCCAATGGCACTACAAATTACCAGGATACGATTCAAAAGGACACCATACGTTATCTGGCCTTGGGAGATAGCTACACCGTGGGGACCAGCGTGGCCGCCAAAGAAAATTATCCCTCCCAATTGGCCACAGCGCTTTTTGATCAAGGCCACATCCCAATTAGCACAAAAATAATCGCACGCAATGGATGGACAACTACGAACCTGATCCAGGCAATTGATGAAACCTCAACAAAACCACCCTATCAATTGGTCACCCTGTTGATCGGGGTAAACAACCAGTATCAAGGACTCCCTTTTTCCCTGTACAAGAACGAATTTCCAAAATTGCTGGCTTATGCACTTAAAATGGCCGGAGGGAAAGCGAAGGGCGTAGTGATCCTCTCGATCCCCGATTATGCCTACACCCCCTTTGGCCAAGGATCTAATCCGGAAAGCATCTCAAGGGAGCTGGACAAATACAACCTATTCGCAAGGAGCACCGCAGAAAAAATGGGAATTACTTTCATTGACATAACCGAAATAACACGCAACGGACTGGAAGACCCGCAACTTGTGGCAAACGACAACCTACATCCCTCCGGAAAAGCCTATAAACTGTTTGTGGAACGCATACTTCCAATTGTTGCTCCCAGAGTGCTAAATTAATCAAGACTAACTATATTTGCAGCCTAAAAACAGCGGATATGCAACTTTCGGAACAAGAAACGATCAGAAGGGAAAAATTGGGCAAACTAAGGGAAATGGGCATAAATCCCTACCCTGCCGCGTTATACCCCGTAAATACCACTACCAAAAGGTGCAAGGAACAGTTCCAGGAAGGCAAAAAAGTCGTGGTTTCCGGCCGATTGATGTCCCGCCGAATCCAAGGAAAGGCTTCGTTTGCCGATATCCAGGACAGTGAAGGAAGAATCCAGGTCTATTTCAATAGGGACGAAATCTGTCCCGGCGAGGATAAAACGCTCTACAACGATGTTTATAAAAAATTGCTGGACATCGGGGATATCATCGGTATCGAGGGCGAGCTCTTTACTACCCAAATGGGGGAAAAAACCATACTGGTAAAGAACTTTACGCTGTTGAGCAAATCCCTCAGGCCATTGCCTTTACCGAAGAAGGATGCCGAGGGAAAGGTCTTCGATGAATTTAACGATCCGGAATTGCGATACCGCCAACGATATGTGGATCTGGTAGTAAACCCAAGCGTTAAAGAGAACTTCATTAAGCGCACCAAGGTTACCAATACGATCCGCCAGTTTTTTAACGAAAAGGGGTATTTGGAAGTTGAGACCCCCATTTTGCAACCCATTCCGGGAGGTGCCGCTGCCCGACCCTTTAAGACGCATCACAACGCTTTGAACATGCCCTTGTATCTGCGGATCGCCAACGAACTGTATCTAAAGCGACTTATCGTCGGTGGTTTTGATGGGGTTTACGAATTTGCCAAGGATTTTAGGAACGAGGGCATGGACCGCACCCACAATCCGGAGTTTACGGTCATGGAACTTTACGTTGCCTACAAGGACTATTTGTGGATGATGGAAACCACCGAGCAATTGTTGGAAAAGGTGGCGATCGCCGTTAATGGCACCACCAAACTACAGGTGGGCAAAAATGAAATCGAATTCAAGGCCCCATATCCCAGAGTACCCATTTTGGAGGCTATAAAAACACATACCGGTTTTGACGTGTCCGGAATGGACGAAGTGGAACTACGGGAAGTTGCAAAAAAATTACGCCTAGAGGTAGACGATACCATGGGCGTAGGAAAATTAATCGATGAAATATTTGGCGAAAAATGTGAACGTCATTACATACAGCCCACCTTTATCATCGATTATCCCAAAGAAATGAGTCCGCTGACAAAGGAACACAGGAGCAATCCGGCCCTTACCGAGCGTTTTGAGCTGATGGTAAACGGCAAAGAGATCGCCAATGCCTATTCCGAGCTTAACGACCCCATAGATCAAAGGGAACGTTTTGAGGAACAATTAAAACTATCGGAAAAAGGGGACGATGAGGCCATGTTTATCGACCAGGATTTTCTCCGTGCCCTGGAATACGGAATGCCCCCTACCAGTGGTATCGGGATTGGCATAGACCGCCTTGTAATGCTGATGACCAACAATGCCTCTATCCAAGAAGTGCTTTTCTTTCCCCAAATGCGGCCCGAGAAAAAACAATTGGATCTTACCGATGAGGAAAAAATGATTTTGGAATTACTTAAGACCAACGAAAATGTTCCCTTGGACCAACTTAAGTCCCAAGCTGCCCTAAGTGGCAAAAAATGGGACAAGTCCATGAAGACTTTGGCCCACCACGATTTAATCCAGGTGATTGTCACCGGGGATCAAAAAACCGTCAAGTTGAAAAGTTGAATGTAAGTCAGGCTAAATTCAAAAATATATTTTATGCTTGACCGCTTGATCACCTAAAATTCGCTTTTGTCATGCTGGGCGCCCGCCTGAATGACGAGTCGGGCAGGCCCGCCTGAATGACAAGTCGGGCAGGCCCGCCAGAATGGCGCGGGCAGACATCGAAGTGTCGGAATCAAGACTCCAGAGTTTCGGGCTACAAGGGTCAAGAAACTAGGCCTTTTTGTATTGGCTCTTGGTTCTTGCCTCTTGGTTCTACACATTTCATGACTATCTCAACGCTATAGCCAAAGCCCATCCTACCGAACGGGGCGGGCAGACCACCATGGAATTTAACGTACACCCCTAGCCTCCATTTGACACATCTCAAAAAAATATTGCTATATTTATGATTCCGTCCCTAGGTCATAGATTGTAAATGAAAAAGAAGATTTTCACCGGAGTTATCGCTACAACCGCAATTGCCCTCTTAACGGTATTGTGGAACTCCCTTCAATCGCACAAACGGGTCGACTTCAGTACCCAGATAAAACCCATTCTCAACAATAAATGCATTACGTGTCATGGAGGGGTGAAGCAAAATGGCGGGTTTAGCCTTTTGTTCCAAGAAGATGTGTTTGCCAAGACCAAATCCGGAAAACCAGCTATTATTCCTGGGGATGCAGCCAATAGTGAATTGATAAAGCGCATCAAAGAAGATGATCCGGAGCTCCGGATGCCCTACGAGAAACCGAAATTATCGAAAGAGGAAATCGAGCTATTGACCCAATGGATCAATGAAGGTGCGGAATGGGGGAAACATTGGGCCTATTCCCTTCCAGAAAAGGTGATGGTGCCTTCGGTGACTGCAGAGGCGGGATTTTCAGTAGATGAAACTTCCTCATTTGTTCAAAACGATATCGATCATTTTATACTACCACGCCTGGAAAGTGAGGAATTACAGCCTAACCCTCCCGCCGACCCCAACGTGATAGCCCGAAGATTGGCCCTTGACCTCACCGGACTACCCCCAGATCAAGAGCTTTTTGATGCTTTTACCCAAGGCCGAATATCCTATGAAACCATGGTGGATACGCTGTTGGCCAGCCCCGCCTATGGTGAAAAATGGGCGAGTTGGTGGTTGGACCTCGCCAGGTACGCTGATACCAAGGGATACGAAAAAGATCAAGGCCGTACCATGTGGCGGTATCGGGATTGGGTGATAAAAGCATTTAACCAAGACATGCCCTATGACCAGTTTACCGTAGAGCAGTTGGCGGGCGACCTGTTGCCAAATCCGTCGGCGGACCAACTAATCGCTACCGCTTTTCACAGAAACACCATGAACAATGACGAAGGGGGAACAGAGGACGAAGAGTTTCGGGTGGCCACGGTCATCGATCGCACCAATACCACCTTTGAGGTATGGGAAAGCACCACTATGGGCTGCGTTCAATGCCACAGCCATCCCTATGACCCATTTAGACATGAGGATTATTATAGGGCCATGGCCTTCTTCAACAATTCCAGGGACGAGGATACCCCCACCGAGGATCCCAACCTCCGGTTTTACAATAAGGAGCAACAAGAAAAGGCGAATGCTGTAAATCGATGGGTCCTCCAACATGGTTCGGAAGCTTTGGCAAGGAAGTACTCGGATTTCATAAGTTTTATGGAACCCAAGTACCAGGCACACAATTGCACAAACTTCGTCAATGGGGAACTGGCCGATACGAAATGGTTGGCCCTATGGGACGATGGTTCCTGTACCCTGAAAAATGTGAATACCCAAGGGGCCGGGTATATGTACATGAACTACAGGGCCGATATAGATGGCACAAGGATGACGATTCGGAAAAATGATGCCCACGGTGAAATATTGGCGCAGTTCAACATCGACAAGACAAAAACGAACATCCGAAAAATCCCTTTTAAAAAGGTCAACGGAACCATAAACCTCTATTTCGAGGCCAACAATGACCTAATCCCCAAACAAACTTCCACAAGTTTTATTACATGGGTGGCCTTTCTTGAGGATATGCCTGGAAGCGATCAAAATGGCTACGAAACGGCCAACACCACTTTTTTGGACCTTTTGAACGACCACACACCAGAGCTGCCCATAATAGTGGAAAACAAACCCTACATGGCAAGAACCACCCAGGTTTTTGAACGGGGCAATTGGCTGGCCAAAGGGGATACGGTAAAGCCGGGCACCCCACCTGTCCTCAATGCCTGGGATACCAATTGGCCTGAAAACAGATATGGCCTATCCCAGTGGATCGTAAGCAAAGAAAATCCGTTGACCGCTCGGACTTTGGTGAACAGGGTTTGGGACCAACTATTTGGCAGGGGCATCGTTGCCACTATCGAGGATATGGGCACCCAGTCCGACCCCCCTACACATCTGGAACTGTTGGATTGGCTGGCCCTACAATTTATGAACGAAGATGACTGGAGCATCAAGGCATTGATAAAGGAAATCGTAATGTCCGGCACCTATCGCCAAAGTTCCGAAAACAGCCCAGAACTCTATCAAAGAGACCCCCAGAACGAATTGTATGCCCGGGGGCCCAGATTGCGCCTTACCGCCGAGCAGATACGCGATCAGGCGTTGGCCGTATCCGGATTATTGAGCGTTAAAATGTACGGTCCTGGGGTGATGCCCCCACAGCCCGAGGGAATATGGCAATCGGTCTACAGCAACGAAAAATGGACGGAAAGCGAAGGGGAAGACAAATACCGAAGGGCGGTATATACCTATTTAAAAAGGACAAGCCCCTACCCTTCCTTTATCACTTTTGACGCTGGAAGCCGGGAGGTGTGTACCGTCAAACGCACCGTAACGAACACTCCCTTACAGGCCTTGGTTACCTTAAACGACCCCGTCTATATGGAAGCCGCCTACCATTTGGCGAAAACCATGGAGGATGTAGATGTCGAAATCGGAATTTCCAAGGGTTATGAAAAAGCAACCTTTTCCAAAATCGATCCAGAAAAACTCAAGGCCCTAAAGGAACTTTACGATAAATCATTGATAGAGTTTGAACAGGAAGAAAACAACGGGCAAAACTTTTTGGGCATTGCCGAAAAATCGAGCCCCGAGTTGGCGGCCCTTACCGTTGTGGCAAGCGCGATCATGAATTTGGATGAATTTTTAAGTAAAGCGTGATGTTAAAAAGAGTCAAGAAATAAGACAAAAAATACAAAGTTAGAGGTACAAAGTACAATACTTTACTAGTGCGCTTCCTCCTTTGAATGGGGTCAAAGGGGACGTTTGAGCAAGAAAAGCAAGCACAAAAATATTAATTCAAAAGATGTGAAAAACAGTTTGGATAGATTGATAGAAGAGAGGATCCAAAGGGAGCTGCAGGCCCAGACCAGAAGGCATTTTATTAAACAATGCGCTACAGGTATGGGTGGTTTGGCCCTGGGATCTATCTTCTCCGGTTGCGATCCATTGGGCAGCCGCAAGTCGAATAATGGAATGACCTTCTCGGAACGCGACCTAAATCCGCTGGCTACCTTGTCGCCCCCTTTTGCGCCTAGGGCCAAGAGCGTTATCTACCTTCACATGGCAGGATCCCCTTCCCAACTGGAAATGTTCGATTATAAACCGGAACTCCAAAAATTGGATGGACAGGCTTGTCCACAATCCCTCCTGGAAGGCAAAAAATTCGCCTTTATCCGTGGCACCCCTAAATTGTTGGGGCCACAGGCCAAATTTGAACGGACTGGTGAATCGGGGAATTGGGTTTCCGATTTTATGCCCCACTTTAAAAGCGTAGTGGACGAGGTGGCTTTTCTAAAGGCAGTGCATACGGATCAGTTCAACCATGGACCCGCCCAATTGTTTATGCATACGGGAGGACCACGCTTGGGCCGACCCAGTCTGGGATCATGGGTCACCTACGGCCTAGGTTCGGAAAACCAGAATCTGCCAGGATTTGTAGTACTGACCTCAGGGGGCAAAAACCCAAGTGCGGGGAAAAGTGTTTGGGGCAGCGGCTTTTTGCCTTCGGTCTACCAAGGGGTACAGTGCAGGTCCAAAGGGGATCCCGTGCTGTACCTCGATGACCCGGACGGCATGTCCCGAAATCTTAAAAAGAGCACCATCGAGGCCATAAACAAAATCAACAAGGAAGAATATGCCAAATATGCAGATCCCGAAATTTTGGCACGGATCAATCAATATGAAATGGCCTATCGGATGCAGATCGCGGTACCCGAGGTGATGAATATCAACAATGAACCAGAGAAGATTCGACAAATGTACGGGGTGGAGCCTGGAAAGGAGTCCTTTGCCAACAATTGTCTTCTGGCCAGAAAGCTCGTTGAACAGGGTGTGCGGTTCGTGCAACTGTTCGATTGGGGCTGGGACAGCCACGGAACGGGCCATGACACGGCTGTGGACCTGGGCCTAAGAAACAAATGCCGGGAAATTGACCGTCCCATAACCGCCCTGTTACTCGATCTAAAACAGCGGGGATTGTTGGAGGACACCTTGATCGTTTGGGGAGGGGAATTTGGTCGAACCCCCATGCAGGAAAACAGGGAAGGGAAAACCATGAGTTTTAAGGGCCGGGACCACCATGGGGATGCGTTTACCATGTGGATGGCCGGCGGGGGCATCAAAAAAGGGACCTCCCATGGGGAAACGGACGATATTGGCTTTTCGGGGATCGCCGGACAAGTTTCTGTCCATGACGTCCATGCCACGATACTTCATGTACTAGGCTTTGACCACGAGCAATTTACCTTCGAATTCCAAGGCAGGCCTTTTCGCTTGACCGATGTGGAAGGAGAGGTCATCAAGGAGATATTGGCGTAACCGGTTGCCAGTTTACAGTAGCCAGAATTCAGTATGCAGTAGTTACTTAATAAATAGACGATTAACCATTAACCCAACAACCAAACCACATACGCATTAATGGACGTTATAAAGCAACTCTTGGGCAGATTGCACCCTTTGATCGTACATCTACCCATTGGTTTTATTATTCTCGGATTACTATTGCAATGGTACGATCGCAAAGCAAGGACGTACACCAAAATCATTGGGCTTATCTATTTATGGGGCGGTATTAGTGCCGGTTTGGCCTGCATTACAGGTTATATGCAATATTTAGACGAAGGTTATGGTTTTGACACCATCAAGTTCCATTTATGGATGGGGATAACTACCGCGGTCTTTTCGTTTATAATGTACCTCCGAATTCGGTTTCCCCAGAAAATCGAATATCTAAAAAAGATTCCCTTGCTTATTTTCTCCCTTGCGATGTTCCTCCTTATTTCGTTTACCGGGCATCTAGGTGGTGAAATAACCCATGGGGAAGGTTATCTGTTAGAACCATTACCCAATTCCATAAAAGCGGTTTTGGGCATTGAGACGTTTGAGAAAAAAATCATTGTGCTAAACGAGGACACTTGGCAAAATGCCATGATCTACCAGGAGGTCATAAATCCTATCCTGAACAACAATTGCGCAAGTTGCCATAATCCAAAAAAACGAAAAGGGGAACTAGAGCTAAATTCTGAGGAGGGAATACTAAAAGGCGGGGAAAATGGCGAGGTAGTTATCGCCCATAATGCATCAATAAGCGACCTTTATGTTCGGTTGACATTACCAAAGGACGACGAGGACCATATGCCCCCTAAGGACAAGGCCCAGCCCACCAAGGAAGAGATCGCGTTGATCGGGGCTTGGTTGGATGCCGGTCATCCATTCGATAAATCAATCGGGGAACTCGGTATGAAAAAAGAACTCCTTCGGTCCTTTTTTCCTGTAAATCACGATGAGGATTATCCGGATATTACAATAACAGAAGCCAACCCGGCCAGCATTGACAGTATCAAGAAAAAAGGGATACACGTAGATAACATAAGTAGGGCCACCCATTTTTTAAGGGTTTCCTGCGTGAACAAACCCGATTTTAGCGATACCGATTTTAAATCCCTACAGCCGATAGCAAAACAAATTGCCATCCTAGATCTTGGCGGGACGCAAATTACGGATTCCGTTTTTTTGGAACTTCAAAGTTTGACCCACCTCACGGTCCTAAAACTGGACCATACCGCGGTGACGGGCAAAAATATTAATGCCCTCGAAAATTTGGCGTTCCTAAGATCGATCAATTTATCCTTTACGGACTTTAAAGATACTTCCTTGGATCAACTGTCAAACTTACAAACCTTAAAATCCATTTACCTGTCCGATAGCGAAGTTACTAAAACCGTTGTGCTTACCAATCAAAAGAAAGACACTGTTGACATTGATTATGGCAATTATATGCTGCCGACATTGGATTCTGACACGATTGTTTATTAAAGCCTGTCAACGCTGTGCAAAATCCCGTCTTCCGGTTTGCATTTTACATGCATTTTTATCGATCTCTACAAATAACGGATCGCAAAAATTTTGGAGACCACATTTATCATCATCCTTACCCCACAAAAACTCCTTTTTACAACATTCATTTCTGTCCAATGCAAGAATAATCTAAATTAGAGCCAATCTTAAATCCCAACATCATGACCTACAAAATAAAAAGTCTCATCTATCTGATTTGCTTCGTATTCTCGGCCGTCCTATGTTACCAGTTGGACCACGGGTTCAATTCAATGTCAGGCACCCACACCACCGAAGTGGCCAAGGTTGACGCCAACAAAGTCCCGATCGAAAACAAGGCGGAAGCCATCGAAGTGCAGTAAATCCCTAAGTATTACAAGATGAAATTCTTCCTTACCCCATTTACCATGTTAATATGGTTCCTTGTTTCCTACCTGGGAGTCTATTTAGGACTGGCCCTGGTGTTATGGATATTTTCTTTAACGGGAATTTTATTGATAATAGGCTACGCCTGCCTGATCGGTGGAATTTTCGCATTGGTCCTTTCACTCCCCGCCTTGATCAATATGGTGATATTAAAGATTTACGATCTAAATTGGTTCAGCATCATCTCCCATTCCTTGGCCGGAATTCTAGGTGTTTTCTGTTTTTATTATTTAATGTACCAAAGTCCGCTTCAACTCTTTAGTGAAAACGGATCTACCTCAATTTTACAAACCCTATGGCAAACATCCTCACTTAAGACGATACTTCTGATGCTGCCATTTATCGGGATTCATTTGTCCCTAATTTATACGGGGATCTTTAACCCGATCGCCATGAAACTTCACCTAGTACCAGAACCCAAATAATTTCCAAGGCGGATCTGCGCCATAAAGGGAACACTACTTCAATACCGCTCCATGAACCGGATTTTCCGGATCACTCACTAAATCCACAATAGACTTACCTATCGTTTACGCCTTAATTTAACCCAAACCCCCTGTTAAAATACACACAAATTTTCCCTTCCGCTTAAACCAAACCGAATCCCATAGGTCTTACTTAAACAATCTTTAAAAATTCGACATTATGAGAAAAGTTATCGTATTAATGGCGCTATGCGCAGGTTTTATCGGGATGGCACAATCCCACGGAGATCATCAACGCAAGGGCGGTGCAATGTCTGACATGACCCCAGAACAAATCGCCACCCTTCGTACCAAAAAAATGGCATTGGCCCTCGATCTTTCAGAGGCGCAGCAAGCCAAGGTGCAAAAATTGAATTTGGAGAATGCCACCCTGCACAAAGAAAAAATGGCCGAGTACAAGGCTAAAAAAGAAAAAGCGGAGTTCCAAAAGCCCACTTCGGATGAGCGTTTCGCCATGCAGAACCAAATGTTGGACCGGGCCTTGGCAGAACAAGAACAAATGAAACAAATCTTGGACAAGGATCAATTTGAAAAATGGCAAAGGATGAAGTCCCAAAGTAGAAAACATTGGAAGGAAGGTAAAAGACAAAATGCTTCCCGACAAGACGGAAAAGCCTAATCCGCATCTATATTTTTAGGAGAGACCTATTTTCTACAATTCTTTGGCAGATCGCTGTTGAAGCTTAAAACAAAAGGGGCGGATTTTAGAATCCGCCCCTTTTGTCTCTTATTTCCTTTTAGCTTAAATCGCCCACCGTATTTTCCAACGCACTTATAGTCTCATCCAAATCCCCGTAAGAAAGGGCGTCGTTTAGAAAATAGCTTTCAAAAGCACTAGGCGGAAGGTATATGCCCTGATTTAGCATACCGTGGAAATATTTTTTAAAGTTCTCATTGTTCCCTTTCGCCGACGATGCAAAATCGACCACAGGCTCCCCGGTAAAATGCAAGGATATCATACTTCCCATCCGGTTGATCTGATATGGAATCCCTCTATTCCTTAACACCTTATCAAAACCTTCGTGCAAGTGTTCCGTCTTGTCCGCAAGGCTTTCGAAAACCTCGGGCTTATTGTTCAATTCCGTCAACATGGCCAAGCCTGCGCTCATGGCCAAGGGATTGCCACTTAGGGTCCCCGCCTGATATACGGGACCATCCGGGGCCAGATAATCCATTATCTCTTGGCGAGCAGCAAAGGCCCCCACGGGAAGTCCACCCCCGATCACTTTTCCGAACGTAACAATATCCGCAGCAATACCCAACATCTCTTGCGCGCCCCCTTTTGCCAACCTAAAACCGGTCATTACCTCATCAAAAATCAACAATATCCGCTCCTTGGTGCACAACTCCCGCAAACCGCTCATAAAATCATCCTGGGGAATGATACATCCCATATTACCCGCGACAGGTTCTATTATTACGGCAGCTATCCCACCCTTGTTGGCGGACACCAGGGCCTTTACACTTTCCAGATCGTTGTAATTGGCAAGGAGGGTATCTTTGGCCGTACCTTGGGTTACCCCTGGGCTATTCGGGGTTCCAAAGGTTATGGCACCGCTCCCCGCCTGAATTAAAAAAGAATCGGAATGTCCGTGATAACAACCGGCAAATTTTATGATCTTGTCCCTTTTGGTAAATCCCCGCGCCAAACGGACCGCACTCATACAAGCTTCGGTTCCGCTGTTCACAAATCGGATTTTATCAATATTTGGGACCATGGATACCGCCAATTGGGCCAATTGTGTCTCAATCTCCGTGGGCATACCAAAGGATGTTCCCTTTTTTGCCTTTTCGATCACCGCATCGATAACCGGTTTATGGGCATGTCCCAAAATAAGGGGACCCCAGGAGGCGATGTAGTCGATAAAACGGTTGCCATCCTCATCGTAGAAATAGGCCCCTTTGGCTTCCTTCACAAAAATTGGGTCGCCCCCCACTGCCTTAAATGCTCTCACGGGGGAATTGACGCCTCCTGGAATATATTGTTTGGCCTCTGCAAACAAGGCACTGCTCCTTTGATAAATCATGTTATTAGTTGATTTTTTCCGATTTTACCATCAGCTCCTGACCAATGGATAAGGTAGTCCCATTCATTCGGTTCATTTTCATCAACTCGGGAACGGAAACAAAATATTTTTTGGAAATAGAATACAAGGTATCTCCCTTTTGTACAATATGAACTTTATAGTCATA
Organism: Sediminicola sp.; assembly: GCA_048266425.1. GTDB lineage: Bacteria > Bacteroidota > Bacteroidia > Flavobacteriales > Flavobacteriaceae > Cerina. The sequence goes on from JBLWZN010000007.1 coordinate 25,220, forward strand.
GGTTTTTGGGGTCCTTTCGACAACATATCCTTGGTCAATGACCAGTTCGTCATATCTGTACAGCTGGTATTTTTCTATGAACGAAATCAATTTTTGGGGATAGTGACGGTCCGTGGCATAACCAGCTTCCCTTAGTCCCTTGGCCCAGGCTCGGTAATCATCGGTTTTATAGTCGAATAAAAACGCATATCTGGCCCTAGAGGTCAAGAAAATGCTGTGATCTCTAAATGAATACATAGGGTGATTATACTTGCGGAAACATTCTCCCTTTTCATCATCATCGTGAAAATCGTACTCCCCGCCCCAGTCCGTGTGGCATTTAATCCCGAAATGATTATTGGTCCTCCGGACCAGGTCGCTTCTTCCCGCCCCACTCTCCAAAATACCTTGCGCCAAGGTTATGCTGGCAGGAATACCGTACGCCTTCATTTCAAATTGGGCAATTCCGGCAAAGGTTTCAATATAATCCTCTACCGAGGATATTGGGAACGATACAAACTTACCAGTGTCTTCGGGTAATGGATAAAGCGCTTCGTTTTTTTCCTCGTTCCGCGTTTCCGATTTGGTGTTTTTTGAAACAGCCGGGCTATGTGCCTCCTTTCGTTCGTGTTTTTCGCGATTATGGGAATAAGTTGTTTTCTTTTTGGCTCCACAGCCCGTTAGAAACAGGGCTAAAACAACTAGTGTCCCTACTCTACCCATACTTCTTTCCAATGAAATTTCGGTTTTCTTTAAAAAGTATCTCATAAATCCAACAATGGAAGGTTTTTCATTTTTAAAATTATATTCATCCCAACTATACCTTGCAACCCGCCTGTATGAATGGCCAATATTCTGGTGTTGGGCGAAAAATAATCCTTTTCCACCAAATCCAAAATCCCGTACAAGTGTTTCCCGGTATAAATGGGATCCAAAGGAATTCCGGTCAACTGCTTAAAGTCGTTTATAAAATTAATCAACTTCGAATCTACTTTGGCATATCCCCCAAAATGATAATCCGTTTGCAGCTCCCAATTCGTTTTTAGGACAAATTTACAAATATCTTCTTTCAAAAAATCCCCTTTTAATGCCGGGAACCCTAAAATGTATTGGGAAGTATGGGAAGAATCAATAATTCCCGCAATTGTGCCTCCAGTTCCCACCGCACAGGAAATGATGTCAAAACCATCATCCCCTGGCGTCAAAATTTCCCTGCAACCCTTTATCGCTTGGGCATTGGCACCCCCTTCCGGGAGAAGATAGCAATTGCCAAATTCGTTCTCAAGTTCCTTTAGAAATCCGATGTTTTCCCTTTGTCGATAGTTGGCCCGAGACACAAATTTAAATTGCATTCCGTTCGCATTTGCCATGAGAAGGGTAGGGTTGTGTTCCCATTTACCCGCCAACTCTTCCCCCCTAATGATGCCGACCGTTCGGAAGCCGTACTCTTTCCCAGCATATGCAGTAGCCGCAATATGGTTGGAAAAGGCCCCGCCAAAAGTCAGGATCGTGGAAAAGGCCCCCTTTTGGGCCTCGATCAAATTATATTTTAACTTTCTGTACTTGTTTCCGGAAATATGTGGGTGGAGAAGGTCTTCCCGTTTTAGGTAGAGGGAGACTCCCTTTTCTGTGAGCAACGGAAGATGGACTTGTTGGTTTCTTACAACCATTAACGGGGAAATTTTGACCCCGTCTATTGGAAAGTCGGGGATTTTAACCCCAAATGTATTTAATAAAATTGAACGGCCTTCTTTCCTCCAAATAATTCAGGTTGTCCTCGTTGCTATATGCCTCCCGCTCAAAGCTGATATTCTGATAGGCTTTATAACTATCCCGATAGTAAAGATAGCGGAGGGTCCACTCTAGCAAATACACAAAATAGAAAGGAAGTATGAACAGTTCCAGCTGCTGCTTTAAATGGATGCGCTCGTGGTTGATCAAAATTGCATCCTCCTTCAATTCGGCCTCCCTTAAAATGATGAAGGGCCAAAGGGAAAGGCCAACATAGTTTTTGTAGAAGAAATATCTTGAAACTAAAATCATTTATGTTCCTTAAATTTATAAATCAAATATAAACGTTAAAGACATAAATGCCCTTGTTTTAGGACTTACTGCCAACAAAACCGCCCAAATACAGCAATGGCCCAAAATTTACGGGAAATAAGGTTAAAATTGCCAAATTGACCATTAAATAGCTAATATTGGCTTAAATTTACAGGTATGGACAAAAGAATTCCCTTGGAAGATGGGGACTTTTACCTCAGTGAAGAGGGTTATAAGGTATTTACGGAACAGTATCTTTTAAAACGGGGGTACTGCTGTGAAAGTGGTTGCAGACACTGTCCTTATGGATATAGTACCAAAACAAATTCCCAAGCTTTTAGGAAATAGTTTCGGCATGATTTTTGACCCTTTTTCTAAAAGAAATACTGCTATTTAATTAAAAAATTTAATTATGAAAAACATAAAAATAATTGCAATTCCGTCATTGTTATTACTATTTATCGCTTCATGTACCTCTGTGCAGGTTTTATCGGACTACGATAGGGGAGCCAATTTCAGCAATTACAAAACCTATGCCTTTTATAAAACAGGGATAGACAAGGCCCAGATATCCGATTTGGACAAAAAAAGGATTCTCAAGGCAATAGAGACCGAAATGGCCGCCAAAGGATTTATGAAATCGGAGAATCCCGATCTTTTAGTAAGTATTTTTACGAAGGAGCGGGAGCAAGTCGATATCTATAACGGTTACTGGGGCGGTTATTACGGATGGGGATGGAGCCCTTATTACTGGGGACCAGGCTACGGTTATGGTTACGGCGGAAACGTGAGTACCAGTACCGAAGGGTCTCTCTACATAGACCTGATCGATACCAAGAGCAAGCAGTTGGTATGGCAAGGCAAAGGCGTAGGCACATTGAGCAATACTAGCAATATTGATAAGAAAGAGGCCCGCATCAAGGAATTTGTATCCCATATCATGGAGCAGTATCCTCCTAATGCGGTTGCCGCCAAATAATGCCGGTCCGTAGGATACGATAACTGCCACGTAGTGGAAAACATATAATCCCAAGTCCTTCATCCAACTTTATTGGCTGAAGGCTTTTTTTGTACCTTTATACAGCTAAAAAATAGGAACATGTCTTTCCAAAGCAATAACATCCTTGACAAATTGCCAGAACACTTAAAACAATATATCAAGCCACAGAATTATGAGGATTATACCCCTATTGATCAAGCGGTGTGGCGGTATGTGATGCGCAAGAATGTAGATTTTCTGCAGCGAGTTGCCCACGACTCCTATTTGGACGGACTTAAGAAAACGGGGATATTAGTAGACAGCATTCCAAATATGTACGGAATGAACCGGATCCTTAAAGAAATCGGATGGGCAGCAGTGGGGGTAGACGGGTTTATCCCCCCCTCTGCCTTTATGGAGTTTCAGGCCTACAACGTACTGGTCATCGCTTCGGACATACGGCAATTGGACCATATTGAATACACCCCGGCCCCCGATATTATCCACGAAGGGGCAGGCCATGCCCCCATCATTGCCAATCCCGAATATGCCGAATACCTGCGCAGGTTTGGGGAAATAGGCTGCAAAGCCATCTCTAGCGGCAAGGACCATGAGCTATATGAAGCGGTACGGCATTTGTCGATCATAAAGGAAGCTTCGGACACGCCGCAGGAAGATATCGACCTCGCAGAAAAACACATTGAGGACCTTCAAAACAATATGGGCGAACCCAGCGAAATGGCACTCATTCGCAACCTTCATTGGTGGACGGTGGAATATGGACTCATCGGATCCATTGAAAATCCCAAGATTTATGGGGCCGGCCTACTTTCTTCAATAGGGGAAAGCGCCTCCTGCCTGACCGATAAGGTTAAAAAGCTACCCTACTCCATCGAGGCGGCCAATACCTCCTTCGATATTACCCGACAGCAACCCCAACTTTTTGTGACCCCGGATTTTGCATTCCTAAGTCAAGTGTTGGAGGAATTTGCCAATACTATGGCCTTGCGCCGGGGCGGCCTGGATGGCGTTCAAAAACTCATCAATTCCAAGGCTCTCGGGACGGTGGAACTAAGTACCGGACTCCAAATTTCCGGGGTATTCGACCATGTCCTGGAACATGAGGGAAAACCTATCTACATCCATACTTTGGGCAAAACGGCTTTATCCCATAGGGAAAAGGAATTGGTGGGTCACAGCACCAAAAATCATTTTGACGGATTTGGTACTCCCATCGGTAAGCTAAAAGGTATCAACCTGGCCATAGAGGATATGGGGCCAAGGGATCTTAAGGCCTATAACATTTATGAAGGGGAAACGGTTACCCTGGAATTTGAGGGAGGAATAGTAGTATCTGGTGAAATTATTACCGGAACCCGAAATTTGCAAGGTAAAATACTTCTGATAACCTTTAAGAATTGTAGTGTGACCCATCACGGGAATATCATTTTTGAATCTAAAGACGGGGTTTATAATATGGCGATCGGCAGACAGGTGGTTTCTGCCTTCAACGGTCCTGCCGATGTAAACAGTTTTGATATGGTGACGCATCAAACTAGCAAATCCACCACCACCCATAAAAAGAAAAGAACCGAAAAGTTAGAACAACTATACCGGCAAGTAAGGGAATATCGCGAAGGCCTCAATACCACAATTTCCAGAAATAAAGTATTCCAGGAAATAAAATCGAACTTTCCAAAGGATTGGCTGCTTGCTGTGGAATTATACGAATTGGCCAAAAGCAACCACGACACAGCATTTGGGAATGAGATTAAAGTGCATTTAGAAAATGTGAAGCAAGATAACCCCAAGGTCGGACATCTGATAGACGACGGGTTGGGATTAGTGGATAAAAAAGTTCAAACCCAAACCCTAAATTGATCGTCGGTTCCTAATTATTGTTTTTACCATCCAAACCATGAAAAATCTATTTTTACTTCTAATCCTTTTACAATTTACACCTAAATCATTTTCTCAAACAATGACCAACTACGACGAGTCCAAGGTTCCCATATTTGAGTTGCCTGATGCACTTACCACCTTTGATGGGGAACAAATCAAGACCGCTAAGGAATGGACCGAAACCCGAAGACCGGAATTATACAATTTTTTTGAAACCCAAGTTTATGGCAAGATTCCTGGGGAATTGGAAATCGCTGGCACAAAGATCCTTGAAAGTTCGGACAGCGCATTGAACGGCAAAGCCACGCGGAAGCAGGTACAGCTTGCCTTTAACAATAACGGCAAGTCCCTTAGCTTTGTAATTTTGTTGTACTTGCCGAAAAACGTGGAAAGGGCCCCAATTTATTTGGGATATAACTTTTTCGGGAACCATACCGTCTGCTCCGATACGAATATTATTGTCCCGATGGCCTGGACCCGTATTTCGGAATCTTTGGGCATTCCCACCCATGCCCCTTCCGAGTCCGCTCGTGGTGTACGATCCGACCGATGGCCCATAGAAAAACTTATCGATGCAGGCTACGGTCTTGCAACCATCTACTATGGCGAAGTTGCGCCGGACAGGGACGATTTTAACGAGGGCATCCAGCCACTCTTGTATAAAAAGGGGCAGATTTTACCAAAACCGGATGAATGGGGAAAGATTGCAGCTTGGGCATGGGGATATAGCAGGGCGATGGACTATCTGGAAAAAGATGTGGATATAGACGCTTCCCGGATCATCGTATTTGGACATTCCCGATTGGGCAAGGCGGCATTGTGGGCAGGGGCCACTGACGATAGGTTTGCCGGTGTAATTTCAAACGATTCGGGTTGTGGCGGTGCCGCTTTGTCCAAAAGAAAATATGGGGAGACCATTGGGAAGATCAATGCTTCCTTTCCGGCATGGTTTTGCGAAAACTTTAAAAATTTCAATGAGAAAGAAGAGGCATTGCCTATAGATCAGCATGAACTTCTGGCGATGGTAGCACCCAGGCCACTCTATGTTGCCAGTGCTGAAGATGACCAATGGGCAGACCCCAAAGGGGAATTCCTTTCGGCCTACTATGCCTCCCCGGTGTACGCCCTTTTTGGAAAAGACGGTATTGAATCGAATGAAATGCCAAAGACCAACGCGCCGATAGGGAGTACCGTTTCCTACCATATCAGAACCGGCAAACACGATGTTACCGATTTCGATTGGGAACAATATATTAAATGGGCGGACAAATGGGTGAAGTAAAATTGTAGAGGTTGATGTTAATCCTTGATCGGTTGTAAATCGTCCAAACGCTCCACGGGCTGGTCACCGTATACCAACGTCCACCCCATAGAATTGGTAAGGATATAGAACTTGGAAAGCTCGCTCATCAATCTGTTTTCCGCATTGGATTTCAAGGAAGATACCTCTATTTTCTTCATCAGCGAAGCCTTTACGTTCTTCTTTATTTTGTTATAGTCCTCGGCCTTAAATGGATTGAGATAATCGGCGGTAACATCGTAATATTCAAAATCGGGATTCACCTTGATCTCGGGCTCCGGAATACTAACAATCCGTAAGGTCTTGGTTTTTTCGTCAACCTGAAATTTAATTTTTGACAGATCGTAAGCCACGGTCACTTCGGCATTGGCTACAACCAGTGCTTTTTTATCCGCCGTAATCAGAGCGCCGAACAATTGTTGGGAATCCCTATAATTGTATACCTCGGCAAAATGACCTTCGGTCACGATCAGCTTGGAAACGTTCTGGATTTCCTGCTGTATCAACATGGAATTCTCCTGCAGTATCGATTTTTCGTCCCGGTCTTCCCTACAAGATCGAAAAACAAGCACCAATGCCAGAGTGATAAGGGCACCAAAAACTATTTTCCTCATATATGCAAAGTTAGATTAAATACTCCATCCAAAAAGCGCCCTGAGTTTTCAGTCTTTAAGTGGTCACCTTTATCAGGGACGTACATGACTCTTGATTCTTGGCTCTTGGTTCTTGGCTCATCTTAAAAATAGTTGATGGTTTATGCTAAAAATCTAAATTTCTAAACATATAAACTTATAAACCAATATACTCATAAACCTTTTTATCTGTTTTCTATGTTCTTTAGTCTTGGTTCTTTGCCCCAGAATCCTCTCCTTGCGATCCAAAACCCATAAATGAATGCTGCTGTTGAAGGGAATCGATTTTTTCCTTCAGCGATTTTAAGAACTGTCGGTGTTGTTCCGATTCCGGGTTAAAAGGCCTATGTAGCAATCCTTTCTGCACCACATCTACCTTTTTCATGGTGGGATAGGCAGTTTCGGAAATCCAAACCTCTGTGAATTTTTCCCAAATATAATCTATGGCCAGGGCATTGGGGTGTACCATATCCTCGGCATAAAACCGATAATCGCGAAGCTCGTCCATCATGAGTTCGTAAGATGGGAAATACGAGGTGCTGGGCAGAAGTTGCGAATTTTTGTTCATTTGATAAACTGCAGCGATAAGATGGGCCTTGCTGCATTGGTTTTCCACAAACCCGTCCTTTAAATGTCTTACCGGGGACACCGTGAAGATAACCTGGGCACTTTCATTAATGGATCCTATGAGTTCCTTGATGTTTCTTAAACTCAGATCAACGTCTTTAATAGACAACAATTCCTTGGAGAACCCAGATTGCGGAACTTTATGGCAATTGGCCACAACATGTCCGGTTTCTATATGTCGATACGTCCAAGCGGTGCCCAAGGTTATAATTATATGGGTGGCGATCTTGATCTGCTCTTCCATTGTTTTGAGGCCGCCGTTCAGTTTAAGGATCAGGTTGTTCCGAGAAACATCGCTTATATCGGAATGGGCATCGAAACAATGCCAACGTTCGTTGTGGAAGAAAACCTCACGATCGGAGTAATATTTCTTTTGTAGGGATCTGCCGATCAAATTCTCGACGGCCACGGGTTGAAACAATATGCCAAACGGATTGCACAAAGCTCTAAACTTAAAGTAATCCAATTTGTCAGCGATATTTTCCGCAAAACAGGAGCCAACCAACAATACTTGACTCTGATAGTCTATTCCATGTTGTGCTTTGGAGAACGGAATGTGGGTCTGGAGTTTCATGAGGTCGGATTTTTAGACCCCAAAGATTTTAAAAACCTTTGGGGTTCTCCCTATTTCAAATAATCTTTCGCCTTCTCCAAGGCTTCCTCGATTCCGGCAGGATTTTTACCCCCAGCAGTGGCGAAGAAGGGCTGGCCCCCGCCACCCCCTTGGATATATTTCCCGAGTTCCCGGACTATGGTCCCGGCGTTCAAATTCCGTTTGGCTACCAGTTCTTTGGAAATATAGCAGGACAAAAGTGCCTTCCCTTCCTGTTCCGTGGCGAACAACAGAAATAAATTGTCCCTGTTGCTTCCCATATCGAAAGAAAGATCTTTGATTCCGGCCGCATCCAAATCTACCTTTTGGGCCAAGAATTTTATTCCATTAACATCTTCTAGCGTGTTCAAAAGGTCTGCCTTAAGATTTTTGGCCTTATCCTTTAGCAAGATTTCAACCTCCCTTTTTAATCGGGAGTTTTCGTTTTGCAAGGCTTCCACCGATTTGGCCGTATCTTGGGGATTGTGTAGCAACTCCTTGATTTGAACCAAGACCTTGTCGTTTTCTATATAAAAGTCTTTTACCGCATCGGAAGTGATGGCCTCTATGCGCCTTATGCCCGCCGCAACGGCACCTTCGGACCTTATCTTAAAATACCATATATCCGCGGTGTTCTTAACATGGATTCCCCCACAAAGCTCTATGGACTGCCCAAAACGAATGGTACGAACGGAATCCCCGTATTTTTCGCCAAAAAGTGCCATGGCTCCCTGTTTTAAAGCCTCCTCCATAGGAACGTTTCTATTTTCCTGCAAGGGCAACCGACTTTCGATCCGGGCGTTTACAAAATGCTCCACCGCCTGTAACTCGTCCGTAGTAAGTTTGGCAAAGTGGGAAAAATCAAACCGTAGATATTTGGAATGCACCGCAGAACCTTTCTGTTCCACATGTGGCCCCAAAATTTCCCTTAAGGCCTGATGCAATAAGTGGGTAGCGGTATGGTTTGCAGCGGTACGTTGTCGCTGTTTACCGTCTACAACGGCCCTAAAGGTCTCCCTTGTATTTCCGGGCAAATCCTTGGAAAAATGGATGATTTCGTTGTTTTCCCTTTTGGTATCCAGTATATAGATAACATCCCCGTTTGGAGCTTCCAAATAGCCCTTATCCCCTACTTGTCCGCCCCCTTCGGGATAAAACGGTGTAAGATTGAACACCAATTGGTATTGTTCGCCTTCCTTTTTGGAAATTAACTTCCTATATTTTACCAGTTTTACATGGGTTTCCAAAAGATCATAGCCCACGAATTCTTGCTCATGATCGTCCGTTAACACGGTCCAGTCCTCTTTGGAGACTTCCGATGCTGCCCTGGACCGCTCCTTTTGCTTTTTCATGGCGGAATGAAACCCCTTCTCGTCCAAGGTATAGCCCCGCTCACCCAAAATTAGGGCGGTAAGATCTATTGGAAAACCGTAGGTGTCGTACAGTTCAAATGCCTTTCTGCCGTCTACTTGTTTTCCTTGGCTGTTGGCCAAAATGCTGTCCAACAACACCAACCCTTGATCCAAGGTCTTAAGAAAGGAATGTTCTTCCTCCCGCACCACGTTCTCGATCAATTGACGTTGTTCCCTAAGTTCGGGGAAGGAATCGCCCATAGTATCCGCCAACACTTTGACCAAACGGAACATAAAAGGTTCTTTGGCCTCCAAAAAGGTAAATCCATATCGAATAGCACGTCTCAATATTCTACGGATCACGTAACCGGCACCCGTATTGCTTGGCAACTGTCCGTCCGCAATAGAGAATGCAACTGCCCTAATATGGTCTGCAATTACGCGTATGGCAATATTTGTAGGTTCGTCCTTATCGTATTTTGAATGAACGATAGTCTCAATTTCCCGAATGATAGGGGTAAAAACATCGGTATCATAATTCGATTTTACTCCTTGGAGAACCATGCACAACCGCTCAAATCCCATTCCGGTGTCTACGTGTTTTGCAGGGAGGGATTCGAGATTTCCATTTGCTTTTCGGTTGTACTGCATAAAGACAAGGTTCCATATTTCCACAACAAGTGGATGGTCCTTGTTTACCAGGGATATTCCAGGAACTTTAGCCTTCTCCTCCGGGGAGCGCAAATCCACGTGAATTTCCGAGCATGGGCCACACGGTCCTTGGTCGCCCATTTCCCAGAAATTATCCTTTTTGTTGCCCAATAGGATCCTGTCTTCCGAAATTATTCCCTTCCAGATATCCATGGCTTCCTGGTCCAATTCCAGTTGATCGGAATCATTGCTCCCTTCAAATACCGAAACATAAAGACAATCCTTATCAATTTTAAAAACTTCGGTTAACAATTCCCAAGCCCAGTGAATGGCCTCCTTTTTAAAATATCCATCACCATTACCGTGGGCATCGCCAAAACTCCAGTTTCCCAACATTTCGAACATGGTATGGTGATACGTATCCTTGCCCACTTCCTCCAGATCGTTGTGCTTACCGCTTACCCGAAGGCATTTTTGGGTATCCGTTACCCTTTGGTGTTTTGGAACCGTATTTCCTAGAAAAAACTCCTTGAACTGGTTCATGCCCGCATTGGTGAACATTAAGGAAGGATCATCTTTGATGACCATGGGAGCGGATGGAACGATTTGATGGCCCTTCTTCTTAAAAAAATCTAAAAATTCGGCTCTTATTTCTTGGGATTTCATCTGAAAATGGTAAGCTTTTTATAAATTTAACGGATTGTACAAAACAATTTTTATATTTGTTTGTTTTGCTATTTGGAAGCACAAAAATAGCATAAATTACACTTATGTCTAAAGTTAAATATTTTTACGATCCGGATACCTTGTCGTATCGTAAGATAGAGCCCAAGAAATCCAGGAAATATAGAAATGTCGCCCTATTCTTGGCGGGCTCGGCCCTCTTTGGCTTTTTTGGACTTGCCATCTTGCTTAATACCAGTATTTTAAATACACCACAGGAACTTTCCTTGCAAAGGGAGGTAAAGAACTATGAACTCCGGTTTGAGCTTTTAAATAAGAAAATGGAGCAAATAGAACAGGTATTGGGCAATATTGAAGATAGGGACAACAACATCTACAGAGTTTATTTTGAGGCCAATCCCATTCCCGACGAACAGCGCCGGGCCGGTTTTGGTGGTGTCAACCGATACAAGTCGCTGGAAGGCTTTAACAATTCGGATATGATCATCTCCACCACCAAGCGGTTGGATATAATTCAAAAAGAAATGGTGATCCAATCCAAGTCCTTGGATGAGATTGCCAAGCTGGCAGCGCAAAAGGAAAAACTTTTGGCGGCCATTCCCGCGATCCAGCCCATCCCCAATCAAGATCTAAAACGAATGGCCTCCGGATTTGGCTGGCGTTCGGACCCATTTACCAAGGCTAGAAAGATGCACTGGGGAATGGACTTTTCAGCGCCTAAGGGCACTCCGATCCATGCTACGGGTGATGGGATCGTGACCAGGGCGGACAACAAATCCTCCGGCTATGGAAAACATGTCCGTATTGACCATGGATTTGGATATATGAGTCTTTATGGCCATATGAGCGCCTATAATGTAAAACCAGGACAAAAAGTACGTCGTGGAGATCTTATTGGTTTCGTTGGAAGCACAGGTAGGTCGGAAGGGCCCCATTGCCATTATGAGGTATGGAAGGATGGGGAACGTATCAATCCGATGAATTTTTATTACGGAAGTTTAACAGCCGAAGAATATGAGGACATGTTAAAATATGCCTCACAAGAAAACCAATCCTTGGATTAATGCACATAGAACTTCCAGAAAAGAGGTATTACGGTATTGGAGAGGTAGCCGCTGCCTTTGGGGTAAATACATCCCTGATACGTTTTTGGGAAAAGGAATTCGATGTACTTCAACCTAAAAAAAACGCCAAGGGTAACCGTAAATTTACTCCACAGGATATCAAAAACCTCCAATTGATCTATCATTTGGTCAAGGAACGTGGATTTACCCTTGAAGGAGCAAAAACGCATCTAAAGGAAGAAAAGCAAAAAACACTTACCAATTACGACATTATACAAAAGCTGGAATTGGTAAAGGCCGAACTTGTCAAAATAAAAAATCAGTTATAAATCAACATTAAATTCACCGATCATGAAAAAATGGCTCATTCCCGTAATAATCATTGTAGTCATTGCTTTTGGATTATACCGTTGGGCGGTAGGGTTTAATAACACTGCCGTAAAATTGAAGGAAACCTCCACTCAGGCCTGGGGAAATGTAGAGAGTGCATACCAACGTAGAAACGACCTTATCGGCAATCTGGTAAAGACCGTGCAAGGTGCGGCAGATTTTGAGAGGGGAACCCTTACCGATGTAATCAACGCCAGGGCCAAGGCTACTTCGGTCACCATCGACCCCAGCAACATCACCCCCGATCAATTGGCACAATTTAACCAGGCACAAGGGGGTCTTAGCAGTGCGCTTAGCCGGCTCTTGGTATCTGTGGAACGATATCCCGACCTAAAGTCCACTCAAAATTTTATGGACCTACAATCCCAATTGGAAGGCACAGAAAACAGGATCAACGTAGCCCGAGATCGCTTCAATGCAACCGTGCAACCGTACAACCAACATATTAAAACCTTCCCAAACTCTATACTCGCCGGGATGTTCAATTTCCAAGAACTCGCCTACTTTAAATCCGAGGCAGGGGCGGAAAAAGCGCCCGATGTGAATTTTGACTTCAAAAAATAAGAACACTATGTCCCAAGTGGAGGGTTTCCTATCAGACGAGGAACAGGCGGAAGTGATTGAGGCCATTGTAAAGGCCGAGCGAAATACCTCTGGGGAAATTAGGGTCCACCTTGAAGCCTCAACAAATCTCGAACCCTATAAAAGGGCGCAGGAAATCTTCCATCTATTAAAGATGGATAATACCAAGGAAGACAACGGGGTATTGATATATGTTGCCGTGACAGACAAGAAGTTTGCCATTTGCGGCGATAAAGGCATCCACAAGGCGGTCCCCAAGGATTTTTGGGACAGTACCAAGGACATCATGCAGACCCACTTTCAAAAGGGCCAATTTAAGCAAGGACTTGTGGCAGGTATACTTAAGGCCGGACAAGAATTAAAAACACATTTTCCCTGGCAACACGACGATACAAACGAACTGAGCAATGAGATTTCCAAAGGGTAGCATTCTTTTACTTCTTCTGTTTTGCTGCACTTTTAGTTTTGCACAATTTACGATTCCCGACAAACCTGCGGAACAGACCAGCGTCTACGATTATATCCATCTGTTGTCACCCTCCGAAAAAACAAACTTGGAACAAAAGCTGATCCGCTATTCCGACAGCACTTCTACACAAATCGTAATCGCAATAATCAATTCTACCCAAGGGGAGAACATCAATTATCTAGGGGCACAGTGGGGCCAAAAATGGGGGATTGGACAGAAGGGTAAGGACAACGGGATTTTGGTGATTTTGGCCAAGGATGACCGTAGGGTGGCGATCAACACCGGATATGGGACAGAAGGCACCATGACGGATGCCATGTCCAGAAGGATTATTGAAACCGTCATCATACCAGAATTTAAGAAAGGCGATTACTATGCCGGGCTTGATCGGGGTTCCGATGCCATTTTTAAGGTTCTTACGGGCGAATTTAAGGAGGATCGCTCCTTGGGGAGCAAGGACAAAGGGTTTCCGTTCCAGTCCTTGTTCCCAATTCTTATTTTTATCATCATCTTAATTATCCTAGCCAACAAAAACAAGGGAAGCGGCGGCAAGAACAGCGGTCGCCGAACTTCGGGCCCTTCAATATGGGATATGATCATCCTTAGCAACATGGGCAGGAGCGGACGAAGCGGTGGCTTTTCTGGCGGAGGATTCGGTGGCGGTTTTGGAGGAGGCGGCTTCGGTGGCGGTTTTGGAGGAGGCGGCTTTGGGGGAGGCGGAGCCTCGGGGGGATGGTAGCCGGTTTTCAGTGGCCAGTCTTCCGCTGGCAGTTGGCGGAAAACAAATTCAAGTTCAAGCTCAAATTTTATTTATTTCGTATAGAAGTGGAAAATAATCAGCTTTTAAAAAATATTGGCAATGAAAATGCAGGTGTTATTAAGAGCCTATAGAATATTTTCCAGGGGTTTAAGAATAAGGAATTCACCCCAAAATCTTAATACTAATACCGTGGCCATTCCTGCTGACAAAGAGCCAATAATCTAAAAATGTACCCAGAACAGGAGTCGAACCTGCACGGCCTTACGGCCACTGGTCCCTGAAACCAGCGCGTCTACCAATTTCGCCACCTGGGCATTGATCCCATTTTTTATAATGACTTGTCTCTCCCCTAATGAAATTCGGTCAAAGCCCTTTTAAATAGGCGATACTATCCTTTAGGGTCCCTGGGTTGGACTCCATTTCTACATAAACAATCTGCAATCCACCTGTCTTGGCCGCGGAAAAGAAATCCTTCCAGTCCGAAATACCCTTGCCGAGTGTAACCTCTTTGCTGTGATCAGTAGGGGAGTAATCCTGTAAATGTGCGGAAATAAATCGTCCGGGAAATTTTTCAAAATAGGTAGACCCCTTATAACCCATGGTAATTACCTCGGTTTGAAACTGCATCTTTACCATATCTGGATTTAGCTCTTCCAACATAAGGTCATATTCGGGTCTGCCGTTGAACTTGTTCTTAAATTCGATACCGTGATTATGATATCCCGCTTCCATTCCGGCACTTGTTATCTTCTCGCCCATGGCGTTCAAAGCGGCACACTTTCTTTTGACCTCATCTTCCGTTGGCGCATCCAACCCACCTGAACAGACAAACTGCTTTAGTCCCAATTGATTGGCAAACTCAATACGTTCGTCCAGATTGTTCTCCATCTCTTTCCACGTAAAATGACTGCCAATACATTTAATTCCCGTATCCTCTATCCTTGATTTTAGTTCCTTGCCCGAATATTTTGCCAAGGGGGCAAAATCGTTCATATAGCCCGAGGGGGAGCACATTTCTACGTACCCATACCCGTAGCTTACCATTTTCTTTAATGTTTTGTCCAAATCTAGGCCAATATCCTTACGCAGCACATACGATTGGAACCCAATGGGCATGGTAACCAACTTTGCGGATGATGCGGCAAATAGGGTATGGGGAATCTGTGACAACACCCCCACGGATGCCATCCCAATAGAACTTTTGGTCAAAAATTGTCTGCGTTTCATACGAATAAATTCAAGTTAACAATATGATGATTCAAGGCCAATAACCGAAATAATAGAGTATAGGGCAGAGATAATTATTTTCTCCCCTGAGGCACAAACAAATTAGTCTATTTTTTCTATTCCTTGGTCCTTTTTCTTCTTTAATTTATGTGCTTAAAGCTTATTAAGCTAGCCCCAACCAAATACAGCATTTCCTATAGCGCATTATCCATAATCTCTTGTATCACCTCCGGGTTCAGCAAGGTACTGGTATCCCCAAGGTTGGAAGTATCGTTTCCTGCAATTTTCCTTAGGATACGGCGCATAATCTTGGCACTTCTAGTCTTGGGCAGACCGGAGACAAACTGAATCTTGTCCAACTTGGCTATGGGGCCTATAAGTTCCGTAATCTGTTGATTAATTTCCTTTCTGAGGTTTTCCCTGAGTCGACTTTCGCCTGTTTCCTTTAGAATAACAAAGCCGTATAATGCATTGCCCTTCACATCGTGGGGAAAGCCTACAACCGCCGATTCCGCCACCGCCGGGTGTTCGTTGATGGCATCCTCAATGGGCGCAGTTCCAAGGTTATGGCCAGAAACAATTATCACGTCGTCGACCCTACCCGTAATTCGGTAATAGCCTACGGCATCCCTAAGGGCACCGTCGCCAGAAAAATATTTATCCTTATAGGCAGAAAAATAGGTTTCCCCATATCTTTCGTGGTTGCCCCAAATGGTCCTTGCCATACCTGGCCATGGAAATTTGATACAAAGCCTACCTTCCACTTGATTACCTTTTAGCTCGTTGCCATTTTCGTCCATCAACGCCGGCTGTATCCCGATAAAGGGCAAAGTAGCATAGGTTGGTGCAGTAGGGGTCACATATGGAATGGGGGAAATCATGATACCTCCCGTTTCTGTTTGCCACCAAGTATCCACAATGGGGCTCTTGTTCTTGCCCACATTGGTATTGTACCAGTGCCATGCCTCCTCGTTGATAGGCTCCCCGACGGAACCCAATACCTTTAAGGAGGATAGGTCGTGTTTTTCCACATAGTCCAGATTTTCCTTTGCCAGAGATCGGATTGCGGTAGGTGCCGTATAGAATTGGTTCACTTTGTGCTTTTCCACAACCTCCCAAAATCTTCCAAAATCCGGATAAGAGGGGACGCCTTCAAACATCAAGGAGGTGGCCCCGTTTGCAAGGGGACCGTAAACGATGTAGGAATGGCCGGTTACCCACCCGATATCTGCGGTACACCAATACACATCCGGCTCGCGGTATTGAAATATGTTTTTAAAAGTATAGGCCACATAGACCATATATCCGGCCGTAGTATGTACCATACCTTTGGGTTTGCCCGTAGATCCAGAGGTATAAAGGATAAACAAAGGGTCTTCCGCATCAACTTCCACGGCATCGCAATCCGGAGAGGCCGCATCCAAAAGCGGCTGCACCCAATGGTCCCGACCCTCTTGCATCTCCACTTTTTCCCCTGTACGATTTACTACTAGGACAGAATTTACCCCTGGACAATCCTTAAGTGCAACATCCACAATTCCCTTGAGATCCAAGGTTTTACCGCCTCGATACGACCCATCAGAGGTAATTACCATTTTGCAATCGCTATCGTTAATTCTACTGGCCAGGGCATGGGAAGAAAATCCGGCAAATACCACCGAATGTATGGCGCCGATCCTGGCACAAGCCAAAAGAGCAACGGCCAGTTCTGGGATCATGGGGAGGTAGATGCAGATCCGATCTCCTTTTTTTATCCCTTTTTCCTTGAGCACGTTTGCCATTCTACAAACTTTTTCGTGCAGTTGCCCGTAGGTGATATGCTGAGCTTCCTCATTGGGATCATTAGGCTCAAATAGAATTGCAGTTTTATTCCGTCGTGTCGTCAAATGCCTATCCAAACAGTTTTCGGTGATATTCAGTTTGGCATTCTCGAACCATTTAATCTCCGGTTTGGAAAAATCCCAACTCAGAACATTGTCCCATTTTTTTCGCC
Organism: Sediminicola sp.; assembly: GCA_048266425.1. Classification (GTDB taxonomy): domain Bacteria; phylum Bacteroidota; class Bacteroidia; order Flavobacteriales; family Flavobacteriaceae; genus Cerina. The sequence continues at coordinate 42,446 of JBLWZN010000007.1, forward strand.
ATACAAAATGTTCCTCCGCAATTTCTTCCCAAAAACTCTCGGGATCTCTGATAGATTTTCGGTATACCTGAAAATATTCCTCTAAATGTTTGATATGGTAATTACTCATATGATATTTTTTAATGAACTCATTTAAACTTTTTCAATTGGCCAATAGATTCCATAAACAATGGGAAAAAGGCAATCGATAAATGGCGGAACAAATTTGATTTTTGCGCATCAATGTCCGCTAGCCTCCCCGACCCCATTGGGTATCCGAATGCTCTCTACAATTTCCTGCACCTCCATTGGCGGGGGTGGGGTAAATTGCGAAACTGTAATGGAAACTATAAAGTTAAACAACATAGCGACAGTTCCAAAACCTTCGGGCGAAATTCCGAACCACCAATCCTTTGGGGTACCTCCGCCAAACATATCGAACTTAAATTTCAACATATAGAACAACATAAAAAGGATGCCTACTACCATACCCGCTATCGCCCCTTCCCTATTCATCTTCTTATAAAAAATCCCCATGATGATCGCCGGAAAAAACGATGCCGCGGCAAGGCCAAAGGCGAGGGCTACCGTTGCAGCGACAAAATCTGGCGGATTGATCCCAAAATATCCAGCAACGCAGACGGCCACCATTGCCGATAGTCGCGCCGCGATCAATTCCCCTTTTTCGGAAATATTGGGATTGATCTGCTTTTTGATCAAGTCCCGCGAAATCGAGGTCGAGATTACCAACAAAAGTCCGGCCGCCGTAGAAAGTGCCGCCGCCAGTCCCCCTGCCGCCACAAGTGCGATCACCCAATTGGGCAGCCTGGCGATCTCGGGATTTGCCAAGACCATAATATCGGCATCAACGATAAGTTCGTTCTCCTTTTTATCCGCAACGTATTGAATGGTGCCGTCCTTATTCTTATCATCAAACTGTATTAGGCCCGTCGATTCCCATTTCGAAAACCATTTTGGCATATCGGCGTACTTTTTATTACTAACGGTCTCTATCAGATTGGTACGGGCAAAAACCGCGATCGCAGGTGCCGTTGTGTAGAGAATGGCAATGAACAACAGGGCATAGCCAGCGGATTTACGTGCATCCTTAACCTTTGGGACCGTAAAAAAACGAACGATGACATGGGGCAAACCCGCTGTGCCCACCATAAGGGCGGCGGTGATAAAAAATATATCTATCATGGATTTGGAGCCGTCCGTATAGTTTGCAAAGCCAAGTTCGGTGGATAGGCCGTCCAGTTTGTCCAAAAGGTAAACCCCCTCCCCGCTAACCTTACTGCCCATTCCCAATTGAGGAATAGGATTCCCTGTCATTTGTAGGGAAATAAAAATAGCAGGCACCATAAAGGCAAAGATCAGAACGCAATACTGGGCCACTTGGGTATAGGTTATTCCCTTCATGCCCCCAAGAACGGCATAGAAAAGTACGATGATCATACCTATGATCACCCCTGTGTTTATATCGACCTCCAAAAATCTCGAAAAAACGAGTCCAACTCCCCTCATCTGTCCGGCCACATAGGTAAAAGAGACCAAAAGCGCACAGATTACGGCCACGGTACGGGCCACGTTGGAATAATAACGATCGCCAATAAAATCGGGCACCGTAAACTTTCCAAATTTTCGAAGATAGGGTGCCAGGAGCAGGGCCAAAAGCACATACCCCCCGGTCCAACCCATCAAATAAACGGACCCGTCATATCCGCTAAATGATATGAGTCCGGCCATACCCAAAAAAGAGGCAGCGGACATCCAATCGGCCGCGGTGGCCAACCCGTTGGCCAAAGGAGATACCCCGCCACCGGCCACATAAAATTCCTTGGTCGATCCGGCCCTGGACCAAATGGCTATACCAATATAAAGGGCAAAAGTTATGCCTACTATGATATAGGTCCATGTTTGTACGCTCATAATTAGTTTGGTGTTATTTTGTTCGGTGCTATTTTGTTCGGTGTTGAGGGTCTAATGGATGAAAGTTGAAAAAACTAAACCCTAAACCCCTAAACTCCCAATTATATAATTCTTAATTTGATGGCTACTCATCATAACCATACTTTTTGTCCAATTTGTTCATCAAACGGACATATACGAAGATAAGGATCACGAAAATGTAGATAGATCCTTGCTGTGCGAACCAAAAGCCCAGTTCAAAGCCTCCTATTCGAATATGATCCAAAGCCTCCTTAAAAAGGATGCCACAGCCAAAGGAAACCAAGAACCAAATCGCCAAGAGAATGGCCAAATAAGATAGATTTTCTTTCCAGTAGGCTGTTGATCGAGAAATTTTTGTCATCGAAGAAAAATAAGGTAAGCTCATTTAATTGAGTCTTACAAATTGATGGAAAATTTACAAAAAAAACTTGGTTTATCTTAAATTGACCTCAATAAGCGCACTAAAATATACTTTTTTATGAAAACTTAACATATTTCCTTTGTTATTGGAGGTATTAATTTAAACCTTTGCCGTCTAAGAATGAGAAAAAGGATATTATGAAGTTGATTACCGTAATTAGAAAGACCCAACCCGAAAGTAGGTATACCAAAAAAATGGGTGTTCTGCTCACCAAGGTTACCTATATTAAAAAAGCCATCTTGGGAATTCCCGTTAAAACCTTGTACAGTTATAGGATGACCTACTACGGGGAAATCAAGGAATGTAGAAACTGCTCCTTGGCCAAATAAGGACTATATAGGCATTGATATAGACAATGGATTTCGCTTCCGATTGGAAATCCTGTCCAAAATCAACTATTTGGCTTAACGCTATTCGCATATCGCTTTATGTCAAATCTGGCGAATGGCACATAGAGACCAACCACGTCTAAACAAAGTCTTCACCTAAATGAGCCAGTTTCCCTTTCAGAATTAAACGCTAAAGGGAGTCGTAGTTAGTCACGACCAATAAAGATCTGTCATTCTGCTGATGAAGCATGTCCAAACAATAAACCCCATTGGTACAGTTGTTCAAAATCTTTTCTTCCCCATACCCAACAGAAGATATGATACTGTTTGCCGGTGCCCCTTTCTTGATCAAATAATCCTTAATGGCATCTGCCCTATTCTGTGAGATCCTTAGATTGACACTGCTTGCGCCCCTGCTATCCGTATAGGTTTCGATTGCCAATCGGATCTGGGGAAATTCCTTCAGGGCATATGCCGCCATATCTAGCACCATGGCCGTTTCTGGAGTTATCGCAGCCTTGCCTCGGTCAAAACTTATCCTCTTTGTTTTCAGTACCGTTTTACCCTCCTTCTGCGTGACCATCTCATCTAGAAATGGCAGCTCCACATTTAGATTGTTATTTACAATTTCACCAATTTCCTTTTCATCATACTCCTTTCTAAAAGTGCCATATCTTTCCTTTTGAATCTCCAAGACGATATGATCCCGCCATGGAATTTCAAATCGATATTGGCCATTCTCATTGGAATACACTTCTTTTATCTGCTTTCCGTCCTTGTCTAAAACCAGTACAGCCACCTTGTCTATACCTTCACCCGTATTAGGATTGGAAATCTTGCCAACAAGCACCAAGGTCTTTAAGCCGGGCTCCCCGGAAACCTTAAATCCATAAATATCATCCTTGCCCTTTCCCCCTTGTCTATTGGAAGAAAAATAACCTTCGTATCCACCACTGGAACCGTTCCTAATTATAAAACCAAAATCGTCAGAAGCAGAATTGATTCCTCTCCCCAAATTGATGGGGATACTAAATTTATCGTTGGCCATCATATTGGATTTATAGATATCCATACCTCCCAAACCATAATATACGTCCGATGAAAAATAGAGGCTGTTGTTAAAAATATAAGGGGCAATTTCATTTCCAGGCGAATTTATCCGAGGTCCCAAATTAACCGGGGACGACATAATCTGTCCGTTGTTGGTGTTTACGTAATAGATATCGGTCCCCCCGTACCCCTCTTCAAAATTTGCCACAAAATATAGACGTTGGGTCCCGGAATCGTAGAAAGGATAGTAAAACGAAGTGCTTAGATCCTTTAATATGTACTCGAATGATCCGTTTTGGCCCGCTAGACCAATCGCCAAAGCATTTTTGCCATTTTTATCGTACACCAACTCCCCGTCGGCGGTATTGGAAAGCACATAAAAAATTTCATTTAAACTCTTGGAAAAGTACGGTGTTGATTTATGGAAATCGGAAGCGGGAATACCTGCAAATCGGTTGGAATTTTGCACGTCCCCATTCCCATTTAGCTTGCCCACAAAAATATCCAGGTAAGATTCCCCTGAAGGGGAATAAGCCTGCCTATCCTTTTCGGGCCGGCCACTACTAAAAAGGATTCGTTCGTCCGAATAGAAGGTAGGTGAAAAATCGGATTGGGGAGTATTTCCAGATACATTGAAAATGGTATATGCCGTTCCCCCATTCACATTGGATTCCAAAAGCTCCTGGTTAAAATCGGCGTTCTCGGTCCATTCCAGGGGCAACAGATTTTTTTTTGTATCCAGAAATGCCTGGATTTTTACCTTGTCCGAAGTTCGGGACATGGCTTCGAGCATCTTGTTGAAATGGTAGTTAGACATGGTGGTGTCCTTCTTATAAACCTCTACGTAAGTATCCGATGCATTTTTGTAGTTGCCCGTCATATAGTAGGCATCGGCCAAGTTCAGGGTCTGCTGGTTGGTCAAAGGGGTCTTAAGCTGTTCTTTTTTATATTCCTTTATAGCATCCTTATAGGAATATCCATAGAACAGAAGATCTCCCTTGGATTTCTTGTCTTGTGCAAAAATTCCAAAAACTATAAATAAAAACAGAAAAGTGGTTTTAAACTTCATCGCAATCTACATCTTAATAAGAACTGGTTTAAGAAACTGTTTAAATTTTAACCGTTAGTCTTTCTTGTGCTTTTTTGTCAATTCGTTGTTATCCTTTCATCGCTTAGCCTGTGCCATGCGACCATAAAATACTTAGAACTGTCTAAAAAAAATCAAAATACATTCTAAAACAAGGTTTGTTAAAACCGTTTCTAAAAGAACCTTGGGGTATCAATTTGTTTTGGTGCTCCTTTGGCTGGTTTGGTGCTGCTTTCCTTATTGGTTTTTACCGATTTTCCTCCTTTGCCCAAATAGAACTTAGCGATAATCTCATGAGATCCGTTGTTGTATTCCCCATAACCGTTGGTGCTATAATCATAGGAATACCCTAAGAACAAGCTGTTGGAAATCTGAAATCCGGCCAAACCGCTTATCGCATTGTCCAACCTATAGGCAGCTCCCAAGGTCAAGGCCTGGAATAACAAAAAATTAGCCGATACATCCAAGGTTACCGGGGCGCCTTCCAAATAATTGACCAGCAAAGCCGGTTTAAATTTTAAATCGTCCCCAAAATCGAAAACATAGCCCGCAATGGCATTAAATTGAATCTTGTCCGCCACCAGGGTGGCAACCTCGTCGTTATAGATACCATTGGTCAAAAAGTTGGGAACGGAAATTCCGGTATACCATTGATCCCCATACATAAATAGACCAGCCCCAACGATGGGGTAAAAATTGTTTCCTTGGGTGCCGTTCAGCAACGGCTCATTGGGATCCTTAAAATCGCCCTTGGTATAGTCCACATTTAGCAAGGATCCCCCTGCGTTGACCCCAAAAGACAATTTGGTGTCTTCCGAGAGGTTAATCTGAAATGAATAGGCGACATTTAAATAGGTCTGGGAAACGGGACCCAGTTGATCATTGATCACATTGAATCCCATCCCATTTTTTTGGTTGACAAAAGGAATGTTGGCCCCAAGCCTTAAGGTCCTTGGCGCCCCCGGAACGCTTATCCATTGGGCACGGTACAATCCTGTAATGTCGGGAGTACCTACGGTACCCACGTAAGCCGGGTTAAAGCTCCCAATATTGTACATATATTGGGTGTATTGTGGTTCCTTCTGACCCCGGAGCGCAATCGCCGAACAGGCCAAAAGGACAAATAATAAACCGTTTCTGTATCGATTTGATTTATATAGCATAGTCAATTTTTCTACCTGATAATTTGGATCCATCCGGTTTTTCCTGCAGATCCATCCCCGAGATCCAATGAATAAAAGTAGGTACCCTTGGGCAGGTCCCCATTCTTGCCCGTTCCGCTCCAAGTATTATCATAGTTGGTCTTGGAAAAAACCTTGTTCCCGTACCTATCAAAAATTTCGAGTTTGTTGTTCTTATAGTTTCGTATACAATTGATAATGAATTCATCATTAATGCCGTCCCCGTTGGGCGAGATCTGGTTAAATATTTGAAGACAAACCGTGGAGAGCACCTCTACCTCTACGGACGACTCGTTGTTGACCGGGTTGCCATCATTGGGAAAAGAGGCCGTGATCATGGCCATATTTGTAAAGGTCCCTTCCACTGGTACACTGGCGACCAGAATCAAGGAAATCGATTCGTGGGGCTCCAGCACATCTATGGCCCATTCCCCCGTGATATTATTATAGGTCCCTTTGGAGGGAGTGGATGCAACATAAGGAAAACCGTAACTGATGCCCAGGGGATCGGACACGATTATATTGGTGGCCTGGATGTCCGAAAGGTTGGTCAGCGCAAGCGTAAAGGTCACTTGCCCCCCAACGTCCACCGAACCCTTGTCTACCTGCTTGACCAGCTCCAGATCGATATCGTTCGGAGCGCAATCCGATGGGCTTACCGATACGGTCAAGGTAGTGGACGGATCGGTACATGGGGCTTGGGCCGTATTTGTGGTATAGGTGAAAATATAATCCCCATCGGGCTGTCCCACAAAATCCACAATGTTATTGGGCCCGATCGTTACGGTAGACCCTGTGGGGACCGAGGTAATTGTCCACACCCCTGGATCGGCACCAACGAGCCTAGTATTAAGATCTACGGTGGTAAATCCCTCTGCCAAACTGCAGGCCGAAGTATTATTGGCCACTCCCGGATTTGGCTGTTCATAAACCGTTGCTATCACTGCCGTTCTTTCGGAAGTACAGCCATTGGCCGTGGCCTCCACATAAAACGTGGTGGTCTCGGCGATACTCGGGGTCACAAAACTGGTTCCCGTACCCAAAAAGGTACCCCCGGTCTCGCTATCGTACCAATTAAGTACAGCACCAGGGTCCCTTGTTCCTCCCAGGGTTACCGTTCCTATCCCACAGCGGGATCCAGGTATGGTAGTCAGCACTTCCGGGGTAGTGTTGATGGTCAGATTGACCGTCAACACTGGGCTGCCACAATTGTCGACCGCATCATAAAAGAATCCGTAATAAGTACCTGGCGCATCAACATCACTAAAAATATGGGCGTTGGCAACCGTGGGATCGGGGTTGGTACTCCAGGTAAGGGCAGTACCCGCTGGAGGGACACTATTGGTGTACTCGTTCAGATCTTGTGCGATTATATCACAGAAGGCTGTTGGTACCGAAGTATCCAGCACCGGTGCCACATTTCCTGCTGGACATGTACAATCTGTTACCGTAACAGTAACGGTAGCGGTATCATTTACACAGGGTGCAATGGCATTATTGGTCGCATAAGTAAATACATAGACCGAAGAAACTGGCAGACCGGCAAAATTAACCACATTACCGGCTCCAATGGTCATTCCCCCAGAGGGATCCGTAGTTACCGTCCAGGTTCCTCCGGGATCTTCACCGGTCAATTGGTCATCGAGATCCAAGGTTGTGAAACCCCCGGTATCCGTAGAATTACAAGCGGCGACATTTACGTCTGGGCCAGCAAAGGGAGATGTATTTAATGTCAAGGTAACCTGTAATGTACTGCTGGCACAATTGTTTAAGGAATCATAGAAAAACCCATAATAGATACCCGCGGTTGTCGCGATAGAACCCACCAAATGATCAGCAACGATCAAGGGATTGCTGTTGGTACTCCAAACAAGAACAGAATTGGGTGGAACCGGCGAATTGGTAAAATCGTCCAAATCACGATTGACGATATTGCAATATGCTGTTGGAACAGAAGAATCTAATACGGGTGCCATGGTTCCGGCGGCGCACGAATCGTCATTGGTAATGGTGCCGACAGCCGTGGCATTTCCGAGAGCTGCTCCATTGGTTGGATTGCTCAAGGTCACGGTAAAGGTTTCGTTTGGCTCCACTAAACGATCTCCATTTACATTGATCGTGATCGTGGCCGTGGTCGAACCGGCAGCAAAGTTGACCGAATTTGTGGGAAAGGCGCCACCGACAAAATCTGCCCCATCGGCAGGATTTGGGCCGCTTCCGGTTACTGCGTAGGCTACACTATTGGCAAGGCTGAGGTTCCCAGTTCTGGTAACCGTAAAGGCAAATACCGTCGGGCCGCTATTTCCCTCGGGATGTGTCACCCCTGCCGTTTGTATGGCAATACCCGTATCGTCGTTAGTGATAGTGCCCACCGACGTTATCGGGGTTCCGAGCACCGCGCCCGAACTGGGGTTGCTTAGTGTCACCGTAAAGGTCTCGTCGGGTTCTATGGACGTATCGCCGTTCACGTTGATCGTGATCGTCGCCGTGGCTGAACCGGCCGCAAAGCTCACCGTGTTGGTGGGCAGGGTGCCGCCTACAAAATCCGCCCCGTTGGCCGGGTTGGGGCCCGTGCCCGTCCCGGTGTACTCCACGCTGGAGGTGGCGGCGGTGTCCCCCGTGCGGGACGCCGTAAAGGCAAAGGCCGTCGTGCCGCCGTTGCCCTCTGCCAAGGACACACCGGGCCCCATGGATATCGTGTTGCTGTCGTCGTTAAGAAAACTGCTAGTACCAATGTTGTCTGGGGCTAACACAGCATTGATACTTGGATTAATTAAGGTCACAGTAACGACTTCGTCCGGTTCAATAAAAATATCCCCATTGGTCGTCACAGCAATTGTTTGGGTCAACAAAGCGGTACCCGCAGGAAAAGATAATGTATTTACAGTACCATTCTCATTGCCCCCACTTATGGAATAATTAACGGTAACGGCCATTGTAGGATCTGCTTGATCAATTCCAACGGTAAACGTCAAAGTTTGCACGCCACTATTGCCTTCCAGAATTGATGGCGGGTCGTCGATTCTTATGGTTACACGATCGTCGTTAATAATGGTTACGGCAGCCGTCGCGGAGACATCAATATCCGCTGCCAAAGCTGTTCCCGATAAAGCACCCATTGACACCCTTACAGTTTCGTCCGGCTCTACAACGTTATCTGCAGTAGGAATTACGTTAAATGAATGACTTTCATTAGCTGACCCGACAAAATTCAACGGGAAGTTCGATACTGCCGTATAATCATTATCGGCAAGGGTTGCAGTGCCATCCGAGGTAGAAACAGGGACCGCAAAACCACCTGCCACAGGATTATCCAAAGTGGCCGTTACTAAAATTGGCCCTCCATCCTCTGCGCCGCTTACATCTGCAATGGTCACTGATGCTTTATCGTCGTTTGTGATGGTACCAGTTGCAAGGCCTCCATTCGGACCCGTCAACGTAGCTCCCATTGTAGGAGTTCCCAATTGAACCCTAAATGTCTCAGGCCCCTCTACAATGTTATCATTGCTTATAGGCACTGAAATGGTCTGCGTTTCCACCGAAAGTAAACCGATAAACGTTAAGGTACTGGGGGTACCGGTATAGTCGACTCCTCCACCAGTAGCTGTCCCCCCCGCAGGAAAACTATAATTTACTTGGGTAAGTGGGGCAACGTTGATTGCAGTAACCGTAAAGTCCATGGTGCCGCTTGCAACATCCTCTGAGGCGTTAGCATCCGAAATAGAAATCGTCTGTCCTTGAACGGCCACCCCAATAAACAAAAAAAGAAGCATGGCAAGACCCTTGAACATTTTGTTCCAGTTAAAAAAGTAAGTTTGGCAAAGGCTCCTAAAGCTCATTCCTGATCAGTTGGTTACGAAAATTGTACTTATTACGGTCTTACAAAAGACTGCGAAATCATCTCCCAATATTAAGAAAAAAACCTCCATCCCCCTAATGAACTAGGCCAAATATGGGTTAATCGGTTGAAATGTAAAAAATTGTGGGATTCCCTATCCTTAGTCGATTTCCGCCGAGGCCACTTCGGCCTCCGGATGGATTTTTTTGACCAGGCCCTGTAGTACTTTCCCCGGGCCTACCTCAACAAAGGAACTAGCGCCGTCCTGCATCATTTTTTGAACACTTTGGGTCCATTTTACAGGTGCTGTTAGCTGGGAAATAAGATTTTTCTTTATCTCCTCCGGATCCGTGACCGACGAGGCATTTACATTTTGATATATCGGACAAGTGGGGACTTTGAAATTGGTACTTTTTATGGCGGCCGCCAGTTGTTCCCTTGCAGGCTCCATCAAAGGGGAATGGAAGGCTCCACCCACTGGCAACACCAATGCCCGGCGCGCTCCAGCTTCCTTTAACTTTTCACAGGCCAGATTTACAGCTTCCACCTCCCCGGAAATCACCAATTGGCCAGGACAGTTATAGTTAGCGGGGACAACGATTCCTGTAATTTCAGCACATATTTTCTCCACAATGGCATCTTCGAGCCCTAAAACAGCTGCCATGGTGCCGGGCTTTAGCTCACAGGCCCTTTGCATCGCCATCGCACGTTGTGTTACCAGTTTAAGTGCGTCCTCAAAATTTAAACTGCCATTGGCCACCAGGGCGGAAAATTCCCCCAAGGAATGCCCGGCTACCATATCTGGCTTAAAGCCATCGCCCATTACCCTACCCATAATAACGGAGTGCAAAAAAATAGCGGGCTGGGTAACCTTGGTCTGTTTAAGGTCCTCGGCACTACCTTCGAACATGATGTCCGTAATGGAAAACCCCAAAATTTCATTGGCCTTTTCAAATAGTTGCTGTGCCAAAGGATACTTTTCATAGAGCCCCAAGCCCATACCGGTAAACTGCGCCCCTTGACCGGGGAAGATATATGCATTCATTGGTTTGAATTTATGAGGGTAAAAATAGGGAATTTTTGTTGATGGTCGATGAATTGTGCCAAGGGTTAAGGGCTAAAGTTTATAGGTCATAAAAACACATGACCCCAAAGTCATAACCCATAATTCTATACTTGGGAAGTGGCTGATGAATATGATTGAAAATCAAAAATACTAAACTACAAACAGAAAAACACCAAACCCTTATTTAAACCAGCTAGAATACGTTACATAATTTGCCGCTATCCGATCTATCTCCCCTTTGCTGAGATCTGTACCGACTTCCTTTATTTTTTTGGCCGGCATTCCGGCAAATACAGATCCCGAAGGGACATGGGTGCCTTTGGTCAGCACCGCTCCTGCAGCTATAATACTATTGCTCTCCACGACACAATCGTCCATGATAATACTGCCCATACCCACCAAAACGTTATCGTGTAATGTACACCCATGAACTATGGCATTGTGGCCAATAGAAACGTTATTGCCAATCGTGGTCGGGGATTTTTGATAGGTACAATGTACCACGGCCCCGTCCTGAACGTTTACCCTATTGCCCATTTTTATAAAATGGACATCGCCGCGCAAAACGGCATTAAACCACACGCTGCATTCGTCGCCCATGACCACATCGCCTACGATCGTTGCATTTTCTGCAATAAAACAATCCTTGCCCAATTGGGGCGACTTACCATTTATCGTTTTTAAAACCATGCTCGAAGATAGTCAGAATTAGAGATTTGAACAATAGGGGAATATTCAAAAAAATCTCAATTTACTGCAGGGCAATTACAATCGTACCTTTTCTCGGAAGGTTGGCCAAAGTCATAGCCCAAGGTAATTTGGTGAAACCCACCGTTGTCATAGCGTATATCCCCCATTTGATAGGAATAATTATAGGAAACCATAAAATTCTTAAAGTTGACCCCCACAATCGGAGTAATAAGTTGAAGACGCTGATATCCAAAATCGCCATCGGCCAAATATTGGATGCCATCAAACCCCAATCGATAGGATAGTCCGGCCCAAACCTTGCCGAAATCTACATCGCGGTAAACCTTGGCATTAAAATCCATGGATTTTTCCTTTGTAAATTCGGTAATTTGAAGTAATACCGATGGTTCCAACTGCCAAACATCCTTACCAAATACATATCCCACGGAAAAGAGATATCGTCTAAGGTTATCGAATTCGATTGCCGTATATAGATCACGACCACTGCCCAAAACATTCAGCAGGGCAACATGGGCATAAAATTCCATCAAATTATAGGACATCCCCAAATCCACATTAAAATAACTGACGCTATTTTTACCTCCGGTGATTATGGGATCTGGATTGACCGAAACAAATTCACTCTCATCCAAATTACTTTGCAAAACCCCAACGTTGACCCCGAAAGACAACTGATTCAAAACCCTGGGATCCGGGGAAAACTGTAAATGGTGGGCATAGGTGGCTTTTATTCCGGTTTGGGAGTGGTAGCCGTTGGCATCATTAAAAAATATGGCGCCGATCCCACTTTTCTCCCCGATCCTGGAATTAAAGTTCAACGTCTGGAGGCTTGGCGCCTCGTTCACATTGAACCATTGCTTTCTAATGGTACCCCGGATTTTTGTCCCTTGGCTTATTCCGGCCATGGATGGGTATACCAAATAGTAATTATCGGACAAATAATCAAAATACACGGGAATCCCTTCCTGTGCATACGACCGAAGTCCAATAGCAAGGAATGAAAGCAAAATCAGTAGCTTAGGTTTCATCCAAGAGTTGGGGTAAGGATTTTAATTATGAACCAATTTCGACCAGTTCATCGTTCAAATATAAAATATAACGGATGAAATACTACATTATTGCTATTCGAATTGAATTAGATCGTCAACAACTATTAAGTTGAATATGAATTTACTTTAGCAGTTCCCATATCCCTTTCCACGATTTGTAAAATTGAAGATGTCCATAATTCCCGACTTTCCTTTTGAATCGGGAATAACTAGTAAATCCTTCGTATTTTTGTAAAAAATTAATTGACATGAAGGAATATACCATCACCGTTGTACCTACCAACCGTCCTACCATACTCAAATTTGAGACCAACCAATTTATAACCAAGAACAACAACTTTGAGTTTAAAAATGTAGACGAGACCAAAACATCCCCCTTGGCCAGACAACTGTTCTATCTGCCTTTTGTAAAGACCGTTTATATTTCGAGCAATTTTATAGCCATTGAACGATTTGACATCATAGAATGGGACGATGTTAAGGATGAAGTGGCCCAACAATTGGTAGAATATCTAAACGCTGGGGAACCCATCGTTTTGGAGGATGAAAACACCAAAAACGCAGCGGTCACCGTTTATGCAGAGGTAACCCCCAACCCTTTTGTAATGAAATTTTTGGCCAACAAAAAGCTCGTGCTCACTACCTATGAATTCAAAAGCGCAGAAGAGGCCCAAGATTCCGAACTGGCAAAAGAACTTTTTCAATTGCCGTACGTTAAAGAGGTCTTTTTAGATGAGAATTACGTTTCGGTACGTAAATATGCCACGGCCGATTGGGACGTGGTCACCATGGAACTCCGGGAATTGATTCGAAATTACATAGCCAGTGGAAAAGACGTCGTTACTTCGGAAAGCGTCCCAACTCGAAACACCCAACAACAACAAAAACAACAGGAAAGGGACGACCTGGACGATATCTCCAAGCAAATCATAAATATTTTGGAAGAATACGTTAAACCGGCCGTAGCCAACGATGGAGGCAATATTGTCTTCGAGTCCTATGATCGGGACAACAAGAAGGTCAATGTCATCTTGCAAGGTGCTTGCAGTGGTTGCCCGTCCTCTATCTATACCCTGAAAAACGGAATAGAGAACATTTTGAAAAACATGATGGGCGATAAGGTACACGAAGTGGTTGCCGTAAACGGGTAAAAAAGCTCAAGTGTCAAATTCAAACCCAAGTACAAGTATCAGGTTCAAACACAAGTACCATTATCTGACTCTGTACTCTTCGCATATAGCTATAGACTACCCGAGGTTTGGGCATGGCGCAAGGAAAACTACATATCTTTAAATTCACCTCCAAATTTTATGGATTGCGTTTTTAATTTGTTAACTTTAACAGAATCCTAAAAACATAGTATTATGGCAGTATTAAAAGTTATAGAAATTTTGGCAAATTCTGATAAAAGTTGGGAGGACGCAGCCAAAAACGCAGTGTCCCACGCTTCAAAATCAGTAAAGAATATTCGCTCCATTTATATGCACGAACAGAGCGCTACGGTAAAAAATGGAAAAATAGACAACTACCGGGTAAATGTGAAAATCACTTTTGAAGTTGATTGACGCCTTCTATTGCCAATATCTGTTAAGTGCCTTTAGGGGCACTTTTTTATTGTGACCGTTGGACAGCACAAAAATCTCCCTTATATTTAGGTTTAACACAAAAATAACATCTAGGATTTACCAATTTTTGCACGAGCCGGTGAATTTTAGTTGTTTTGTAAAGAATAGACAAAAGCGAAATAGATATGGAAATAGTAGACAACTCAAAGGAATATTTGGAAAAAGCAATGTTAATGGCCTGGGAACTGCTTCCCAGTCTAATTTCGGCAGCCCTTATACTTATTATTGGGCTATGGATCGTTAGGGTCATTAACAGATTGGTAAGGAAATTTTTCGAAAAGAAGGATTACGACCTAGCGTTGGAGAGTTTCTTGCAAAGTTTTATAAACATTGCCCTAAAGGTGGTCTTATTTATACTGGTGATCACCCAATTGGGCGTACAATCCTCTTCCCTGATCGCTATCGTTGCTTCCGCCGGTTTGGCCGTGGGTTTGGCTTTGCAGGGATCCTTGGCCAATTTTGCAGGCGGGGTACTTATCCTGTTATTTAAACCTTTTAAAATCGGGGATTTTATTTCTGCCCAAGGAGTGGATGGCACGGTTAAGGAAATCACGATCTTTACGACCAAGATCAGTACCTTTGGAAATCAGATCGCCATAATTCCCAACGGGCAATTGTCCAATAACAATATCATCAACTACAATGCCCAAGATACCCGACGGGATAAGATAGACGTCGGTATCGGTTACGATTCCAATATCAAGAAAGCGAAGGAAATCCTGTTGCAGATTTGTTCCGAAAATGATAACATTCTTAAAGAACCTGCACCCGAGGTCTACGTTGGGGAACTAGGGGCGAGCTCCGTAAACCTGACGCTCAGATTTTGGGCCAAGAACGAAAATTTTTGGGCAGCCCATTTTCATGTTTTGGAAGAACTAAAATATCGATTTGACGCAGCAAATATTGAGATTCCCTTTCCACAAACGGTAATGCATACTTTGCCAGCTAAGAGTTGATGAATTGTGGTTGATGGTTGATGGAAAATACGAAACTGGAAAGAGGTTAACAGTTTACAGTTGCAGTTGGCAGATTTGTTCAAGGTTGATGGTTAAAATCACTGCTGCCCTTTAAAAAGACAAAAGACCGCTGTGCTAAAAGATAAAGGACGTAGGACTTTCCCAACCCCTTGAGGCAAATTATGTTGCAAATGTCCAAAAGTGCACATTTTAATTTTTCCATCAAACAGGAAATATTAAACTGAAATCGACACGATGCTAAAATCGGCCCAGTACATTTAAAATATGATTGTCCGGCAAAATACCCAAGCGCCTAAAAATGTGATTATCCCGCGACATCGAGCCTTTCGACTTCGCTCAAGGTAAACTAAAGTCGAGATGCATTTGCCTGTGCTTCAACTGCCTGCCCGACTTGTCATTCAGGCGGGCCTGCCCGACTTGTCATTCAGGCGGGCCTGCCCGACTCGTCATTCAGGCGGGCGCTCAGCATGACAAAAGTGAAATTTAGGTGCTCAAACAGACAAGCATAAAACATAAAGCATAAACTTATAAACTTATTCCGAACTTGATACTTGAGCTTGGGTTTGCGCTTAAGTTTCCCCTACTTTCGCTTTCCCTGTAAGATAAAATCCTTTAGATAATAAGGTTCAAAATAGGCTACATCCTCAAAATCTTTCCCCTTATATTTTAATTGTGAAAGTTGCGCCATTTCCCTTGCTGAAGGTACGGTAGCAGTGTCAAATTCAAAATTGGGATAAGATAATATTCCCTTGCATTTATCGGCACCACTTCCCATTACAAGAACTCTTCCCTTCCCAGAGAATTCACTAAAGGAATTTTCCGCTATAATTTCGGCCTTGGTTTCCCGAAGCGTATTAAAATCCGCATCGAAAACTGCCGAATAGACTTCCATACGCCGGGCATCCAGTACCGGGATAATAAAATTAAAGCTTGTTTTTTTTTTCTGATGGGCCATGCTTTCCAATGTAGAAACGGAAATCAGTGGTACATCTAGGGAAAAACAAAGTCCCTTGGCTGCCGACACCCCAATCCGAAGTCCGGTGTAGGAGCCCGGGCCCTTGCTCACTGCAACGGCGTCCAAGTCTGAAAAAGCCAAGGAAGCCCTATTCAAGGTCTCTTTAATAAAATTGTGCAATTCCTCGGCATGTGAATAGTTGGAGCTGTCGTGCTCCCTTAGGCCAAGGAGTTCGCCGTCCCTTGAAATACTTACGGAGCAATTTGTGGTTGCCGTCTCTATATTAAGGATTAAAGCCATAAGAGCGCAAAGATAAGATAATGGGGTATAAAACTGAGTTGGACTTACCTGCTTTTCTGAATAGCGTAGAATTTTTGGCCAATAAAAGCCCCCAAATATTTTTTAACCTTTGGGGGGCATCGGTATCTTTAACAAGCAAAAAATGTAACCAAACGTGTTAGATCAATTCAGCACGATCGGTATCCCAAAATAATATTCCAACACCTTGAGCCTAAATATGTAGTTGTATTTGGCACTGATTACCTGTGCTTCGGCATCGTCCACCCGGGATTGCGCCTGACTGTAATCGAAGGCGTTCATAAGGCCCGCATCGTACTTTTCCTTGGAATAGTCATAGGCCAAGCGCCGTGCCTCCAATGTCTTTTGGGCAGCCTCATAAGCCTTGGAATAGCTTTTTACGTCTACATAGGCTTGGTTGACGTTGGTCTCCAGCGTTAATTTATCCTGTTGCAATTGCAGTTCGGCCTTTTTAACAGAAATTTCCGAGCGCTGCACATTGTTTCTTATGCTAAACCCATTAAAAACCGGAATATTCAGTTGGGCCCCAAAAGACATTCCATCATTGAGCCATAACTGATCCCTGAACCCGATCAGATCCCCGGTCAATGGGTCATAATTTTGATTGGAATATCGGGTATTGTAATTTATGAATGCCGAAAGCGTGGGATAATAGGCCCCCTTAGCAATTTCGAGATCCTTATTGGCCAAGTCCACATTGGTCTTTGAAAATTTGATGTCGTCCCTAAAAGTCAATGCCTTTTCATATATGTCCTTGGAGGTATTGTTCAGGATATCGGAAGGGGGAACTTCAAATTGTTCATCTGAAATATCGAAATTTTCATAATCGGTAATCTGCAGCATCTGGGCCAAGTTGATACGGGAGATCAGCACCATGTTTTCTGCGTTAACGATCTGTTGCTCCAAATTGGCCGCCGTTGCCTCGATTTCCAATTGATCTCCCTTGGGAACCGATCCTGCGGCTACAAGGTCCTTGGTCCGGCTTAAATCCTGAAGGGTGCCCGCATATTGTGCCTGGTATACCTTTAGGCTCTCCTTATTGGAAAGAATTTGCAAGTAGGCATTCGCCACGTTCAGACCAATATCTTCCCTCAGATTGTCCAAACGGTACTGGTTTGCAATGGCGTTCATTTTCGCCCGGTTTAGGCGATGCACGTTCCTAAGCCCATCAAAAAGTGTAAGGCGGGACGTTGCATTCCCGGTTACGGAAAAAATAGTGCCCGTTATATATGTATTGGTCGTGGGGTCTGTAATAAGACCTCTGTTTCCCGAGGCACTCGTGGTGAGGTTAAAATCGGGCAACATGGCGCCAAGGGCGTCGGACTTGTCGATTTTTGCATTTTCTAGATCCAATTCATATTGCTCAATGGTCAGGTTGTTTTCCATGGCGTAATTTACACACTCTTCCAGGGTCCATTTTTTCTGTTGTGCCATGGCACTTGTAATGGAAATAAGTAACAATATGATCGTTGTTGGTAGTTTCATTCGTAATACGATTTGTTTACTATTAATTATGTCCGATTAAGCCTTCTTGTCCTCTTCCTCGCCTTTCTTGATAGGTTCGGTCTTGTTCCATACCTTCACCTTGTCGTCCTTGGTAAGACCGGAAACAATCTCTACATTAATACCGTCGGATATACCTGTTTCAACATCCTTGCGCTCAAATTTTTGTTCACCGGTCTCCACTTCCACAAAGGGTTTGTCCGTTTTGGTATCGAATTGCAAAAGAGCCTCGGGGATTACCAGCACGCTATCCTTTTTTTCGAGCACCAAGGAGGCGTTGGCACTATAGCCGGCACGGACCATAAAATCATCCTTTACATCGACGTCTCCTTCGATCTTAAACTGGACCGCTCCGGATTCCTCGACCCCCTTGGGAGCGATAAATCTCAATTTTGCGTCCAAGGTCTTCCCTTGAACGGCTCCCAGGCTTATGGTCAACGGCATGCCCACTTTTAGCTTGCCTACTTCCCCTTCGTCTACCTTGCCCTCGAATATCATCTTGCTAAGATCGGCGATGGTTGCAATGGTGGTTCCATCGTTAAAGTTGTTGCTCTGGATTACCTGGTCCCCTTCTTTGACCGGAATTTCCAATATGGTCCCGGAAACGGTAGCCCGTACGTTGGTGTTTGCAGTTGAGGAACCTCCCGAGGAGCCATCCCTGATAATCTGATAATCGGACTGGGCATTCTTCAATTCCTGCTTGGCCTGGTCATATTGCAACTTTATATTGTTGAAATCCTGATCGGCGATGACCCCTTTTTCGAACAGCCCCTTATTTCTATCGTACTCTATCTTTACATTGTTGAGGGCCAACTCGGCGTTCCTTACCCTTCCCCTGGACTGGTTCAAGGCTTGTTCATTGGGGACAACCTTGATGGTCGCGATCAATTCACCGGCCTGGACCTTAACGCCCTCTTCCAGGTAGATCTTGTCGATAATCCCCGAAATCTGGGGCTTGATCTCCACTTCATCCTGGGGTATTACTTTTCCAGTTGCCACGGACTTCTTTTCGATATTGCTTATAAATGGGTTTTTTGTATCGTATTGGATGGCAGATTTGCTGTTGGACTTCACAAAAAAGGCGGCCGCCCAAAGGGCCCCGAGGACCAAGATTCCTATACCTACGTATTTTAGGACTTTTTTCATTGTTGATGGTGTTTTTGTTTATGGTTTGTTGTTATTGTGTTTAGTGTTGGTAAAGTTTATGGTTTATAAGTCTAATGTTTATCAATGGTTGTGTTTACCTAAACTTCGGTTTAAACTTGAGCTGGATTCTTGAACTTGTACGTCGATCCCTCTCCTGCCAACTGCAACTGCATACTGGCAACTGTTTACTGTCCATATTCTATTCGCTATATTCTTTTTTCTATTGAGCTTGATTCTTGACTTGAACTTTATTCAATTACTCCTCCCTAAGCGCATCTATGGGTTTTATGCTGACAGCCCGCTGGGCCGGTATCAAGCCTATCAAAGTCCCAAGGACCACCATGATCAACAGGGCCCCGATAACGTATGGAATGGGTACCGTTGGATTGGCATAGGGCATATCAATATCCTTTGTTAGATAACCAACCAACTTCAATACTGCAGCACCCAAAATAATGCCCATGATTCCGGCCACCATGGTCAAAAAAACGGATTCCAACATTATTAGGGAACGAACCTCCTTGGGGGTTGCCCCCAAAGCCCTTCTAACGCCCAACTCTTTTGTCCGTTCCTTTACCGATATCAATAAAATATTACCAATGCCGATGACTCCTGCCAAAATGGTTGCGATTCCGACCACCAACGACATAAACGTCATGCCCCTGGCAAAGCCCATTATCTTTCCAAACATCTCACCGAGATTAAAGGAACCGAAAGCGCGCTCATCATTTGGATCTACATGGTGCTCGCTTTTTAAAATAGATTTTACATCGGATTCTGCTTTTACCACGTCGGCATCATCGTAGGCGGCAATGGAGAAGAAATCCACATTGTTCCCCGTATTGTACAACTTCTTATAGGTAGAAAACGGAACAAAAATATCCCCGTCGCTTTCAAAACCACCTCCAGGTGTGAATTTATGGACGCCAATCACTTGAAAATAAATGTTATCTATCCTAACATAGCCCCCAATCGGATTCTCGTCCTTATCAAACAATTCCTTTTGGGTACGTTCCCCAATGACACATACCTTACGGGCTTGTTCTATATCCTCATCATTGATAAATCTTCCCCCGTCGTAAATTTTCTTGGTGGAAATCTTGGTATATACCGGATAGTCCCCATAGATGGCATAACTGCCCGTCTTTTGCCCTCGCACAATATTTGCCTTGCTACCTCCAAATACTCCTTTTGCATTCCTTGGGGCTATATACTGTATGGCAGGGACCCTGTTTTTTATCGTTTCTGCATCCTGCAGTTTCAGTTGAAGGCTTCGTCCGGTCTTATATCCGTCATAGGGCATACTCGTGCTCATGGCCCATACAAACATACTGTTCATGGCAACGCTCTGAAAAGCCTTTTCAAAACCGTTGTCCAGTCCTTTGGCTGAGCCGGCTAGGGCAATATAGATAAAAATCCCCCAGAGTACCCCTACGATAGTGATTATGGTCCTGGTCTTGTTCTTGCCAATGGAACCAAAAATCTCCTGCCACGTATTGCTGTCAAATAGAAATCTCATATTACTCGTCCCTTAATGCCACTATCGGCTTTATGCGTGCTGCCCGTTGGGCAGGAATGTACCCTGCCACCGCACCAAAAATTATCAAAATCACCGTCGCAAAAATTGCGGTCCCCGTATCGATATAGGGGTCTGTAATAAAATAGTCCTTAAGTTTTTCCCCGAGGGAACTTAAAATCGCTATCCCTATCATCATCCCTACAAAACCGGAAATGGTGGTTATAAATATGGATTCCAACAAAATGGTCCCAACTACGGATTTTGGTGTGGCTCCCAAAGCTTTTCGAATACCCAATTCCTTGGTCCGCTCCTTGACCACAAAGACCATGATATTGCTAATCCCGATGATGCCGGCTATGATGGTCCCAAAGGCCACCATGGCAACGATTATCTGAAGCACACCGGCAAACTGCTGGTTCTTTTGAAGCTGATCGGCAATATTCCGGATAAAGATCCCACTCTGATCGGCAGGACTGATATACTTTTTGTTCCTAATAAATTCATTCAATCCCTTTTCAAAGGCCATCGCCCCTGCGTAACCGAGCTGCTCCTTAAAGGCTACGATAATCTGCCCGACCTTGTCATTACTTTTTTCCACCAATTGAAGCGTGGTATAGGGTACATACAAAGATCTTTCCTCATTGTCCCCACCGTCGTCCTGGTAAACCCCAATGACCATATAGGCGCTTCCCCCTACATCTACATATTTGCCCAGTGCGTTCTGGCTTCCAAAAAGATCCTGCTGCACCAACCTTCCAATGACCGCATATTTCGTTTTATTCTTAATATCCTCCTCGTTGAGGAATCGGCCTTTCATCAAAATAGTTTTTTCGGCAAACTGATGGGATGGAGCGACCCCCAACACGGAATAATTATTGGATTCACTTTCGTATTTAACCAAATAATTCCGAACAATTCTTGGGGTGATATACTCTAGAAAAAATGGAAAATTCTTTTTGATATCCTCCAAGTCACTGTTGTCAAACTCGATTTGCCGGTTGGATTTATACCCTTTATATGGAATGGTCGTGGTGCCTGGATAAATTCTCAAAATATTGGTGGCATCATTGCCAAAAAAACCGTTAAAAGTATTGACAAGACCATTGCCAAAGCCAAATAGCACCACAAAAATAAGGATGCCCAGAGCCACGGTAAACCCCGACAGGAACGTCCGCAGCTTGTTCTTTTGGATCGTCTCAAAAATTTCCTTCCAATTGTCCCTGCTAAACATAGGCCGAAGCTCTTACTTGCTTAATTTTTTTGTCCTCCAAGATTACCCCGTCCTTTAAGTGTACGATTCTCTTGCACATATCGGCGATATCCGGTTCATGGGTCACTATCAAAATAGTATTGCCCGCATCGTTTATTTTTTGGATCAGGTCCATAACCTCATAAGAGGTCTTGCTGTCCAAAGCCCCTGTAGGTTCATCGGCCAATAAAACCTTTGGTTCCGCTGCCATGGCCCTTGCTATGGCAACCCTTTGCTTCTGACCTCCGGAAAGCTCGCTTGGCAAATGATTGGCCCATTCCTTTAGACCTACTTGCTCCAAATATTTTAGTGCCTTTTCCTGCCGTTCCTTTCTGCCCACCCGCTGATAATACAAGGGAAGGGCAACATTCTCCAAGGCGCTCTTATAATTGATAAGGTTAAAGGACTGGAACACAAAACCCAAAAACTTGTTCCTGTATTTGGCAGCCTTGGTCTCGTCGAGGTTTTTTATGGGAACCCCATCCAAAGTATATTCTCCTGAGTCCGCCTCGTCCAACATGCCCAAAATATTCAACAACGTAGATTTTCCCGAACCGGAAGACCCCATAATGGCAACCAATTCCCCTTCGTCTATGTAAATATTTATTCCTTTTAATACGTGGAGGGTATTGCTCCCCATTTTATAGGATTTATGAAGGTTCTTTATTTCGATCATATTGGTATGTATTAGTGGACCCAGGAAATTTACACTGGGAATAAGACTTACAAATTCTATAAATGTTACGATAGAAAATGCAAATTTTATGTTAAATAATGGCTATAAACTAAATATATGGGATTTGGGGACGGTTTTATCCGTTTAAAAACTAAGGAATATATAGGCTGGCCACTTCTCGCCCGTTACCAAAAGGACGCTCCATCCATATTTTCCCAGCATAAAAAAGATGCTTTCAAGGGTAAAATGGACCACAGTTCGTAAGAAGTAGAATAGGTTTCAGATTTGATATGACCACTGCCAAGTCAGTCGGCCTTGACAAAACACTTTTAATTTGCGAATATAAGACCCTTTACATCGACCTTTTCTTCCGCACAGTTTATTAAAATTAAGTCTAGGATCTCATTTTTTTAAAGACGAAATAAAATAGACCAGCTATAAGCACATAGGGAATGGCCATTAAGTAGATGATTCCGTTGTTGATGCCCTTCGCAGTTGCATTATCATCCCCGCTTTCCAGGACCGCACGGCACATGGCACATTGTGCCTCAGAAATCTGAGGAAGTAGGATTGCAATAAGGAGCAATAAAAAGACCAGATTTTTCTTCATCTTAAATATATTTTGATGGGGCGGTGAGCCACAATATTCAACTTGGATAATAAGGTGATATCAGCAAAAAAACAACAACGCCCGAAATCGCCACATACAACCAAATGGGAAAGGTGATACGGGCCAATTTTTTATGGGCTTCAAATTTCTTTAAATACGCATGTGTATAGGTGCGTAATACAAGGGGTATTAAAACAATGGACAAAACAATGTGGGTAATCAACACAAAAAAATAAATGTACTTTATGGTCCCCGTTCCCCCATAAACCGTGGGATCCGAGGTCATATGGTACACAATATACAGAATTAAAAATAGAGCGGATAAACCAACACAAGTCGTCATTAGATCATGGTGCAATTTTCTTTTACCTACCTTAATTGCCCAAAACGCAGTCATCAGCAATACCACTGTAATTCCGTTTATCGTTGCGTATATCGGCGGCAGAAAGCCCATTCTTTCCACATTGGGAATCTTTACTCCGAACAAAATTGCCACTATGACCGGGACCGCAATAGATATTGCGGTAATCCATCGGTTGATTTTTAGCTCCCTGGCCGAAATTGGTTTCATGATTCCTATTGAACTCGTTTAATTTTTTTTAATTGTCCAAAAAGTTTAAATGGGTCATTCCTTCAAAAGTTTTCTAATATCCTCTTTTAGGATCGTTATGTCCTGCTTTTCCCCGATATCATTCTTCCCATCCGCTTCGGAAATTGCGCCCTTATAATAAATTTTTGGATTGCCATAAGGATCCAATCTACATCGTATATACCCATTTTTATCAACTAAGGCAAACATTCCTGAATGCTCAAACCCTCCCGGAGCATCGGGCACTTGGGTAGCCAAAAGGTTAAAACCTATGTTGGCCAAGTCATATATGGCCTCCCTATCCCCTGTGAGCAAATGCCAATCCATATCCGTTATCCCTTTTTCCTCTGCGTATTCCTTAAGAACCGAAGGGGTATCATGATCGGGATCTATGGTAAAGGATGCCACCCCAAAATCTTCCAGCCCCTCAAACTCGTTCTGGATCTGGACCAGGTTTTTGTTCATTAACGGGCATATGGTCGGGCAACTGGTAAAAAAGAACTCAACGACATATACCTTTCCCAAATAATCCTTGTCCGTAATCAATAAACTGTCTTGATCGAGAAAGGCAAACGATGGCACCTTCCGTCTTTTTCCATCAATCTCCAAATACGCAAGGGGGCCCGAATTATCCGGACCGCTCAACCTATCATTTTGGATAACCTTTCCGGTCGTTATCCGATCAATGATTCTCGGTATAAAAATGATTCCAAAGACCAATAAGATAAACGAGACCCATACATAGGTATATTTACTTTTGTTCATTTCTATATTATTGCTTGTTACTTGCCAATAGTTGATTGCTTGCAAATATACAATCCCATTTCATTTAGCCACCTCCTTATGAGCTCCGCCCCATACTTCTAAAGATGGGATTTGAGAAGGCCTATTGGCCAATTTTATCCTTTGCCACATTGTTTTTCTTGAGAGCCATTCGGTATTCTGCCAACACAATCTTAACATCATCTGTCATTTTATTGCTCAGTTCGGCAACGGAAGTAGCATTAAAACCATATTTGGTGCCTTCTTCCTCATCGTCGTTTCTTCCCCTTAAATTCCCTGACTTATCTATTATAAAAACATAGGGCGTACCCAAATTATCATCAAGGCTCAAATTGGACTTGAGCGATCCAAATAAACTTTGGATTTGATGATCATCACCGAAAACAAAATGCCATTTTTCAGCATCTTCCCCAAGGGCGCCCAATTCCTCTTTAAGTTCGGCCACCTCGCTTTCTGTTCCCAATGGCATGACCATTACAAACTGAAAGTCGTTGAACCGGTAAAAGGGCTTGTAAATTTTTTCGTTCAGATTAAACGCATTGCCTTTCTTATGGGCCAAGTCGCGGCCCAAAAATCCCAAAATGGTAATTTTGTCGTTAAGGGTAACGGTAGGGGACATATCCTCTATAGTCCCTACTTTTTTGGTCAATACTGGAAGTTTTCCAAAATGATTGACGCCCGATGCAAAAAATATATAGGCCAATATGGGGAAAATGAAAAGTATTACAAGGACAGCGGTCTTCTTCATGGCTACTGAACTGCCTTTGATCGACAGCTCTGGAATGCAAGGTGTATAAATAAATTCCAACTACGCTCCCGTTAACCAGCGACCCGGACTCCGGAGTCCCGCTAATTGGGAGTCGTATAACCAAAACGATTTTGGCTTGTACAAAAATAAAAAAGACGGTATCAATACCGCCTTTCCTATCTGTTAATAATACGTTAGAAATTCCATTTCACGTAACCTGTCTGAAAGAGTACGTTGTGTACGTAATCTGCCTCAAAAAGCAGGATGAAAATTAAATAAGAGGCCAGGAACACGGGGGTCCAGATAGCCGCCCTTCTCAAGGAACTCCTTTCATCGCGCATGTGCATAAAATCCCAGGTTATATAATATCCCTTTACCAAGGTGAGGGTTATAAAGATCCAGTTAAGCAATTTCATCCCCAAAAAATGATGTTCCTCAAATATTGCGGGTCGCGTAATACCCAATGCGACCTCGACTACGGTCACTATAGTCAAGAGCACCAAAACCCCCCAAATTTTTTGGACGTTTGATTTAAATTTCAACTTACCCCTAAATATTGCTAAATTTTGTCCGTGAGCCATTTTTGTTAAATTAAGTCTTTATGAAAAAACTTCCGCCTTCGTGGAAGTGAAAATACAAATCTTTTATACCAAATAGAAAAAGGTGAAAACAAATACCCAAACCAAATCCACAAAGTGCCAGTACAATCCAACTTTTTCCACCATTTCGTAGTGCCCCCGCCTTTCATACGTACCAAGGACAACGTTAAAGAAGATAATCATATTGATCAGCACTCCTGTAAAAACGTGGAATCCGTGAAAGCCAGTGATAAAAAAGAAAAAGTCGGCGAACATGCGATGGCCATATTCATTGTGAATAAGATTAGCACCTTCAACCACGTATTTGGCACCCTGAATCGTTTTCAAGGACTCGTCCCTACTTAGGACAACTTTACCTTTTCCGGTTTCGTCAGTGGTCTCCGTGCGGATCACTACATTGGGAGAAGCCATAAAGCCGTCTACCACCTCCTTAACAGAAACACTGGGCAAATATCCTTCCGCCTGAAACCAAGTACCTTCGTTCCTTTGCAATCTTATCCGTTCCCCCGGTGAATGTTTGGCAAAGTCACCCAAGGCTATACGCTCGCCGGTATTGGAATCTACGAAATGTAAAATACGGCCTCCTTTGGTCTCAATAGCACCACCAGATTCCCCCTTAATGAAGGTAGACCATTCCCAAGCCTGGGAGCCCAAGAAGATCAGACCGCCGATAATGGTAAAGAACATATACCAAACCACCTTGTTCTGCTGCATTTTATGTCCCGCATCCACGGCCAATACCATGGTAACAGAGGACATAATCAGAATAAAGGTCATAAATGCTACATAGTACATCGGGTATTCCCCGTGAAAAAAGGGGATGTGGGTAAAAACCTCATCGGCTATGGGCCATGAATCGATAAATTTGAACCTTGCAAATCCGTAAGACACCAAAAACCCGGAAAAGGTCAAGGCATCGGAAAGGAGAAAGAACCACATCATCAATTTTCCATAACTGGCTCCCAAAGGTTCGTTGCCACCGCCCCAAACGTTTTCTTCCGTACCCGCTGCTACCGTAGTATCCATATAATTATGTTATGTGTAGTATTATTAAAATTTTCACAAATTTACATTTTTTTCCGCTATAGAAAATTTTTGGCTTTTAAAATTGCGGAAAAAAACGGCTAAACAATTATTTATAATCTTTCCAAATAAAAACCAGGGTTTTCCGACTTTCCAATTGGAAAGATTTAAACCATTCAAATTCTCGGACAAGTCAGTAACGGTATGGCCTTTACCGCATTATGCGCCCAAAAATAACACGAAAGTTAGGTACTTTATAACTCGATTTCTTAACTAAAAAAATAGAAAAACAAGATAAGATAGACCCATAACAAATCCAAAAAGTGCCAAAAGGTAGCGCCGAGCTCCAAGCCCAACATGTTGTTAGCGGAATATTTATGGCGCCATTGATTAAAAAGCACCACCGACAGGGAAGCTAGTCCGGCAACTACGTGGGCAATATGCACCACGGCAATCACAAATATGTAGGAGGTTGTAATGCTGCTGGTTGGCCCTGTAAAATAATAACCCCTGTCCACCATTTGTGAAAACCCATAGAACTGCAAGAAAATAAAGATTATCCCCAATACCAAAGTCGTCAATAAGAGCGAAGTGCATCTTTGGGATTTTCCTTCCTTTATCGCCTTCTTGGCAAGAATATAGGTGATACTACTAATTACTATAACTATGGTGCTATATAAAAACGCGGATGGCAGATCAAAATCTGTTAGCCAATCCTTGCGGGTGCTGCTCACAATATATGCGCTTGTCCACCCGGCAAAAGCCATAAGCAAACTCACGATTCCAAACCAGAGCATCATTTTTTTTGCCCTATCCATTTTCTCCGTTTCCAAATTCTGTGTAATATCCATGAATTGCTATTAAATAAATTTATCGGCCACGTAGACCAACTGCATTAAGGTAATGTAACTTACGCTGGCAAGCATCAAACTTCTGGCCGATTTATTGTCGCGCCTTTCATATAGACGTAAAGCAAAGAACAACATTCCCAGACCCAACAAAAAGACCAGGATAGCGGCCGGTACCGACAGTTGCAACCTTCCTGTGATACCGAACACAGGAATAATGGATATAATCAACATCCAAAAAGTGTATATAATAATCTGCAGGGCCGTTCCCTTATCCTTCTTTCCCGTGGGAAGCATTTTAAATCCCCCTTTTTTATAATCCTCATCCAGCATCCATCCCAAGGCCCAAAAATGTGGAAATTGCCAAAAAAACTGGATCATGAACAAAGTTCCCGGCTCTATTCCAAACTCATTTGTGGCGGCCACCCATCCCAGCATAAACGGGATGGCACCAGGGAATGCGCCTACAAAGACCGACAATGGGGTTATTGTTTTTAAGGGCGTATAGGCGCTGGTATATAAAAATAGGGAAATAGCACCGAACATGGCGGTTTTGGGATTCAAAATATAAAGGGCAACCAATCCGAACAACGTCATTGCCACGGCAATGCCCAAAGCGGTATTAACCGACATACGGCCAGACGGAACAGGTCTGTTCTTTGTCCTGTTCATAAGGGCATCCAGATCCTTTTCGATCACTTGGTTGTAGGCATTGGACGCTCCGACCAAACAATACCCCCCAAAAACCAAAAGAAAGAGCGAGAGCCAATCAAACTCCACCATTCCCAGTAAATAACCTGCAATGGAAGAGAAAACGACGCTAATCGTAAGACCCGCCTTTGTGACTTCCTTAAAATCGGAGAAAGTAACTGGAATCGCAAATCGCTTTGCCGTATGCACCACGGTCTTCATCAGTTTATCGTTTATTGGGACGGCAAAGATAACACCCTATAGACTTTCCTGCAACGAAATAGATATCTTTTAACTCCATGGGAGCCAAAGGGTTTTAAAAACCTTTGCGGCCAAATCCATTTATTGAAGATCAAATCTAATCGGAATACTAAATGGCACGCTTACCGGCCTTCCCCTTTGCTTTCCCGGGGTCATCTTCGGAAGCTTTTCAATGATCCTTTTAGCTTCAGCTTCCAAGCTTTTGTCCGGACCACGCATCCTGATATTTCCAATACTTCCATCCGATTGGATGGTAAACAATACGCCTACCAAACCTTGAACTCCCCTTTCCCGTGCAATTTCCGGGTACTGAAAGTTTTTACGGATGTGCCTTTGCAACATTTCACTGAAACATAACCTCTTGTCCTTTGCATTTTCACAGCCCGGAAAAACCGGGACATTCTCGATTATGGCAAATGGAATGGTATCCTTAAAATTATCGTTGGGATTTTGGGGTACAAGGGTGTTCAGATCTAAATCATCTTCCGCTGGATCCGGATTGGAAATATATTCCTTCTCAATTGTCATTTGGGTATCGTCATCGACTATATCAAAAGTATTTGGGTCGACTACCGGTTCAGCCGGTTGGATTTTTGCTTGTTGCCTTTCCACCACCAACCTATCCAAATCGGGGAAATACTCCAGTGGTGGTTCTACCACAGCAGCTAGATCAGGCGCTTGGGATGGCTTGACTTCCATTTTGGCTTGGAATGCCAGATAAGTCAACAACAACGCAAGCAACAAACCGACTTGAAAATAAATTGTTCCTTTTTTTTGTAAATTCACATCCTGTTTGCCATTAACTCGGCAGACGGACTTGGTAGCTTGACCGCTGTTCCCATTGCCGTGGGAATCAGCAGTCTTTCTTACTTGTTTTTTCATAATAGTATGTTTTAGAATTGTTACTATTATGTTAAATATCAAGAAGTATACCAAAAAAAATCCCGGGTCAACGCCCGGGATTTAATGATTTATACAAAGAATTTCCTATTGTAATTTAAAGGTAATCGGAATACTAAATGGAACCCTTACCGGTCTTCCCCTTTGTTTTCCCGGGGTCATCTTTGGAAGCTTTTCAATGATTCTTTTAGCTTCCGCTTCCAAGTTTTTGTCCGGACCACGCATTCTGATATTTCCGATACTTCCATCTTTTTGGATGGTAAACATTACGCTTACCCTTCCTTGCACTCCCATTTCCTGTGCAATTTCGGGATACTGGAAGTTTTTACGGATGTGCTTTTGCATCATTTCATTGAAACATTCCCTTTTGTCCTTTGCGTTTTCACAGCCAGGGAAAATAGGCACATCCTCGATAACTGCAAATGGAACATCTACATCCAGATCGGTATCCTCCACTTGGATATCCTCAACTTTGGCGACTTCCTGTTCTTGGCTACTTTCAGTAGATTCGATTACCGTTTCCTCTACTTCCTTTTCATCCTCCACGACCTGTATAACCTCAGGTGCAGCTGGTGGTGGTGGTGGTGGGGGCGTCTTGATCTGTTCGGTCATTGGTACTTCTTCGTCCAACTGATCTTCCACGTTCAAGGAAATATCATATTTCTCACCCTTGTCATATTTTTTCCATTCCAAAGCTCGCCATGTCAATAACATAACCAAGGCCAGGCCTATAACAAAATAAAGGCCACTGTTTTTGGTCAAATCGGCTTTTGGATTCTTTTTTGGTTCCATAATAGTTGATTTTAACGTTTGCTAATTTAATTATTTATTTACTAAAAAAGCAATTAATTTTTCCATTTTAACTGCGATTTCCTTGAAAATACGAATTTCAAGAAATATAAACCTCCCAACGCCCCAATTGCGTTCGTGATTGCATCATACACATCGCCAGATCGATCTGTGGTGAAACTGTATTGTAATACCTCAATAACTATACCATACAGGGCTACGGAAACAAAAATAATTGTAGTGGCTTTTTTAAAGGATATTGTTCCATGTGTAATCTCCCTTAGCGCTAAAGCCCCCAAGATAGAGGCTACAAAATAAAAGGTGAAATGTACCACCTTATCCAAATGGGTAAATTCGATTTCCTGAAACTCTTCGTTAGAAAATGAGATCAAACAAAGTACGGTGACCAATGCCATCCACAGCACGAAGGCAATTTTAAAAAAGTTTTTTCTAAGCACCGATCAATTCCTTGTAGTCGGCGGCACTAAGCAAATCATCAACTTCCGAACTGTCGCCAATCCTTATCTTGATCATCCATCCTTCCCCGTACGGATCGGAATTTACCTTCTCCGGTGCATCTTCCAAGGCCTCGTTGAACTCGATGATCTCCCCACTAAGAGGCAAAAACAAATCAGAAACCGTTTTTACCGCTTCCACGGTACCAAAAATGGCCTCTTTTTTTAAATCCTCATCCACGGTCTCTACCTCAACATAAACAATATCCCCCAGCTCCCCTTGGGCAAAATCCGTAATCCCGACGGTAGCTATATCGCCTTCTATTCGTATCCACTCATGGTCCTTGGTATATTTTAACTCGGATGGTATGTTCATGGCCTTTGATCTTTATAAGTCGGGACGCAATGCGGTGCCTCCTTTCTATGGTTAGGGGAACAAATGTAGCGGATTCCATATTGGAAATCAAAAAAAATATTGTGTTGTTGCTTTGACCAAATTTTATGTTTTGGCCGATGCTTTTTATTGACTAGATCACAAATATTTGATTTTCCGCTATATCCTTTGGATTTTGAAGTGATGGCAATCGCATTGCTATGGCCTTTTTTAGGAACACATTAAAATCTGTAGATTCCTAAAACCAGGACGGAATTTCAAATTCCGGGGAACCATCTTTTAGCATTGGTGAAATATATCTTTTCAACTACTTCCTTTGGCAATGCCAACCCTTTAAACTTACCGTCAAAACTAGAGACGGAAATCTCCTCGTTGGAAACAAAGAATTTCCAGTCGTTAGCCCAAGTTGTATGTGCATTTTCCTTTAGGCCATTGGGATCCGAGGAAGGTTCAACGCTAAGATCGGTACCGTAAATAAGCCTATCCTGATATTTGATCATAAAGTCCCGAACTTTTTGCCGATCCTTCATGGCTTGAAACTGTAATTGTGGAATCCGTGCGGCCATGTCCACGGCCATATTAGGGAATTCGTCCAATCGCTTTGCGAGTTCATCGACACTCCATTCCAGGCTCCCCAAATGGGCGCCTACGAACATTAAGTTTGGATGCTTTCTAAGCATGTTGACCCGTGCCCTGATCTGATCTTCATAGGAAGGGGCTTCGGGATGTAGATACATATGATATTCGGGGTGCTTGCCAAAATAACGTCTGTCCCCATTTACGGTCATCCCTTCTAGGGGCAACCAACAGTTTTTGGGTTCGCCCAGGTGTCCGATTACCGGGACGCCAATGGCCTGGATAAAATCAATAATTGGGTCGAACCTGGGATCATCTATCATAACCCATTTGCCATTTTCATCCTTCAGATCCATTCCGATAACCTTATATATTTTAACTGCGATAGCACCGTTGGCAAAAGAATTTTTCAAATAGGCAAGGGTACGTTCCTCCCAACCTGTATCATTGAAATCCCTAACGGAAAAAGTGGTAGCATAGGCGATATGGCCAGGGAAGGCCTTTAATTGTGCTAAGGAAAAATTTTGTTGGACCTCCATATCCGCGGATTCATTCGGATCGTCCCAATTTATGGTCAACAATCGAAAATTATCGGCCATAGCCTGATGGATAAAATCTGGTCGATCTGTATCGACATGGACGTGCGCGTCAATTTTATCGACCTTCCCAAAATCCTGGAGGGTATAAAACTCGGACCTAGGGTCATCAGTTGAAGATGTATTCTGTTTGAACTGCCCACAATTCTGCAAAAAAATACAAAATAGGCAAAAAAAGAGGTGCTTGAATTTCATTGGGTTACTCTCTAATTTTAAAATCCCGTTACCTAAATTGGCGAAACCACCAATATCGTGTGGAACTATCAACTATCCTTCAGCTTCCAGGATTGAAAGTTACGGCATCTTTTGTAAAAATAACACGAACGATTCTGATAATGGTAAAATTAGGACCCTTGCCCAAGCAGGGCGCTATTATGCCTTTAATTTTTCTTCATAGCGATACTTGGTCATCCGCAGGATCAGCGCCAAAGGGAGCGGCTTATTGTGGGGAAATTGAACGGAACCTTTTCCAGTCTTGTATTCTGCCAACTCCTTTTCAAAGGCCGAATGTGTTGTAGGTACCGCATAGAAACCGATATGCTTGGCATAACCCGCGTAATAAACCAAAATGCCTTTGTATTTTAGGGCAGGCATATTGTAGCTGATGACCTCTTCGGCCAAAGGGGCAGCTTTTTTGATTTCTTTTCTAATGATAATCATCCGTTCCAAAGCTTGCGGGGGTATGGTTTTGAAATATTCATCCACCGTCGTGTATTTTGAATTTTCCATTTTCTTTTATTTTAGAATGATTTCGATTACACTGAAACAACCAGTTGTTGCCATACCTATCGGTCAGTCCCCCAAATATATCGCCCCAATGGGTTTCTTGCAAGGGATGTGAGGCCTTCCCTCCTGTCGCCAGGCTTTGGTAATAGGTTTTGATGCGCTCTTCATTATCACAGTCCAACAAAATTGAAACCGAATTGCCCCGTAACAGCTTTTCATCGGACATATCGGTGCCCATCAGCTTCAGGTTTTCATTTTTTAGGGATGCCTGCACAATGAACTTTTTAGAAGGATCGGGCAACTTTCCCGTTTTTGGGGATGCGCCCAATGTTTGGAAACTCAGCTCCCCACCGAAACATTGCTGGTAAAATTCCATCGCCTCCCTACAATTCCCGTTAAACGTAAGGTATATTGTTAATTGCCCCATACCCATTCCTTCATTGGATGTCCCGTCTTCACTTTACAAGTTGGATTTCCTTGACATTTAAGATGACGATGCAACTTTTACCCTGTCTTCCCCAATATTGGTGGCTTTATTGATCTTATGGCTATAGATGTAGGAAACTATCAGAATTGCCAGTACGATCAAGGGAAAAATTGTCTGAAATCCGAAACCATCAACGGCCCAATGGCTGATACAGGCAAAAAGGAAATCGAAAGTAAAACCCGCATAGGCCCACTCCTTAATCCGATTTGGAACAATTGGGATTACCAATGCCAAAGCTCCCACCACTTTAAAAACTACAATGGCCTTCCCAAAATACTCCGGATAACCCAAATGAAGGATGCCCTCTTTAGCCAACTCGGTTTGTGATGTCAGTGCCGGCATCACCCCTTGGAACAGGAAAATAATAAGGGTTGCCGTCCAAAAAATAATTTTGTTTGTTCTCATTGTCCTAAGCCTTTAAGTTTGATTACTATATTATTATAAATTATCTGCATACCGTTTAAAACTGTCCAATATGGACTGCCAACCCTCCCGCTGCATTTCGGTTGGATTTTGTGTCTCCGGATCAAAAATGCTGACGATTTCGGTTTGGCCATTTTTCTCCTTAAAATCCACCTCCACTTTTCGGCCATCGTCAAGGGTGTAGGCAATTCGTTTTTGTGGCACCACTTCATCATAAGTGCCTCCAAAGTCGAACCCAAAACTTCCATCCTTGGCTTCCATTCTGGAGAGAAATTTTCCACCCACCCTTAAATCATTTTCAGCACGGGGGGTGTGCCATTCCTCTGATGCAGCGTTCCACTTTACAATGTGTTTGGGATCGGACCACAAGTCCCATACCTTATTTACCGATGCTTTTACCTTGGCTTTTACCGTAATGCGTTCCATGATATTTGTTTTAAATGTTATGGTACAAATTTGAAAAGTTTTATTTAAATTTTTGGGGTGAGATAACGGCTGATCAGCGGGTGGAATCCGCCAAATTCTTTATATTTGGATTGTGAAAAATATAGCCATCTTAGTTCCAGAGACCGCCGTAGCAGAGGGAGTTACCGGACCTCGCTACTTGTTCTCGGCTGCCAACCAGTTTTTGCAGGCAGCCGGAAAAGAACCGCTATTTCGGGTTCAATTGGTGGGTAGCCAAAAAAACGTGAAGGTCCAGGATGGTGCCTATTCCATTACCACGGATGTGGGTTTGGAAAATTCGGAGCAAGCCGACCTTGTAATCGTGCCTCCCATTTTTGGGGATATGAAAAATGCGATTGCACTTAATAAAGATGCACTTCCTTGGATCACCGACCAATACAAGCACGGAGCGGAAGTGGCCTCCCTTTGTGTAGGCGCTTTTTTGTTGGCCTCGACCGGACTCCTGAACGGAAAAAAATGCTCTACCCATTGGGCGTACTACAACGAGTTCAAGGAGCGGTTTCCGGAAGTAGAAGTCGTGGACGGAGGCGTAATTACAGAGGAAAACGGCATTTATTCCAGTGGCGGGGCAAACTCCTTGTGGAATTTATTACTATATATTTTAGAAAAATATTCGGATAGGGACACGGCTATAATGGCCTCAAAATATTTTGTCATCGATATAGATCGTGAGAGTCAAGCTGCATTTATGATGTTCAAGGGACAAAAAGACCATAACGACAAGGAAATAAAACAGGCACAGGAATACATCGAGGAACATTATCAAGACAAGATAACGGTGGACGAACTGGCTGAAATGGTCGCCGTCAGCCGTAGGAGCTTTGAACGCCGTTTTAAACAAGCTACCGATAACACGGTCATTGAATACCTGCAACGGGTCAAGGTAGAAGCGGCCAAGCGAAGCTTTGAATCGACCCGTAAGAACATAACCGAAGTGATGTTCGACGTGGGATATTCCGATACCAAGGCCTTCCGCAACGTGTTCAAAAAAATAACAGGGCTCACCCCTATTGAATATAGGAACAAGTACAATAAGGATGCGTAGCTTTTATTCTTAAAATAATTAGGCATCGGATATTATCGCTCCAGAAATTCAACGAGGAAGTGATAAAGTCGCCCAATTTTACAATAATCCATTATGTTATTTCACTCGTATCCAATAATAGGCACAAGTGAAATATGTGATTGTATGTTATGGACTTAATGCTTTTTTAAACCTTAGAAAACAAACATGGAAAACCCTAAAGTATTTAAAATGACGTTTGCAAGTGTTTACCCACTCTACATAAAAAAGGCGGAAAAAAAGGGGCGTACAAAGGAAGAAGTGGATGCGATTATTTATTGGCTGACAGGGTATGACAAGCAATCATTGCAACATCAGATTGAGCAGAAAAGTGATTTGAAAACCTTTTTTGCCCAGGTACCGAAATTGAATGAAAACGTTTCAAAGATCACGGGTGTAATTTGTGGATATAGGGTGGAGGCTATTGAAGATGAATTAATGAAGAAGATTCGATATCTGGATAAGTTGATAGACGAATTGGCGAAAGGCAAGACTATGGACAAAATTTTAAGAAAGTAGCGCGTTTTGGCAAAACATTATGTAAATCCCTAAATAAGGGCACTCTCCATTAAACCCACCACAAATCACCATGGAACAATAATTAATATCCAAAAAATGATATACAAGGCAAACGTAGCTGTGACAGCCGTTTAAATGGACGGATTTGAAATTTAGATTTGGCGCAATCGACCCTCTGATCAGCCGTTATCGCCACCCTTGATTCTTGATCGACTTCCATAATTTTGGAATGTAAGTGAAGTGGATTTAATAAATCAAGTCAAATGAGAAAAATAACGGTTCTATCCATGATTACGTTAGATGGAGTATTGCAGTCGCCCGGAAACCCCAACGAAGATGCATCGGGCGGATTTGAATATGGCGGTTGGATCGCGACATATGGAGACGAAGTTTATCACCAGGTATTACAAAAAGAGTTGAAACAACCGGTAGGGTATCTTTTGGGAAGGAAAACATTTGAGATTTGGGAAGGCACTTGGCCAAAGAATGCCAGATTTTGGCCAGGTATCAACGAAGGGGAAAAGTACGTCCTGTCCAATACTAGGGACAATTCCCAATGGAAAAATTCAATTTTTATCAATGATCTGGAAGATGTTGAAAGGTTGAAAAAATCTGAAGGCCCCGACCTTCAAGTTTGGGGCAGTGGCGAACTTGTTCAGCTCTTATTTAAAAATGATTTGGTGGACGAGCTTCGGCTCAAAATTTATCCGTTAACGCTAGGCTCGGGAAAAAAACTATTTCAGGGCGGGGCCATACCCGCAGCATTTACGCTTACCGAGAGCATTGTAACCAAAACTGGAGTAATTATCACAAACTACAAAAGGTCGGGAAAAGTCAGGACAGGTAGTGTTGGGGCTTAAGTAGAAATAAAATGAGAACAATAAGAACCTACCAAAAGGGCCACAGTTTCAACAAGAGTTCGGGCTGTCCGACTTGTCCAGTTTGCGAAACGAAAAGAAATTAAAATTTAACCTCCAAAATCATATCCTCATGTCGAACAACACAGTAACATTGCACAGGGTCCTAACGGCCTTCCCAGAGAAAGTATTCAAGGCTTTTTCTGACCCAGTGTCTTATGCCTCCTGGCTTCCACCCTACGGATTTATAGCGACGATCCATCACATGGATTTCAGGAAAGACGGCAGCTACAAAATGTCCTTTATCAATTTCTCCACGGGCAATGGTCATTCCTTCGGGGGAGAATTTCTCGAAATAAAGTCCAACGAACTGATCAAACTTACCGACCGATTTGACGACCCAAATTTACCTGGGGAGATGATTACCACAATCCGCTTGTCGAAAGTGACTTGCGGTACCGAGCTGCACATTGTACAGGAAGGAATTCCCGAGGCCATTCCAGTGGAAATGTGTTATCTAGGATGGCAGGAATCCTTGGAAAAATTGAAGAAACTGGTAGAGCCCGAGATTCCGGACGCCTGAAAATACGGGAGACTTAAAAAAATAAGTCAAACAAAATTTGACGAACTGAATTTGAATTATCCATAACCTACTTCGACCGAATTGTAAGGGAAACACGAATGACCAATGAGTTGGTTGCTTTTTAAAACGAATAAGTCTATACTAAGGCTTCCGCCCAAACCCTGGAAGGCTTATCAGAATGAAGATTTAAATTATTGGATTGTCCATACCAATGGCTGATTTGGGTCAGAAATACCATTGTCAAAAAAACTTTCATCTGATTATTTTTATTGTTTTTCATTGGTCAGACCAGCCCGAAAGAATCGTTCTGGCGGGCCAGCCCGAAAGAATCGTTCTGGCGGGTGTAATTATTCACATCTCCGATAATTGCTTTTTAAAGGTGTTCGTGAATCTTCGATTTCGGTGTGTATCAGATATCGTTATGGCTCATTTCATAACAGATTTAATAATCATTCCCTTTAGCACTGTCGTCCACGGAAGTTTTCCATGTGGCCCATTTTTCCTTTAATTCTTCAATTATCTCCATATGCTCTTCAGAAATATTTGTCGTCTCGTTAGGGTCATTCAGCAAATCAAATAATTGCCAATCAGCGGTTTTATCTTTTTTATATATTTTATACCTGTTACCGATTAATGCGGCTTGGTCTTCCAATAAAAATGGCAAAAAGCGATCTTTTGGCACTGCTCCATTTTCGAATTCAATTATCTGCATTATATCTACGCCATCGTAGGGTCTTTTATATTTATGAATATCTATGTCTAGTATTGACGCAATGGTAGGAAAATAATCTGAGGTATACACGGGAGTATTGATCACCCTTCCTTTTTGAACTTTACCTGGCCAAACCATAATTCCGGGAACCCGGATCCCCCCTTCTTTTAAACTTCTTTTTCTTCCGTCAAGACCATAGGTTTGCCCAGCATGGCGTTGCGTATCATCTTTGCCTTCGGGTCCATTGTCACTGGCAAAAAATATAAGGGTGTTTTTGTCAATGTTCAACTTTTTTAAATGATCCCTCAATCGACCAACCTGCTCGTCCATTGCAGTAATACATCCGTAAAAATTCTTTTGGTCTTCGGTAAGTCCTTTATATATGTTTTTATATTTCTCACCCGTTATTACAGGCAAATGTGGCGTATGAAACCATACTACGCTAAGAAAAGGTTGTTGGCGTTTAACTGCCCTATCGATAAATGGCAGTACTCGATCCATAATAACTCTGGAATCATCGCCCTCTAAATTATTTGCAACTATCTGTCCGGGGCCGATCCAATAATTTGTGCCGAAAGGAATGCCTTCCACTTTATTCCCAACATCCATAGCAGATTTAGGAGGGGTAATCATTGGGTCCCATGTTGGCACTTTTGATTCGGTGACAAAACATTCATCATAACCGTTTTCCCATGGTGGGGCATAGTCCTTGTCAAACTTTGGACGACCTCCTCTATTTGCTTCTTCAACATCTTTGGTCAGCGTCCCTAAATGCCACTTCCCAAAATGCCCTGTGGTGTACCCTACTTCCTTAACCATTTCGGGCAAGCTGATCTCCTCGTTCTTAAGGTGACCGCAATTGGCATAACAGACACCAAACCGTTCTGGGTTTCTTCCGGTCAATACACTCGCTCTTGTAGGCGAACAAACTGCAGAAGCTGCGTAGAATCTGGTAAATTCGATACCATCATTGGTCATTTGGTCCAAGTTGGGTGTTTGTATATATGGGTGACCATTGTACCCCACATCTCCCCAGCCTTGATCATCGGTCATGATCAAGATAATATTGGGACGCACATTGGAATTAACATCCTTTTGAGAAAAACCGAAATCTATCCATATATTTAGACAAAAAAACAACGTTACTAAATTTTTCATTTTTACTACCCATCAATATTAAGACCCTCAATAAATGCATGCTACGAAGACATAAAAATTATCTAATATCTACTGCCTTCGCTAAAGCTTTGCCAAGATACGAAGGGAAGGAAAAAAACCGCCCAAAAGGCGGACAGGTTTCTTAGAATCCCGGAAATTTCTTTTGGAACGAATATTAATGCCGGTTTTATAAATCAAAAGCTATAGCCTTACTTTTTACCCCGACCTCAAAAATATGTTGAATCTATGTAGGAAGGCATGGGAAATTTGGATGAAAAATTGAAGGAACGGTTTTGGAGGGATTTGAAGTGAAATTTCATCGAACATTTTCCAAAATTTATGGAATCCCTAAACCAGTCTTTCCAGAGAAAGAAATTCACAACTTATTCCTTTACAAAAAAAGCTTTCAAATAAAAATGAGCCGAATACTTGATATAATCGGCTCTTGAGATGTAGCTGACAACACTACAATTGAGCATGATTCTTACAAATTCTGCATGCTATCTACGTGCAATCTTAAAAACAAAAAAGCCCTTCAAGAAATTGAAGGGCTTTTGTTTGTTGGCGGTCCGGACGGGACTCGAACCCGCGACCTTTTATTTGTCCCCATATGATTTTAAATGTTCTGATATACAGCCTTTTATATAAATCATTGCTTTGTATAAAACCAAATAAACCCTATTTTTGTTTATAAATAGTTTATAAATTTATAAACACATGCTGACCACCAAAATCCTTCTCAACAAAGTGCGCCAGAAAAAAGATGGCACCTATCCCCTTGCAATACGGATAACCTACAACAGGAAAACTATATACTCGCCCTTGGGATTTAATCTGCACGAAAAAGATTTCGATGCCAAAAATCAACGCGTTAAACCTACCAACAGGATAGCCTCGAATGCGACCAGAATAAACAACCATATCCAAGAAAGACTAAAAAAGGTCTACGACACCGTTATACTATTGGAGCAGGAAGGAAAAATAGAAAACCTTTCCATGTCCAGCCTCAAAAAAGCGATCGAGGGGAAACCGGTAGACGGTAAGGACTTTTTTGAACTTACCGACGAGATTATCCAGGAGCTTATAAATGGCAGAAAATATGGGAACGCCCAGATATATAAGACACTGAGGAACAAGATCAAAAATTTCCACGGCCAGGAATTCCTTCCCTTTTCCCAAATCGATTATTCCTTTGTCAAACGGATGGAAACCAAACATTATGGCTCGGGCTACGGGGCAGGGGGCCTTAGCGTATACCTTAGAACGCTACGGGCGGTATACAAAAGGGCCATTAAAACCGGAACGGCCAAGGAAAAGAACAACCCGTTCAACGCCTATTCCATCAAAAACGGGGTGCCCACAAGGACGTTCCTGAATGGGAAGCAATTGGAAGCCTTGAAAATCGCCAAAATCAAGGAACCGCATTTGGCCAAGGCCAGGGATCTGTACATGGCCTCCTTCTATTTAAGGGGCATGAACTGGATGGATATGTCGCTACTGAAAGGTGACAGCATCCAAGGTGATCTTGAGCGCATCATCTATATTAGGTCCAAAACAAAGAACAAACTGTTCTCGGTAAAAATAACCCCTGCCCTAAAGGAGATTCTAATCGCATTTAACGAAGGGCCGATTGGCCCTGACGATTACGTTTTTCCCATCGTTCCCAAGGGCAAGCATCGGAACCAGATCCACGAGACAATAAACAATAAGCGCAAAAGACTCAACCAATACCTTAAACAATTGGCGGAGCGCCTGGAGCTCCCACGGTTTACCATCTATACCGCCAGGCACACCTACGCCAATATCCTGAAAAGGAGCGGCGCGCCGAGCGGTGTGATCCAGGACAGTCTGGGGCATACCACGGAAACCATGACCCAGGTCTATCTGAACTCCTTCGAGACCAATATCATTGACGATTTCGATGCAAAGATAATGTCGTGATAAACTAAGGTAAAATCACAACCCAAAATCGGAGGCACAACCTCCTCGCTACTGGAAGCCCTGACAATGCTGCCGGGGATTATTCTCCAGTACAACTTTTCGATCAGAAACTAAAGGTGAACCGAATATTTTGCATATTTAGACAATAGCATAAATCCTAGGTATTATCCATCTATTTTCTTCATTCCCCGATCCACAGTAAAGTATTCGAAGGTGCACTGGCCTATTTGAAAACGAGAAGTTTTTATTGCTTGTTAATAATTTCTGCGCCATCTAACTGTTGAAGAATTTTCCCGCTTACAATAAAACACTGTAATTCGTCGAAAAAACAGAATAAAACATGTTTTTATGGTAGGGATTTTGGAACCTTGCGTTGTTATAATGGCTGACACCTTTAACCATTGAGGATAAAAGGTATTTGGTAATGTTGAACGAAAAATCTAAAATTATGAAAATCAAATTTTATTCAATTTCTCTATTCGCTTTGGCGGTAATGTTCCTAGGTTGCTCCAACGGGGACGACGCAAGCTCCGAAACCGGAAAAATGACTGTGCAATTAGTCGATGCCCCTTTCCCCAACCACCTTGTGGCAGAGGCAAATGTGATTATATTTAAAATAGACGCCCGTAACAAGGAAAAGGACGCTGCTATGGAAGGAAATCCCAATGCCGATGTTTCGCCCTTTATTGTGTTGATGGAACGGGAGGTACGGGTAAATCTTTTAGACCTCACCAATGGTGTAACAGAAAACTTGGTGGATATGGAGGTTCCAGTAGGGACTTATGACTTGGTTCGGGTATATGTAAAAGGTGTCAATGTAGTTCTCACCGATGGTACCACTTACGATTTAAAAGTGCCCAGCGGAGAGCAAACAGGTATAAAGGTCTTTATCAAGCCAGGGCTTACCGTGGCCGGAGGACTGAGTGCTGATCTGCTTTTGGATTTTGACGTGAGCCGATCCTTCGTGGCCAAGGGATATGGTAACGATCTGAGCGGTATCAAAGGGTTTAATTTTAAACCCGTAATCAAGGCAAGCAACCTTTCCACCGCGGGAAGTCTTGCAGGTTTGGTGACCACTTTACAAGTGGATACCCCTCTTGGTTTGGAAGGAGCGCAAGTATCCGTTTTTGCCGCCGACACTTTGAATACGACCACCTTTACCGACAAGGATGGGAAGTATATGGTAATGGGGCTATTGGCAGGAAGTTATGATGTGGCGGTAGATG
The DNA here is from genome assembly GCA_048266425.1 of Sediminicola sp. Classification (GTDB taxonomy): domain Bacteria; phylum Bacteroidota; class Bacteroidia; order Flavobacteriales; family Flavobacteriaceae; genus Cerina. Next base: position 85,099 of record JBLWZN010000007.1, read on the forward strand.
CCGAAGGGTACGATTCCCAAAGTGTCGAAGGAGTAAGGATTGTTGCCGCCAATACGACAACACAAAATTTTGAACTTGTTGCTACAGAATAAGGAAATTAAGTGCTAAATGGGTTAAATGAGTATCAAAAAGCAGGATCGGTATCCTGCTTTTTTCTTTTCCTTCCCCTATCCACAAAAATGCACCCGTGAGGGTGCAAAATATCATATAGGATCCATTCTACTATATACTATATCGTAAGCCCCCTACGCTTGTACTTGGACCAGTCCGTCATCTCGTCCTTGAAGCCGTTGTAAGCCTCTTCTTCTTTTGGGCTTGTACTTGCCAGCAAATTGCCCAGGGCATAGATTCCCCTTCTTAGAAAGCGTCCGTGTTCTGCATCGATGCGTTTTTTGGAAACGGCAACCAACGCTTCCCTAAAGCCGTTCCCCATGTGGTGTTCCAATATCTGTAACGGGAGGTTTGGCGTAACTCCCTCCAGAACATACAGATAGGCCACCTTCTGGTATTGCCCCCGCTCCATCAGTTGGGCGGACCAGAGACTTTTCAAATGGTCCCGTCCATCGGTTTTGATATCGGCCAAAGTTTCTGCCTGATTATTCAAGATCTTATTTAGGTTGTTCGAGGATTCCAGATAGGCCTGCGTTTTCTTTGGAAGCGGAACGCTGACCGGCTACTTGGAATAGATAGAGGCGATGCAAAGCTTCTCTTCCCTTCTTCCAAAATAAAAGCCCTTGGCATTGAAGAACCGGATGTAGTCCTTAGGGGATTTCTCGAAGGGTACGTGCATGCGCTCGGCATATTTGTGATAAGCCTTCAGGGTCAGCTTGTCAAACCGTTGCCTGTATATTGGGGCCATGGCCTTATAGAGGTTCGGGAACATCAATGGCAGGAATATCGCGGTCGGGCTAGGTTTGATCTCTTTTTCTGCTTTGTCGTTCAGGAGTCCGTCCAATACTTTTTCGTTCTCCTTTATAAAGCCCGGGGAGGCATAGAAATTGATTTGTTGTGGTACTGGTATATAACCCAAATCCAAGTTGACCTTGTGCCTATTGGAGTTTGCGTACGTCAGTGTGCCGTTGTCGTAATTGGTGCCAAGGCTTCGGATAAGTTCGTGTAGGACTCCGTCTCGTTTGGAGGGTTCGAAAAGCTGTTTTACGATTGTTTGTTTTATAAGCTCGGCCTTTTCATTTAGTTTCTGTTCTTCTTTTACCGATTCCGTAACGTAAAGCTTGTCCTTTACTATGTCGAACTGGGTCTGTATCAGATCGCCCAGTTTTTCTTTGTCGGTATGCATATATTTTATGAGAAATCTGGAGCGATCCAATTTTGCCATTTCCGTTAGTATGGACATTATGGGCATCCTATCGATATGTTCCGAGAAAAGCGTCTTGTTCCTTGTAGCCTGATAGGTATTCCGGTAGGATTCCCTTATGATGCGTTGCATTTCCAGTTGCAGCTGTTCGCTCTCTTCGTGCATCCGGGAGTGTTCGCTCTCGAACAGTTCTTGGTTTTCCTGTATTCCTATATCGTCCGTTATTTCCTTGCTTGTCAGGACATATCCCGACTTGTCATAAATGGCAAAATCTATAGCTCCCCCCTGTTCATCGTATTCTAGCCTGCAGTCCAGATCTTGGTGCAATTTCAGGATATCGGGAAGGTCTTTGGGGTCTATCGTCCTGAAGAGGCTATAGGTGGTCCTTAGCTGTTTCTCCAGCCGTTTCTTGACCATTGGTAACAGCTTTGATTTTTGGTTTAGCTCGAATACCTTTTGCAGTTTTGGTCCGCTCAGTTGGGGATGTACGGTATAGCCGTTGATGAACCTTGATCTGTAGCCATTTTCTATTTCGATGCCGAACGATACGCCTATCCTGCCATTGTGATTCACGGTTTTTACCTGAATGTGGTGGTGTTTGAGGTGTTCGGCCAGTTCGTTAATGCTCCTTACCTTGTACTTCTGGATGGTGTTGTTTACTATGTCCTGTATATAGAACCTTACCCCGTTGATGTCCTCGTTCTTGAATTCCGGCATCTCAAATATCGGTAGTTCCTTGTCCTGTTTTGTGTCGGGCGATGGGGAGAGATTAAATTGTTTTTCCAGGTATTTCTGGGTGGAGATGTTCCTTCGGTAGCTGTTGAATATTCCGAGCACTTTTCCATATTCGTCCACATTGGTCGTTATTATATGGACATGCTCGTGCTTGGTATCGGTGTGCCTTACCACTACATAGGGCTGTTCACCGTATCCCATGTGTTCCATATATTCCTTGGAGACTTCATAGAAAGTTTTGTCATCAAGATGTTCGCCACGGGGAAGGTTGAGGGTTATATGGGCATAGCGGTTCTTGGTGGCATTGCGCTGTCCCTGAAAGTGAAGTACATCCCTGAAGAACTTTTTCGATATGTCCTGTGCGTACATGTTGCCATATCCGAGGATGCGCATGCCCTTCTTGCCGAACACATAGTTCAGTACGCCCTGGCAGCTTTCCCGATATAGTATCCTTCCTATCATCCTGTTCGATCTTCCAATGTAATTTCGATAAGTGTGCTAAGTAGTCCGTTGGTCCTTCGTATCTCGTCCGTCAGACTACTGTTCGGGCTTCTCAGGTTCTTGTAGTGCGCCAGTTTTACCAGTTGGTTGATGTTCCTGCCTATCCTGTTAATATGGTAGGCAAGGTTCGAGGTGTTCGGAAGTCGGTCCTTTTCTTCCGATTCTTTGCGCAAAACCAATCTTCTTAGCAGTGGACTTATTGTTCCCCTTTCGGAAATATCAAGGTTATAGGATCCGACAATTACCTTCAGCCTGTCATATTCCGTATCGTTGAAACGGAGCATTACGTTGTGGTACCGCTTCTCGTTTCCCAATAGTTTTCGGCCTCTTTTATTTTGTTCCATTTCCTGCGCTTTTTAGGGCAAGCACTTCGTCAGAAGTAGACAATTCTAAGTTACTTAGAATCCAACTTGCTATCCGTCAAAACGGATAAATATATATAAATGTAAAAAATGATTTTCGATTATAATAGTCTTATTATCAATATTTTAAGGCTCAAAACCATATAAGACCATATGGGACCATATAAGACCAAACAGCGATCTGATATGGTCTTATATGGTTTTGAAAAATGTGGGAGAAATATAAAAATGAAGGATTAAATTGTGGGTAGGGAAAAGAAAGAGCAAGGGGTTTTTCTCCCCTTGGGCTTTGGCGCGGCACCGAGGATGCCGAGAAATCCGGAACGGAGGGACTTCCCTTTCGGGCGATGGAAGTTGTCCGGAATGGAGGACTGGAACGGAGGGTTTTTCTGGCTTCCGCAGGGGCTTGGGATTCATGACATTAATAGCATAGCCAAATGAAAAGATTCTACCCCATCTTAAATATTTTGAGAATTGAACTTCCCATAATCTATCAAATATTGGAAATATGGGATGGAAATCAAAACTGCACTTCAATTTATCTGACCCGGCTCATTCAAAATCAAATTCAAACCTATTTTTTAATTTTCCCTGTAATCTTACCATGTTACAAGTATATATTTTACCTTCCCGTTCTCCCTCCGACTTAAAAAATCAAACTCATAAATAAAAAAATATGCCTCTCCCTTATTGTTCTTCTAGTAATGGGTAAAAAATTTGAGATCAAAATCGAAGACAACGGAAATTTGAACCCATGGAGCAAATAGACCCTTTATGGATAAAGATTTGCTAACTTAGTCCTACATATAATGAATATAAGTTTAATAATCATATTACTACGTTGTGCGAAATCTTCCTACCAGAAAAACCAGTTGAGTTTTTGGGACAACGAGAACTAAAACCGCAGTGAGATAAATTTTACTTAAAACCATAACTTTCTAAATGTCAATATTTTAACTTTGACGTAGTTTGGAAGCTAAAAAAACCAAATCTGTGAATGAAATTATTCATCAAAACCTTTCTATTATCCATTCTTACATTTTCAATAATTCTATACTTCACATCAATAAAAGAAGGAATGGAAGTGCTGAAAATTCAGGGTTCATACCTTGAAAACATTGGAGAGAGTTTTGGATATTTTTTAAATTGGTGCTTACCATATTGGTGGAGTTATTTAATTCCAGCTTCTTTAACCATTTCATTTATCACAGTTATATTCAGACGAAAAAATGTTAACTAAAGAATTAGTCGAGAAATCAAAGAAAACTCCATTGGATTTTAGCAATAAAATTCTATACGAAATGTGTAGCAGATATCCCACTCACCAACAAGTTGACACCATAATCGGAAAAGTTCTAATTATTGGTAGAGTTTATTCGGCAGCGATTGAAAGGCGAAAAAATAAGGCAGAACCCAATGACCAGTTTTATATCGAAAAGGTAGGCCCTAAATTTAGGGATTCGGACTTGGACTTGTATATTCAAAAACTACAACTGGAATCTAAACCAACTGATAGCAATATTGCGGAACTTTTGGAGACTCATCTGTACTTGACAAAATTGATTAAGGATCTGACCGAGCAAGAAAAAAGGTCTTTTTCTTCAAAATATCTACATTTTCATTTACCAGAACTATATTTTATTTACGACACTCGGGCCGTAAAGGCAATAAGCATTTTAAAAGTAAAATTGACCAAAGAACAAAAAGCAAAACTGAACAAAGAGCTTATGGATTTGGAGTATGCAAAGCTTTTCTATAAATGTGTTAACTTGAAAAAGAAAATCAAAGAAGACTGGAAATTGGATTTAACCAACAGACATTTGGACAATATGTTAATGACTGTAATCGAGCAGGATGGAAAAGCCAGCGCACAAAAATTGTAACAACAAATAGGGCGTTAAGCCGTGTACTTATTGACTTGGGAAACGTTAGAAGGTATCCTCCCTATAGAAACGTATTTTTAAGTTTCTTTAATGAAAAGTATTTAAGGAATAAAGAACAAGCAACAAGCAACAAGGTTGGAAACCTAATTTAGTGTAAAGACTAATCTTTAACTTGTGTATACTATGTCCCTTAAAGAACATGACTTATATCACCTAAAAATAGTTTTTCCATAAATAGCTTTTCTTCAATTTTTATATGAAATACAAGAACAACCAGATTATTTACAGCCCTACCGATTTATCTACTCATAGCAGTTGTAAACACCTCACTCAACTAAACAAACAACATGAAAGAGGCGAAATTGCAGATCCAGAACAATACACGAATCGTGTTGTGCAAATGCTGAAAGAGAAAGGTATCGAGTTTGAAAAGAACCACCTACAGGAGATAAAGGATCAAGGAAGAACTGTATCAGAAATTAGTACTGATGACCCCCATGCTGAAAAACATACAATAGATGCCATGAAAGCAGGTATTGATGTTATTTACCAGGCAAGGTTGAAAGAAGATGGCAAATGGAGCGGATGGGCTGATTTTCTAAAGAAGGTTGATAAACCAAGTGATTTAGGAGATTGGTCTTATGAGGTGTGGGATACTAAGCTTGCGAATGAAACCAAGGCTGGGACAATTTTACAAATTGGCCTTTATTCGGAGCGCATAGCTCAAATCCAAGGTGTAACTCCAGAGTACATGGGTGTGATTAAGCCTGACGGGGAAGAGCGTTATCGCTATGATGAACATGCGGCATATATACGGGTTGTGAAACGGAATTTGGAAGAAGCAATTGCCAATGATGAGGAGACCTACCCTGAGCCAGTCAGCCATTGCGATATTTGCAGATGGTGGAAGAGCTGTAATGCTATTAGACGAAGAGATGACCACCTAACCTTTGTGGCTGGAATGGGTAAATCACAAATGAAAGAACTCAATTTGCATGAAGTTGACACGCTGGAGAAACTGGCCTGTCTTGATTTACCTGTGCCTTTTAATCCTTCTAAAGGTGTTAAAGAGACTTACAACAAACTTCGAGAACAGGCTCGTTTACAGCATACGAGCAGACAAAACGGATATAAACCTATCTACGAAACCTTAGACATTGAAGAAGGCAAAGGGTTGTATAAACTGCCAGAACCTTCCATGAACGATATTTATCTCGATTTTGAAGGCGACCGCATGGTTGAGCCCGATGGCCTTGAATACATGATTGGTTTCGTTCACAAAGGCGTATACCATGCTCTCTGGGCTAAAAACGAAGCGGAAGAAAAAGAGATTTTCGAGCAATTCATTGACTTTGCCTATAAGCTAAAACAAGAAGATCCCTCGCTTCATATATACCACTATGCACCTTATGAAGTCACGGCTTTTAAGCGGCTGATGGGTAAATACGCATCGTGCGAAAATGAAATCGACACATTCTTACGATCAAATACTTTTGTGGATCTATATAGTGTTGTTCGACAATCCATTCGTGCCAGCGTTGAGAATTACTCGATCAAGAACCTAGAGATATTTTTTGGATATGAGCGCAAGATGAATTTACGCGATCTCTCAAGTCATAAATCCCAACTGGAGTTACTTCTGCAAACTAGGAATATTGATAAATTAACAAAGGAAACCAAAGATGCCGTCCAACTATACAATCAAGATGACTGCGAATCATTGGTTCGCCTTCAAGCATGGCTGGAGGATATTCGTGCCAGGTTAATTGGCGAAGGTGAAAACATTATACGGCCAGAAGATGGCGATGGTGTTGCCAGTGAGAATATCACTGCGCATCAAGAGCGCATTCAGCCCATTATGAATGCTCTACTCAATGGTGTGCCTCCAATAAAGGCTGAACGAAGCGAAGTTGAGCAGGCTCGATATATTCTGGCTCATATGCTTGATTGGTATCGCAGAGAGAAGAAGACATTTTGGTGGGAGTTTTTCCGATTAAAAGAGCTTTCCGAAGATGACCTCTTGGAAGAGCGAAAAGCAATTTCTTTTCTTAAATATACCGGCAATCGAGAGCTTGAAAAAAGAAGTATCGTTGATACGTATACATTTCCAATTCAGGAATGTGATTTGCGTCCAGGTCATTCTTTAGAGGATCAAGAAGGAAATAAGCTGGGCACCATTCATGAGATTGACATTGAAGCTGGTATACTCCGCATCAAAAAGGGTCCAACTAAAATCGACCTGCCCCACCCGATTTCCGTCATGAGTTTGGAAAACATTAATTCCAGTACCAAAGAAGAAGCCATCATCAGGTTGGCGGAATGGGTTATTGCCAATGGTATGGACAGTAAAGATGAGACGTTCCGAGCAGCAAGACAATTGCTCTTGAATGCTCCTCCAAGTTTAACAGAGGCACTGAACTACAATGAGGATATTCTGGCGAGAACATTTGACTTTGCAGCCAAACTAGACCATAGTTATCTGCCTGTTCAAGGCCCTCCTGGTGCGGGCAAGAGTTTTACGGGAAGTCACCTTATTGTTCGTTTGGCTCAGCAAGGAAAGAAAATCGGAATTACTGCCCTTAGCCACAAGGTCATTACAAATTTGCTAACGAAAGTTTGGGAGGAAGCTCAAGAGGAAGGATTTAACATTCAAATGATACAGAAAACCGAACCAGATCTGGATAATCCTTCCCCTTGGTCGGTAAGTAATGATGAAAATGACATCCAATCAGCCATAGGCGGTGTGGACGTTATTGCCGGAACTTCATTTGTGTGGAGCAAACCACCTTATGAGGGTAGCGTGGATTACCTGTTTGTGGATGAAGCCGGTCAATTGTCTTTAATTGATACGCTAGCCGTTTCGCACTGCTGCTCCAACCTCGTTCTTTTGGGCGATCCACAACAATTGAAACAACCCCAGCAAGGCGTACATCCAGACGGGACTGAAGTATCGGCTCTAGAACACGTGTTGCAGGGCGAGAAAACCATTGCTAATGAGCAAGGTGTGTTTTTGGCGGAGACCTGGCGCATGCATTCATCTATTAATACGTTTGTATCAGAGCTCTTTTATGAGAATAGATTACAATCAAAAGACCATCTCGATCAACAGCAGATTATAGGCTCAAAGTATACTGGAGCTGGTTTGTACCTTGAAGAAGTTGAACATATTGGAAATACCAACTCATCTTCCGAAGAGGTTGAGAAGGTGTCGGAAATTGTGGCGCACCTGACTGGTGGCAATGTTACTTTTATTAATGAAAACAGCGAAGAAGCTACCTTGACTACTAGTGATATAAAAATCATTACTCCTTACAATGCACAAGTACAGGCCATCAAACAACGTTTGCCCAATTTGGAGGTTGGCACGGTTGACAAATTCCAGGGTCAGGAAGCTCCCGTAATTATTTACTCTGTAGCCACTTCCAGCTTGGAAGAAGCCCCACGTGGAATGGACTTTCTATTTAGCCCGAACCGATTTAATGTTGCCGTTTCGCGGGCCCGTACACGTTTTATTATGGTGGCAAACCCAGCCATTTTTGAAGCGGAGTGTAAAAGCCCACACCAAATAAAACTGGCGAATGCCTTTTGTAGGTTTAAAGAACTTTCACGGTGAACTAGAGCCCAGTAATTAAATTATAAATGCCTAAAGTCAATTTAATTAGGTCTTTGGTCAAAATTCTAGCATGCAGAAAACACGCAAGATATATCAGATGATGTTTATCAGCCGTCATTTCCAATACTTAGTAATCTATGCATTCAAGCGTTTAAAAACTTTTTTCAACATATAATCTTTAACCAGCATTCCAAAATCTTTATCATCCATCATTTTACTGAAAATGTCGTGATTTTGTTCCATTCTCCCTATCAGCTTATCCATAAAGGCATCCTCAAAACCAAATTTAAAGTTGTCCATCGAATTGTTTCTGGCCTGTTCGGACAATTTATCATCGGCTACTAGCTCCGCCTCTATCTGGTCAAAAAACAATTTATCAGCTTCACTAAATTCAGTGCCGAATTTCTTGTTTAAGAGATTAATAATCTCGGATAAAGCCTCTTGTTCCTCTTTATTTGCCAAACGAATTCCCGCACCGGAAATTCCCTCCAGTTGATATTCGCCTTCGCTCTCCATCAACAACCGCTGCTCCCCTATCTTCTGCAACCGATAGTATTCCAGGGAAACTTCATCCCCCAATTTAAAGCGGTCATTTTGGCTTTTACGCGGTAGCTTCTTCAATAAAAATCGACCGTAGGTATAAAGCTTTTCCAACTCAACATCCGAGAAAGGCATAATCTGGGTCAAAAATGAATACAACCTGGTAAATGACTGTAGGGCATGTTTAAAATTATCCTGGGTCACTTCGGTGCCAACGATATCTTCTTTGGAGTTTTCTTCCGGTAATTTTTTAAACCGCTCAACGGCAGGGTCTATGTAGGCGTTTAATTTCCCTTGTTCCTTTACGGATAGGGTAATTGCCGATTTAAAGAAAACGTTGCAAAAATTATCAATTTCGGTCTGCCAAATAATATGCGCCTTTTCAATTTCCGATTTTAGGTCGAATAAATGATTGGGATCGGTATTCGATTCTATCGAGGTAAGTTCATAATAGGGCTGAAAGGAGGCCAATACATCCTCTGCCTCATTGGCAAAATCCAATATAAAAGTGTCTTCCTTTCCTGTATGCATCCGGTTTAACCGGGATAATGTTTGGACACATTTTACACCGGACAACTTCTTATCCACATACATGGTGTGTAGCAAAGGTTGATCAAAACCGGTTTGATATTTGTCGGCTACAATGAGCAATTGATACTCCGAGGAAGCAAATTTTCGTGGCAGTTCCTTTTCCTTAAAACCATTTATTTCCACTTCTGTTACCCCTTCCGGATATAGATCATAAATCACCTTGCCAGAAAATGCCACAATGGTCTTGATGTCGTGGTAGCCCATTTTTTGGATGTATTTGTCGAACTCATCCTTGTAGCGCACAGCGTGCAACCGTGATCCTGTAACGAGCATCGCTTTGGCCATGCCCCCTATCTTCTTGGAAACAACCTGCCTGAAATGCTCGATCATCACTTCGGTCTTTTGGGCCAAGTTATGGGGATGCAGGGACAAGAAACGTCCAATAGCCCTAGCTGCCTGTTTTTTGTTGACTTTTGGATCTTCCTCAATTTCCTTGGACAGCCTAAAATAGGTCTTATACGTGGTGTAATTTTTAAGAACATCCAAAATGAAACCCTCCTCGATCGCCTGCTTCATACTATACAGATGAAAGGGTTTTGGTATGCCTTGGCCGTCGGGCGTGCCAAAAACCTCAACTGTCTTGGTCTTAGGGGTAGCGGTAAAAGCAAAAAAGCTAAGATTGTCCTGTTTTCCCCTGGCCTCCATCGATTTCCGGATTTGGTCTTCCGCATCCTCGTCCAATCCGGAATCAAGCTCTTCCAAAGCTGCTTCTTCCAGCGATTTGGCAGAAAGCACTTCCTTCATTTTCTTGGTGGCCTCCCCTCCCTGCGAGGAGTGTGCTTCGTCTATGATTACGGCATACTTCCTTGCTGGCAACTCGCCTATTTTTTCCAGGATAAAGGGAAACTTCTGTAGGGTGGTAATAATAATATTGGATCCAACTGTAATGGCATCGGCCAATTGTTGGGAGTTCTTTTCTATTTTCTGGACTACGCCCTGTTTATGTTCAAACTGATATATGGTGCTCTGCAACTGGCTGTCCAATACTTTCCGGTCCGTTATAACTAAAACGGAATCGAAAACCCGTTCATTTTTGGCATCGTGCAGACTGGATAAACGATAGGACAACCAGGCAATGGAATTGGATTTCCCCGAACCTGCCGAATGCTGTATCAGGTAATTATGGCCAGCACCGTTACGCTTGGCATCTGTGGTAAGTTTGCGAACGACATCCATTTGGTGATAGCGGGGGAAAATCAGGGTTTCCTTCGTTTTTTGAACACCATTAAGTTGAAAGGTTTCTGCATTCAAGTGAAGGAACTTTCCAATAATATCCATAAAGCTATCTTTGGCCCAAACCTTTTCCCATAAGTAGGCCGTTCTATAGCCTACTTTGTTTACTGGATTACCGGCCCCATTATTGTCACCCAAATTAAAAGGCAGGTATCTGGTATTCTTTCCCGCCAGTTTGGTGGTCATATAACATTCATCGGTATCTACGGCAAAATGCACCAAAGTGCGTTTTTTAAATTGAAAGATAGGTTCTGTGGGTTCCCTATCATAAACGTATTGCTTTTTGGCATTGGACACGTTTTGACCCGAAAACTGATTCTTCAATTCTATGGTGGCAACTGGCAAGCCGTTTAGACTTAACACCATATCCAAGGAATTCTTACCGTTTCGCTCGTAGTACAATTGGCGGGTCACCGATAAATGATTGGTGGCATATAAGATTTCGGTCTCTGGGTTTAAGGTGCTTTCGGGACGGAAGTACGCCATTTTAAACTTCACCCCATAGTCTGTAAAACCATTGCGCAGCACATCTAACGTACCACGGTTGTCCAGCTCCTTCAATAGACGTTGCATTACTTTTTGCTCTACATTGTCCTTGTGGATGTTGACGATCTTATCCCATAACGTAGGTTGCGAGGTTTGTAAAAAATGAATGATATATGAAGGGAACAGGCCTAATTTTGCTTCAAAATCTTGGGAATGTCCTTTTATATAGCCCCCATTTTCCAATAAGGAGACTTCTATAGCCGCCTCAAAAGTATCTTCTGTATGTATCGTTTTTGACATATTCCAATATGCTTATTCCGTAGTCTTCCTAGTTACTAACTTAGTTACCATCTTAGTTACCTCCTTTGTTGCCAAAATCACCTTTCTTTTTGTCCTCAACCTGATTTTTTAGGATGTCAAGAACACCTTTGCCCGATTTTGTCGTGATATATTCTTGATTGGGACTACTGGGTTTATCTGGAATAGTCCTGCTTAAAAGACCTTGCTCTATCAGTGGCTCTATGTACCGCTTAAAATTGTCAGTATGTACTTTTAATTGAAGCTCTTTCTCTTGTATGTCTTTATTAGACCTGGGTTGTTCACAATACTTTAGTACCTTTATTTGTTCTATAATTAGTTTATTAGCTTGGTCGTCAGCTTGGTCGTCAGCTTGGTCGTCAGCTTGGTCGTCAGCTTGGTCGTCAGCTTGGTCGTTAAAACTGGGATGAATAGGTATTTCGATTAGAAAGTGTGTTCTAGAGGGTTCGTTGGTATCAAACTCGGCAGCATCGGAGCCATTATCTTTTAGAGCTTTAACAATAGTAGGAATACCGGTGCCCCTTCCTTCCGTTAGTCTTAGTTCCTTTAGAAATTCCCCAATACGTCTATTTCTATAACGTCTGGCCCTAACTACACCTTTATCAAAATCCTCTTGCTTTAAGGATGGGTCGGCACCATTATAGCTGATAATTTCTACAGCTTCCGGTAATATTCGGACTTCAATAGGGTCTTGCAACTCATAATTTCGATGATACACCGCATTGGAAAGTGCTTCTTCAATAGCATTGTATGGATAATTAAAAGCCCTATCCGCAGTCTCTTTGTCTGCATACTTGATTACCTTTTCTTTTATAACGTTGGTTCTTATATAGGATAGGACATCTACCAATTGTTTTTGAATGGGACCACGGAATATTTTCTCGTTAAAATTTTTCCCTCCAAGGCCTTCGGGAAATTCTACCAGGTCGATTTGAACGCCTTTATAAAATTCTTCCGGTGCCTCGGAAAACATGAGCAACCCCACATTTTTAGGAAACAAATGTTCCTTGGCCCCTTGCGAAAGGTTCATTTTTTCGGCAAGTTCTTCCACCGTCATATCGCGACTTTCCCCATACAATCGGCTTTTGGTTTTTTCCAAATGTCCGCGCATTAGGGTAAAACTCATGTCGCCAACACTGGCATGTGTATTCACCCGATCATCAAAGGGAACTTTGGCCGTTAGTTGTAATAACTCGGCCTCTTGCTCCGCATTCGGCACAATACTATTGGATTGAAAACGGATACGGTAATTATAGTTTTTGTGTTTGGCCGTTACATCATCTGGCACTTTATAAGGCCTATTACTGCCTCCTGGCACCCAGATTACCAATGCGTGTTTATCATCCAATGCTTCTAGCGACAATCTTGGGAAATAGGAAGGCTTGATAAGATTACAATAGCCCACCAATTCTTTTTCGACACTTTCGAGCTGGGCGGGATCGAAACCAAAAATAGGGCGAATAGCTTTACCATCTTTTTCTTCAACACCAACAATGATATAGCCACTACCCTCGTTTTCAAAATCATTCGCAAAAGCACAGACCGAGCGCATGATGGTAGCAGGGTTCCATCCCTTCTTAAACTCCATACGTGTGCCTTCCACAACGCTTCCGGACACCAAATCTTCTATGCCGATCAATATGCTCATTCTGCTAATTTAAAACTTCTTCCCTTACGTCAATCTTACCAGTAACCACTTCGCTGATCAGGGCGGTTTTATATTCCTTTAGGAGGTTGATTTCTAGCCAACAATTATCGATAATCTCTTCAAATTTATCAAGTTGGTCTCCTATATTTTGAACAATTTCAATCTGTTCACACAAAGGTGGGACGGCTACCCATAAATTTTCTATCGCTCCCATACCAATATTTGGTTGCGTGCCAAAAGTCCAAGATGTTTCTACTTGCAATCTGAACATTTCCGACTGTATGGAATGAAATAAGTATCGATAATCAATTCTATTTCCATCAGCTCTAATTATGGCTAAAGGAGACCATATTCCGAAATCTTTATCGGTTAGCACCAACGCCGACTTACCCGTTGTTGAACCAGATTTACAGAATAATATATCTCCAAAAATTACCTTAGATTTTTTTGAATACTCCTCATGTTGCTCCTTTGAAATGTAACCTCGTTTAAAATCAAAATCCAGCCGATTACCCTTTATAGCCTCCGCAGATAAAAATGGAATACCAGATTCCGTCCAATTTGGTGTTTCATGTGGCCCATCGGATACCTTATTAGATACCAGAGTTTTAATTCTTATTCTATCCCAATGCTCCGGAATCTTCCCTAACCAATCTATACCAGAATCTTTCATGGGCACATTGGGGTCAAGCCCTTTCGTAATCGCTTGGTTGATCATAGCGGTACGTTCTTCCTCCAAAAGCTTTATTAATTGCTCCTTTTTGGTAATAAGCGTGTCTATTTCTGTGGTTTTTTGGTCGAGGTAGTTGGCGATTTGGGTTTGTTCCTTATTGCATTGTGGTATTGAAATTTTTAAAAAATTGTATTTATCCGCTCCAATATTTTGAATAGTGGCTTGTTGAAATATACTTTGTTTCCAGTTCTCATAATAGTTTGAATGAGTAAAGTAGTAAACATATTTACTGCTAATTTCATTTTGATCAAACGAAGCCTTGATTAAATATCCAGCATAGCATGCTCGCCCATTGTAGTTGGCAAATAAGAATGTTTTCCCCACTGTAGCTCCACTCCTTGCAAATAGCAAATCTCCTTCCTTTAAATAAAACGGCTTTGCTATTGATTCTGGAAGTGATTTAAACGTATCATCTTTCAAACTCCCATCAAATCCAAAATCTGTAATTCTAATATATCTAGGATTATTAGGATTGTCATCGTCAGCTGACTCATTTGCACCATATTTCAACCGCTCATTAACAATAAATTTTAATGGAATACATTCCCAATGCTCAGGAATCTCCCCGATCCATTCTACCCCGGAATCTTTATATGCGCGGTATTTTCTCATCCTAGGATATCACCGTTTTGATCAATCCTTCGGTTTCTGCCTCCAACGCCAATATATCGGCCCTTATTTCTTCCAAGGAGCGTAACGGCTTGTACTCATAAAAGTACCTGGTAAAGTTTATTTCATACCCAATATTGGTCTTACTATCATCCACCCAAGCATCTGGGACATGGGGTAGCACTTCGCGCTTCATATAGCTGTCAATATTTTCCTTTAGCGGGATGTTTTCCGTATCTCTTAACGAGGAGTCTGGCTTGGGGTTGCCTTTGCTGTCCTTTACCACCTTCCGGTTTTTCATCAAAGGGCGTTCCACCGTTACCTTGGAATAACCAAAATCCTTGTTGTCGAATATTTTACAGCAATCGGTAGCTACAAAATCGCCATACAATTTTGTTATTTGCCCAATATGCTCCTCGGACAGTTCATTGCGTTTGTTGCCCAAGGATTTGCCCATCTTTTTAAAGAAGGTAACGGCATTTATAAGCTGTACCTTTCCTCTACGTTCCTTCACCTTATGGTTACTGATGATCCAGATATAAGTACTTATTCCCGTATTGTAGAACAATTGATCGGGCAGGGCTATAACGGCTTCCAACAGGTCGTTTTCAATGATCCATTGACGTATGCTACTTTCGTTCTTTTTACTGCTAGGGGAGCCAGAAAATAAGGGTGAACCATTAAATACAATGGCCAACCGAGATCCACCTTCTGCTTTGGGTTTCATCTTGGACATCAGGTTCATCAAGAACAAAAAGGAGCCATCGCTTACCGAGGGCAATCCGGCCCCATAACGCCCGCCATGTCCAAGGGTTTCATGTTCTTCCTTTACCTCTTTCTCTACCTTTTTCCACTTTACCCCAAAAGGTGGATTAGTTATCAAATAATCGAACTTATGGTCGATGAACTGATCCCCTTTCACCTTGGCATCGCTCTTGCTTCTTAGGCTGTTGCCTTTAGCGATATTATCAGGTTTTTGTCCCTTGATCAACATATCCGACTTACAGATGGCATAGGATTCCGGGTTGAGCTCCTGCCCAAATACTTCCAATCTTGCATCTGGATTTAGTTCATGGAGATATTCCTCGGCCACGGACAACATGCCCCCTGTACCTGCACAGCAATCAAAAATAGTTTTAACGATGCCTTTTTGGGTCAAAATATCCCTATCGTTCATAAAAAGGAGATTCACCATAAGGCGGATAACTTCTCTTGGGGTAAAATGTTCCCCCGCTGTCTCATTGGAAATCTCGGCAAACTTCCGGATCAATTCTTCGAACATATAACCCATTTCCATACTGGAGATATTCTCCGGATGCAGGTCTATCTCCTGGAAGCGTTTCAATACCAGGAACAAAAGGTTGGACTCTTCGAGTTTAGTAATCTGGTTGTCGAACTCGAACTGTTCGATGATTTCCCTGGCTTCTTCCGAAAAGCCATTGATATAATTACGAAGGTTGGCGGCAATATTGTTGGGGTCGGCAATTAGCTTATCAAAGTTGAACAAGCTGCTGTTATGAAAATTATAGCCGGCCACCTTGTTCAGAATAGGATCTAAATTCTGAATGTTCATGGATTTAACCTGCTCGAACTTTTTAAGGACATCGGCCTTTGAGTCCTGAAGCACACAATCCAATCGCCTTAAAACCGTAAGCGGCAATATTACCTTGCCGTAATCACTTTGTTTGTAATCCCCTCTTAAAAGATCGGCTATGGACCATATAAAATTGGCGGATTCTTTAACGTTGGTCATAATTATGATTTCAATTTTGAAAACCTAAAAATAAGAAAACCACCTGCAAGGCGAGCGGTTTAATTTCAATAATTAAATTAGCCTCATTTTTGGAGAGGCCTACATACAGTACATAGTAACGCATATACCCACTTTGTAATTTCTCTTTTTTTTGCTGACTTAAAGATGAATTATTGATTTAAAGAGATTCTGAAATAAATCGAATGCCTTTTTAAACGATAAATAAATCTAGATAATCGAAATATCCTACAATAAATGTAGAATATTTGTGTTCTTTTCTAAATTTGTCTGATGATAAAAAAACTAATTCCCCCATTTCTTCTTTTCTGCTTCTTCAGTTTTGCACAAGAAAAACTTCCCTTTATTGACTTCCAAGAACTTTCTAAGCTAGCTGCTGAAAGTTCGCAAAGCGGAGATTATGATAAAACCTTGGCAATCTTTAATAAGGTTAACAAAAATGATTCGGCATATTGCTCGGTAATGATATCTAAGTCCTATTACCTTATGGCCCTTAAAAAGTATGACGAAGCCATTGATATGGCCGATAAAGGTATTAAGAAAAATTGTGGGGATTTAAGAGCTTCTTTTTATATAAACAAGGGAGTTGCTTTACTTAACCAAAAAAAATATGTAGAAGCAACCGAGGTATTTGATGAAGGAATAACGAACTATCCCAAAAACAATATATTCTGGTATAATAAAGGGGTAACGCTAGAATCCCAGGGGGAAATTGAGGAAGCTGTAAAAGCGTATCAAACGTCAATAATTTTAAATCCATTCTACCGAAAGGCGTACCTTCAGTTAGGTAATATATGTTATAAGCAAGAGCTAGTGAGCCAAGCTCTAATGTGTTTTAATATGTATATACTTTTAGAGCCAGACGCAGAAAATGCTTTCAGCATTCTAAATTCATTAGATAATATTTTAAAAAACAAAAATGAGAATTCAAAGAACCCCAGTTTAATAATATCCAAAGATGATGAAGCATTTGAAGAAATTGATTTGGTCATTAACAACAGAATCGCACTAAATACAAATTATAAGACTGGTAATGATATAGATATTGCTTTGACTAGACAAAATCATGCATTGTTACAACAATTAAAAGATTTTTCAGGAAATGAAGGATTTTGGGACATCAAATTCGTCCCATTCTACAAATGGATTCAGGACAATGGTTATTTTGATGTTTTCATTTACACTCTCGCCTATTCCATTGAGAATAAAAAGTTCAAGCCTATAATTGAAAAAAACACAAAGGATATAAAAGAATTTTTGACACTCTGTAAATCTAAATGGGCAGAAATTACTCAGAAAAATGAAATGGAGTGGTATGGCAAAAAAGAAGAAGTAATATATCATTACACAAATGACTATGTTCAGGCCATCGGAAAAATGAGTGATGAAAAAACTGTTGGCCCATGGGAATTTTTCAATGAATATGGACGGCTTACTGGCAAAGGGAGCTTTGATGACCAAGGGAAAAGAGAAGGCCCATGGGAATGGTTTAGCGCATCGGGAAAAGTAAAGGAAAGCGCAATTTATTCAAACGGTTTATTAAATGGAAAATATATACGAAATCATGAAAACGGGAGACTAGAGATTGATGCAGGATATAAAGATAACAATCTAGATGGCGAATACAAGTATTATAATGACAAAGGGGCATTAACCCAAAAAAAATATTATAAAAATGGGGATTTGGACGGACTGTATATGTCCTATTTTGAAGTCGGAGAAAAATTACCGGAATTCAAGATAATTTATGAGGTAGATCAAGTAAAAGGGAAAACCGAGGAGTATTATGCAAATGGCAAGCTTTACTCCGAAATGAATTATAGTAATGGAAAGCGCAATGGGTCTGAACTTAAGTATTACCTAAATGATAAGTTGTCGACAGAAACAAACTATTTGAATGGTGAATTAGAGGGAAGTTACCAGTCGTTCTATTCAAATGGGAAACCATATGAAATTGGACAATCGTCAAATGGTTTTTTCAACGGCAACTGGAAGAACTATTATGATGATGGGACAATTCAAGTTGAATACTCATATGATAAAGGGCTGTTGGATGGTTCCTATAAGTTTTATGATAATGATGGCAAACCGTATTATGAATATGAGTATAAAAAGGGAGAGGTTTTAGCTTTTAAGTTTTTTGATAAGTCAGGGAATATAATAGAACAGGGAAGAAAAAAAGGAGGGGAATTTTACTATACAGGGTATTCCCCCAATGGGATTAAAGCATCAGAGGGGCTTTACGATATAAAAGGAGGAAAAAAAGGAATCTGGAAGTATTATTCGTCAAATGGTGTATTAACCGATCAGGGGCAATACGATGACAATAAAATCATAGGGGAATACAAGACATATTACAATAACGGCGGAATTAAAGCTATCATGAATTATAAAAACGATTCCCTAGCAGGTTATTATGTTGATTACCATAAAAATGGAAAAATGCAATCCCAAGGTTGGTACAAAGATAATACCAAACATGGAGAATGGCGTTCTTACGCTGTCGATGGCACTATTGCAACTATTAATTTTTACCACAAAGGATTATTACATGGTGAACAGCAATACTTCTCCCCTAAGGGAAAGCCTTCAGGGATAAGTGATTATGAGTTTGGAGACCTTCTTTCAGACACTTTTTTCGATAAAAATGGGAAACCAATTGAACAAATAGACTATACCAAGGCAGAGGATAATTATAATCTTTTGACTAACCATTACAATAAAAAGCTCAAAAACAAAATAACATATGTAAACGGAGTAAAACATGGTTCCTATACGTATTTTGATTATTACGGCAAAAAGAGAACCTCGGGAGAATACCTCAACGGAAAGCAAAATGGGGAATGGACCTGGTACAATGACAATGGAAATATTGAGACGACGGCTACCTATGTTAATGGTGAGTTAAACGGTGAGTACATTAGCTATTTTGGGAATGGGCAAATCGATAGAAAATACTTCTATGATTTGGGCTCTATGGAAGGAACTGCATTGACTTACTATGAGAATGGAAACATCAACACTTCAACGCAGTATAAAGACGATAACCCCCATGGAAGGAAGGAATTTTATAGTATGTCCGGAAAGCTCCAGCTAATAAGATTCTATGATTATGGCCGTTTGATAGGTTATAGTTATTTGGATAAAAATTCAGAGGAGATTCCCATGATACCATTAATACATGAAACAGGAAAAATAAAGGCGTACTATGTCAATGGCAATGTTTCCAGGGAAATGGAATACAAAAATGGAGATTTGGTCAATTTGTATAAGGAATATTATTTTTCTGGCCAGATCGCAAATGAAATTCCCTATGAACAAGGAGAATATCAAGGAATGTGCACTGAGTATTATTTAAATGGGAAAATTAAAAACCAAAAGGAATATCTATTTGGCAACCTCAATGGATTTATGAAAGAGTTCTACGAAAATGGCAATTTGAAAAAGGAAGAAACCTATTCAAATGGCATTCAGACTGATTTTTCCAAAACTTATGATGAAAATGGCAATCTCCTAAAAGAGGAAGAGTATTTTAATGGTGAAATTATGGATTCCAAAACATAATACGATGAATTGGATTTACATTTTCATTCTATTCTATAGCGTTAACTCCTTTTCCCAAATAACTTCTAATCTCGAAAAGTATAAGGAAGAGTATCCCAATACACATTCCATAAGGCTCAATCAGGAGACCAAAGTAACTATTGAATTGGTTAAAGGGGAATTTAATATTGCCCAAGAAACCATGGAGGAAGATCTGTTCTTGGATGAAAGTGCAACATACAATTCCAAACAAACAATTAATTTTTCCTCTTTTTATGAAATGGAAAAAATTGAGGCCTCCTCATATATACTTCAAGATGGAAAATATGAAGAAATAAAAGTGCACGATTTTAAGGAAAAGGATAATCTCGACAATTCATTTTATGACGACTCCAAATCATTAAACTTTATTTATCCCAACTTAGAGAAAGGATCAAAGACCAAGCTAAAATATTCTCAGAAAATAAATGATCCCCGTTTGCTAAATGCGTTCTTTTTTGGCAACACTTATCCAATTATTAATTGTAAGCTTACCCTTATTGTAGATAAAAATGTTGATTTAATCTTTCAGGAATTTAATACTGGCGGTATTCCAATTATCTTCAGCAAAAGTGAAAATAGGAAAAGTAACATCTACCGTTGGGAAGTAAAAAATATGGACGAATTTGAGCTTGAAGAAAATTCAATTTCTTACAGGAGTATCCTGCCACATATAATTCCAAGGATAAGTTCATACAAGATTGACGGGGGGTCCAAAAATATCCTAAACGATGTTTCGGATTTATATAATTGGTACTCTTCTTTAGTTGAGAATATTAATAAGGGGGAGGATAGCCCTGAACTAGTGAGTTTAGTAGAATCCTTGACAATAGATAAAGCCAACGATTTTGAAAAAGTAAGGGCCATATATTACTGGACACAAGAAAACATAAAATATATAGCATTCGAATATGCATTGGGAGGTTTTGTGCCCAGGGAAGCCAATGATGTTTTTGAAAAAAAGTATGGCGACTGTAAGGATAATTCCAGCATATTGTATAAAATGCTAGAGATTGCAGGGATAAAAGGAAACCTTACTTGGATTGGAACAAGAAGAATTCCCTACCGTTATAGTGAAGTTCCTACTCCGATAGTGGACAATCATATGATACTTTCTTTCGAATACATGGGTAAAACCTATTTCTTGGATGCAACTGGGAGATACACTTCCATTGATTCTCCCACTTCCTTCATTCAAGGAAAAGAAGCCTTAGTTGCCAAGGATTCAGATGCCTTTGAGATAAAAGTAGTACCAATAATTGAACCCAAAGAAAATTCTTTTATAGATCATTCCATAATAGAATTGGAGGGAACTAACTTAAAAGGAAAATCAACTGTCGAAATTTCAGGGTATATCAAAACTGATTGTTTCTATGATTTGGAAAAGAAAAACTCGGAATCAAAAATAAAAGAGTATTATAATTCCATATTCGAAAAAGGAAATAATAGTTTCCTAATAGAGAACTTAGTTGAGACCAATAAGTTCAACTACGATAGGAATCTTGTTGTGAATTATGATTTTAATATTTCTAACCATGCCAAAATTCTGGGCGATGAAATTTACCTTAACCTCAACTTGAACAAGAAATTATTGGCTTTAAAGACCAAAGAAAATAGGAAGACCCCTATTGAATATGAATATAAGGACTTTTATGAATACCAAACTACATTCAATATCCCTGAGGGATATTCGATTGAATACTTACCTGAAAATGTCCGGGTTTCCAACCAATATATTTCATGCGCCATTGATTACAAGTTAGATAACGACCAAATACATTACTATCACACCATAACTCTTAAATCTTTAATACTTGACAAAATAGCTCAAAAAGAGGTTAATGAATTGATAGAACAAATAGAACAAGACTACAAGGAAGTGGTAGTCCTACAAAAAAAAACAAACCCAAACTAATTATGAAACCAATCACACATTTATTTTTTCTGTTCTTTTCGTTTTTCGGATTTTCCCAAAATAATCCATTTTACGTTAATTACAACTGGGAAGAAAATCCTAATTATGAAAAGCTAACAGATGATACCCAACCTATGGTTGCTGTCAAGGACAAATACGTAGTAGAGTTTGCCTATACTGATGAAAATACCCTGACAGAGTATTATTTAGAGCATCAAGTGCTATGGCTTAACAACGATGATAAAATAGAAGCCTATAACAAAATTTACCTGCCATATTCCTCCTCTTCTGAATTATTGGTGAGTAAAGCAAGGGTCATTACAAAGGGAGGTAAAATTATCGTTTTGGATGATTCTAAAATCCTAACTGCAAAGGACGAAGAAACGGGAAAGCAATATCAATATTTTGCTCTGGAGGGAATCGAAAAAGGCAGTTTTGTTGAATACTATTATGTTGAAAAAAAATATCCTAGTTATAAGGGAACGCTGTTTCGATTACAAGCCTCCTTTGACAAAAAAAATGTCGAATTTGATCTATTCTCTCCCAAAAATCTTGTATTCGAATTTAAAAGTTATAATGATATTCCTTCCATAGCTAGGGACACCTTATCAAAGGATAAACTTCATTGGAAATTGGCAATAAAGGGGTTAAAGGGCTTGCCTGAAGAGGAACAATCGCCATATCAAGCCTCTCGGGGCGCTATTATTTATAAACTCGATAAAAATCTTAAAAACAATACGAATGACATTTCATCCTATGGGATTGTTGCTCAAAATTTATATGCTTTTTATTATGCCGAACCATCAAAGAAATCCAAAAAATTAATTGATGAATTTCTTTCGGAAGCTCTTCCTGATGCCGATCAAGATCAAGATTCCAAAATTAGAAACTTGGATAGCTTTATTAAAACAAACGTCTTTCTTTCCGAAGGTAATGCTGAAGAATTAAAGGATCTAGCCGAAGTTCTGAACAAAAAAGTGGCTAACACTACTGGAATGGTCAAACTTTATGTGGCTCTATTAAATACCCTTAATATTAATTATGAAATGGTAATTACAAGTAATAGGGAAAAGTTGAAATTTGACAAAGAGTTTGAAGCTAATAACTTTTTGACAGATTTCTTATTTTATTTTCCCGAAAGCAAAACCTTTTTGGCGCCAACTGAAACTGGTACTCGATATGGATTCCCTCCTTCCAATCTAACTGGGAATTACGGGCTATTTATAAAGGAAATCACCGTAGGCGACTTTAAATCAGGACTTGGAAAAATAAAGTATATAGAGTCTTTGGGGGCAGATAAGACAATTGATCGAATGGTAATAGATGTTAGCTTTAATGAAAATAATATTTCCAAAAACAAAATAAAACTAGATAGATCCTTTACTGGTTATTATGCAATGCAATTTCAACCTTATATGCATTTGGCAAAAGAAAAAGATAAAGATAAACTTATAGAAGGGCTTGCAAAAAGTATGAACGAAAATGTACAAATTACTAAAAAGGAAATAATAAATGATAGCCCTGACCTATTTGGCGTTAAACCTTTGGAGTTTATTGTTGATTTGGAATCGGACGCCTTTACTGAAAAAGCCGGAAAAAAATACCTCTTTAAAGTTGGGGAACTCATCGGCCCTCAAATAGAAATGTATCAGGAAAAGGAAAGAACGTTACCCTTAGAAGATGAATTTAAAAGAAGTTATTATCGTACAATAAACATCAAATTGCCAAAAGGCTATAAAGTTGCCAATTTAGAAGACCTAAATATTGATAACACCTATGAGGATAATGGCAAAGAACTTTTGTCTTTCAAATCTTACTATAAACTAAAAGACGATATTCTAAGTATTACGGCAGATGAGCATTATGGAATAAACATAATTGACACATCAATATTCGAAGATTATAGAAAGGTAATTAACAGTGCCGCTGACTTCAATAAAATCACATTGGTCCTGGAACCGGCAATTTAGATTTAGGCTGGAGACTTTATAAGGGTCTGTAAAATAAACTCTGTCCGTTGTTTCAATTTCTTTGGGGCTTTTTAATGTCATAAGAAGTGAAGTGGATTGCCTCAAGGGCCATTATTAAAAATTTCGCTAGACCTGTACGTCCAAATTCCAAATAAATACCGAAAAAATCTAAACTTTAAGCTTTAAGTCTAAGTTGATAAATATAGTAACCTAATTTTTAAATTTCCTCCAAAGTTACATTGGCAACAAATCAAAAGATGATTTATTCTAAAATATGGGTATTGGATTTCCCAAAAAGGCTGGAATCATTGACTTCTTAATCATAAGATAGGTGGACGTTCCAAAGTCTAA
>JBLWZN010000008.1:0-27264 GCA_048266425.1 Sediminicola sp.
TCACAATCCTCTATATAGGTTTGTCTGGGAACCGAGGTGTCAAGCAACATGGAAATTTCCTCCCAACAATAAGGGCATTGAAAAAATTGTTCGTACATAATGCAAGATTCAAGACTAAATTACCAAAATACTTGAATTTAGAAAGAACCTAAACTGTAGCTTCCTCCAATTCCATGGTTAGCTGTTCCCAGCTTTCCATCAATTTCCTGAGTTTATTTTTTTTCTTATCGTAAAGGTCAAAAAAATTGGGTTTGGCAATAGTTGCATCGTAACTCACCAACAGGTCATGATCAATTTTACTTATTTCCTTTTCCAAAGTGGAAATATCGCTTTCAATATTGCTAAGCTTATTCTTGAGGGTTTTTATCCTCTTTTGCTCCTGTGGGTCGTTTTCTTTGTTTTTCTCTTGGACCTTCTTCTCTGGGCGAACCTCCTGCTTTTTTTCGATTGCCCTGAAATCCTGAACTTTTCGCTGTTCCAGATAAAAATCGATATCCCCTAAATATTCCTTTAGATGCCCGTCCTTGAACTCGTAAACCTTGTTGGTCAGCCCTTGGAGAAAATCCCTGTCATGCGAAACCAGTATCAAGGTCCCTTCAAAGCTTTGTAAGGCCTGTTTTAAAACGTTTTTAGATTTGATATCTAAGTGGTTGGTAGGTTCGTCCATGACCAACACATTGAATGGCTGCAACAACATCTTTGCCAGTGCCAAACGGTTGCGTTCCCCACCGGAGAGCACTTTTACGTATTTATCGACCTCATCCCCCCTAAACAGGAAAGATCCGAGAATATCCCTAACCTTACTTCGGTTGGTTTCGTTTGCAGCATCGATCATGGTATCCAAAACCGTCTTCTCGCCGTCCAAATATTCGGCCTGGTTTTGGGCAAAATATCCAATCTGCACGTTATGGCCCAGTTTGATGTGCCCCTTATGGTCCAGTTCCCCGACCATAATTTTGGCCAAAGTAGATTTTCCCTGTCCGTTTTGCCCAACAAAAGCGGTCTTACTGCCCCGGTCTACCAGAAGTTCTATCCCTTTCAATACATGGTTGTTCCCATAACTTTTGGACAGGTTTTCCATCTCAACCACAACCTTTCCGGGCGTAACGGAAACAGGAAACCTCAACTTCATGACACTGTTATCGTCTTCATCGACCTCTATCCGTTCTATCTTGTCCAGCTTTTTGATCAAGGACTGCGCCATGGAAGCCTTGGAGGCCTTGGCCCTAAACTTCTCGATCAATCTCTCGGTCTGTTGTATCTGCTTTTCCTGGTTCTTTTGGGCATTGAGCTGTTGTTCCTTGATCTCGTTTCTCAATATCAGGTATTGCGTATAGGGCTTGTTGTAATCGTAAATTCGCCCCAGGGAAATCTCAATGGTCCTATTGGTCACATTATCCAAAAACATCTTATCGTGGGATACGATAACTACGGCCCCGGAGTAATTTTTTAAGAACTGTTCCAACCAAATAATGGATTCTATATCCAAGTGATTGGTCGGCTCATCGAGCAGCAGTACGTCATTATTTTGCAACAAAAGTTTCGCCAGCTCAATTCGCATCCTCCATCCTCCAGAGAACGTATCCGTCTTGTCATTAAAGTTCTCGCGCTTAAACCCAAGTCCCAACAATATCTTTTCGGTCTCTCCCTGATAATTGTATCCCCCTAGAATCTCGTAATGGTGGCCAACATCGGTCAAGTCCACCATCAATTGGTGATAGCCATCACTCTCATAATCCGTTCGCTCGGCAAGTTGATGATTGATGTGATCCAACTGCAGCTCCAGTCTTTTAATTTCCGAAAAGGCCTGATACGCTTCTTCCAAAACCGTCCTTCCCCCTTCAAAATCAATATCCTGCCTTAAAAATCCAATCTTGATGTCCTTTTCCATGGCGATGGCACCCGAATCAAAAGGCATATCTTTGCTCAATAATTTCAGCAAAGTAGATTTTCCAGCTCCATTTTTTCCGATAAGGCCCACGCGATCGCCACCGTTTAAACGGAACGATATCTCCTCGAACAAATATTCGCCCATAAAGGAAACGGAAAGGTTGTGTATGTTTAACATGTTTGTCTAAAGTATTTAATGACCAGTACTTAGTACCTAGCCCTTGTTCTTGAAGTCTTTGGTCAACAAGAAAAGCAATTCTGGCAATCCTGCCACGACGTCTTTCCTCCCCAACTTAAATCGACCTCCTTTTTCACAGTGAATTTTCTAGCTATCCGGCCCGTTTATCACCCAAAGATCTGCTCAAAATCGTAATTTTGCCAAAACTTTTGCAAATGTTAAAAAAAGGGAACAAACTATACAGCATTTTAACAGGAACTTGTCCTAAATGTCATTTGGAAAGTATGTATAAAGACAAAAATCCATATAATTTGGGCAACATTTTCCAAATGCACGAGCGTTGTTCGCATTGCGACACCAAATATAAAATGGAACCTTCCTTTTTTTACGGGGCCATGTATGTGAGTTACGGAGTGGGGATTGCCTTTGCGGTAGCCGCCTTTGTAATATCCTTTCTAATTATCGGCACCTCCCTTATGACTTCATTTCTTGCCATTGTTGGCACTTTGGTCGCGTTTATGCCAATTATAATTCGCGTGTCCCGTAATATATGGATCAACTTTTTTATACACTATGATCCCACAGCGATAAAAAAGAACATATCCAAATAACTCGGCAAGGGGATATTGATCTTATTTTGTGTTCTTAGTACTATTATATACAAAAATCCAATAATGAAAATTAGAATTTTAACCTTCGTAACGGTATGTTCGGTGACTTCTTTAGTGTTCCCACAACGCAAATACAAGTTGCATTTTCAATTGGATACAACCGTCAGTTAGAGCCTCGCACTCAAGGTTCCACGATTGGTGCGCCCATTGGCACAGTCCACCAAGGACCTACAGTCAAATATCTACCAATCAGCCACCAAGGGTAACAAAAACGGCATTTCTTATACCATACCTATTTACATTCCTGAAGGTAATTACCCTATGATCATTAAACCATTGGACGCCAAAAGGAATTATCGGATCCAATTAATCGAACCTAAATAAAAAACGTTCAGATTACTTGTACTGACATAGATAAGAAGTCTGTCCTACCGATCTTACCTTAAACGAAGTGTTTGCATCAACGGTAAAAAAAGTGCCACTTTTAAAAGATTCCCATTCCGTAGCATTGGGCAAAAGAACAACCAATTCTCCTTCCACCACGTGCATGGTTTCATGGGCTGAAGTTCCAAACTCGTACTCCCCTTCCTCCATAACGCCTACGGTGGATCGGCCTTTTGCCGAAGTATAGCCCAAGGATTTTACCTTAGCGTCAAAATATTCATTTGCCGAAATCATACGCCCTATTATTTTTTGACGGCAAATATATGCAAATGGTCAGAATTGCCCTATTTCGCAACAGGTGTAATCACGATATTCCGAAATTCGATCGGACCGTGATCGCCTTGGATCAATAAAGGTCCTGGCTCACCTTGCTTACTGTCTATAGCTCCTCCCGTTATTCCTGGGATGGTAGTATCGCAAATTACCTCTATCCCGTTGGCTACTATGGTAACCCGTTGTCCGATCAAAGTGATATCATACGTTTGCCATTGCCCAGCTGGTTTGGCCGCCATTTGATTGGGCGTTAGGAAACCGTACACCCCGCTAAAAAGAACGTCCGATGGCTCCTCTCCATAACTATCCATTATCTGTACCTCGTAACGACCCCTAAGATAGATGCCACTGTTACTGCCCTTGGGCACATTGAATTCCAAATGAAGTTTAAAATCGGTGAATTTTTCATCCGTAACCAGGTTGGCACCCGATTTTGGACTTATCAGAACCCCATCCTTCACTACCCACTGATTTTCCTTGTCCCCGAGTGTATGCCAGCCCTTTAGATCCTTGCCATCCAAAAGATTGATGGGTTTTCCCCATTTAGGGTTCTTGTTATAGGGGAGTACCGGTGCTCGGGAAGCCGTCCAATTATAAGATTTTCCATCCGTGTAAACCATGGTTCCCTCAAGGTTCTTCCCAACCATTTTTCCTTCGAATTTCATATCGGAATCTCCCTCCTCCCATTGTGGAGGTATGGCAAAACTAAACATGTCATCGTTCACCTTGACCTCAGAAATAGGCCTTGCACTGCCCATGGCATACACAAAACGCCCTACTAGGGTGTGGGTTCCGGAGTGTCGAATCTCCAACCAAGAAGGCAATTCCTCTCCATCTTTGGAAACCACCATATCCCACCGTCCTTCCAATGGACTGATTTCTTGGGCATTTATCGTTGTTGAAAAAGTGGATAGCACAAGAAATGCAGCTATAAACAAGTTGGATGAAATCTTCATAATAGTGAATTTATTTTTAGTAGCTGTAAATATAGCCAACCGTTATACATCTGAAAAATTAATTGTGGAAAAAATAAAAATCTGACCGAAGGAGACCATAACTATAAAACAGGGGCAAAAAATCTCAGGAATCCAACCATTTTTTAAATTCCATCGCTTTTGCTTTGCTCACTACGATACGTTCCTTGGACATGGGCAGCGTATTAACTATGAGCTTACCATTAAAGTAGTGGTTAAGATGGTCAATGGCGTCCTTTTGAACGATAAATTGTCTATTGGCCCTAAAAAAATGATCAGGATTCAACTCGTTCGCAATATCCTCCAATTTACCATCCATAACATAGGATTTATTATCCTTGCTTACCGCTTTTACCACGCCCGTATCGATGTACAAATAAGCGATGTTCCCCGTTTTTAGAGGCACCAACTGATCTCGATGACTTACGAGATAGGTAGATTTATAGGATCTAGTGGACTGGTTGTTTACAAATTGGAGCAAGCCGGCCATCCTATCGTCCAGAAGGGGTTCTTTGGGAAACTGTCCCTCAAATTGCTCCAAGGCCTTTGACAACTCAATTTCGTCTATGGGCTTCAAAAGATAATCAATACTGTTTACCTTAAAGGCCTTTAACGCATATTGGTCGTATGCCGTTGTAAATATAACAGGAACATCTATCTGCACCTTGTCAAAAATTTCAAATGAAATTCCGTCTGCCAAGTGTATGTCCATAAACGCCAATACCACCTCCTGTGGTTGCGAGAAAAAGCTTATTGCAGACTTAACGGTATCCAACACCTTGACTACCTCAATTGCCGAATCCAAATTTTTAAGATGAAAAATTAGATTTTCACTCGCTGCCAGCTCATCCTCAACAATGACTACTTTCACTCGTTTAAATTTTAAGTAATTATCTTATAATAAACTAATTTTAAAACCCGCCTGAATGACAAGTCGGGCAGGTTGAGAACGTCTGTAACCACTTCGTTCCCGTTTCATGGGTTATAATTTATTGTAAAACTCTCGGGCCTGCCCGACACAGCTGATCAACCTGTCGTCTTGTTACCAAAGGTGTACTTCGATATCGGTTGGCTTCAAGGAATCTTTAAGGTCAATTTCACACCTCTTGGGGCATGGGAATCCTTACACTAAAAACGGCATTGTCCCGAAATATTTGAATATGCTTATTGCTCAGCAGGAAAAATCTTTTATCCAAATTGGACAACCCATTACCCGTACCTTCCTCCAATGAGGTGCGCGGCCTAATCTTATTCTCCACACAAATATATCCCTCTTTGTCGTAGATTTTTACCTCCAGGGGATATTCTTCGGAAATCTCATTGTGCTTTACCGCATTCTCTACCAACAGTTGCAGGGCCAACGGAGGCAGTTCCTTTTTAAGATTTTCATCCTTTAGGTTGATATTAAGCACAAACCTGCCCCTATATCGCGTCTTGATCAAATAGGAGTAGCTCTCCAAAAATTTGAGCTCCTCTTCCACGGTTACCATATCCCGGTCCCCACTTTGCAAAATATATCGGTACATAAAGGAAAGCTTCTTGATGAAAAGTGCGGCCTCCTTGTTCTCCCTCACCAAAAAATTTAAAGAATTCAGGGAGTTGAAAAGGAAATGGGGGTTTATCTGGTTTTTTAATGCCGTAAGTTCATTGCGCAAGCTCTCTTGTTTAAGGCGTTCGTTCTCGAGTTGATTTACTCGCTGGTACACCTGTAATCTTAAAATCCTTGAGATAAAGAACAAAATAATGAAATGAATCGCAAAGATGAAATTTAGAAAATCACTTTCGCGTTTCGAAATTGCTTCCCCGGTAAAAAAAGGCGCGACAAGTTTATAAAGACTTACCGTCCCCACCAAAATCCCAATGTTCACAAGGATAAATAGCCCAATTTTAAACGCCATACTCCTTTCCTTAAAGGCATGGCCCCAATTCCCATTGAACTGCATGACCAACCATGCAAAAAAGAAAAAGAACAATAAATTTAATATCAATTCCTTAAAATCCGCCCCCTTAAAAATTTCAAAGGTGAAAGGCGTTGTTTTAAATAGGGATATGGTCATTGGAAGGCTCGCCAAGATTGCAAAAATGGAAGCAATCTTTAAAATTTCCGACGTTCTAACTCTTTTCAATATCTATGCTTTAAAATTTCATTCTAGGTTAAAAAGATAGTCTTTTGTACCTTAAGTTTGTTGTTTTTTACGATTTTGTTCCTTCTCCATCAGCAAAAATCAACCTAAATTAATTGTCCGAACATAAAAAACCGGACAAACCCTCCAATGTTGATGGCGGTTGTCCGGTCTTCAAAACCATTCTACTTCTACCTGCTCGCATATGGGTTAAAACCCTTAGGCAGATAATCCTTTACATTGAATCCCAAATCGATGTCCCCGTCGTTTTCCAATACTTCTATATCGTCTATTTTTATAGGCTTACCATCCTCAATTTGTTCGAAGGCTTCCGATGTACTATAGGGATTGAAATTCTTTGGGAGATATTTTTTCACATTGAAACCGAGGTCAACTTCCTCGTCATTTTCAAGAACTTTAATTTCCTTTACCGCCAAAATGCCACTATCCAAATTGCCAAATAATGCCAAACAATCCGCCGTATCCATATTTGGACATTCGTCCAATAAATTATCAGAAGCTACCGGCTCCATCAGCTGTGAACCCTGTATCCCTTTTTGTTCCATTCCCAACATTGACACTATCAAAACGGCAACAATGCTCGTACCTATAACTGTGCTTATTTTTATCATAATTTTAATATTAATTTATTACCAATGAATCTTTGTTATTTCTTGGACAAATGTAGGCACATACCGATCCCTTAATCAATTGTACATGACCGAACCGTAGAAATTTGGAGGTGAAACGTATTTTAATGCAAGCGAGATTTAAAAACCAACAATGACAATGGCTCCAGACGGGTTCAGAACCTAGAAACAAGAATCAAGAGACAACACCAAAGACGAAGGACGAAAGACGAAAGTGAATAGAGAATAGAGAATAGAGAATTAGTCAAAAAAAGTTTATGGGTTTATGGGTTTATGGGTTTATGTGGTCCAATAACTAATAAAAGGAAACAAGAAACAAGACTATAGACTATAGACTATAGACTATAGACTATAGACTAATGTACGTCCCGGGGTAGGACCTTGGGAAAATTCTATTGATGAAAATACTTCTTGGTAAATCGTTCAATATCCATCTCTTTGGGGAGGGCGATGTTATTTTCAATTTGATCAAATAAAAGCTGGGCGGCCCAAGGCCCGATCATGACACCCCGGGAGCCGAGACCGTTTAAAACATGCATATTCCCGTAAATTGGATGTCGTCCCGCCAAGGGCTTCCTATCCACCACTGTGGGTCGAATCCCGGCCACATGATCGACCACTTCGTAATCGCACTCCAAAAAGGTATTTAATTTATCCAATAGTTCCTGTTTGGCCTCCCCTGTGGGCAAATTGGACTTATCCCTTGGATTATACGTCGCACCTACCCGATATAGGTCATCCCCCAAGGGAATAATAAATACGGACGATTTAACAATTCTGTGCTCCCCTAGCCCGGGCGCCTTTATGGTCAACAACTCCCCTTTGTTACCGTTAAGGGGCAGGTAATTAAAATAAGGATTGTTCTTGAGGCCGTATCCTTCGGCAAAAACAATATTTCTGGCCTTGACGGACTTATATTCCATTAGCCCATCGACCATTCCAAGAGAACCATGATCAAAAGTTTCCCGCAACAAGGAATTATTCCCCAATAGATAATCGGAATAGGCCGAAAGTAAAATCTTGGTTGCCACCCTTCCCGTATGCAGAACTTCGCCATAGCCAAAAGGGGCGTTGATATTGGGGTTGGTACTTGGTCTAATCTTAGTGGACAAATAAGGTTGTAACAGGGGGCGATCAGCGGCTTCAAACCATAAATTCTGTTCCTCAACGGATGCAAATCGCCTTAAAATTGGAACGTTATAATCTAATCGCACCTTCAGTTTTACCTCCAAGTCCTTGTAAAAAGGTATTGCAAAACCCAACTGTTCCCTGGCG
Source organism: Sediminicola sp. (assembly GCA_048266425.1). GTDB lineage: Bacteria > Bacteroidota > Bacteroidia > Flavobacteriales > Flavobacteriaceae > Cerina. Next base: position 8,419 of record JBLWZN010000008.1, read on the forward strand.
TTCCAGGCCGGGGTAAACCGCTTTAAGGTTACAGGGTTGTAGAGCCCGCCAGCGACCATGGAAGAGGTCTGCGACCCATCGGCTATCACTTTAAAACTACAATTATGCCTTTCCAGAACCTCGCAAAAGGAGATACCGGCTATACCCAAACCAACAATCAAATAATCCACCATGGGACAAAGTTAGGGAATAAAAAAAGCCGCACGAATGTGCGGCTCCTTATTATTTTGAATTGGAATAATATAGTTCTAATAGCTCCACATATCCTGTTCCCTATCGCGGATAGCCTCCTTGATACGCTGTGACTCAAGAAGTTGGAACAAGGCATTATCTGCCACATAGTCCTTGATCTGGCGATCGCCTTGCACGTTGTCTTCCTTATAGATGGTGGCATTGAACCTTCTGGCGTTCAATATCATATCAAATGAAAGCGGCTGGGCGGTATTGCGCTGGTTAAAGACCTTGGCACTGTGAAGTACCTGCCTGGCATCCGGATACCACACCCAGAACAAGGGCACCTTGGCATCTTCGGGGTTCATAGAATCATCATCTATAAAGTTTACATCCGGGGCCACGGGGGCTATTCCCAACAGACGGTACTTTAATTCCCCTTGCCTTTTATCAAAATACCATATCCCTTTGATAAGGTATTCCTTAAGATCGGCGGCCGTTAGAGCCCTATGGTTTATGTACTCCGGTGAAATCTGTTCCCCGGCGTTCAATTGTTCGTAACCACGATCGGTAGTATCGGTCTTTTGAAGGGTAGCCTGTAAATCGCTGAACTTCCTTTTATCCGTAAAATACGCATCGGCATAAACATCCTTAATAGTTCCGTTCTTGACGTTCTTAATAAGGACGTCGTAGAGGGACCTCCTATCTGAACCGATACCTATGGTATCCACTGGATAGTACAACGGGAAGTTGATCCTCTCGTCCAGATCGATGAGTTCCCATACGGTCTTGGACCACATGATGTCCCTATCGTCCACATAACCGTATGGCAACGGGGCATCATTATCCATGGCTATTTGGGCCTCGGTCTTTTTGCCGACTTCCTCTGGCTTCTTAGCATTCAAAATGTTTGCTTGGGCCATCATGGATACGGGCAACAGTGTTACACCTCCTATTAATAAAACCTTTTTCCAATTCATAAAAATCATTTTAACTAGTTTGTAATCTCAATAATAACGGGAGATACTTTCTTAAGCTTATAGCTTTTGTTATTGCTGATGAATGCCTCGATATCGAATATCTGCACATCATCTCCCCGTTTGGCATATTTAAGGGCCTGCTTGGCACGGGCATCCAATTTATTTCCGTTGACACTGACCGTTGGCTGGCCTGGCACCTTAAATTTAAAGCCGGTTACCGCAAGGTTCAGGTCAAAATCAAAGTCTTCCAGCATGGCACCCACTGTGGAAATTTCGAGGTTGGTCCTTGGCATTTTTACACTACCGGACTCTCCCCGTATTGTACCACCTGGCCTTGGAATATCCTTGATCCTAAATTCTGCAGGAGTAGAGATACGTTGACCGTCAGGCAATACACCCGAAGCAACGATCTTAACGGTCCTACCTGTACCAGGATTCATGATATACCTACTACCACTGGCCTTGGAAAGACCTGGCGCGGAAGCCGTAACCTTATTGTCCGGTACTCCAGGTATGGAGATGGTCATTGGGTTGGCTACCCCGCGGTAAACCACGTTCATCTTATCCGCTGCGATCACCGCTGCATTTGGCTTGGTAATTGTTGCAAAAGTGGAATTTACAGGTACCTCGTTGCGAACCCCATCATTGATATACACCAAGTTACCTTCAATCTTATGGTCCCCCGGGCTACCGGCGCTCACCAACAAATTAACTTTTCCTCCTTCGAGCACAAAATCTTTACCTTCGGTAAGTTTTCTACCATCCAAGGTGATATTTACCTCATTGGGTTTGGTAGTGGCATCGGTACGTCCCAAAACAACGCTTCCGGTAAACTTCTCACCTGCGTAGTAAGCAGATTTCTCTTGTTGCAACAACGTGGTGTAGTTGTTTGTATTTACGGAGGCTATCTTTGCCAAATTACCGGCTAACATCGATTTCAGGGCATCTTCCTCGGTTGCTTTGACATCGGCCTGGATAGCTGTGATCTTGGTCAAGGAAGCCACTAAGGGAAACCCTTCAAATTGATATTGCAACCAACCTACCTTGGCACCATCCCTGTTGGTTACCTCGCCATTCTCATCCCCGGTCTTAAACCTGGTATTTACGGATGATTTTACATCGTCAAAATTCTTGCCCTGTGGCAATATTGCCGATACCTGGGCACGATAATCCACGATTCTTTTTACGAATTCCGCTCCTGCCTTGCTCAAATTGTCACCTTGGAAAAAACGTTGATCAAGAAAATCCGTCTTATCCATTACCTGATAATCCGTGGGATCCTCCACATCCTTGACCATTTCCCTTTTCAGTTCCTCCAAATAAGTATAGTACTCTTCGGAAAGGGTTTTTATTTCCTTGGCCTTGTTGTACAACTCTCCGTATTGATCGGGAGTAGTTTCTGCATTCTGCTCAAGACTACCTAAAAACGCAAGGTTGTTTTCAGTGATCTTGGCGTTGGAAGCTTCTAGTTTTTCGTTCATTAGACCGAAAGCGGATAGAACTTCCTTACTCATGTTTAGTGCCAGCATCGCGATGAAGATCAAATACATAAGGTTGATCATCTTCTGACGTGGTGTTGCTTTTCCTCCTGCCATGTTTTCTAATTAGTTTTATTAATTTTAAATTTGGGTTGGTACGGTAATCGCACTAATTAGTTTCTATTCATTGCCGAAAGCATACCTCCGTAAACTCCGTTCAAGGAAGATAGGTTAGAAGCCAAAGACTCCATTTGATCCTTAAGGGCACTAGAATTCTGGACGACTTCCTCGTTAATGGAAGCTTGTCTGCTTGCACTTTCCAACTGTACTTTATATAAGCTGTTCAAAGATTCCATCTGAGCTGCGGCCTGAACCATTTCATCGGAATATTTTCTAGTAGATTCCATGGCATCCACGGTAGGAGCAATACCCTTGGCAGCACCTTCAAAATTTCGGATGCTAGATCCCAGACTTTCCATAAGGGAGGCATCTACACCGGCTTCTTTCAATAACTCATCCAATTTAGCGGACAAAGACGCTTCGGCTTCCTTGATCTGAGCTTTCTCGTTGCTTCTGGCCTCTCCTTGTCCTCCTGACAATTCTGGATATACCAAGGACCAATCGTATTCATCATCTACCGGTTCAAACGCACTGATAGCAAAAATAAGTGCCTCTGTTATAAGCCCAACGGCCAATAAAAGTCCTCCTGTCAATGGGCCGAATTCCCAGTGAAGAATCTTGAACAACGCACCAATAATTACTACCGATGCACCTAGGCCATAGGCCATGTTAAATAATTTTTTTGTTGATTTTGACTGTGCCATAATTTTAAAATTTAATTTTAGGTTTTGTTAAAAATAAAGATTTGGTTAAAAAAATTGATTAATTATTATTAATGAAGTTATTACTATTTATCTTCTGAAATTAGTATCCTCTTCTCCCATATAATCCTGTACCGTTCTAAAACCGATGTAGCTTCTTGCGGAATCCTGATATTCATAATCCCTAGTGCTCACCTGTAGGTAATAGGCCACATCTTTCCAGGAACCGCCACGGATAACCTTTCTAGTATTTTCCGCACTTACCGCATTGGGGTTCATGGTAGAAACATATTCATAGGAGCTGGGATCGTAACTAGAGTTGGTCCATTCCGATACGTTTCCTGCCATATTGTACAAATTGTAATCATTTGGTTCGTAAGACCTGGCCTCCACGGTATACAGGGCCGTATCGGCAGCATAGTCGCCCCGTTGTGGCTTAAAGTTGGCCATAAAGCAACCGGTATCGCTTATAACGTATGGTCCTCCCCAAGGATATGTTCCGCTTTCGATTCCACCACGGGCAGCATATTCCCATTCGGCCTCGGTAGGCAACCTAAACTGGTTTACAAATTGACGGCCCCTACTCTTTTGGTCATCGTTCTTAAACTTTGTCCTCCAATTGCAAAAGGCCTTGGCCTGCTTCCAGGAGACGCCGACTACAGGGTAATCGCTATAGGCGTCGTGCCAAAAGTAATCGTTGTGCATTGGCTCGTTATACGAGTATTGGAAATCTTTGATCCATACCGTGGTATCGGGATAAATCTCCAATTCTTCGTGCCGGATAAAATCCTTCCTACTTCCCTTTTTGGCGCGGGCGGCAGCTTCGATATCCATCCAGTTATATTTATATTTTAACTGGGTAACATCGACACTTCTTTTTCCGTTATACGACTCATCTTCTGGTAGATAGATTGAATCTACCATAATCTCGGCATAGTATTCGTCAGGATATTTGGAAACGTCCCAAATAAGCGCATTGCTCTTGTTAAGGGCCCGACCTTCATAGCCCGTTTCTCCCAAGCCCGTATGATTGTCAAGCATATACTTGTCATAGACGGATAGTCTTGTAGTATCGGCATCCTTAAAGGCATAATCCCCGATTCCTCCATCTTCAGGTCCCAGTCCCAATTCATCGGCCAGAATGGCCAATTTGGTCCTTACAATCGAATCTTTTACCCATTCTACAAATTGGCGATATTCGCTGTTGGTAATTTCCGTGTCGTCCATATAAAAGGAACGAACGGTTACGGTTTTGGTCGGTGCATTGAGAGCGTGTGCCACATCCTCTTCAGATTTACCCATTATAAACGAACCCTGGGGAATCAGCTCCATACCGTAGGGTTTTTCAGGGTACCACTTTTTACCTTGGACGCCTACTAGCTCTCCTTTTGTTTTAGACCCACAACTGCTGAGTAAAAAAACAAATGCTATAGATGATAACAATAGCTTCTTCATACTTTAGGTTAAATTTCGATTTAAGATTATGAATTGCAAATACAATTATTATTCTAAAACTACTTTTTGAATATTTTATTGTATCGAATCTTTTATCCTTTAAAAAAACTTCTGGTCAATTAAAGCCTTTCTTATAGGCTTTAAACCACCTTTCGGGGATAAGTTGATTACATGCATCCAAGTAGTCCCGTTCGGTGCATGGTAATAACGCAGGGGTATTGGATTTAGTATGTGAAGATAAAATTGATGGCACCTCTACCCACCATCTTTCTGTTAGTAGACTTTTGTAAAACACAAGGTCCTCGGTATCGGTGGGCACCAAGTATTTGGTGAAGTCCTCCTTATTTACATGTGGGGATTCCTTGACCCTAAAGTTGGTCCCTTCTATAAAGTACCAAATAATTTGTGCGATAAGCTGGAAGGCCTGGATGGAGTTCTCGCCTTCATAGATCCCTAATAGGGATACGTTTTCACTAATGCCCGCATATCTGGCAATGGCACAGATCTCGCGACCGGTAAAACCATTAGGGGAAAAATTATCGGACATTCCCATTTCACCGGCCCTAATGGCACGGGTATCCATACTTACAATATGGGCGTTTCTCAGTAACGGTTCCGCCTTCGTAATATCCTGTGCCAACTCCCCCAAGCGATAGGCATCGAAGAATAGGCGCTCCATAAGGTCCAATTCTTCCTGGGCAATAAAGTAGCTTTGATAACCAATGTTGGAGAAATTGAACAAATTTATCGGCTTGTCCTCTATAATCTTGCTCATATAGGAACTGGCGGAAATAAGTTCTTCCGCATCGCCAAAATCGAACCGACTATCAATGGACACCAAATTTATCATACTTTTAATTCCGTCGAAGGCTCGATATGTGGGATAGGTAATATCTTGGGTTCCTCCTATAATAATAGGAACAATATTTTCTTCCAGTAGTTCGGCGGTTATCTCCTTAACAACAAAGTAGGTATCTTCCACCGTTTCCCCCTCCTCAATATCGCCCAAATCTATAAGTGACGAATTCCAATTGCCCATCATCAATTTATAGAACTGCATTCTAATACCCGATGTATTTAGTTGCTCCGGCTTGCGTTCAAAGGCATTTCTTGACTCCCGGACCCCCATAAGGGCAATCGTAGCATTCGCCAATACCGGCAGTCCCTTCTTTTCTGTATGCTTATATATACACCGCCCCACAGATTGGGAAGGAAGTAGTTCGCAATGGGCTACAAGTTTATCCTCTACCGGAACTAAGAAATCGAATGCCATGTTTTATGGTTGATGGTTGATGGTTGATGGTTGATGGTTGATGGTTGATGGTTGATGGTTGATGGTTGATGGTTGATGGTTGAAAAATAAAAAATAGCAGCCGCCTAAACTAATAAACATTTAAACTTATAAACTTTTTTAGTCTATTTTCTTTGGTCTTGTTTCTTGATTCTTGATTCTAGGTTCCCGCTGGCCACTGAATACTAGCTTACTTCTTAGGCTTCGCCTTTGCCTTTTTTTTTGGTGTTTTTTTCTCTATCAGGGATTTTGCATCCTCCAGGCTTACCTTGGAAGCATCTACCTCCTTGGATAGCTCAACCTTGATCTTCCCTTTCAAAATGGTATGGCGCCCCCATCTGGCCTTTTCTATGCGAATACCCTCTTCTGGCCATTCCTGGACCACCTTTTCCAATTCCTTTTGCTTTTTTGCCTCAATAAGCTCCTCGATATTGTCTTGGGTAAGATTGTCAAAATCGTATTTCTTTGGCACATTGATAAACATACCGTCCCATTTGATAAAGGGACCAAAACGGCCCACCCCTTTGGTTACGTCCTTTTTCTCATAGGCTGCAATAGGCGCATCGGCCTTTTGTTTTTCCTTAATAAGTTCAATGGCCCTTTCCAAACTTATGTCCAATGCACTTTCGCCGGATTCCAGGGAAACAAACTTTTTCCCAAATCTTACGTAAGGACCAAATCTGCCTACATTGGCCTCGACTTCCTCACCTTCAAAAGACCCAAGCTTTCTAGGAAGCTTAAAAAGATCCATTGCTTCCTCAAAGGTTATGGTATTCAAGGACTGGTCTGGCAATAAACTCGCAAACAATGGCTTCTCTTCCTCCTCAACGGTACCAATCTGCACCATTGGGCCAAAACGGCCCAATCTAACCGACAGTTGTCTACCGGTTTTTGGATCCGTCCCCAGGACCCTCTCCCCGCTTGCCCTATCCGCATTCTCCTCCACATCTAGCACTTTGGGATGAAAGTCCTTATAAAAGTCCTTCATCACCTTTTGCCAATCTTCTTCTCCAGTTGCAATCTCGTCAAAATCCTCTTCTACCTTGGCCGTAAAGTTATAATCCAAAATGTTGGCAAAATGATCGACCAAAAAATCGTTTACTATAGTCCCGATATCAGTGGGTACCATTTTACCTTTATCCGACCCCACATTTTCGGTCAATTTCTTTTCCACAATCTTATTGGCTTCCAAGATCAATTGGGCATAATTCCTTTCTGTTCCTTCTATGGTTCCCTTTTCAATATAACCCCTATTTTGGATCGTAGAGATGGTAGGCGCGTAGGTAGAAGGCCTCCCAATTCCCAATTCTTCCAATTTTTTTACCAGGGAAGCTTCCGAATAGCGATATGGCGGTCTTGAAAAACGCTCTGTTGCAGTAATGTAATTATTGTTCAAGGAATCTCCTTGTTTCATTGCTGGGAGCATTCCGTCCTGGTCTTCGGATAGATCCTCATCATCCAAATCTTCCATATAAACTTTAAGAAAGCCATCAAATTTTATAACCTCCCCGTTGGCAGTAAACTCTTCCTGATGGTTATTGGCCTTTATCCTTACGTTGGTACGTTCCAATTGGGCGTCGCTCATTTGCGAGGCCAGGGTACGTTTCCATATCAATTCATATAATTTGGACTGATCTCTTTCCAAGGAGACCGACTGTCTGGTCATATCCGTGGGACGTATCGCCTCATGTGCCTCTTGTGCCCCTTTGGTTTTCCCGGTAAAGTTCCGTACCGTACTATACTCCTTACCATAATTATCCATAATGGCATCCTTGGCGGCCGCCAACGCCTCCGGCGAAAGGTTTACGCTATCGGTCCTCATATAGGTAATTAATCCTGCCTCATAGAGCCGCTGGGCAACTTGCATGGTCCTGGCTACCGAAAAATAAAGCTTCCTGGATGCCTCCTGTTGTAAGGTCGATGTAGTAAATGGGGCTGCAGGGGATTTCTTGGCCGGCTTTTTATCCAGGCCGGACACGGAAAAATTGGCTCCAATGTTCTGTTTTAAGAATGCCTCAGCCTCTTGCTTGGTGGCAAAGGTTTTGGGCAACTTGGCGGTAAACACACTGCCATCAACTGTTCTGAATTCGGCAGAAACCTTAAATGTAGCTTCGGGCATAAAGGCCTCTATCTCCCGTTCCCGCTCCACAATTAACCGTACAGCGACAGATTGCACCCTCCCCGCCGAAAGTCCCGGTTTAATTTTTTTCCAAAGTACAGGTGAAAGTTCATAACCTACCAGACGATCTAGGACCCTTCGGGCTTGCTGGGCGTTCACCAGATCGTAATTTATTTCCCTTGGATTCTCAATGGCTTTTTGAATGGCCGATTTGGTAATCGAGTTAAAAACAATGCGTTTGGTTTTTTTCCTATCCAATTTTAGCTCCTCGGCCAAATGCCAGGAAATTGCCTCCCCCTCACGGTCCTCATCACTTGCGAGCCATATGGTTTCCGCTTTTGACGCAAGATCTTTCAGTTTTTTTACGAGTGCCTTTTTGTCGGAAGCTACAATATATTTAGGTTTAAAATCATTTTCGACATCCACCCCCAACTCGTTGGAAGGAAGGTCGGCGATATGTCCAAAACTGGACTCTACCTTAAAATCCTTACCTAAAAATTTCTCTATGGTTTTTGCTTTTGCGGGGGACTCTACAATAACTAAATTCTTTGCCATTCATTGGTTTTTAGTACGGCAAAAGTATATCAATTTTTTTATTTTACACTTTACCTTATAGTTATGCACAAAAAAACACCCCTCTTACGAAAGGTGTTTGATGCCAATTTTAGGTCGAACTACGAATTTTGTGCCGATCAAGTTCACCTAATAAATTACGTTTTGCAAACCCTTGCCAAGTGCTATTTCCAGTACCCCATACACACCGTAAATGGCGTAAAGCTTAAAGCGAATAGCTCCTAGCGCATAGCGCAAATCAATTTTATTTAAAGCTTCAAGGTACTCACCAACTTAATGTCATTTTCCATATACTCGTATTGGTAGAGCGTTGCATCGCCCACCATCAACAAGGTCCGATCCAATGGAATCACATCAAAAGTAACTACATTCTTAAAGTGATTCAACATCTTCAAATTCTCGACATCCGTTTTATTATACACCTTAAGGCCAGATTTCCCATCGCACACAAAAAGTTTATCCCCCTTTATCCCAAGACCATATGGACCGTCCATTGGGTATTGGGTTTTCAATTCGGGCCGTGAAATATTTGAAATATCGACTATGAACAATCCGCTCTCGGTAGCACCGCACCAATTGCCGCCCCTCAACGTTACGTAGGCGTAATCCCCATCTACGACCACGGGGTCACAGGCGGTCCCGTGTTGAAATTCCGACACAAAAACGGGTATCTCCGGATTGGAGATGTCATAAATGTACATTCCCCTCATACTGCCCAAGAATAAATGTGAGCCATAATTGAAGATGGTTTCTATATCGAACCCAGCTTGTACATCTTCCAAATCTTTCGGATTGCCTAAATCGGAGATATTAAAAATATTGATGTTATGGCTATCCACCGCATACAGATAGTCGTCCACTATCTTAAATCGGGCCATAGATCCGCCCTGGCCCACAGGGGAACCACCGGATGAATTTGCCATGGCAAAATCGCCTTCCCTAAAAAACACGTCCTCATAATCCTGGATCAATCTCCTTTCGGTCTTGCTTACCCAACCAACGACGATTTCCTTGTCGTAATCCACATCCTGCCATTCATAAATGTCTGCTTCGGTTGGCCAAAAAACATGCTCTGCCAGTACGTTTTCCAATCGGTTCAGCATTTTTATATGGGAGATATCCGAAATATCCAGAACAATTAGGTCATTTAAACTATCGGCAAACAGATGATCGCCCTTTACGGAGATATCAACATTCCCTGGAATTTTGATGAAGGAGATTTTCTTGGGTGCTTTGGGATCTGAATTGTCTACCACGTGTATGCCCCTATATTTATCGTTGACAAAAATATAATTCTTATAGGTGTATATCTTACCCGATTCTTCTACAGGAAGGGGAGCGATAACGTCTACGCTATTCTTGAATTCGGCTTTTGAAATCGTTATGGGGCGCGCCACCAGATATTCGGCGTATTGGCTATCATCATCCGTATCGTCACAGGAAATAAAGGATATGGGCATTGCAAAAAGAAATAAAAGAAGGTACCTTTTCATCTGTTGATATTTATTTGTTTTTTAATTATCAGACCAGCCCGACAGATTCGTTCTGGCGGGTGTAATTCGCCAATCAACATTTCGGTTGGTTCCCAGAATTGTTATGGCTCATTTCATGACTTGAAAGTTTTGGGTTATATATTAAGGATACGAACAGGTGCAACAGGTTGCGTTTAACCACAAAAATAAAAGTTATTTATAGGGCAATTTTAAGTCCATAACTTTATTGGTTTATGTATATGCGCCGACCTGGACCCCTTAAGGCGCAATACCCACACCGGAGCGTCTATTCCTCCAAAGGCAAGATGGGCTCTTCAAAACCAACCCCATCCTTATAAATAAAGTACAATGGGATCTTGGAAAGCATCGCCGTGAACAGTAGACCGATTCCACATAGGATGATGCCCAGTTCTGCAACGATTCCCATGATGATGATCAATCCAAAAATGACCAACCAATTCTTGTTTCCCAATTGAAAGCTCGCCTTTACGATTTCCATGGGGGACAACTCCGGCTGAAAGGCAAAAAAAGCTGAAATTAGGGATAGTGGCACAATAAGGTACAGCAGACCAATACCGCATAACAAGGTTCCCGCGATGGAAAGTCCCACAGCAATAAGTCCCAGAACGATCATCTTTCCAAAATAGCTACCCTTAAAGTAAAAGAAATATTCGTCGGCACCAGTTTCCCCCCTATCCTTTTGTTTACAAATTCGAAGAAAAGCCGATGTAAACGCGATGGCTGCGACCATTGCAGCCATGATAACAATAGGCAGGAAAATGGCCATCCATATCATAACCGGAGCGTTCATTTCCCCATATCGCAACATATCCGGGTCGGAAACACCCATAAACACCATGGGTATGTATAGCAAAAGATAAAATGGCAAAATGCAGGCAAAAGTTAGGATCAGCGTTATAAACCCCTGTAACCATACCTTTTTGAAAAGATCAAAAGATCGGCTCATAATATCCCCAAAACCCAAAGGTTTTCCCTCTTTGATTATTTTACCCAATACATCGGCATCCATGGTTGATCAATTAAAAGTTATACTGTGGAAATGTATAAAGAATTATTAAAAACTCCTGTCAAATTGTCACTTATTTGTATTAAATATTATCTTTGCAGCCCTGAACCCGCTTAAGCTTTTTAAACGGGTTCCGTATTTGGAAGGAAAACCAAATAATTTAAAAGCATGGAAAAGGTTATAGACGAATCGGTTCAAGGAAATACATTGTCCCTTACAAAAAGTAAGGACAACTCCCGTAAATTATATATTGAAAGTTACGGGTGTCAAATGAATTTTTCCGATAGCGAGATTGTTGCCTCCATTTTGGCCAAAGAAGGGTTCAACACCACCCAGGAATTGGAAGAAGCCGATTTGGTCCTGATAAATACTTGCTCCATTCGGGAAAAAGCCGAGCTTACCGTTCGCAAACGCCTTGAAAAATTTAATGCCGTTAAGAAAACGCGTCCCCATTTAAAAGTCGGGGTTCTTGGATGCATGGCAGAAAGGCTAAAAAGCCAACTGCTGGAAGAGGAAAAAATAGTGGATATGGTCGTAGGGCCGGATGCCTATAAAGACTTGCCCAACTTGGTACAGGAAATCGATGAAGGCCGAAATGCCGTGAACGTAATCCTCTCCAAAGATGAAACCTATGGCGATATTTCCCCCGTCCGTTTAAATTCCAACGGGGTTACCGCCTTCGTCTCAATCACCCGCGGGTGTGACAATATGTGTACTTTCTGCGTGGTACCCTTTACCCGCGGCAGGGAACGCAGCCGGGACCCCCAATCTATCATAGAGGAGGTCAACGACCTGTGGGAAAAAGGATTTAAGGAGGTTACCTTGCTCGGGCAGAATGTGGATAGTTACCTGTGGTACGGCGGCGGGTTGAAAAAAGATTATGATCAAGCCTCAGAAATGCAACAGGCTACCTCCATCAATTTTGCAAAATTATTGGAACTCGTGGCCCTGGCCCGACCCAAAATGCGTATCCGTTTTTCCACTTCGAACCCACAGGACCTTACTTTGGACGTAATCGAGACCATGGCCAGATACAACAATATCTGCAATTATATCCATCTTCCAGTTCAGAGCGGCAGTAACCGAATCCTTAAGGCCATGAACCGCTTGCACACCCGGGAGGAATATTTTGAACTAATTGACAATATCCGAAGAATAATTCCCGAATGTGCGATTTCCCAGGATATGATAGCCGGCTTTCCTGGTGAGACCGAAGAAGATCATCGGGACACGTTGACCTTGATGGATTATGTAAAATACGATTTCGGATTTATGTTTGCCTATTCCGAGCGTCCTGGAACCCTGGCCGCTAGAAAATTGGCAGATGATGTGCCCGAGGAAGTTAAAAAACGAAGGCTGACCGAAATTATCGACCTACAACGCAAGCATGGTCATTTCCGGACACAGCAACATTTAGGAAAAGTCGCGGAAGTCCTAATAGAGGGTACCTCCAAAAAATCGGAAGATCATTGGATGGGACGCAATTCCCAGAATACCGTAGTGGTCTTCCCTAAGGAGAATTACCAAGTCGGCGAATTTGTGTTGGTCAAAATAGAGGATTGTACCTCGGCCACTTTGTTAGGAACAGCATTAGGATATTCAGACAACAATTAAAAAGACAACAGGACCAAGGGACAAGATTCAAGACGAGTCTTGGTTCTTGATTCTTGGTCCTTGAATCCAATAAATGGAGAGCATTCAATCTATAAAACAACGATTCGAGATCATCGGCAACGATGTAAAGCTCAACCGTGCCATAGAAAAGGCCATGCAGGTAGCCCCAACGGACATTTCGGTCCTGGTAACGGGTGAAAGCGGCGTCGGCAAGGAAGCTATTCCGAAAATAATCCATTCCCTTTCCCATAGAAAGCACGCCAAATACATTGCCGTGAACTGTGGGGCCATCCCTGAAGGCACCATTGACAGTGAGCTCTTTGGCCATGAAAAAGGAGCGTTTACCGGAGCTACGGCCACACGGAGCGGCTATTTTGAAGTGGCAGATGGTGGCACTATTTTCCTGGACGAGGTAGGGGAACTGCCCCTTACCACCCAGGTGCGCCTCCTAAGAGTATTGGAGAACGGGGAATTTCTTAAGGTGGGTTCGTCCCAAGTACAAAAGACAAACGTCAGGATCGTGGCTGCCACCAACATGAACATGTTGGAAGGGATAAAAAAAGGAACGTTTCGGGAAGATCTGTACTACCGTTTAAGTACCGTTGAAATCCACATTCCACCCTTACGCGACCGAAAGGATGACATACATTTGCTTTTTCGCAAGTTTGCATCAGACTTTGGGCAGAAGTATAAAATGCCAACCATAAAATTAGAGGACAATGCCGTACAGCTCATCGTAAAATATCGTTGGCCGGGCAACATAAGACAGTTACGCAACATAGCGGAACAGATATCGGTGCTGGAGGAAGGGAGAAATATTTCGGCCTTAACATTGAACAGCTATCTACCCCATGCCAATGATTCAAATTTACCGGCTATTGTTGAGCAAAAAAAGAAGGAGGGGGATTTTAGCAACGAAAGGGAAATTCTTTACAAGGTCCTTTTTGATATGAAGGGCGACCTGAACGATTTGAAAAAACTGACTCTGGAACTCCTAAAAAACAACGATTCGGAAAAGGTACAGGAGGAAAACGAAAACCTTATCCGAAAAATATATGGGTCCAAACGGGATAGAACGACAGATATAGAAGAGGAAGATGCCATGGAGGTCCTTCAACTTCCCGAGCCCCCAATTGAACAACCTGTCAAAATATCGCACCCAGAGGACAAATATCACTTTGCCGAAGAAATAGAAGAGGAAGAAACCCTATCCCTACAGGACAAGGAAATAGAATTGATAAAAAAATCCTTGGAACGGAACCGGGGCAAAAGAAAAGCGGCTGCGGCGGAGCTCGGCATATCCGAAAGGACGCTGTACCGAAAGATAAAGCAGTACGATCTTTAGCGTTGATGGTTGGCGGATCCAAGGATTCTAGTTTCTTGTTTCTTGTTTCTTGTTTCAAAATTAAAAAATCATAACTCTGAACTCATAACTTAATAACCAGTGGGCAAGATTAAACTTATAGTTGTATTATTGATAGCTTCGGCAAGTACCACAGGCTGTGGAGTCTATAACTTTACCGGGGGTGATGTGGGGACCGCGAAGACCTTTCAGGTAAACTATTTTCAGAATTACGCTACCCAAAGCCCAGGATCTACCATTGAGCCGGGATTGGACCGCGACTTTACCCTTGCCCTCCAAGATCTGATACAGAACCAGACCAGTTTAAGTCTGGTCCCCTCTAACGGGGACCTGCTCTATGAAGGGGAAATCGTTGAGTACCGGATATCCCCGATGACCGCGACCGCCAACCAGACAGCGGCTCAAAACCGACTTACAATGAGCGTAAACGTACGTTTCTATAACAAGACCAAGGAAGATGTGGATTTTGAACAACGGTTTTCCTTCTTTTACGACTATCCCGCCACTGCCCTTTTACAAAGTGTAAAGGACCAGGCGCACCAAGCAATTTTTGAACGGATCACCCAGGATATTTTCAATAAATCCTTAGCGGATTGGTGATGGTTGATGGGAAGGATTCAAAGTTTAAGGTTTAAGGTTCAAGGTTAAGGGAAAATATAAAATTGGAATTACGAAACTAGATAGAAGTTAGCAGTTCCCAGTTGCAGTTGGCAGATTTCGTTCCTGGTTGTTAGTTGATGGTTGAAAAAAAAAACGCTAAACTCATAAACAAATAAACCCATAAACTTATAAACGCTTTTTGTCTATTTTCTTTGTTCTATTCCCTCTTGTCTTAATTATGAATACTTTTTTCTATTTTTATCCTGTTTAAATCATGCAATAGTCCAGATCGATGAACGTACCGGAATTTACCCAACTCCTACAACACCCCAACAAGGCGGTCTCCCCAGTACAGACCAACCAGTTGGAGGATATTCTGTTGGAATACCCGTACTTTCAGGCTGCACGGGCAATCCACCTAAAAGGGCTCAAAAACCTTAACAGTTTTAAATACAATTCGGCCTTAAAAATAACCGCTGCCTATATTGCCGATAGGGATATTCTCTTTGATTTTATCACTTCCAAGGAATTCTTGCAAAACCAGATTGCCGACACTATTTCGGGTAAATCGCACGCCTTAAGCGAAACCGAAATCATTTCGGAGGAAGTCTTGCCCACGAGCAAAATCAACACTTTCCTTGACGAAAGCTCGGAAGACGAGCCACTGCCAAGAAACACCAAGGATGCAGACCACATCCTGGATCCCACTCTTTTTGAATCCAAGGACCCAGAAGTGGACAAGTCCATCGCTGCTAAAAAAAAAGCCCAAGAGGCACTTGAGTTAGGCAAACCCCTTGCATTTACTAAAAAAGAAAAATATTCCTTTGCGGAATGGCTACAGCTTGCCTCGGTCAAAACAGTACATAGAAATCCCGAAAATACCAGTTTCGACAAAACCCAAGATAGGCCGAAAATCGATATAAAGGGTAGTAAAACAACCTCCAAAAGGGAAAAATTCGAGTTGATCGACAGGTTTATAGAAACCAACCCGAAAATTATTCCCCAAGACAAGACAACTGTAAAGGTAGATATCAAAGATTCCTTAAAAATGAACAAGGACGAATTGATGACCGAGACCTTGGCGAAGGTATATTTGGAACAAAAAAAATATAAAAAAGCCATCCAAGCCTATAGAATTTTAAGTTTGAAATATCCGGAAAAAAGTGGTTTCTTTGCAGACCGAATTAAAGCAGTGGAAAAATTAAAGGAAAATAACGCCTAAAATCCAGAATTTTGAACCGATAAATACCATGAAGGTTCACCCCATTCAACCGGCAGTATTTCCCTTATATCCATTTAATCAGATCCATTGCTAACAATTAACTTTTAACGATTAACCTTTAATTAAAATGAGTACATTTTCAATATTCCTGGTCTTGATCATCATCGTTTGCCTTTTGTTGATGTTAGTGATCATGGTACAGAACCCTAAAGGCGGCGGATTATCTTCTTCTTTTGGTGGTGGTGGCACCCAAATTGTAGGAGGGGTAAAGAAGACAGGCGACTTTCTAGATAAGAGTACTTGGACCTTGGCTACCTTGTTGATCGTTCTTATCTTGGTTTCCAATGTGGCCTTGAAAGGAAATTTCACCCAAAGTGATTCAAAATTGCTCCAGGACGGGACTACACCTACAAGTGCACCTGCAACCATACCAGAGGCTCCAGCACCGGCCGCCAATGAGACCGGTCCATTGGATACGATCAAATAGATTTTAAAAATCATACTCTTGCTAAATGCCAGCCAAAATGACAAGCTGGCATTTTTCGTTTAGGGGTATTGCGGAAAAAGGAATTATCCTAAATGCCCTTATGTCAGTTTTTCGTCAATGGCATAGTTTCTGCCACGTAGAAACCAGAATTTTAAATTTTAAACCTAAAAATTACGAATATGGCTAAAGTCAACATTAAACCATTAGCGGATAGGGTTCTTATAGAGCCCATGGCAGCAGAAACCAAGACTGCCTCCGGTATCATTATTCCTGAAACTGCAAAAGAAAAACCCCAAAAAGGCAAGGTAGTTGCCGTTGGGCCCGGGACCAAAGATGACAAGATTACCGTAAAAGTCGGTGATACCGTCCTTTATGGCAAATACGCCGGTACTGAACTAAAATTGGAGGGAACGGAATATTTAATGATGCGCGAAAGCGATATATTGGCGATTATCTAATCGTATCTTTTCAATAATTCCCGTGGAAACGGGAAACTAAAAAAAAAACTAAAAAATAATTAATTGGGATTCCCGCCTCCGCGGGAATGATTAAAATAAGATTTCATTATGGCAAAAAGTATAAAATTCGATATCGAAGCACGCGACGGCCTTAAACGGGGCGTGGATGCTTTGGCAAATGCAGTAAAAGTAACCTTGGGACCCAAGGGCAGAAACGTAATTATCAGCAAATCCTTTGGTGCCCCAATGGTAACCAAGGATGGCGTTTCCGTGGCCAAGGAAATAGAATTGGCCGATGCATTAGAGAATATGGGCGCCCAAATGGTAAAGGAGGTCGCTTCAAAGACCAGTGATCTGGCCGGTGACGGTACCACTACCGCCACAGTTTTGGCACAGGCAATCGTTAAGGAAGGATTGAAAAACGTAGCTGCCGGCGCCAATCCCATGGACCTAAAAAGAGGAATCGACAAAGCCGTTGGCGCTATTGTTGAAAATTTGGCAAAACAATCCAAAAAAGTAGGGGATTCTTCCGAAAAAATAAAACAAGTAGCTTCAATTTCGGCCAATAACGACGAAACCATTGGCGAACTTATTGCCCAAGCTTTTGGAAAAGTTGGCAAGGAAGGTGTCATAACGGTTGAAGAGGCCAAAGGGACTGAAACCTATGTGGATGTGGTTGAAGGTATGCAGTTTGACAGAGGATACCTTTCTCCCTATTTCGTTACGGATTCTGAGAAAATGGTAGTCGATTTGGACAATCCGTATATCTTGTTATTCGATAAGAAAATCTCTTCCATGAAGGATTTGCTGCCCGTTTTGGAACCCGTTGCCCAATCTGGCAAGCCGCTTTTGATCATTTCAGAAGACGTGGACGGTGAGGCATTGGCCACATTGGTAGTTAACAAATTAAGAGGTTCCCTAAAAATCGCGGCCGTTAAGGCTCCAGGATTTGGAGACAGAAGAAAGGCCATGTTGGAGGATATCGCTATCCTTACCAACGGAACGGTAATTTCCGAGGAAAGAGGATTCTCCTTGGAGAATGCTACCATCGATATGTTGGGAAGCTGCGAGAAGGTTACCATAGACAAGGATAACACGACTATTGTAAACGGTGGTGGTGATGCCAAAACGATCAAGACACGGGTAAACCAGATCAAATCCCAAATTGAGACTACAACATCCGATTACGACAAGGAAAAACTGCAAGAGCGTTTGGCCAAATTGGCAGGCGGGGTAGCCGTACTTTATGTTGGCGCAGCTTCCGAAGTTGAGATGAAGGAGAAAAAAGACCGAGTGGACGATGCATTGCACGCTACAAGGGCTGCCGTTGAGGAAGGTATCGTTGCCGGTGGTGGCGTTGCCTATATTAGGGCAAAATCTTCCCTGTCCAAAGTGGTAACAGAAAATGCAGATGAGGAAACTGGGGTACAGATCGTCGCAAGGGCCATCGAAGCTCCTTTAAGGACCATCGTAGAAAATGCAGGAGGAGAAGGATCTGTTGTCGTTGCCAAGGTTTTTGACGGTAAGGACGATTTTGGTTTCGATGCCAAGACAGAGACTTTTGTAAATATGTTAAAAGCAGGTATCATTGATCCTAAAAAGGTATCTAGGGTGGCTTTGGAAAATGCTGCATCCGTTGCTGGAATGATCCTGACTACGGAATGTGCCCTAGTCGACATCAAGGAAGATGCCCC
>JBLWZN010000008.1:27274-99659 GCA_048266425.1 Sediminicola sp.
GGCAGTCATTAAATATTGAAAGACCGCTACCGAATGGGTAGCGGTCTTTTTTTTGTGCCAAGGTCATGCCCCAGAAATTTGTGATCACATATTTCCAGACCATCCCCAAAGCAAAAACCACCTTTTTTAAGGGTGGTTTCTTTCAAATTTTTTATTCCATAAAAGATCTATACGTAATAGATCGACCACAAATTACTTCTTCTTACCAGTACTTTGCGGAGCCTTTTTCGCTGCTTGCTTAGGTTGTGCCTTAGCGGGCGATGGCTTGCTGTTTGACTTTGATGTTGCCATACAAATATAGTTTTAAAACAATATAAAAGTACATCGGATTTTGATCTGTAAATTTTTGTTGGCTTATTTTTAACTAAAATATTTTTAGGGCACCCCACGCCTTAAAATAGAAACCCAATTTTATGACCTTCAATTTTTAGATCCAATTTCTGAAAAAAACACCCTAAACTTGATATTTTTGCATGAAATCCAGCTATTATCAATATATAGCATTTATATAAACTCATAAACCTATAAACCCATAAACCGATCATCAAAAGTTCTCAATACCTGGCCACGGGGCTGGGGCGAGGGACTTGGCTCCTGGCTGGAAAAAATTCAATTTTGCCCGCAAAAATCGTTGCAGTTTCACAATACCTAAAAAGCACAATATGTTCAAAGATTTAAAACCAGAAGTTGCCCATTTGCTAAACAATGGGACGCTTAACATAGAAACCCGACTGCAAAAGCTTTGCGAATTATTAAAAAGTTCGGTTCCCCATTACGACTGGGTGGGATTCTATTTCCA
The DNA here is from genome assembly GCA_048266425.1 of Sediminicola sp. Lineage (GTDB taxonomy): Bacteria > Bacteroidota > Bacteroidia > Flavobacteriales > Flavobacteriaceae > Cerina. The sequence continues at coordinate 28,074 of JBLWZN010000008.1, forward strand.
GAACGGGGACCGACAGGAATTAAAATTGGGACCGTACGCTGGTGCGCCCACCGATCACACCATTATTCCCTTTGGAAAGGGGATCTGTGGCCAGGTGGCCGTTTCCAATACGAATTTTGTTGTTCCGGATGTTATGGGCCAAGACAATTATATAGCCTGTAGTATTACCGTTAAAGCGGAAATCGTAGTTCCCATTTTTGTCAATGGCAAGAACATAGGGCAGATCGATATTGATTCCAACACCTTAGATCCCTTTACGGAGGAGGATGAGCGATTTCTTGAATATGTAAATTCATTGGTGTCGAAGTTATACGCAGCATAGTTTAAGCGATTTGTACGACACTTACCCCCGGCCAAATTAATATGGCCTTCAATCGTTTAAAACTTTAACGGTTTTGTTGATAACCTCATCACAGTTTGCCGTCTAAAAAAATTACTTTTGCATCTCTACAATTCAAACCGATAAGCACTAAAAAAATGAGCACCTCTAAAAAAGCCACCTCGGCCCTAATTTCCGTTTTCCATAAGGATGGATTGGAACCCCTGGTCAAAAAATTCGATGAACTTGGTATCACCATTTACTCCACCGGGGGTACCGAAAAGTTTATAAAGGAATTGGGGATAGATGTGGTCCCGGTCGAAGAGGTGACCAGTTACCCTTCAATTTTGGGGGGCAGGGTAAAGACCCTGCATCCGAAGGTTTTTGGCGGAATCCTCAACCGTCAAGATCACAAAGGGGATCAGGACCAATTAAAAGAGTTCGGCATTCCGCAATTGGATATAGTGATCGTGGACCTCTATCCCTTCGAAAAGACCGTTGCTAGCGGGGCAACGGAGCAGGAAATCATTGAAAAAATAGATATTGGAGGCATTTCCCTAATCAGGGCCGCGGCAAAAAATTACAAAGACGTACTCTGTGTTTCGTCCATGGATGATTATGCAGAAGTACTAGATCTTATTACCAAAGGCAAAGGAAGTACAACTTTGGAGGACCGAAGGCGATTTGCTACAAAATCATTCAATATTTCCTCCCATTACGATACCGCAATCTTTAATTATTTCAACAAAAACGGGGAAGAGACCGCCCTAAAACTAAGTGAGACCAACGGACAGGTGCTCCGTTATGGGGAAAACCCGCATCAAAAAGGGATATTTTTCGGGGATTTTGATGCCATGTTCAGTAAACTTCACGGCAAGGAGCTTTCCTACAACAACCTTTTGGATGTAGATGCAGCGGTAAACCTAATGAACGAGTTTAAGAACGATGCCCCTACTTTTGCCATCCTAAAACATAACAACGCATGTGGCTTGGCTACCAGAAACACCTTAAAACAAGCCTATGTCGACGCTTTGGCGGGAGACCCAGTTTCTGCCTTTGGAGGAGTACTCATCAGTAACAAGGAAATAGACAAGGCCACTGCTGAGGAAATACACCAACTGTTTTGCGAGGTGGTCATCGCCCCTAGTTATTCCAAGGAAGCGTTGGAAATCCTCAAGGGAAAGAAGAATAGGATCATACTTATCCTAAACGAAGTAGCACTGCCACAGAATTCGGTTCGCAGTTGTCTTAACGGGGTATTGGTCCAGGACAAGGACAACAAAACCGATACCGTTGCAGATCTTACCTATGTTACCAACGAAAAACCATCGACGAATGAACTGGAAGATCTGATCTTTGCCTCCAAACTGTGCAAACACACTAAATCCAACACTATTGTACTGGCAAAAAACAAACAATTATGCGCCAGTGGTACTGGCCAGACATCACGGGTAGATGCCCTGGAACAGGCCATTCACAAGGCACAATCCTTTAAATTTGACCTCTCGGGAGCCGTAATGGCCAGTGATGCCTTCTTTCCTTTTCCGGATTGTGTAGAAATTGCGCATAAAAATGGAATAACCAGCGTTATACAACCTGGAGGTTCCATAAAAGACCAGTTGAGCGTAGATTATTGCAACGAAAATGGAATTTCCATGGTAATGACGGGTACTCGTCATTTTAAACACTAATTTTGTTACATTTGTCGATAAAATTTACTTTTAATCCGAAACCAAACTTAAAATAATGGGATTTTTTGATTTCTTGACCGAGGAGATAGCCATCGATTTAGGCACTGCAAATACCCTCATCATACACAATGACAAGGTTGTTGTCGACAGTCCGTCCATAGTAGCCCGGGATAGGATCTCCGGCAAGATTATCGCTGTAGGCAAGGAAGCCAGCATGATGCAAGGAAAGACCCATGAGAACATAAAAACAATACGCCCTTTAAAGGATGGGGTAATCGCCGATTTTGACGCATCTGAAAAGATGATCAATATGTTTATCAAAAATATTCCGGCCCTAAAGAAGAAGTGGTTTCCACCGGCATTGCGAATGGTAATTTGTATTCCATCAGGCATCACCGAAGTGGAAATGAGGGCGGTAAAGGAATCGGCCGAAAGGGTAAACGGCAAGGAAGTATACCTTATCCATGAGCCAATGGCGGCTGCCATCGGGATTGGACTGGACATAATGCAACCAAAAGGCAATATGATAGTTGATATAGGTGGTGGAACCACCGAAATCGCCGTAATCGCGTTAGGAGGTATTGTTTGTGACAAATCGGTTAAGATAGCCGGGGACGTGTTTACGAACGACATAATTTATTATATGCGTACCCAGCACAACCTTTATGTGGGGGAAAGTACTGCAGAGAACATCAAAATACAAATAGGTTCGGCCACTGAAGATCTTCAGACCCCACCGGATGAGATGTCCGTTCAAGGCCGGGATTTGCTTACTGGAAAGCCCAAGCAGGTTTCAATTTCCTATCGTGAAATCGCCAAAGCCTTGGACAAATCAATTTTGAGGGTAGAGGATGCCGTTATGGAAACCTTGTCCCAAACCCCGCCAGAGCTGGCTGCCGATATTTACAATACTGGAATCTATTTGGCCGGTGGCGGTTCGATGCTTAGGGGGTTGGATAGAAGGTTGTCACAAAAAACGGACCTTCCCGTATATATTGCCGAGGATCCTCTAAGGGCCGTGGTACGTGGAACCGGGATTGCCTTGAAGAATCTGGAACGATATAAAAGTATCCTTATAAAATAGACCCATACCATCAACAAGTTTTTAGACCTTTAATGTCGCCATTATAATTACCACTCCCAAAGACCTAATAAATCCAAAACGCAATGTTTGGGGCATTGGATAAAAATGTTCCACAGAAATATCGGAATTGAATGCAGCAGATTATCAACTTTATAATAAGATATAAGAACTTGTTGCTTTATCTCTTGTTGTTGATTATTTCATTTGGCTTCACAATCAATGCACACTCTTACCATCGTTCCAGATTCCTGAATTCCGCGAATTGGGTCACCGGCAATATTTTTCAGACATCAAATGATATTACCTCCTATTTTCAACTTGGGGAGGAAAACAAGGAATTGCTTGAAGAGAATCGAAGATTGAGGTTACTCCTTATCAATCAACCGATCAAGGATTCCCTAGAGTTGGATACATCTTCCATAAAATACAAGATAATTTCTGGTCAGGTCATTAAAAATAGCTATGCCAGCCCAAGAAATTATATCACCATAAATAAAGGGAAAGCCCAAGGTGTTGAGGAAGATATGGGGGTCATCACCTCCAAAGGGATCTTGGGAATAATAGAAAATTATTCAGCCAATTTTGCCACTGTGCAAAGTATTCTCAATACCAAATCCAATATCAATGCCAAGATAAAAAACACCAACCATTTTGGTTCTTTGGTCTGGGATGCAAAAGATTACACTACGGTACAGCTGACGGATATACCCCGATTGGTACAATTAAATATTGGCGATACTATAGTTACCGGTGCCATGTCCAGTATATTCCCAGAGAACATCCCGATTGGTACCATAAAAAAGTTCGACCTAAATGTCCAAAAAAGTTTTTACAGTATAGATGTGGCCCTGTTCAACGACATGACCGGAATTAAAAATGTATACGTGATTAAGAACCTGGAAAGACCCGAGATCAAAGCACTGGAATCCGAGACGAAAAATGGGCAATAATTATTATTTTATAAATGTCGTTAGGTTTATACTGCTTGTATTGGTACAGGTATTGGTATTTAATAAGCTCAATTTTTTTGGGTCCATCAATCCAATGGTCTATGTTATTTTCCTTTATTGGTATCCCATTAAGGAAAACAGGGCCTATTTTCTGATAATGAGCTTTCTGTTGGGACTATTTATAGATCTTTTTTCGGATACCATGGCATTAAACGCGGCGGCTATGGTTACTATTGCCTATCTTCGGCCCGCGATCATGCGCTTTTGCTTTGGCGTAAATTATGAATTTCAAAGTTTTAAGCTCTCAAATACCACCAACGTACAACAAATCACCTTTTTAGCGTTATTAATATTAATACACCATATTATATTCTTTTCCCTCGAAATTTTTAGTTTTTCAAATTTGCTTTTAATTTTGAGGAAAATACTAACTACAGGATTTGCTACGTTCATCGTTTGTCTATTGTTCCGAACCCTTTTTAGTGTAAAGAAAAATTAAGTGTATCCTAAATAGTATCTTGGCAACTTTTTAAAATTTGTTTTTTTGGAACATATTTTAATTGTTTTTTTTTCAGATATAGGCATTTTTGGGCCACCTCAGAGACTATGTTGCAAAAAACAGCAACGAGCCGGTAAAAAACGAGCAAAATAGAACGGAAGAATAAAATTTAAACGGTTTCTTAATAATCATCAAAGAATAAGGTGAAAAAAATTCTGCTTTCATCAATCATCCTGGTCATCGGGTTAACTTTTATCGGTAGGTTGTCCTATCTACAGATATTTAGTTTTTCCCCAAATCAGGTATTGGAGGATAGTGCCATTAAGGCGATTTACGATTATCCGGAACGAGGTTATATCTATGACCGAAAAGGGGAACTGCTCGTTGCCAACCAGCCTGCATATGACGTAATGGTAATTCCTAGGGAAGTGAAACCTTTGGACACCCTGGAATTTTGCTCCCTTCTTGGCATTAGCAAGGACAAGTTTGTAAATACCATGGAAAGGGCACGGGTATATTCCCCCCGCCTCCCCTCGGTATTGGTACCTCAACTCTCCAAAGAAGATTATGCCCGACTCCAGGAAAAAATGAGACGCTTTGAAGGATTTTATATTCAAAAACGTTCCCTTAGGTATTATGCGACTAACAGTGGGGCAACGGTTTTGGGATATATTAGCGAGGTAAACGAACAGGATATGGCGATAAATCCATATTATGTTGCTGGTGAACTTACCGGTAGAACAGGTGTGGAAAAATCATATGAGGATATACTGAGGGGACGAAAAGGGGTCAAGTACATTCAGAAAGACCGATTTAACAGGGATATTGGACCATATAAGGACGGTATCCTGGACACCCTGCCCCAGCAAGGCAAGGAAATCAGCATAACCCTGGACAAGCAATTACAGGAATATGGCGAGAAATTAATGATAGGCAAACACGGTGGCATCGTAGCCCTCGAGCCTGGTACCGGTGAGATTCTGGCACTTATTTCGGGCCCTACCTACGATCCAGCATTGCTGGTCGGAAGGGAACGTTCCAAAAATTATACAAAACTTTACTACGATACCATTGCCAAGCCTACTTGGGACCGCGCCTTGTTGGCGGAACCATCCCCCGGTTCGCCCTTTAAAATCATGAATGCCCTGGTAGCGCTTCAGGAAGGGGTAATTACGCCCGAGACCACTTTTATGTGTTATCATGGGTTTTATGTAGGCAGGACAAAAAGAGGGTGCCATTGCGGTGGTGGACAAAGGGATTTGAACAGCGGGATCTACAAATCCTGTAATGCCTACTTTGCGGGCGTCTTTCGTAAAATATTCGACAAATACCCCACAGCGGAAGAAGCCCAGGATGCATGGCAACGGGATATAGAAAGCTTTGGGCTGGGAGGCTTTTTGGGCTACGATCTACCCACGGGAAGACCCGGGAGGATTCCTGGAAAGGAAATTTACGACAAATGGTATGGAGAAAATCGCTGGTCCTCCTCCACGATCATTTCCAATTCCATTGGCCAAGGGGAAGTGGCGGCCACTCCCATACAACTGGCGAATATGACGGCGGCCATTGCCAATAGAGGCTTTTATTACACCCCTCATATTATTAAAAAGATAGCTGGGGAAAACATCCATATTCCAGCGTATACCGTTGCCAAGCATACCGCAATCGAGAAGCAATATTTTGAACCGGTGATCCAGGGTATGGCAGATGTTTTCAAAAAAGGGACCGCCTATCGCCTACAGATCCCCGGAATCGAAATTGCCGGCAAAACAGGTACCGTAGAGAATTTTACGAAAATAGACGGGGTACGGACCCAACTTTCGGACCACTCCGTTTTTATTGCCTTTGCCCCTGTAGACCATCCCAAAATAGCAATAGCCGTATATATCGAAAATGGGTATTTTGGTTCCCGCTTTGCCGGACATATCGCTTCCCTTATGATCGAAAAATATTTGAAAGGGGAGATAACCCGTAAAGATCTGGAGAAAAAGATGTTGGAAACCACCTTGGAGAAAGAATATGCTAAACCATACAGTGGGGAACCCTTTAGAATAAACGAACGTGTCTGGTAAAAGTATCCTAAAACGCCTGGATTGGTTTACGGTTCTGTGCTATATCCTACTGGTGGCCATAGGTTGGATCAATATTTATTCTACCACCTATACGGAAGAACACTCCTCAATTTTCGATTTTGCCACCATTTACGGAAAACAAATGTTTTTTATAGGTGTCAGTCTGCTTTCCATTTTCCTGATCTTGGCGCTGGAGGCCAACTTTTACGAACGGTTTTCGAGCCTTTTTTATATTATTTCATTGCTTTTATTGTTGGGGGTATTCGTCTTTGGAAAGACCATCGCCGGAGCCACCTCATGGTACGATCTTGGATTTTTTAACCTGCAACCGTCGGAATTCGCCAAGGTAGCTACCGCCCTGGCACTTGCCAAATATTTAAGCGATATACAAACCGATATAAAGCGCACAAAGGACCAGCTCTATGCGTTTTTGATAATTTTAATACCCGTTTTATTGGTCCTTCCCCAACCCGATCCCGGAAGTGCCCTGGTGTTCTTCGCCTTGATCTTTGTTTTATTTCGGGAGGGACTCCCCCTGTTCTACTTGCTTATAGGACTTTTGGTAATCGTAATTTTTGTTGCCACACTGATGTTTGGCACCATTTGGATTGCGATAATCCTAGGATTGCTTATCGCTCTTTTCTTCTTTCTCAAAAAATCTACCTATAGGGCCCCGGTAGTACCCATAATTTCCCTGTTCGTTATTGCAATAGCATTATCCCTTTCGGTTAATTTTGTTTTTAACAATGTGTTTAAACAACATCACAGAGATCGGTTCGGCTTGTGGCTTGGATTGGAGAAAGACCCTAAAAAATTGGAGGAAATAAGAAAAACAATTGGGTACAACACCTATCAGTCCGAAAAGGCAATTGAATCTGGAGGATTTTTTGGGAAAGGCTTTTTGGAAGGAACACGTACCAAAGGTGGCTTTGTCCCAGAACAACATACCGATTATATTTTTAGTACAGTTGGCGAAGAATGGGGCTTTATGGGTACAGCCACGGTAGTCCTGATTTTTACGGTACTCTTTTTAAGGTTGATATTTCTCGCCGAACGCCAAAAGAACGATTTTAGCCGTATGTATGGCTACGGGGTCATTTCCATTCTGTTGGTGCATTATTTTGTCAATATAGGCATGGTCATTGGCGTACTGCCTACCATCGGGATACCTTTGCCCTTCTTTAGCTACGGGGGCTCGGGCCTCTTGGTTTTTACCGCCCTGCTGTTCATCTTTTTGAAACTGGATGCCAATCGGTTGAACGAATTGGGCTAAAAATTCCAATCCTCCATCACAACCTTACTTTCCATAATTTCTTGCAGTTCAAGGGGAAGGGAGGCAAAAAAGTCGATATTCGTCAACTTTTCGACACGGTCTACCGTCACAATAAAATGATGTAACGGCAGGTCGCTTTCCGCATTGGGCAACAAAAAGGCTATAACCTTTGGTTGCTGTATAGGTCCAACAGCCACAATTTTGTAGAAATATCCGGGCACCGCCACTTTCTCTTGCCCTATAGTCGGCAGCCCTTTTTCCAAAACCCCGCCGGTAACCACAAACAACGTTTCCTTCTCCCTGGTCCAATTTCTAATTTTTTGTTCCAACCTATTCCAAACACCTGCATTAAAATCCCTGTTTTGTGGACTTATATTACTGGTATAAAACGTTTCATCATAAGCCTGCTTGGTAAACCTTCGATCCCCAGCGGGGCAAAGGTGTCCACGATCATAGCCCGAATTTTTGTAATTGCGCCAATCCGCAGAATGGGTCTTGACTAGTGGATCCCCAACAAAATAAGGCCTTTTGCGATTATCATGCGTAAGTTGCCCCTTCCGCAATATATAGGCCACCCATTCCGCCTGTTCAAAGGATTCGTTATAGGACAATGAAAAATAAGCATGGTCGACGATGTCGCCCGTCGTGGATCCCGGCAAAAATTCTGGCGGGATGTTTTCACGCGTGCTGATGTCCACCTCATTCAATACTCCATCAGGTGTATAGAAATTTTCAAATACCCAAAACCCGATAATACAGAGAACGATAAGAAAACTGTATATCCCTTTGTTCCTTTTACTAGCTGATCTTGCCATGGCTCCTTTTTTATAAAGCTTCAAAATTAGTTATAAAGAATAAACCAATACAATTAGATTAAAACTCTTCGGGCATGTTTTATCTTTGATAGATCAAAACCTATTGAACATCATTCTTATGGATCAAGAGAACGAAAAGCAATTGGCCGCCATTGAAGCGGTAAAATTGATAAGGAGTGGAATGACCATCGGTCTGGGTTCTGGATCCACTGCCGCATGCATGATCATCGAATTAGGCAAGAAGGTTTCCGACGGGTTTAAAATTCGCGGCGTGGCTTCATCGGAACATACGGAAAAATTGGCCATGGAAGCCGGAATTCCTATAATTGCATTGCACAAGGCCAAAACCATCGATATCAACATAGACGGTGCAGACGAATTTGATCCGTATATGCAATTGATAAAAGGAGGAGGCGGGGCGCTATTAAGGGAAAAAATTATTGCTTTCAATTCCAAGTACAACGTAATCATAGCCGATTCCGGGAAGGAAGTAATGCGATTGGGCAAATTTAAATTACCGATTGAAACCATTCCATTCGCAACTAAAAACATTATCGATCGGCTGAAAAAAGAGGGACTAAAACCTATCCTCCGCAAATCAAATAATGAAATCTATGTGACGGATGAAAACAATTATATTGTGGATCTGGATATATTGGGCCATACTAATTTGGGCGGATTGGAAGAAAAGCTCTTGAAGATACCAGGGATTGTGGAAACAGGTCTTTTTTTGGAAACCACCAATAAAATAATCATTGGACATGGCGATTCAACCAGAACCATAGAAAGGTAGGTGTAGGTGCCCAGCTGTAAGATTGACACTTTAATTTCGACAAATTAACCGGATAATGAAATTTTCCTAAAGGAAGCATTAAATGCTATTGGAGAATTGTTTGAATAAAAAATAAGAGAAAGGAAAATGAGTATGATTACATGGAAAGATATTATTCGTTATACGACAAAGGGCAATCCTGCCCCAGATCATCGCATCGAAAAAACGGACTCGGAATGGAGGGAACTATTAACTCCCGAACAATTTAGGATTACCCGTAAAAAGGGGACGGAGGCACCACATACCGGGGCATTGTGCAGCACATACCAAGCTGGCAAGTATGCTTGCTCCTGTTGTAACGCCCCCTTGTTCGATTCTACCATAAAATTTCAATCCGGTACAGGATGGCCCAGTTTTACCCAACCCATCAAGGAAAATGCCATCAAATATGAAAAGGACAACACATTTGGGATGATACGCGTAGAGGTTATGTGCAACACCTGCGATGCACATTTGGGTCACGTATTCCCGGATGGGCCCGAGCCTAGCGGACTCCGTTATTGCGTCAATTCCGAATCCTTGCAGTTATTAAAATCGGAGGTCGATGGTTGATGGTTGATAGTTAATAGAAAAATAGTAAGCGCCTAAACTTATAAACCTTTCTAACATATAGGCAGCATGGAAACGATACATTGGGTGCCCATCAAAAACGAAATTTCAAATTAAAAACACAACAATGAAAAATAAAAATCTACAAACCGCTACCTTGGGCGGAGGATGCTTTTGGTGCATAGAGGCCGTACTCCAGGAAATAAAAGGCATAGAAAAATTGATATCCGGATATACTGGCGGAAAAGCTCCCGGAAAGCCTACCTATAGGGAAGTATGTTCCGGATTAACGGGACATGCCGAAGTGGTTCAAATTACATTTGATGCCGATGTTCTTTCTTATAAAGACTTGTTGATGGTTTTTATGACAAGTCACGACCCCACCTCCCTAAACCGGCAAGGAGGGGACGTTGGGACCCAATACCGATCGGTAATCTATTACCACAACGACGAACAAAAAGAGGTGGCAAAGACGGTAATCAAGGAATTGGCCTCCTACTACGACACCCCAATTGTAACGGAGGTATCTCCCCTGGGCGAATTTTACCAGGCCGAAGACTATCATCAAAACTATTACAGGATCAATCCTACCCAAGGCTATTGCAGCGCGGTAATTACCCCAAAATTAGCAAAACTGAGAAAAATGCACGCCGACAAGCTAAAGGTCGTATCAGCTTAAAAATGGAGAATCCAATTACTTACGGCATAGCAGGCTACAAGGCGCCGGAACTACTGGTAGATCAATGGATCGATGCGGACGGCAAAACCACTGAACCCATTAGACTTGGTGATTTTGAAGGGAAGTTCATTGTCCTCTATTGTTTTCAAAGTTGGTGTCCTGGTTGTCATAGTAGAGGATTTCCAGCCCTCCAGGAGATGGTAAATGCCTTGAATGGCAATGATAAAGTTGTGTTTTTGGCCATTCAGACCGTCTTTGAAGGACAAGAAGCCAATACTTATGATAAACTAAGGGAATCCCAAGAACAATATCATCTTAATATTCCTTTTGGTCACGACACGGGGGATCAGACCACTTATAATATCTCCAAGACCATGTACCACTTCCGGACCGGGGGCACGCCTTGGTTTATTTTTATCGACCAAAAAAATAACGTGGTTTTTAACGATTTTCATTTAGATGTTGCCAAGGCCATTGCGTTTCTTAAAAGCATTGGTTAGGTTTGCCCTGGGAAACATCTAAAATCAACCAACATAATACCAAAATAATGGAAATAAAGCACGATAAGGAAAATAAAAGGTTTACAATGGACATAGATGGCCAAATAGCCAAGGTGGACTATAAGATGAGGGATGGCAAAATGCATTTGTTATACTCCGAAGTACCCTATGGCCTCAGGTCCAATGGCATAGGCAAGGAGCTGGTAGAGAAAACCTTTGAAAAACTGACGGAAGAAGGGTATCAGGCCGTGGCTATATGCTCTTACATCAGGGCCATAGCACTTGGGAGCCCCAAATGGAATACTATTATAGAATAGGAATCGTCCAAAGGGATGACCTACAGATTTAAGCAAGGAGCACATGCAACTCAACATCCGAGATACCTTCAACAAGGAACTACCGGCAGACCCTGTGCTGGAAAACACCAGAAGACAGGTCTATAAAGCCTGTTTTTCTTTCGTTTCTCCCAAGAGCACGAGTCGGCCCCAGATGATCCACGTGTCATCGGATATGTTGGAAAATTTAGGACTTTCGGTCAATGATGGTCGTTCCAACGAATTCTTGGAAGTGTTTACAGGCAATGCCGTGTTGCCCAAGACCCGCCCCTATGCCATGTGTTATGGCGGCCACCAATTCGGGAACTGGGCCGGGCAATTAGGGGATGGTAGGGCTATTAATTTGGCCGAAGTAATTCATCGGGGCGAACGCTGGGCCTTACAGATCAAGGGAGCTGGAGAAACCCCATATTCCCGAACGGCGGATGGACTTGCCGTACTTCGATCTTCCATTCGGGAATATCTATGTAGTGAGGCTATGCATCATCTGGGGGTGCCGACCACCCGGGCTGTCTCCCTGGCCCTTTCAGGTGACCGAGTTTTAAGGGATATACTTTACAATGGAAATCCTGACTATGAAAAAGGTGCAATAGTCTGTAGGGCAGCACCAACTTTTCTTCGCTTTGGAAATTTCGAAATCCTTAGTGCAAGACAGGATATTAAGACACTCCGAATCTTGGTAGACTATACCCTAAAACACTTCTATCCCCATCTGGGCGTACTATCCAAGGAAACCTATGTTGAATTTTTTAAGGAGGTCGCCGATCGTACATTGAAGATGATCGTTCATATGCAACGGGTAGGATTTGTTCATGGGGTGATGAATACGGACAATATGTCGATTCTAGGATTGACAATTGATTATGGTCCCTATGGCTGGCTCGAAGGTTACGATCCCGGTTGGACGCCCAATACAACGGATCGCCAAAACAAGCGCTATCGATATGGAAACCAGCCCAATATTGGCCTTTGGAACTTGTACCAACTGGCAAATGCCCTATATCCATTGATAGAGTCAACGGAACCGTTGGAAGCTATTTTGGAACGATATCGGACCGATTTCAAAGAACACTATCTGGAGATGATGAAAGGGAAATTGGGACTTTTCACCTATGAGGATAATGACAATGAACTGGTTAGCGCCCTAGAAGAAAACCTACAGCTTACCGAAACCGATATGACGATCTTTTTTCGCCATTTGGGAGATTTTAATAAAAATAGACCCGGTGAAGGATTCACTTTGGTTTTAGATGCTTTTTACGCTCCCGAAAAATTGACAGCGGAAATACAGCGGAAATGGGCCAATTGGTTCATTAAATATGCCGAACGATTACAAAGGGAAAACCTTCCCGATCCGGATAGAAAGGCAAAAATGAACACTTTAAACCCCAAATACGTGCTGCGCAACTATATGGCCCAGCTAGCCATAGACGCAGCCGACATTGGTGATTACACGGTTATAGATGAACTTTACCAGCTGTTAAAACAGCCCTATGCCGAACAAAAAGAAGCCGAAAAATGGTTCGCTAAACGTCCGGAATGGGCAAGGCATAAAGTGGGGTGCTCCATGTTATCCTGTAGTTCATAATTAAGAATACCGGGAAATTATTGGCCAGTTCTTGTTGGCTATTCGTAAGTTCGCCTATATTTAAGCCACAAAATCTACCCCCCATGCTTAAAAAGTTAAGGTATCTGCTAGCTATTTTATTGCTCATCTATCTGTTGGCCATTTTTATTGCCCCTCCCCTATTCGAAAAAAAACTTAATCTCGTCGAGTTCAAAAATCCGCAACGACTGGGTTCAGAGGCCAAGGAGCTGTATTATTCCTTGCCATTTGTTGCAGACCTGCATTGTGATGCTTTGCTTTGGGACAGGGATTTGACCAAAAGGGTAAATTACGGGCACGTGGATTTTCCAAGGATGCAAGAAGGCAATGTAGCTTTGGAGGCCTTTACCATCGTTACCAAGTCGCCTAAGGGACAAAACTTTACAAGTAATTCCGCAGATACTTTTGATATGATAACCCTTTTGAACTTTTTACAGGGCAAGGGACCCAATCAATGGTTTAGTTTATATAATCGGGCAGAATATCAGGCCCGTAAACTTCATCAATACGCCAAAGGATTTGATGATAAATTTTTTGTCATTACCTCCCAAAAGGAATTACAGCGGTATATTGAACTGCGAAAAACCGACAAATCGCTAATCTCCGGATTTTTGGGGATTGAAGGGGCCCATTGCCTGGAAGGAAAATTGGAAAACGTCCAACAACTTTATGACGAGGGGATCAGAATGATGGCACCTACCCATTTTTTTGACAATAAACTTGGTGGCTCCGCCCATGGTATTTCTGGTGAAGGGTTAACCGAATTCGGGAAATCTGTCATCAAGGAAATGAACCGCCTCAATATGATTGTCGATCTCTCCCATATTTCCCCAAAGATGATCGATGATATCCTTGAACTGAGCACGAAACCAGTAATCGTTTCCCATACCGGCGTCAAGGGCACCAAAAATAGCCCCAGAAATTTATCGGACGACCACCTTAAAAGGATAGCCGCCAATGGGGGACTCATCGGTATTGGCTTTTTTAAAGGTGCGATCCAGGGAGAAATAGTAGACATAGTGGCCGCAATAAAATATGTTCGGGACCTGGTGGGCATTGAACACGTGGCCTTAGGATCCGACTTTGACGGGGCCGCCACTACGCCCATTGATATTACTGGGTTACCCTATATAGTACAGGGCCTAATGGATGCTGGTTTTACAAAACTAGAAATTGAATCGGTAATGGGTGAAAACGTAAAACGGTTTTTATTGACCAATTTGCCCAAGGAATAGCACCATAAATTTACGGTACCACAACCCAAATAAAAAGCCCCAACGTAACCGTTAGGGCCTTCTACACTTAAACTCGTATTGAGCTATTTCCTTTTTTCAAAAATCAGTTCTTTACACTTGCCAATTTAGCCTTTTCATTGTTATTTAGCTTTAGGTCTTGCAATACGTTAACAGCTTCTTCCACATAAATATCCTTGGTAAGATCCTTATGCCAACGATCTCTTTTTTCCTCCAACGTGGTATCGCTTACAAACAATTCCTTCTCATAGTCCAATGACTGAAAGGACAAATGGGAATTATACTCGGAAATGGCTTTAAAATACTGGGACTTTTTCTTAAGATTTTCTTCCTCCTTCTTATAGTCATTGTAATTTAAAGTAACCACGGTCTCATCCTGTTGCATTTTTAACCATTTTGCATTTTCCTCGATTAATTTTATTTGGGGACTTCCTGCCATGCGCTTGGTACTGTTGGCAATCGTTTGCTCATAATCTATATAGCCGGTCCAAGGTTTATAGTCGGCGGGGGAAATCTTGTCCCAAGGCAACGGATTTTCTTGATCCCGTTCCCCAAGATCTATGTAACTATAACGGTCTGGTACCACTACGTCGCTCTTTACCCCCTCCAATTGGGTAGAACCCCCATTAATACGATAAAACTTCTGGGTAGTAAGCTTAAGTGCACCTAGATCATCCTGATCATTACCACGAACAATATTGTTCAATGGTATCACATTTTGTACGGTTCCCTTTCCAAATGTTTGCTTGCTGCCAATGATTATTGCCCGCTTGTAATCCTGCATCGCAGCGGCCATAATTTCCGAAGCGGAAGCTGAAAGTTCATTCACCAAAATTACAAAGGGGCCATCCCATTGAATTCGCTCATCCTTATCGTCATATACTTCCTTTTTGTGGCCCGCAGAACGCACTTGGACAACGGGACCGTCCTTGATAAACAATCCGGCCATCTCCACAACGGTCTTTAATGATCCCCCTCCGTTATCCCTTAAATCCAAAATAAGTCCTTGGACCCCGGCAGCCTTAAATCGTTCTATCTCCTTGGCCACATCAGAGGCAGCATTTCTATTGTTATAATCCTCAAAATCTACATAGAATTTGGGAAGATTAATAATTCCGAATTTTTGCCCATCCTTTATTACCGTGGCCGATTTGGCATACGATTCCTCCAATTCTACTACGTCGCGGGTCAATGATATGGTCTCTATAGAACCATCAACCTTCCTTACCACTAGATCCACGATAGTGCCTTTGGGGCCTTTTATCAGTTTTATGGCATCGTCTAACCTCATGCCTTCAATGTTCACAGGTGGTTCTCCGTTTTGGCCTACCTTGAGTATCTCGTCCCCAACTTCCAAACGTTGGTCCCGCCATACCGGCCCACCAGAAATAACTTCTACAATCTTTGTTTGATCTTTACGCTTTTGCAGGCGGGCACCGATTCCCTCAAACTTGCCGGACATGCTCATATCAAACTTGTCCTTGTCCTCTGGTGCAAAATAAAAGGTATGGGGATCAAACTCTTCCACAATCGTATTTATATATTGTGTAAACCAGTCTTCCCGTTTCATATCGCCAACGAAATCGAAAAAATCGTCCAACGTACTTTCTGTATATTTTCTTGACGCTTCTTCCGCTTCCTCAGGAGTCATGGGTGTCTCCGGAATATCGTCATCATATATCGCACCACCCTTGGTTTCCATAATCTTATCCCCTTCAGTTGTAACCTTTGTCTTTGTGGTTGCTTGGTTCAAGGTCAATTTGGAATCATAGGTTCCCAAGGTGGCATATTTCAATTGCTGTCGCCAGCGGTCGGTTAGTTCCGCCTTTGAGGTCGCAAATGGTTGTTTGTCATAATCGATATCGATTGTCTCTTTTTTGGAATAATCAAACGGCTTGGACAACACTTCCTTGTATATATCCTTGGTATCTTCCATACGAAGCATCAATCGATCATAGACCAAGTTGAAAAAACTGATGTCCTTATTCCTGATCTGATCGTCCAATTGGTACTTATACTTCTGAAATTCCTGAATATCACTTTCCAAAAAATAACGCTTGGTAGGGTCAATTGCATTGATAAAATCCTCGAAAACCTTTACGGAAAAATCATCATCGATATCTTTGGGCTGATAGTGCCCCTTTTCTAGCACATACGTAATCAAATCCAACAAAAGCTGGTCCTTGTCATTATCTTCAAAGGATTTATTTGTAAAACTACATGAAGCTACCGCTATTAGCATCACCAATAGCGCAATGGCCAAATTTTTCTTCATCTACAATTTTTTATAATTTTAATTTCCAAACACATGAGCATCACCCATTTCATACCAAAAATTTATGGTTGAATAATTTACTAAGGTAAAGAAAAAACCATGCCAGCCCTGTGATATGGGATTAATTTTTTGTTAAACGTAATCTTAAACTTACAATAGGTCGCTTACGGCACTAGAATATTAAAAACGTATTTTTGCATCATAAAGTATAAAACATGCAAAAACCCTTGATCTTGGTAACCAACGATGATGGCATTACCGCCCCGGGACTACGAGCCCTTGTAAGTTATATGAAAGACCTTGGGGACGTGGTCGTGGTGGCTCCGGATAGTCCACAGTCCGGTATGGGCCATGCGATTACCTTGGACAGCACATTGTATTCCAAAAGAGTAATCATAGACCCGATCAATGGTGCCGATGAGGAGTATAGCTGCAGTGGCACTCCCGCCGATTGTGTCAAATTGGCATTGCAGGAGATTTTGAAACGAAAGCCTGACATTTGCCTAAGCGGCATCAACCATGGATCCAATTCTTCCATCAATGTTATCTATTCGGGCACAATGAGTGCCGCCATTGAAGCGGGAATCGAGGGAGTCCCCTCCATTGGTTTTTCGCTGTTGGACTATTCATGGGAGGCCGATTTTGCACCGGCCAAGGAGCGTATTCAAAAAATTGTTTCGGAAGCACTGCGCAACGGCATTCCAAATGGGGTAGTCTTCAATGTGAATATACCCAAATTAAGTAAAAATGATTTAAAAGGGATCAAGATCTGCCGACAAGCAAAGGCCAATTGGAAAGAAAAGTTTGATAAGCGCACCAATCCCATGGGAAAGGATTATTATTGGCTAACGGGCGAGTTTGAACTTTTGGATCATGGCGAGGACACGGACGAATGGGCTTTGGCAAATGGTTATATCTCCGTGGTGCCTACGCAGTTTGACCTTACTGCACACCATGTAATCCAAGAGCTGAACACATGGGATCTTTGAAGTACGAAATTGGAAATACGAAATTAGAAATACGGAGTTGGAGGTTTAGGGTTGATGGCATGGATAGGTTGATGGAAAAACCAAACCCATAAACCCATAAACCTATAAACTTATTTAAACCAGTCGATATAAACACGTACAGACGCAATGCATTGGGTCTGTACCTTGAACACGAATAGATAAATGAAACCCAAAAAAGAAATTCTTATTGGCTTTGCCGTTGGCCTAATCGCAAATACTATCGGCACTTTGCTATATATCCTGCTGTTTTCGGATATGGGAATTGCCGAGACTTTTAAGGCCGCTGTGCTTCAGGGATATGTTGGAAGCCTACTGGCGTTAGGCGCAGTCCTAAATCTCATCGCATTTTTCGGATTCCTAAGGATCCGACGGGACGATAGGGCCAAAGGGGTGATGATCGCAACCTTGCTAACCGCTATGCTAATCTTGTATTATAAAATGTTTTAGAATGTTTATGGTTGTCCTGTTTAGGGTTTATAGATTCTATAAATCGCAGAACCTACCATTTCTAAACTCCTAAACCCGTAAATTTATACACTTTTTTGAATTTGAACTTGCGCCTGAACTTAAAATGAAGTACTACATCATCGCCGGGGAGGCATCGGGGGACCTGCATGGATCTAACCTCATTAAGGCCCTAAAAAGAAAGGATAAAGAAGCCAACATTCGTTGTTGGGGAGGCGATCTTATGCAACAGGCGGGCGGCACTTTGGTAAAGCACTATAAAGAAATGGCCTTTATGGGGTTTTTGGAAGTAGTGGGCAATCTCAATACCATCTTTCAAAATATCAAGTTCTGCAAAGAGGATATCACCGCATTCAACCCAGATGTCCTTATCTTTATTGATTACTCCGGTTTTAACTTGCGGATAGCGCAATGGGCCAAGGAAAATGGAATTAGGACCAATTACTATATTTCACCCCAAATTTGGGCCTCCAGGGAGGGACGTATCGAAAAAATAAAAAGGGATATCGATGCCATGTACGTCATCCTGCCATTTGAGAAAGAGTTTTATGAAAAAAAACACGGTTTTCCGGTCCAGTTTGTAGGCCATCCCCTTATTGATGCCATAGCCAACAGGCAACAGGTTGACGATAAATCCTTTAGGGATGGAAACCAATTGGACCCCAACAAACCGATTGTGGCACTTTTGCCCGGCAGTCGCAAGCAAGAGGTGCAAAAAATGCTGTCCATTATGCTCTCGGTGGCCCCTACATTTCCAGAGTATCAATTTGTGATTGCTGGCGCACCCAGTCTGGACCAAGATTTTTACGCGCCTTTTCTGACAAACCCACAAGTTGGCTTTGTGGCCAATAGGACCTATGACCTGTTGAGCCTTTCTTATGCGGCCCTGGTCACCAGTGGCACGGCCACACTGGAGACCGCCCTTTTCAAAGTGCCCCAAGTGGTCTGTTATAAAGCGAACTGGGTCTCGTACCAAATTGCAAAACGCATCATTACCCTAAAGTTCATTTCCTTGGTAAACCTGATCATGAACAAAGAAGTGGTGAAGGAATTGATCCAGGACGAACTGAACAAAAAAAATCTCACCTCAGAACTCAACAAAATCTTGGAAGGATCCAAGAGAACGGAACAGTTTGAAGCCTATTACGCACTGGAAAAAAAATTGGGAGGCCATGGAGCTAGTGATAAGACAGCAGAAATGATTTTGGAAAATCTATTGTAGGCCAAAAAGTGGTTTAAATCGAAAAATCATTTTATTTTACAAAATATTATTTAGATATTTACCTAAATAACTAAACAATTAATGAATTTACTTTTTAAAGCCTTGAACGATGAAACTCGGAGGGCCATTATTGAATTGCTAAAAGAAAAGGACCTAAACGCTGGAGAAATTGCAGAAAAATTCAATATATCAAAGCCAAGTATTTCCCATCATCTCGATATATTGAAAAGAGCAGATCTAATAACGGGGGAAAAAAAAGGACAATTTATCGAATATTCGCTAAATACCACAATCTTGGAAGACCTGCTTACATGGATACTAACCTTAAAACGGCAATAAGATGAAACCACTTTTAAAAAAAGAATGGCCCCTTATTTTAATAATTCTACTACCTTTTATTTATTTAGGTTACCTATGGCCCCATTTACCGGATAAGGTGCCATTGCATTGGAATATTAACGGAGAAATCGATCGCTATGGCAATAAGGCCGAATTAATAATTATTCCTATTCTTTTGCCACTGCTCATTTATATTGTCTTTTTGGTCATTCCCAAGATCGATCCAAAGAATAAACTAAATAAAATGGGGAACAAATTGCAGTCTCTAAAGGCTTTGTTGACGATAATAACGTCCATTATTGCATTGTTTATACTCTATTCCGTTAAAATCCAGAACCTACCAAATCCAAATTATTCTATTTTAGGTATTGGAGTCCTCTTTGTAATTCTAGGAAACTATTTTAAAACCATACAACCCAATTACTTTATTGGTATTAAGACCCCTTGGACCTTGGAGAACGAAACAATTTGGAAAGAAACCCATAGAATGGCGGGGAAATTATGGCTTATTGGTGGATTGGTCGTAATATTCACAAGTTTGGTTTTGGATAATAAATCCAATCTCACCCTGTTTTTAATAATTACGGGAATAATCACGGTGATCCCAATAGTGTATTCTTACCTCCTGTTCAAGAAACTAAAAAATGACAACTAACCCTCCTAATCAACTTATATCAATATCAACTTGAGAGTAAATATGGTGATGAAAAATAATATTTACTTACTTTTGATTCCCAAGTGAATCAATTCTTTCCCTATGTCGCGCATTTCTTTATACTGTTCCCTTATCTTTCTTATTGTTGGCTGCGGGGCCTCCAAAAAAAGGGCGAAGGCCGAGGAGCCACGGAAAATAACCGTTGAGGCGTCCAATGACCCAACTAGCGATTCCGAAGAAATTACCCCGGAAGTCGTTGGGGAGGACCTTGATATTGAAACTTCGGACGCCAAAATTTTAGCGGATAGCATTGTGAACACCGCCCTTACATTTTCCGGGACACGCTATAAATATGGGGGTGTTACAAGAAAAGGAATGGACTGTTCCGGCCTTGTGTACGTCGCTTTTGGGGAGCAACATATAAGCCTACCTAGGATTTCATACCAAATTGCCGAGGAAGGCAGACCCATAAAGCTCAAGAAGGTGACCAAAGGAGATCTATTATTCTTTAGCACGGGGAAAAAAAGTAAGAGAATCAGCCATGTTGGACTTGTGGTAGCCGTAGATGGGGACGATATTAAATTTATCCATTCCACCACCTCTAGGGGAGTTATTGTTTCTTCCCTTAGGGAAGGTTATTGGAACCATGCCTTTGTAAAAGCCACCAGGATTCTTTAGTATGGGGCTGTTCCGGTTTATGTCGGTAAAGTTGTCCTTGGGCATGATCGTAGGGATCTTGTTGGGTTACCAACTTCATCCATCCCCTTATATCCCAGTTCTATTGGTCTGTCTAGGTATTTTGATCTTGGGGGTTCTATCCATCTTTAAAAAGCAAACCAGTTTCCCATATTTTGAAATTGTTTCTGCCCTACTGACCATCTCTGTAGGTATTCTAACCTTTTCATTGTCCCAACCGAAAAACTATTCCGACCATTACTCCCATCTTCCCAAAAACACAAATTCGGTTTGGCATCTAAAAATTAGGGAAGTGCTGAAACCTACCGCATTTTCCGACAGATATGTTGCCGCTATAAAAGCGATTGACGACAACCAGGCAACCGGAAAAATCATGGTAAATGTCTCTCCTGGTCGCAATACAAACCCGCTGAAAGTGGACGACGAATTGTTGCTTTTCACACAACCAAGGGCCGTCAAACCACCCTTGAACCCCCATCAGTTTAATTACCAAAAGTATTTGAAGAAATTGGGGATCACAGACCAGGTAGACCTTACCGCAACCAACAATATCCCATTGATATCCCCGACCACCACCGTTTATGGATCGGCGGCTCGTCTTCGGGAGAACATAAGTGCCAAACTGCGCGACTCAAACTTTGGGGAGGACCAACTAGGAATCATTCAAGCTTTGTTGTTGGGACAGAGAAACGACATTCAGGAAGAAACCTATACCGATTACAAAAATGCCGGGGCGGTCCATATTTTGGCGGTGTCCGGGTTGCACATTGGGATCATCCTGATGCTGCTTCAGTTCCTATTGACGCCCTTGGAACGTTTGCCCCATGGACGGACCTTTAAATTGGCGCTGATCGTTGTGCTGTTATGGGGATTTGCATTTGTGGCGGGCTTATCCGCTTCGGTAGTACGTGCGGTAGGTATGTTTTCCTTTGTAGCCTATGCCCTATTTCTTAACCGGCCTACGAGCACGTTTAACATCTTGGCCCTTTCCATGTTCTTTATCCTGCTTGTCCACCCAATGTTCCTGTTCCAAGTTGGGTTCCAGATGAGCTATGCCGCTGTGTTCGCCATTGCCTGGATCTATCCTTTGCTCCAGCGC
The DNA here is from genome assembly GCA_048266425.1 of Sediminicola sp. Classification (GTDB taxonomy): domain Bacteria; phylum Bacteroidota; class Bacteroidia; order Flavobacteriales; family Flavobacteriaceae; genus Cerina. The sequence goes on from JBLWZN010000008.1 coordinate 50,292, forward strand.
TTTTGGTTGCCAAAGAACATCTTGTTACAGAGGGCATGGCAATTGACCTCCGTAAGTATAGCGGCACAGTTGGGTGTACTGCCCATCAGTTTGTTTTACTTCCATCAATTCCCCGGCCTTTTCTTTGTGTCCAATCTCCTTATCGTGCCCTTCTTGGGAATTTTGTTGGGAATGGGGATTCTGGTTATTTTTTTGGCCCTACTTAATTTTCTACCCCCTTTTTTGGTTGATCTTTACGATTTTATGATCGACAGGATGAATTCCGTCGTTGGATGGGTAGCGGGACACGAAGCATTTATTTTTAAGGATATTTATTTTGATGCCGTACAGCTTCTACTGGCCTACGCGGCAATCATACTACTGGTGCAAATGTTGGTCAAGGCCAATTATAGAAGCACTATAGCATTTCTAATGGCAGTCATAGGCTTTCAATTGTGGACCTTCCTTGTGCTATATCAAACCGAACACAAAGAAGAATTTTTAGTACTTCATCAAGCCAGGAATAGCGTGTTATTTCATCAATCAGGAAATAGACTCCACATCATCACCACAGATCCAACCCGGACCGAAAGTATGGCTATTGACTTTAAGGTTGCAGAAAACATTGATAAAATCGCCTATCGGTCCATAAAGAACAGTTATCGTTCCAACAATAAATCAATAATGATTATCGACAGCATGGGTATTTACCCAACCGGTGTCCGACCAGATTATCTGTTGCTCATCGAATCCCCGAAACTAAACTTGGACCGACTATTGGATTCCCTCCGGCCCAAAATGGTAATTACCGATGGCAACAACTACAAAAGTTATATAAAACGTTGGAAAGCCAGTTGTGAAAAAGCGAAAATTCCATTTTATTATACGGGAGAGGATGGGGCTTTTTCGATAGATTTTAAATAGACAAAGGAAGGACCTTAAGATTGGAGTTTCGGGGAAATTGAAGTTTGCTGGTTATTTTTAAGTTTGATAACTGTCCCCTCCTTTTAAAGGAAAGGTACCGAAGGCGGGGTGGTTACTCGCTGAACTTAGTTCTTCAAGATAAATTATTATCATGTCACCTTATTCCGTGCATCAATCTTTTTAACAACGGATTCAGAATGATGGATACCAACCCTGCCCCTACGGGTATCAAGGTGAAGATCAGGAAGAAGGTCCCCATGGAATACTGTTCCGATATTTTATCGATCATCCCTCCCATGGTGCCCGCTGCCTTCTGACCCACGGCAATGGCCAGGTACCAGACCCCGAACATAAAACCGATCATCCGCGCCGGGACCAGTTTACTAAGGTAGGATAGGCCCACCGGGGAAAGACACAATTCGCCCATAGTGTGCAGCAGATAGGCCAAAATAAGAAATATCATGCTTACCGACGCCGTTTTAGCTCCTTGGGGTATCCCTGCCGACCCATAGGACAATACGGCAAAACCAAGTCCCAACAGAATAAGTCCTATTCCGTATTTCATTGCGGCACTGGGATTGTACTTACTCTCCCACCATCTCGAGAATATTGGGGCAAGGGTAATAATAAAAAAGGAGTTGAGAATTCCGAACCAAGTAGCATCTATCTCGGTCCCCGGTTCCAAATACTTTTCGTACAATCTATAGAGCACCAGCCCCCAAATACCCACAAAAGCAAGAGCTAGCATAATGTTGGACAGCCCTATTTTGGAGTAAGTTTTTTTAAACAACAGCCCCAAAACCCAAGTGATAATTATCAAGGGAACGGTGGTCAGCAAGGCGTCCACAATTTTAAAGGTAATTGCCGCCGGTCCCGTTAGCGCCCTGTGGGTATAATCCCGGGCAAAAATTGTCATGGATCCCAAGGATTGTTCAAAAAAGGAAAAGAAAAATACGGTAAACACCCCGAATATGGACACGGCAATGATACGATCCCTGACCACTGTAGAATATCTGGCTATCCGCATTACCAACAAAACCAAGAACAGGACCAATCCCCCCAACACCACAATGTCCGATCCATTGACTCCCCATAAGGTAAAAGGGGCCAAGCTATGGCCACTTATTTTTTCCAAGGGATCATTAAAAAGATACAACAATCCAGCTACAGACGAGATAACGATCAAAATATAATCCAAACCCGTAAACGGATTCAATTTTTCGATCTGTGTTTCCAAACCGCTGTCATGGTCCATTTTATGAGGTTCTCCCGACTTATCGGCCCTTTCTGGCTTACCTCCAATTTTGCCAAAAAGATCTTTTGCCAACCAGAATTGCAACATCCCAAAGAGCATAAAGATCCCGGCCAGGCCAAAGCCCCAAGACCATCCAAAATTTTCGCCTAGATAACCGCAGAGCATCATTCCGAAAAAAGCACCGGCATTTACCCCCATGTAAAATATGGTATACGCCCCGTCCTTTTTGGATTCCTTGCCCTTGTACATCTCCGAGATGATAGAAGTAATATTGGGCTTAAAAAAACCGGTGCCGATTACCAACAAACCCAATCCTATATACAGGGACCAATGGGTCTCGAACGCCATAGCGGCATGGCCCAAGGTCATAATAATACAACCGATTACCACTGCAATGCGATATCCCGTGAATTTGTCCGCTATATACCCGCCCACAATAGGGGTTAGGTACAGCAAAGAGGCATAGGTACCTATAAGTGCCAAGGCATTTTCCCGGGGCCATTCCCATCCCGGATTATCGCTTATAAGCGGGGCTGTAAGGAAAAGGACCAATAAAATACGCATCCCGTAAAAGGAAAAGCGTTCCCACATTTCGGTAAAGAACAAAACGAACAAGCCTGCAGGATGTCCCAGTACCTTGTCCTTGAAGAGGTTTTCTATGTCTGTGTTCATATTGGGTAAAGTTTAAATGAAAAACCTGACAGTTTTTATTTGTCAGGTTTGGGTTAAAATTTACATTTTTCTTTCATCATCCTCGGCTCCATGGGTCAGTGCCTTTAATTTCTTAAAGAAAGCCCAAATCAACAAGCCAAACAGAATACAGAACAGGGCAATCCCCGTGAATACTTTATACTCGCCAAATGCAGAAGCAGATTCCCCCAGCAATCCCGCCACTTTGTTACCCAATCCAGTGGTGGCAAAATAGAGTCCCATCATTAGGGAAGCGTATTTGGCAGGTGCCAATTTGGTGACAAACGATAAAGATACGGGCGAAAGGCTCAACTCCCCGACGGTATGGAAAAGATAGGCCAGGATAAGCCAGTACATGGCCGCAGACCCTTCACTATGGAACTGGGCTGTAGCTGCCGTCATAAACAAAAAGCCGATACCCATGATTATGAGTCCCATAATCATCTTAAAAAGCGAGGAGGCTTCCTTGCCCTTCAATTTGCGGTTGGCCCAAAAACTGGCAACGGCCGTGCCCAGCGTGATAATAAAAAATGCATTGACAGATTGGAACCAGGAGGCAGGAACTTCCCATCCAAGCAACATCCTGTTGGTGTGGTCCTTGGCAAAAATATTCATTAGTCCGCCAGCCTGTTCAAAGGCTCCGAAAAAGACGATGACCATCAAGAAAGAAAGAATCAATACGATTACCCGATCCTTTTCAATCTTTGTCAGCGGTCTTTTTAGCTCTTGCCTATCAACCTCATTTTCCGATTTACCCAAATAATCCCCGACCCCCTGTAAATACTTCTGACCAAGAACAAATTGTAAAAGACCAAAAAGCATACATATCCCTGCGAGGCCAAAACCAAAGTGCCAACCGTATACTTCCCCTACATAGCCAACGATCAAACTAGATAGGAACGCCCCAACATTGATACCAATATAAAATATGGTAAACCCCTTGTCCCGTCTTATATCACCTTTTGGATAGAGTCCGCCCACCATCGTTGAGATATTGGGCTTAAGCATTCCCACCCCAGCAATGATAAGGCCTAGACCCGTATAAAAAGCCCACATTTGTTCGATTGCCAAAACACTGTGCCCGATCACCAATAGGACAGCTCCTAAAATTACCGATTTCTTTTGGCCCAAAATACGATCTGCAATGATCCCCCCCGGGATCGAGGCCACATATACCAACATGGTATACCATCCATATAACTGCAAGGCCTCCATATTTGTCCATCCAAGACCTGGGTTCTTCTCAGTAGTAGAGGTGACCAAATACAGAACCAGGATGGCCCGCATTCCATAGTAGGAAAAACGTTCCCACATTTCGGTAAAGAAAAGAATATAAAGACCTACGGGATGGCCAAAGAGTTCCTTTCGTTTGATTGGTTGGATGGATTCTGCCATAATCTTTCTTTTATAAGTTGGATTTAATAAAGTTGGTCATTTTAGTATAGAGCTGCAATCTAGTGTTTCCTCCGTAGATTCCGTGATCTTTATCCGGATAAATGGCCCAATCGAACTGTTTGTTGGCCTGGATCAAGGCTTCGATCAAGCGCATACTGTTCTGAACGTGTACATTATCGTCCGCGGAGCCATGGATCAACAAGTATTTTCCTTTCAACAATTCAGGGTAGCTCAAAGGTGAATTTTCGTCATATCCACTAGGGTTTTCCTGGGGTGTCCTCATAAACCGTTCCGTATAGATCGTATCGTAGAACCGCCAGCTGGTGACGGGGGCCACCGCAATGGCCATTTCAAAGACATCGTTTCCCTTAAGAATGCAGTTGCTGGACATAAACCCTCCATAGCTCCAACCCCAAATACCGGTGCGGTCCGCGTCTATATAGGGCAGCTCACTAAGCTTCCTGGCTGCTGCGATCTGATCTTCTACCTCGTATTTTCCCAATTCCTTGTAGGTGACCTTTTTAAAATCCCTCCCCTTGAATCCGGTTCCCCGGCCGTCAACGCAAGCAATGATATAACCTTCCGAAGCCAACATTTCATACCAATAATCATTACTCCCCATCCAACTGTTCTTTACGGATTGGGAGCCCGGACCACTGTATTGAAACATCAGTAAGGGATATTTTTTGGCGGGATCGAAATCCATAGGCTTTATCATCCACATATTTAGGTCGTTATCGTTTATGGAGATTGTAGAAAATTCCTTAGGGCTTATTTTATAACCGTCCAACTTCTGCAGCAGGGTACCGTTATCTTTAATTTCTTTCAATTTTTTACCGGTCTTGGCCTCATGAAGGGTAAATACGGGGGGAGTGGAAGCACTGGAAAATGTATTGATAAAATAGGTGAAATCCGTACTGAAATCCGCACTATTGGTGCCTTCCCGATCCGTCAACCTTTTTTTAACCTTTCCCTTGCTGTCTATACTGTAGACATCCCGGTTGATGGAGCCGTTCTCTGTTGATTGGTAATATATTCGATCTCCTTTTTTATCGTAACCGTAATATTGGGTCACCTCCCAATTTCCTTTGGTCACCTGATTTTTCAATTTACCTTCCTTGGTATATAGATATATATGGTTATGACCGTCCCGCTCGCTGGTCCAGATAAAACTGTCGTCGTCCAGGAAGGTCAGGTCGTCCGTAATGTCCAAGTAGGCCTTATCGATCTCTTCCAACAAAAGGGAAACCGTATTTTTCTTGGCATTGACAGAGTACAATTTTAAATCGTCCTGACGGCGATTTATAGTTTGAACGGCAAGTTCATCCGGATTGTTCTTCCATTTTATACGGGGAATATAATATGGGTTCCCTAGATCTACCTTATTGATTCTTTTTGTATTTACATCAACCAAATGCAAGGTAACCACAGAATTGTTCTCCCCGGCCTTGGGATATTTAAAGATATCATTTTGCGGGTACAATGTATGGTCGTAAATGTCCATGGAAAATTCGGGTACCTGGCTCTCGTCGAACCGAAGAAAAGCTATTTTTGCGCCATCAGGACTCCATTCAAAGGCACGGACAAAAGAAAATTCTTCCTCATAGACCCAATCCGTCACCCCATTGATAATCTTGTTCTTTTCACCATCGGTGGTAAGCTGTTGGGTGCTTTGTGCCCTTAAGTCAAAAATGTACAGGTTGTTGTCCAGCACGTAGGCAACTTTGGATCCATCGGGGGAAAGTGAAGGCTCTTGTATTTTTTTATCGGATACTTGTACAGTTTCCTTGGATACGACATCGTATACGTAATAAATACCGAGTGTAGAACGGCGAAAAATAGATTCTACCTCCGTGGCCAACAAAATCTTGGATTCGTCCTGGCTAAAGGTATAGGAACTAAAATCGGAAATTCCCGATAGGCTCATCCCATCGACTATGGTCTCGGTTTTCTCCAGCCCCTTATAGGAGTATTTATCTATGGTGCTGGCCTTGGTAACCCAATTGCTGTTCAAAACCGTATACTCTTCCCCATTGTTCATAGATCGAAGTTTATCCATGCCTTGGGTGGAAAATGCACCTTTCCAAATCTCTTCCAAGGAGATTGGCTTCTTCTGGGCAATTGAGGGAGTCAGGAAGCCAACAATAAAAAGAACGAGTAGGTATGTCTTTTTCATCTGTTTATTTTTATTGATTTTTATAAGTCAGACCAGCCCGACAAGTCATTCTGGCGGGCCAGCCCGACAAGTCATTCTGGCGGGCCAGCCCGACAAGTCATTCTGGCGGGCCAGCCCGAAAGAGTCGTTCTGGCGGGTGTAATTATTCACATCTCTGATAATGGTTTCTTAAAGGTGTTCATGAACCTTCGGTTTCGCCAATAATCATTTACTTACTTATTATTTTATACTTTGGTGTTCGTAAATCTTCGATTTCGGTGAATATCGAGAATTGATATGGCTCATTTCATAATTTCACAAAAACATATTAAAAAGTGTCAAGTTTACTAATTATTTAATTAATAAATAAACTTTGCACTGAAAATGTTTCAATTTGGGAAGGCTGTATCCCAACTTGGAGCTTTTAAATCTTTTAACCCCATATTCCTTATCTTTGGAGTCAGAAATACAATGCCCATGACCAAGCCTATAAAGGGTTTTTCCAAACTTACCAAAGAAGAAAAAATAGATTGGATAGCCACACATTACACCCACGACCCGGAAGCTACAAAACAGGTTTTGGCACATTATGCACACGCGGACCTGGACCTGCAAAAACTGCACGACGAGTTTATTGAGAACACCATAGCCAACTATTACCTGCCATTGGGCATTGCCCCAAATTTTCTAATAAACGACAAGCTCTACGCCATCCCCATGGCCATAGAGGAAAGTTCCGTCGTGGCCGCAGCCAGTAAGTCGGCCAAATTTTGGTTGGATCGGGGCGGTTTCAGGACCAAGGTGTTGGGAACCGAAAAAATAGGACAGGTCCATTTTATGTATTATGGGGATTCCAATAAATTGACCGAATTTATCCGATCGATAAAACCAAAATTCATTTCAGACACGGCCAACCTCACCAAAAACATGGAGAAAAGAGGCGGAGGCATAACGGATATCCAACTAAGGAACAAGACGCAAGCCTTGGAAAACTATTACCAATTGCACTGTTCCTTCGAGACCAGGGATGCTATGGGCGCGAATTTTATCAACTCCTGTTTGGAACAGTTTGCCGAAACCTTGAAAAGGGAGGCGAAAAATTACCCTGGCTTTTCCGCTAAAGAAAGCCAAATTGAGGTGGTTATGAGCATCCTTTCCAACTATGTGCCGGGATGCCTGGTTCGGGCAGAGGTCAGCTGCTCCGTGGACGAACTAAACGAACACCCTTCGCTTACCCCATCGGAATTTGCCGAAAAAATGGTCCGTGCCGTTGCCATCGCCAATGTGGAGCCCTTTAGGGCAGTGACCCACAACAAGGGCATCATGAACGGCATAGATTCCGTTGTACTGGCCACTGGTAACGATTTTAGGGCTGTGGAGGCCGGGGTGCACGCCTATGCTTCCAAGGATGGAAGTTATTGCAGCCTTACCCATGCCAAAATTGAGAACGGCACGTTTACCTTTTGGATAGAGCTCCCCCTGGCACTTGGGACTGTGGGCGGACTTACAAGCTTGCATCCCCTGGTAAAACTCGCGTTGGAGATCTTGCAAAATCCCACCGCCGAAGAGCTGATGCAGATCGTTGCCGTTGCCGGTTTGGCCCAAAATTTTGCCGCCGTAAGGTCCTTGGTGACCACCGGGATACAGCAAGGCCATATGAAAATGCACTTGCTGAATATCCTAAATCAATTGAAAGCTACCGAACAGGAAAAGGAAATCCTGACCAATTACTTTAAAAAACATACCGCGAGCCACAGTGCGGTGGTAGAGGCGTTCGAAAAATTGAGGCAGGACCATGGCATATAAATTCTATAGCAACGGTAAACTATTGCTAACCGGGGAATATGCGGTCTTGGACGGAGCGTTGAGTCTGGCCCTACCGACTACGTATGGACAATCCCTTTCCGTAACACAGATCGATACCCAAAAATTGGTTTGGAGAAGCCGGGATGAAAACGGCAATATATGGTTTGAACATACTTTTGACAATAACCTGCTTTCGACCAAAATTGAAAATGGGAATTCTAATGGATCGGACCCCATATCCCATACGCTTTATAAAATACTGGCTGCAGCCAAAAATCTGAACCCTGAATTTCTAAACGGGACCAAAGGTGTTGAGGTAGACACCCAACTTGATTTTCCCCGGGATTGGGGATTGGGTTCCTCTTCCACCTTGATCAATAATATCGCGCAATGGGCCCAGGTCGATGCATATAGGTTGCTATGGAACACTTTGGGGGGCAGCGGATATGATATTGCGTGTGCACAACACAATACTCCAATTCTATACCGATTGGCCAATGGCAGACCACATATAAAAGCAATCCATTTTGACCCCGAATTTAAATCCCACCTATTCTTTGTACATCTCAACAAAAAACAGAACAGTAGGGAGGGGATTTCAAATTATCGGGAACAGAAATTCGATAAAACCGAATTGATTGCGGATGCCTCCGCAATTACGAAAGAAATGATAAGCTGCACCCAGTTACCCCAATTTGAGGCATTGATCGCAGCCCATGAGAACCTGCTTGCCAAAACATTGAATCTTCCCACCGTTCGGGAACGGCTTTTTCCCGATTATCCAGGGAAGGTAAAAAGCCTTGGGGCATGGGGTGGGGACTTTATTTTGGCCACTGGAAATGATGATGCCCCCGACTACTTTTTTGCCAAGGGCTTTAAAACCGTTATTCCATTTGTAAATATGATACTGCCTTCTTAGTCCCTTAACTCCTAAGACAAACCGCCCAACCCTCAAATATATTAAGTTTCAAAATAAGAAAAGCCTTCCGATCAGGGAAGGCTCTATCTTTATTATAGTGGAATTAGTTTCTTAATAGAACGTGGGTCTTTGGTCCTCAATTTCCGCCTTATCCTTTAATGCATTGTAAACCTCCGTGTTAACTTTGGCCACTTCGGCATTGTGCAAGGCATTGGCATAGGTTATATAATTCTCCAATTTTGGTGCCTCTACCTTGTTGGTCACCGTAATCATAAACACTCCGCTTTCTCCCTCAATCAGGCCAGAAGTTTTACCTTGTGCCAAACCAAACGCCCGGCCTACAACCGCAGGCTCCCTACCCGCTCCGGGTATCGTCGGGTTTTTCATGGTCAAGGCGGAAGCACTGGCCTCTGATACGTTATTGTCCTTTGCAAAGGCTTCGATGGACTTTCCTTTATTGGCGGCAATAATCTGTGCTGCTTTCTTATCCTTTCTTATTTTTGGAAGTACAACTGGGGAGGCATCCTCAACCGACATCAATCCCTCTTTTATATCGGCGGTCAATTGTACTACGGCATAGCCATTATGTACATTAAACCGTTTGATGTCCCCTACCTCGGTATCCCCATTAAAGGCCCATTGCACGATACTCCGTTGCGCATCTAGCCCGGGAAGATTCTCGTCCATTTCCTTGATCTTATTTACCGGGCGAACTGTGTATCCCTCCTTTTTCGCCAAATCAGTGAATGCATGGTCGGAAGAAGTAGCCTCCATTTCAAATTTGGTGACATCGGTAAATAGTTTGTTGGTGGTTTCATCGGAAGGTTCCAATTCCCTTGCAAGGGTTGCAATTTGAACAATATCCTGCTTGTCATCTACCCGAACAATGTGATAACCAAACTCGGTCTCCACCAAACCTATATCACCTACCTTATGTCCAAAGGCAAAATCGTTGAACTTTCCTACCATCATACCTTCTTGGAAATAGCCTAGATCTCCTCCATTTGGAGCAGATGGCCCATCGGAATTCTCCCTGGCCAAATCGGCAAATACCGTCCCATCCTTCTTGGCTTCCTTAAGCAATTCCTCAGCCTTTTTTTCGGCCTCTTCCTTGGTCCTGGTAACGTCGGGATTGGATCTTTCGGCACCTTTATAAGTTATAAGAATGTGGCTTGCCTTTACAGAGCCGCCCTCCTTCTTGTCCATCATCCTGGAAATTTTATAATAGCCACCATCCAGGTACGGGCCATAGATCTGACCAACCTTCAATGCGAAAAGGCTGTCGGCAAACTTAGCAGGTAAATCCTTTTTGGCCTTATAGATGGTATCAAACTTAATATCCGAATTTCGATCTAAAAAAACACCGACATCCTTTGTCCTTGCAAATCCTAATATAGTATCATTGCTGTTCTTTTCCTTATTGTATTCCACGGTGTCATCCAACAATTTAAGGATCTCATCCTTTACCGCCTTTTCATCCGTCGCAGATGGTTTTTCCTCAAAATATACAAATTGGATATCTCTTGCCTTCTCCTGTTTAAAATCCTTTTTATGATTGTTGATGTAAGTTTCGATTTCCTTTTTACTTACGCTTACGGAAGAATCCGAAATAGAAGTATAGGGTACACGAACATATTTAATATCTACCTTGTCATTGGCCAATTTATAATCCAGTTCGCCTTCTTTCAACGTTGCACCAACTCCCGCCTTTACCAAATCAAAATAAACCTGCTCCTTGGCCATCTGAACAATGGCTTGCTCATCCTGAAGCCATAGCTGAAACTGTACGGGACTGGATGTCTTTAAGGTGGCTATAAATTCCTTGAATTTCCCTTCATCAAAAATACCGTTTGCATCCAAAAATTGAGGGTTTTGGGCGTAAGAGGGGTTCATTTTGATAAAATTTATGATTTGATCTTGCTGGATATCGATTCCCAAATCATCAAATTGTTGACCCAAAATGGTATTTCTCACTTCTTGGTTCCATACGTTGTTTACCAATTGCATTGAAGATGCCTGTGGTCCATACCTTCTGGATGCGGCCTCCACCTTATGTCGAAAGGCATCTATGGAAATTTCCTCCCCATTGATCTCGCCCACACTGGAACCGACTTTGCTACCGCCACCGCCGCCATCGAAAATCCCGGACACCACAAAAGCGAACAAGGCCAAGCCAATGATCAAAATCAATATGGTGGTACGTTTTCTAATATTCTCTAAAATTGCCATTATATGGAATGTTTAAAATTAATGAACCCACTTTGATGAATTCAGGTGGCGAAATTACCATTTTCTTTGAAATAATAAAAACTAAAAAATGGGATACTGATTGGAGTTTGGCGATTCGTGTTTCCAGGTATGAGCATTCAAAATTTTGCCAAGTTGGAAGTTAAGAATTTTAGAAACCAACCCTGTAGGATTTTGACCCTTTCCCAAACGAAAACTACCCCGATTCCACAGCACATTGGAACTTGGCACATGGAAACCCAAGCAATACGTTTAAATCCTCAATCCTTTTCCAAGATCTGCAAGGTTACCAAATCAATCTTTGTACTGGATACCTCAAGGATAGTAAACACAAAATTTCCAATCACAATTTCGGTATCCTTTTCCGGGATTTCACCGGTCCCATTCACGATCAGCCCACCCAGGGTCTCATACTCTTCGCTATCGGGCAGCTCCAATTTATAATTTTCGTTAAGGTAGTCTACTTCCAGCCTTGCCGAAAACTTATAGGTAGTCTCATTGATCTGTTCTTCGATTAGATCTACGGTATCGTGTTCGTCCTCGATCTCACCAAAAAGTTCCTCTACAATATCCTCTACCGTAATAATACCAGAAGTGCCCCCATATTCATCCAATACAACGGCAATACTCTTCCTTTTTTTTGCCAGTATATTTAGAATGTCATTGATGAGCATTGTCTCCGGTACAAATTCCACTGGCAAAAGGATGCTTTTTATAACCTTGGGCTTTTTAAACAGCTCATAAGAATGTACATAACCTATAATATTATCTATGGTATCCTTATAGATCAATATTTTGGAATACCCCGTTTCGGTAAATAGCTTGGCCAGGTTCTTGGGAGTCTCATGTAATTCTACCGCGGTTATCTCGGTACGGGGCACCATCACCTCCCTAGCCTTGACAGCGGAAAACTCCAATGCGTTCTGGAAGATCTGGATCTCCGAATCCACGTTGTCCTCTTCCTCAACGGTTTCCATCTGCTCGTTGATATAATCCCCTAACTCCAATTTGCTGAAGGACAATTGAACTTCGTCCCCATTGGATTTGAAAAACACCTTCAAAATAATGTCCGATACCCAAATAACAAATGCCGATATCACCGAAAACAATAAATAAAATAGATAGGCGGGGACCGCTAAAAACCGGAGCAAGGTGTTGGCATAGATCTGGAACAATACCTTGGGCAAGAATTCCGCAGTGAGCAAGATGACCAGTGTGGAAATTACTGTTTGGGTGACCAGACTAAAATCCGTTAGCAGTAAATCGATTATTTTATAGGAAGTGGGATATAGCTTCCCAAACCAATCCATGAGCAATTCGCCCATAAACAACCCGTAAATTACCAAGGCAATATTATTGCCTATCAACATGGTAGCAATAAATTTTGAGGGACTCTTGGTTAGTCTTGTCAACACTTTGGCCAAAAAACCATCTTGCTTCTTCTCAATTTCTATATGTATCTTGTTGGCGGATATAAAAGCAATCTCCATGCCTGAAAAAAAGGCGGAAAATACCAATGAAACCAAAATAATGACGACTGAAAATTCCAATTTTATTTTTGGTTATCGCGTTTGCGTTGCTCAAATTTTTTCCTATAATTTCTCCTAAAGAAAAACATGCCCAAAGAAACTACGGCGAAAAATATGAACATGTAGGTTTCATCCCGGTCAACACTCCATAAGGTAGCTACCTGATATATAGAGACTATGGCCACTATGAGATAAAGATATTCGGTATATTTTAAAATTTTGATCATAACTATTCGTCTTTAATGGTATAAAGCCCAGATGTTTTATGGGCATTAAAAAAACTAAGGTCTTTATTGAAATCCATGCCCTCCCCGTACATTACGGTGCCATCCTCCGGATTGGTGAACTTAAACTTACCTTGGGAAAAAATCCAATCATTGGTCCTATCCCAGTACAGTTGTGGCGTTTCCAATTTTTTACCGTCATAGCTCTCCAAAACCACATTGCCTCGCAAATCTATTAAATTGGTCATATTGTACACAATGCCGTAATCGGCCATAACAATACTTTTATTTTTATCCGAATCAAAAAAGTCCAGATGCAGTCCCTTGGGAAAAGTACGATACGGAAAGGCAAGATTGTCAAAATCCTCGCTTATGGGGCTTCTGAGAACAGCTACTACTTGGGAAGTATCTATCTGCTCACTGTTCATGGGCTCCTTGGTCTCTGTATAGGTGAAAACAAAATCCCGAGCCACCCCCTGGGGGAAAATTTTTTTCTTTGCCTCTTGACCTACCCTTTCATAATTATCCTTACATGACAAAAAAAACATTGCCATAGAAAAAACCATGGCAATGTAATTTAAATTATATCGATATTTTTTTATCATTTTACAAGTTCGGCACTTTTACGCTGCCTCCGACCCAACAATTAAAGGAAATCGTTTTACCCGCCATTCCGGAATTGAAGATGTCCGTTTTTGTAGGAGCCTTGGCACTATAACTGGCAGCAGCCTGACTTGCCCTGGAACTTAAGGCAGGATCAACCCTGCCCGCTTGCCTTGCCATCTCGGCCGCCTTCCAGTAGACCGCTCGTTTTTCGAAAGGAGTTGTTCCACATTCGTTTGCACTACTAGCGTATAGGTGGGCAATCAACAAATAGGCCCTTCCGTTAGATCCATCCGCATTGATTGCCTTTTGTGCATAATTCCTTGAAGTAGATTTATTGGATTTGCTATAAATGGTCGCAATCTTGTACAAGATACTAGACTTCTTTTTGGAATCTGTCTCCAAATCCACGGCCTTATTAAAATCGGCTATGGCCCCATTGGCGTCCCCTGCCTTAACCTTTAAACTTCCACCGTACATATAGGCACTTGCAGAGGGCTCCAAGGCCAACTGAGCCTCGAACAATTGCTTAAATAGGGGATCGTCCGTACAATCCTTGCTGAACATTCTGCCCACTGCTCTTTTTACCCAGGTGATATCATTTTTCTTGGCATCGAAATTCTTTTTATACAAGGGGATTAAGTTATCACAATCTGCCAAAGCTCCCAACTTGGAATCGATACTCTCCTGGATCTTACCGTAGTTCTCCGAGTAATTGGTAGCTATTTTGAGTTCCTGCTTTTCCTTTGCGGTCAATGTTCCTGCATCTTCCTTGGGCAAAAGCTTTGTGACTACCGCAGTGTACTTATCGTTCTCCTCCTCTATCTTGTTGGTTACATCATCATAGGTATCAAAAACACTTTCCAAATCCTTGCTTCCTGCATTATACAGGTCTACCAGACTGGAAAAATAAAGATAAAGCGCCTTTGGATTGTCAAAGTCCTTTTTGTCTTCCTTGAATGCTTTATCCAATGAATCAAAAACTTCTTGATTGTTTGTCTTTTCATTGTCGTACTTCAGAAGTGTCTTATCTATGGCTACATCCGCAATATTGGTCTTGGCGGGGAAATATTTTATGCTGCTGTCATATACTCCCAACAACTCATTGATATATTTATCCCGATCGGCACCAGAGGACTTTTCTATTTTGTCCTTAAGGATGCGTTCCCCATATACATAGGTTGCATAATGTAACCCAGGGCAATTTTCGTATACCATTTTCCAAGGAGTGTAGGCCGCATCATAATTCTTAACTTTCACATGTTCGGAAAATATGGAAAGATTGGTCATACATTCCGGATTTTGAGCTTGTGCGTTGCCCACAAATGATACTCCCATAACAGCAATCGCCACGAAGTACAGCTTCTTTCTCATCGTTCTTAAGTTTAATATGGTTAAATTACTAATTTATTATTAATTAATCTTTCTTTTGCTGAACCATTTATCATTCAAAGATAATCCTAAACTAATTTTAAAATAAGTCTCCTCGACAAGACCGGCATCTGTTGTACCCTGTCTACCGACTTCAAATCCGAGGTTAATATTGGAAAAGGAGTTGACCAGTGGTAGACCTGCTCCAAAAGTTATGCCAAAATTATTTATCTCCTTTTCATTTATGATCATTCCAGTTTTGGTGATATGCATTCCGGCCCTGTAGGTCACCCGTTTAAAGTAGTCCGTAAAGGAGTTATAATCTGGAATAACATAGCCGCCAATAGCAAAGTTCGGGGCCTTACCGTAGGTTGATCCTTCGGGAAGGTAAGCAAAATCGTTCTGGAATTTCCCCATGTCCTGAAAACTGTATTCCGCCCCCAAAAACCATCTATTGTCCTGACCGATCCCAACCCCAATTGTGGTCGTGGTAGGAATTTTTACAGCCGTTCGATCCATTCCCTTTGCCGCCAAATCTACGTCGACCACTTCAATTTCCGTTCCGGAGGTCAATGAATAAGATCCGACCGCCTGTTCGTTAACGGACACGAAATTAGACTGGGTGTGTACATCCAAGGAGGAATAAAAGGTAAACCTATCCTTAATCATTGTGGTATATTGGGCCCCGTAATTAAAATCGAAACCTGTTACCCTGGAATATCTTCTGTCGAATACACCATATTGCACGTTGTCCACCAATTGGTACACCTGGGTCTCAATATCGCCAAAATTATAATTTGCGGTAATACCTATTCCCAAATTCGGAATTATATCATAACCTACAGACATAAAAACCTTGGTTAGCCCTCCGGTACCGCTGAAAGTATTTCTCAATTGCCCTTGCGGGACCTGGCCTTCACTTGCAACCTTATATCCTTTGGAAGAAACGGGCTGCGCTCCAAAACCAGCACCAAGACCCTTATAAAGTGGTACCCCGATTGCCAAATAATCAATATTTGTAAAGGCACTGCTTTGATTCTCGTCATAGGTCTTAAGGAACAAATTTTCGTTGGACAGTCCCATGGTATATGTCGTAAGGGCTAATTTACTATATGCCGCCGGATTTCTAAAATTTAGATGAACACTGTCCGACAACACGCTTATCCCCCCCATCATTTGGTTCTCCACAGTACTCTGGGTCCTAAAATCACCAATACCAAAATAAGAATAGGGGGATATTGTACCGTTCTGGGCATGTGCGCCAAAGGCTGTACAGCACAGTATTGCAATCACAAATTTTTTGATCATCTAGTGTTTGTTGTATTCCAGCAAATAGTTCAACCCTTCGAGGAGAAATTTAGAATGCGCAAATATGGTATTTTTTAATCGTTTTGACAAAAATTGCGCATCGCCACCTGTTAAAATAACTGTTAAATCTGTAAAACGAAGAAGATACTGGTTGATGACACCATCTATTTCGCAGCAAACCCCATTGATAACCCCGCTGTGGATACTGCTTTCGGTAGAGTTACCGATAAAATCCAACAGGTCTTCCATTTGCAAAAGGGGAAGCTTATTGGTTTGTTGGTGCAGCGCCTTATACCGCATGGCCAACCCTGGGGAAATTGCACCTCCCAAATAATCCCCCTCACCCATAACCATATCATAAGTAATACAAGTTCCTGCATCTATTACCAAGGTATTTTTGTTTGGGAATTGATAAAAGGCTGCAGTAGCCAGGGCCATTCTATCTACCCCCAAGCTCTTGGGCGTAGCGTAACTGTTCCTGTACGGGATTTTGGACCTATAACTTAGTTGATGAACCTTGCAAAACACGGCGATAACCGCAATGTCCTTTTTATCCAGCCCCCCTACATTCGCCACGATCGCATGGGTCACCTTTGGAAAGCGCTTAAAAACCTTTTTTATATGTTGGCAGAAGTTGACCTGAATTTCCAACTTTTCCTGGAAAATAAGGTCTCCCCCATCAAAAATGGCGAACTTTACGAAAGTATTTCCTGCATCAACAATAAGGTTCATGTTGCAAAGATCTGCAAACAAAAAAAAACAAATGGCTTTTTTTACATTTTTGTTTGGATATCCTAAATTTGAAATTATATTTGCACCCTCCTACGGTAAGCCTCTGGGCTTGCCTTCGGAGGGCGCGAGCCCAAACCTCTTAGGTGCCTTAGCTCAGTTGGTAGAGCAATGGACTGAAAATCCATGTGTCCCTGGTTCGATTCCTGGAGGCACCACCGCAAACCCTCATAGACTCAATGTTTATGGGGGTTTTGTTTTTTGGAGGACAATGTGGTCGACTCTTACCTTTTGGTAGGGATTCTTTGTTTTTAGACAACGATCTGATCCATTATTTTGTGGACGGGCTCCCTACAAATATGCCTTAATATCTTGCAAATCATGGATGATTTCGCAATGACCGTGCTTTGGCACATTATCATGGTTAAAATGCAATACGTTGAAGCCAACCGCCTTTGCACCAAGGATATCGGCCTCCAGGTCGTCCCCAATCATTAAGGAGCTTTGGGGTTTGGCCCCCGCCCTGTCCAAGGCCATTTGGAAAATTAAGGGATGCGGTTTTTTGACACCGGCCATTTCGGAGTTGACGACATGATCAAAATAAACCATGATTTTGGAATTATTCAGCTTCCTGTCCTGGATTTCCTGAAATCCGTTGGTTATAATATGGAGACGATATTTCGGCTTTAGATACTCCAAAACCTCGAGGGCATGGGGAAGCAGATGGTCAAAAGTACACAAGTGCTCTATATATCCATCCGCCAAAATATCGATAAGTTCTGGTGATACTGGATATTGTAAAGCATCGAAAGTAGATTTTAGGCGCTGGTGACGAAGTTCTTCCTTTTGAATCTTACCTTCCCTATAAAGCTTCCAAAACTCCCTGTTGATCGGGGAATATGATTTAAGGAAATCGAGGAAATTTACATCAACCTTGTAATATGAGAACAATTTTTCAAAAGTGAGGGCAGAATTCTTCTCAAAATCCCATAAGGTATGGTCCAGATCAAAAAAAACATCTGCAATTTGATCTTTATACATGATATCTTTCCAGCATTGTTAGATAGAGGTCTTTCCAGTTGACCTTGTGTTCCTCCCCCAAAAGTTCGTTGGAAAAAATAGTTATAAAATCGCCCGAAACACTCTTGGTCTGTTGATACAGTGAATTCACCGTTTCCAAAATATCTTCCTTGTTTTGAAAGCGGGTCAGGGCATAATCGTGTACCGCGAACGGATGCACTTTGATCGGCTGCTGTAGCTCCAAATTTATGTCATAGAAGTAGAAAGACCGGCATGTCCCGGCCCTAAATCCAGTCACGTGGGTATAGCCCATGGTATAATCGTCCGTAAACTCGGCTTCCACCAAATTTCTGTAGGTCAAAGGAACGTCTACCCTATTATACCTCAATCTGGATGAAGTTATCGGTCTGTTTATCACATCGGATAAACGCCTTTTTTCTTCCTTTAGCAAATCGATATTATCAAAAGAACTATAGGAGCATGCAAGGGATACCTGTCCATAGTCCGCAACCGATTTAATCAGATATTTAAAGTTATTGTTGTTGGTGGAGACGTTCTTATCATAGGTCGAATATTCTGCGAACTGGAAAAAAAACATGCTTTTTATACCAAATTTTTTGTGCATGTCTATTAGCTCGAAATAATTGTCGTAGGGATCTTTGCTCACCTTGACCCAGACCAAAAATCGTTGCCACAACCTTTTAAGTTTAAAAGTACCCAAATCCAACAACAATCCGGCCACGCTCCTTACCATTCCCCTATGTGCATAGCAATGGGATGAGGTAACATCTACTATGGACGTATAGGAATATTCCTTTTGTTTGGCCTGGATTCCGGGAAAACGTTCCTGCAATTTGTCCAAAAGTTTAAAGGCCCAAATATCTACCACCGGCAAATGCAAAAACTTGTTCTGATAGGCCAAACTTTCCATGGGCGGAAATCTCCCATGTATATCCTTTACATGGGGCAGATACTCCTCATATCGGCTCAAGAGATAAAAACTTGCCGAAAAAATATCGTAGGGAATACTGCTCTTTTCCCCTGCTGTGAAGAAACAGGGAACCCCATCCCACTGGTTCATTTTTATCTGTAGATCATTAATCCCCTGTTCAAACAACAAATCGTTGCTCCTAACAAAAAATTCGTTCTGCAAGGGTTGTCGGGTATAGGTGATTTTTGCGCCCTTGTGCTTTATAAAATCTTCGACTTTGGTAGTATAGGTAACCTCCAATCCCAAAATACGCGTAAAGATATGTCTCATTACATAACTGAAGCGCGGAGTGATTTTATGGGTGTAGATCAATAACATATTGTATTCAAATTCCAAAATTGTTTATAGTTTCAGGGTTAAAGTTGCATACCTAACTTGAAACCTGAAACAACAGAAACCCGAAACTATTATAATACCTTTTCATCCGCAAAGCTATAATAATCTTTTTGGGTGATGATCAAATGATCCAAAACTTTGATGTCCAATGCTTCGGATGCCTTTTGCAATTTTTTGGTAATTTGATGATCTGCAGCACTTGGCCTTAAGGTTCCGGATGGATGGTTGTGCGCCAAGATCAGGGCCACGGCACTCAGTTCCAAAGCTCTTTTTAATACGAGCCGTACATCTACCAAGGTCCCGGTAATACCGCCCTTGCTCAGTTGGGCCGTATGTATTATTTTATTGGAATTATTGAGATAAACGATCCAAAATTCCTCATGGGGCAGATCCCCCATCAAGGGCTGCAAGAGATCAAAAGCACTTTTACTACTGGTGATCTTCGCAATTTTTTGGGCCTCCTCCCCACGTCGTCTCCTGCCAATTTCCAGGGCAGCGGCTATGGTAACCGCTTTGGCTTCCCCAATACCCTTAAATTGCATCAATTGTTTGGTGGACAACTTGCCCAGCTCGTTAAGGTTGTTGTTTGCGAAGGCCAAAATACGTTTGGAAAGTTCAACCGCACTTTCGTCCCTACTGCCAGAACCAATAAGAATGGCTATCAATTCGGCATCCGACAGGACCGATCGTCCTTTTTGCACCAGCTTTTCACGAGGTTTGTCGTCGTCTGCCCAATTTTTAATGGAAAACGAAGTAGGTTTGTCTTGCATTGGTTAAAAATAGGGATTTGTTGTCTGATATGGGTTGGGGAGGTTGAAAAATGTTCGGTGTTCGGTGTTAAGGTTGAAAGTTCAAGGTTGATGGAAAATATGAAATAAACATATAAACCCATAAACTTATAAACTTATAAACCTTTTTGAATATGAGCTTGATCTTTATTTGGCCTCAAACACCTCCTTCAGGGCCTCCAGATCCAAGCCTCCGTAGGTTCCAGAACTCATCAGGAGCAAAACGGAATTATCAAAATCCTGTCCATAAAGATAATCCTTTAGTGCCTTTGCTTCCGTAAAAATATGGAGGTCGTTCCTTTTGAAGGCCGAAGCTATCTGTTGGGGCGTTACCTCCTCCAACTTTTTGATCACGACCGATTCCGGCAAATAAAAAACAATGGGTACATCGGCAAGATCCAATGCCCCCTCGTATTCCTTTAAAAATTCCGGATTAAAGCTGCTATAGGTATGAAGTTCCAAACAAGCGATCAAATTCCTGTCAGGGAACTGTTCCCTGACCGCCCGGGTGGTGGCTGCCACCTTGCTGGGCGAATGGGCAAAATCCTTGTACAAGACCCTGCCAGGCACCTCCGTAATTTTTTCCAAACGTTTGGACGCCCCCTTAAAAGTGGCAATGGCCTCATAGAAATCGTCCTCATCCACACCCATATTCTGGCAGATCCATTTGGCACCGGCCAAGTTGTTCAGGTTGTGCCGACCAAAAACTTCTATGGGCATGGGACCTTCAGGGGTCTCCAGTAAGGTCCGACCGTTTTCCACACTATATTCGGGGGTATGGTACGGCAATTTACGAATCGGGTTCTCCGAGGCCTCGACCACATTTTTCACCTCAACATCCTCTTCGTTATACGTAATGCTTCCACCCTTTACGATACTGTCCACAAAAATCCGGAATTGATCCACATAATTTTCAAAGGTGGGAAACACATTGATATGATCCCATGCAATACCACTCAGCAAGGCAATATTAGGCCGGTAAAGATGAAACTTGGGCCTTCTATCTATGGGGGAGGACAAATATTCATCCCCTTCCAAAACAATAAAATCATTCTCTTCCGTAAGGTGAACCATCCGATCGAAACCATCCAACTGGGCCCCCACCATATAATCGATCTCCCTGTTGTGATATTTTAAAACATGTAGGACCATTGAGGTGATGGTGGTCTTGCCATGGCTGCCCCCGATAACCACCCGTGTCTTGTTTTTGGACTGTTCGTAGAGAAATTCGGGATAGGAATATATGGGAAGTCCCAATTCCTTCGACCTCAGGAGTTCAGGGTTATCGGCCTTGGCATGCATGCCCAGGATGACCGCATCCAGGCTTTCATGGACCTTGTTGGGAAACCACCCGAAGTTTTCGGGCAGCAGCCCTTTTTCCTTCAACCTTGTTTTGGAAGGCTCAAAAATCACATCGTCGCTTCCGGTAATCGTATAGCCCTTGTCCGCCAAGGCCAGGGCCAAATTGTGCATGGCGCTCCCGCCTATGGCAATAAAATGGATTCGCATGAATTAAATTTAAGGTCATAAAGATAAGGAATGGGACTTCCACCACAAACCACATCCCTAATCAAAGCATATTTTTTATCTTGGTCGATAAATTATCAAAACCATATGAAAATCTCACTCAAGAATAGAAAAGCCTTGATCGGTGGAAGCACCAGTGGAATTGGCAAGGCAATTGCCATGCAATTGGCGACCAGCGGTGCCAGTGTAACCCTGATGGCCCGGAACGAGGAAAAACTTAAGACCCAGATTTCTGAACTCCCAACAAATGAAAACCAGCACCATCAATATTTGGTAGTCGATTTTAATGACTTCCCGGCCTATCAAAAAATCATTTCCGATTTTTTTAAAAACACCTCCGTGGATATTTTGGTGAACAATACCCAAGGGCCAACTGCCGGGGGCGCCATGGAAAAAAGTATCGCGGATTACCAGCAGGCATTCGATCTGCTCTTTAAGACCGTGGCCTATACTACCGAACTGGCCTTGCAGCAGATGATCAAAAACAAATGGGGGCGTATCATCAACGTGGCCTCGGTCTCGGTAAAAGAACCGTTGGCCTACCTGGCACTTTCCAACACCATCCGAGCCGCCGTGACCACCTGGGCAAAAACACTTGCTACCGATGTGGCCCAACATCAAATTACGGTAAACAATATCCTTACGGGCTATTTTGACACAGAGCGTATCCACAGTTTAAACGAGACCAAGGCCCAACAAATGGGAATTTCTATAAACGAAGTAAAATCGGCCCTGGAGAATCAGGTACCCATGAAACGGATCGGGGACCCCAAGGAATACGGGTATCTGGCCACCTTCCTTGCATCGGACCAGGCTGCCTATCTTACCGGCACCAACATTCCGCTGGATGGCGGGCTTCTAAAGTCATTGTAGACACTAGATCACTTATACTTTTTGGAAAATGCAGATATAGAGGTGTTGGCAAACCAGCAAATGGAAGGAGGGCTTGAAATCCCAGAGCCAAAATAGTGAACCGTAGCATGGGGAAATGACCTGGACTAGGGATTTCAAACTCCCCTTTCTCCCGACTAGTCGGGATTCATCCCCCTCTTCATCCCAAGAGAAAAACTTAAAATTATCCTTAAATAAGTTTAGATCAATCCTTCAATTTGGAGGGTGACTTTCAAATTTATTTTGTCGACTCGAAAAATTTTGGCATCCCTTTTGCAATTCCCGCATCTATAAGAGGAAAACTTCCCGAAATGGGAAGGACAAAAGAAAAAAGAACACAGAAAATAGACTGGGACATTTAGGTTATTTCAATTGGGATAAGGATCATCCCTTTTCCATATTATAATCCCTTGGTTATCCAATAATTAAATCAGATTCAATCTTATGAAGCACGTATTTGCAATCCTCACTATCATCCTTTTCGCGCAGATGGCCCAATCCCAACAAACCGATGAATCCTACCAGGTCCTATGGAAGAACGTGGAAAAATTGGAAGGGGAAGGGTTGACCAAATCGGCTTTGGATGCAGTGAAAGCAATTTCCGAAAAAGCGAAAAAGGAAAACAATTCCGCACAAATCGTAAAATGCCTGCTGTACACTTCCAAATATGCCTTGATCCTGGAAGAAGATGCCCAGTTAAAAATTGTTGCCGACTTTAAAATGGAGATTTCCAGAAGTGATTTCCCAACTAAAAATATTCTGGAAAGCTATTTGGCCCATCTTTACTGGCAATATTTTCAACAAAATAGATATCAGTTCTACAATCGAACCCATACCGTGACGAAGATTGACTCGATCGATTTTAGAACCTGGGACCTAGTTGCCCTTTTTAACGAGATCAACCTTCATTTTAAAAACTCGCTAAAAGATCCCGAAGCCCTTCAAAAAATAAAACTACAGGATTATTCGCAACTCCTGGACAGACAAAAGGGTTCCGAAACCTATCGCCCTACCCTCTTCGACCTTTTGGCACATACGGCCTTGGATTTTTATAAGTCCGGTGAAAACAATATTACCCGACCCGCGGATAAGTTTGAAATCAATGATCCAGAATATTTATGTGAAGCTTCCGGTTATATCCCCTTGCAAATATCCTTAAGGGATTCCACTTCCCTTCAGGCCAGGGCATTGCAAGTCTATCAAGAGCTGATAAGATTCCATAAAAACGATGCTTCACCCGAGGCATTGGTGCAGGTAGATCTAGAACGATTGAACTTTATCCATCAAAATGCCGTTTTTGCGGAGAAGGATCAGCACTATTTGGAAGTCCTTCAAAATTCGGCCCAACAGTTTAAGGGCAATCCCGCCTCTGGGTTGTATCAATATGAAATTGCCCTGCTATACGATCAGTGGGGTAGCGAATATGAACCGGGAAGCAAGGAAACCAATCGTTGGAAAGGCAAGGAGGCCGTCGAGCTTTGTGATTCGGTTATTAAATCTTTCCCCAAGAGCCATGGGGCTAAAAAATGTGCGGCCCTAAAATCTTCGATCTTAAATCCGACCCTAACCATAAAATCCGAGCTTAATGTACCCATCCAAACCCCGTCCCGTTTGCTGGTGAACTTCAAAAATTACGACCAGCTAAACTTAACCGCATATTCCATATCCAAAAGTCAACGTGAAAAATTGAGCAAACTCTATCCAGAGGAAAAACAGCTGTCGTTTATCAAAAAGCTCGATGTCTCCAAGGAATGGGAAGCCACTTTGAAGAACGAAAAAGACTATCAAAACCATAGCACCGAAATACTATTTCCAAGTCTTGACAATGGCTATTATTTGATACTTGCCGAACCGAAAACCGACGACAAAATTACCGTCCAGGAAAATACTTTTGCCTACAGCTTGGTACAGGTGACCGATTTGGCCTTGCTGGAGACCACCACGGAGTGGGCCGATATTTTCCAGGTAGTCAGCCGCAACAACGGCAGGCCCATCGCGGGCGCCCAGGTTCAATTTTCGTATACGAGGAATTACGACGGTCCGGTACTGACTAAGAATTTGACCACCGATAAAATGGGGCAGGTCCAACTTCCCCGTGCCAAAGAACGATTGACGAATGTTAGTAGCGAGATTACATATAAAGGCGAAAAAGCCAATTTTGGGGATTATTACATTCAACAGAAGTACGGTCGGGACAAAGCTCCCAGTATTCGAGCCAATGCATTTTTGTTTACGGACCGCAGCATTTACCGCCCGGGGCAGCCTGTTTATTTTAAGGGAATCCTGATCCAGTCCGAAGAAAACAGATCGAAAGTACTTTCGGGGGAAAACGTTGCCGTAAGCCTTCACGACGTAAACGGGCAGCAACTATCGGAACTAAATCTTAGGACGAATGATTATGGCTCGTTTACGGGAGAGTTTATCCTACCGAACGGCGGTTTAACAGGACAATATTATATTGAGGTTTCGTCCGCATCGGGCATGGTTGGACAGGACCATTATTTTTCTGTAGAGGAGTACAAACGTCCGAAGTTCGAGACTTCATTTAAGCCCGTCACCGAAACGTACCGGGTCAACGATAGCATCACGGTAAAGGGCACGGCAACGGCCTATGCCGGAAGCAACATCACCGATGCCAAAGTGGTGTATACGGTTAGGCGTATGGTACAATTTAGACCATGGTTCTATTGGAGGCATCCAAACTGGGACAGCAGTCCACAGGAAATTGCCCATGGGGAAAGTAATACCGATGCCTCCGGCAATTACCAGATTGCGTTTAAAGCCATTCCGGACGCCAGTATTTCCAAAGAGAACCTACCCGTATTTACCTATGAGGTTACGGCCGATGTGACCGACATCAACGGGGAGACCCACAGCACTGTGACAATGGTTCGGGTGGGTTATCATTCCCTTAGGGCCACCATTACTGTCCCGGAATTTATGAATAAGCAGAAAAAAGATTCCCTACAACTTAGTACCAATAACCTTAACGGGGAATTTGTCCCAACTACGGGCACCATAAAAATATATAAGCTACTTGCGCCCGACTTTGTACTTCGAAAAAGGCCATGGGAAGCACCTGATTATCCAGGATGGACCAAGGCAGCGTTTAAAAAATTATTTCCCCACGACGCATATGCCAAAGAGGACGACCCGCAACATTGGGAAAAGGGAAAATTGGTCCGGGAAATAAATTTCGACACCGGAAAGTCCAAGGACATTGCTTTAGAAAATATCAAGAAGTGGGAATCTGGAAAATATATCCTAGAACTGGAGGCAAAGGACAAATTTGGACAGATCGTTACCGATAAGGCCATTGCTACCATCTATAGTGAGGAGGACAAAAAACTGGCGGACAATCAGTTGTTCGAGATAAAGGCCGACAAACCATCGTATTCCATTGGTGACAAAGCCAATATCACCCTTTCAACAAACGTTGAACGCTTGGCCGTGACCGTAAGCGTGGAAAAGGATGGAAAGGTCGTCAATTCTTATCTGGTTGATCTTAATGAAAATTCCAAATCGATCTCCGTTCCGGTAAACGAGGCAGACTTGGGTGGTTATTACGTCAACTACA
This sequence comes from Sediminicola sp., assembly GCA_048266425.1. GTDB lineage: Bacteria > Bacteroidota > Bacteroidia > Flavobacteriales > Flavobacteriaceae > Cerina. The sequence goes on from JBLWZN010000008.1 coordinate 76,556, forward strand.
GCTTCGCTGCCTATAACGATTTAAGGACGGGAAGTGCCTACATCAACGTACCCTATCCCAAGACCGATCTGGAGATCGGGACCGTCACCTTTCGGGACAAGCTGCAACCAGGTACCGAAGAGCAATGGTCCTTTAAAATAAAGGGCGCACAAGGCGAAAAGGTGACAGCAGAGGTTTTGGCAAGCATGTACGATGCTTCCCTGGATGCCTTTACCCCACATTCCTGGGATTTTAGTCCCCTACAACGTCCTATTTATCATTCACAAATCCGTACCAGTGGCCGACAAAGCTTTGGTACCGGAAATTTTAGGGTTTATAACCCCACACAAGGAATAGGATACCCCCAGCAGGCCTATGATCAATTTGATTGGTTTGGGTTTCAGTTCGGGTATGGCGGATATCAACTTATGGAAACCAGAATGATGAAAAAGGATGCCGCCGCTCCGGTAGCTTCCGAAATCGTGGCCGCAGAAATGGATGAGGAAATTGTGGAAGATGCCGAATTGGCCTACCGGCTTTCAGGAAGTGTCGCCGGCATTGATAAAAACAACCAAAAACCAATGGATTTTTCCAACATTCCCATCCGCCAAAACCTTCAGGAAACCGCCTTTTTCTTTCCACAATTACAAACGGATGCCGATGGCAACGTCTCTTTTACCTTCACCACTCCCGAAGCCCTGACAAAATGGAAATTGCAATTGCTGGCCTATACCAAGAATTTGGAAAGTTCGGTAAAAACCTTGGAAACCGTTACCCAGAAAGAATTAATGGTCCTGCCCAACGTACCGCGTTTTTTAAGGGAGGGCGACAAGATTACCATTAGCACAAAAATTGCCAATCTCACCGATAAATTGCTTTCGGGTGAGGCCAAATTGGAGTTGACCGATGCAATTACCGGCAAAGATATTTCTTCCGACCTATTACAGTCATCCCCTTCAGGGGGAGATGCCGAAGGCGGAAAGGGATTTTCAGTAGATTCGATGGGCAATACACAAGTATCCTGGACCCTACAAATCCCGAAAGGACTTCAGGCAGTACAGTACAAAATTATGGCCAAAGCTGGGGATTTTAGTGATGGGGAACAAAATATCCTTCCTGTTTTGACCAACCGAACGCTCGTTACGGAGACCTTGCCCATGTGGGTCCGGAGCAATCAGACCAAAACCTTTGTGTTGGAGAAGCTGGCTTCGGCTACGTTCAGCCAGCAGACATCTACTTTAAGCAACCACAAATTGACGTTGGAAATCACATCCAACCCAGCGTGGTATGCAGTGCAGGCCCTGCCTTACTTAATGGAGTATCCCTATGAGTGCAATGAGCAGACCTTTGCGCGATACTATGCCAATTCGCTCGCTAGCCATATTGCAAACAGTAATCCAAGGATTAAAGCTGTTTTTGACCAATGGGCCAATTCCGATGCGTTGATCAGTAATTTGGAGAAGAATCAGGAATTAAGATCACTGCTGATCCAGGAAACGCCTTGGCTGCGGGACGCCCAGTCCGAAACCGAACAGAAAAAACGCATCGGACTGTTGTTCAACCTCAACAAGATGCAAAGTGAACAAGCCATCGCCCTCAACAAACTGCAGAACAACCAAATGTCCAATGGTGCCTGGCCTTGGTTCAACGGCGGCCCAGCCAACCGGTACATCACCCAGCACATTATAATCGGATTGGGGCATTTGGAAAAACTGAATGTCACGTTGAGCACGGACAAAACGCAATCTGATAAAACTTCGCACCTAATCGAAAATGCCATACAGTATTTGGATACCGAGTTTATCAAGGAGTACCAAGAAATGAAAAAACACGCCAGGAATTTAAACGAGGACCACTTGACCGCGTCACAGATCCAATACCTTTACATGCGAAGTTTTTTTAAGAAGATTCCATCATCCAAGGAAGTCCAGAAGATTACCGATTACTATAAATCCCAAGCCCTAAAATACTGGAACAAACGGAACCTTTATTCAAAAGGCATGTTGGCGCTGGCACTATATAGAATGGACGACGCGGTTACCCCTGACAAAATTTTACGATCCCTAAAGGAGAACAGCATAAACAGCGAAGAATTGGGTATGTACTGGAAAGAAAACACCCCATCCTGGCATTGGTACCAGGCCCCGATAGAGACCCAATCTTTGTTGGTCGAGGCCTTTTCCGAAATATCCAAGGATGTACAAACCATCGACAACCTCAAAATCTGGTTATTGAAGAACAAGCAGACCAACCAATGGGAGACCACCACGGCTACCACCGAAGCGGTTTATGCCCTTTTGTTGCAGGGAAGTGATTGGCTCTCGGTCACGGATGCCGTGGAAGTAACGGTTGGAGGAGATAAAATAGACCCCTCGAAATTAGAAAACACAAGGCCAGAAGCAGGGACGGGGTATTATAAAACTTCGTGGAACGGTAGGGAAATCACCCCAAATATGGGGGAGGTGCAGCTCACAAAAAAAGGACAGGGCATTGCCTGGGGGGCATTATATTGGCAATATTTTGAGGATCTGGATAAAATCACATCCGCAGAAACCCCATTAAAGTTGAAGAAAAAACTATTTCTAAAAAAGAATACGGACACCGGGGAAGAAATTAGGGAAATAAAACCAGGGACGAACCTAAAAGTGGGTGATTTGGTCCGCGTCCGAATTGAACTTCGTGCAGATCGCCCTATGGAATTTGTGCATATGAAGGATATGAGGGCCGCCGGATTTGAGCCCATTAATGTGCTCTCCCATTACAAATGGCAGGACGGGCTCGGCTATTACGAAAGTACCAAGGATGCCAGCACCAATTTCTTTTTTGACTACCTGCCCAAAGGGGTCTTTGTTTTCGAATACGATCTTCGTGTAAACAATGCCGGGGATTTCAGCAACGGCATCACCACGATCCAAAGCATGTACGCTCCGGAGTTTAGCAGCCATAGCGAAGGGGTAAGGATTTCGGTGGGTAGTATTCAGTAGGCAGTTGGCAGTGGCAGTCGGCAGAGAAATTCAAGCGCAAGTTCAAGTTCAAAAAAGTTAGGAAAAATTATTGCGTACTGCAACTACCGACGGCAAACTAGGCTCTGCGCACTGCTCACTTTTTAGGTGGATATTTTGAAAAAACTTTTTCAACGATATTTTTAAAGTAGGCCTCCCTTGCTTCAGGCGTACTATTGGGTTTAAAGGAACTTTCACTGATCGCTTGCCAGAACATGGCATCTTTTTGCCGGTCCACAAAATCGAATTGGATACGGCGATCCATATTGTCCTGGCCCACGGGAATACCCATTGAGACCCCTCCGCCCATACCACCGCTACCACCGCCAACTCCAAAGCCAACACTGCTATTGCTGGGAGACTGGTATGTCGTTGTTTTTATATTGATATAGAAATCGGGTTCCTCCACGAGCAAGATCCCCTTGGTCTGCATATAGGAATCGATGGCACCCAACAGGCGCTTAACGTCCAATTCGTTCATGCCCGTATTCATTTCCGGGTAGTAATTGTAGGTAGCATAAGCCGAAAAGTCGGTTTGCTTATCGTAATCGTAGTTCACTTTTATGGTGGCACAACCCATTAAGGAGAACGCCAAAACGAGGCCAAGTAGGGATTTCATCGTAGTTGGTTTAACGGAAAAACTATTTTGTTAGAAAATACCTTCCCAATTATCTCCCTCTAAAATAATGAAAAATCGGTCGTAAGATGTAAAATGCAGGCTTTAATCGTTCAAAAGCTTCCACAGCCTATCCTTAAGTTCCTGCAATCCCTGCCGGGCAACCGAAGAAATAAACAAATATGGAACGTTCTTCAGCTCCCGATCCAATACGGTTTTCATTTCCGCCTTAAGCTCGTCATCCAACATATCGCTCTTGGAAATGGCTACCAAACGCTCCTTATCCAGGAGTTCCGGATTGTAACGCCGGAGCTCATCGAGTAAAATTTCGTATTCCTTGCCAATGTCCTTACTGTCCGCGGGTATCAGAAACAACAACATGGCATTCCGTTCTATATGTCGCAGAAAATAATGCCCCAGGCCTTTGCCCTCCGCGGCACCTTCGATAATTCCAGGAATATCCGCGATTACAAAACTTTGAAAATCCCGATATTCAACGATTCCAAGATTGGGCTTTAGCGTTGTAAACTCGTAATCGGCGATTTTGGGCTTGGCCGAAGTAAGTACGGAAAGTAAGGTCGATTTCCCCGCGTTGGGAAATCCCACCAGGCCTACATCGGCGAGGACTTTCAATTCAAAAATTAAATCCTTTTCCTGTCCCTCGACCCCAGGTTGGGCATATCTGGGGGTCTGATTTGTCGCTGATCTGAAATGCCAGTTCCCGCGACCTCCCATGCCTCCAGAAAGTATGATTTGCTCTTGTCCGTCCTCGGTGATTTCGATAACTGTTTCCGATGTTTCGGCGTCTTTTATGACCGTACCTAACGGCACCTCCAAAAACACATCCTCCCCATCGGCCCCGGTACTCCGGTTTTTACTGCCATGCTCCCCGTGGCCGGCCTTAAAATGCCTTTTAAACTTAAAACCCAACAAGGTCCAAAGATTCTTGTTTCCCCGGACAATTACGTGACCGCCCCGGCCTCCGTCGCCCCCGTCCGGTCCGCCTTTGGCAATATACTTTTCCCGATGCAAATGCGTAGAACCCTTACCTCCGTTTCCGGAAGAAAGATGCACTTTTACATAATCGACAAAATTTCCTTCGGTCATTCTTTAAGTGTTATTTAGTTTGGGGTTTATTGTTGCGGGTTACGGGTCGAGGTTTGTTTCAAGCTTTGGGGTATGGCAAAACCCTCGACCGATATCAACAATAAACCATAAACTTATAAACCGGGATTACAGTCCATCGATGACCGCCCCCAATCGTTCGGTAATCTCAGAAATTCCGCCAATGCCGTTTACACTGTGAAATTTTCTTTGGCCCTCATAATATTCCTTTAAAGGAGCGGTTTTTTCATTGTATTCATCAAAACGGTTGCGGATCTTTGCCTCGTCCTGGTCATCCGCACGACCACTGACCTTGCCCCTTTCCAACAAGCGTTGAATCAATATCTCGTCATCTGCTTCCAAGGCAATGGTGGCATCCAATCGCATTTCCTTGGATTCCAAAAAATTATCCAAAGCTTCTGCTTGGGCCGTTGTCCTGGGAAATCCGTCAAAAATAAACCCACGGGCCTCCGGATGGTGCTCTACCTCGTCCTGCAACATCTTTATGGTCACCTCATCGGGGACCAAATCGCCTTTATTTATATAGGATTGGGCCAATTTCCCCAATTCTGTTCCTTCTTTGATATTGTGACGGAAAACATCGCCAGTAGAAATATGTTGCAACCCATATTTTTCCTTTAAGAATTGCGCCTGTGTGCCCTTGCCAGCACCCGGTTTTCCAAATAATACAAGATTTATCATATGGTTTTGGTTTAGTTGGTAAACTTCCTTAAGGTTTCTTCCTTGCTCAATGTAATCGAGTCCATAGCCTACAATAAATTTATCCGGGATCTCCATTCCAAAATAATCGATACCGTATTCCCCGTTGTAAACTTCGGATTTGTAAAAAAGGGCTGCAATTTTGAATTCCTTTGCATTGGTATGGGAAAACATATGCACCAATTCCTGAAGCGTGCGGCCGGTGTCGATGATATCCTCCAAAATGATTAGCGTCCGTCCCTCTATATTCTCCGGCACATCCAAGAGGGTCTCTACAATTCCAGTAGAGGTAAGCCCCTTGTACGAACCCAGCTTTACAAAGGAAACTTCGCAAGGATGGGGATATTGTCTTAAAAAATCCGCCACGAACATAAAAGCACCATTGAGCACCCCAACAAAAATGGGCGTTTTGTCCTTATAATCTTTCGCTACGGCGTCGGCTACCCGTTTTACCGCAATACGAATTTCTTCCTGGGACAAAAAAGGTTTAAAATATTTATCGTGAAGCTTTATCAAGGCTTGAGTATTAAGGTTGGCAAATATAGCATTTTGATTTCTCTTTTTTGATCGGATCTCGAGGGTTTCTAAGATTTAGCCGTATTTTTACCGTCAAAGTTATCATCTCCAAACCAAATGAATTTTTGATGGATTATTTTTCTTCCAATTTTAAGCTGGGCATCCTTGGGGGCGGACAATTGGGCAAAATGCTCTTATACGAGACCCGCAAGTTTGATATTTATACCAAAGTAATGGATTCTTCGGAAGAAGCTCCGTGCAAAATTGCCTGTAACGAATTTGTTCTTGGCAGTTTGATGGATTTCGATTCGGTATACAATTTTGGCAAGGAAGTGGACGTCCTTACCATTGAGATAGAAAATGTAAATATAAATGCGCTGGAAAAACTGGAGGAGGAAGGAATCAAAGTGTTTCCTCCCACCCAGGCATTACGGACCATCCAGAATAAAGCTACCCAGAAGTTGTTCTATTTGGACCAGGAAATCCCAACAGCCGACTTTACCCGATTTGCCTATACCAGTGAGATCGAGGACAGTATTGCAAACGGTGGGCTCCACTTTCCTTTTGTTTGGAAGGCGGCCCAGTTTGGCTATGACGGCCAGGGTGTAAAAGTGGTCCGCAAGCTCGAAGACTTGGAGGGCCTGCCCAATGTTGAGTGTATTGCGGAAGCCATGATACCTTTTAAAAACGAATTGGCCGTAATAGTTGCAAGAAGTGCAAACGGACAGGTGGTTTCTTATCCCGTGGTGGAGATGGAATTCCATCCTGAGGCCAATCAGGTAGAATATGTTATTTGTCCGGCAAGAATCGACAAAAAAGTGGCAGATAGAGCCGTTGCGGTAGCATTAAAGGTTTCTTCAAAAATAAAACATGTGGGATTGTTGGCCGTAGAAATGTTCCAGACCCAGGATGACCAGGTTTTGGTAAACGAGGTTGCCCCTAGGCCCCATAATAGTGGCCATTACAGTATAGAGGCCAGTTATACCAACCAATTTGAACAGCATATCCGGGCCATTCTAGATCTGCCATTGGGAAGTACGGAAAGCAAGGTGGCGGGAATCATGGTAAATCTTGTTGGCGCCGAGGGTTATACAGGGGACGTAGTTTATAAAAACATGGAAGAAATTCTAAAGTTGGAAGGCGTCACCCCCCATGTTTATGGAAAACGGCAGACCCGTCCGTTTCGAAAGATGGGGCACGTAACAATCGTAAACGAAAATATTGCCAAAGCCAGGGAAATTGCACAAGTAGTGAAGGAGACGATTAAAGTTGTCAGTAAGCAGTAGGCAGTGGTTAGTGGGCAGTCTTTATCAACAATATTTAATACTCCCACACGGGAAAAACATGATCAAACTATTAAAAACAATCCTAAAAATCCTAAAAAACAATATTTTGGGATTTTGAACTTTAAATTTGGAATTTTATGCAAAAAGTAGCCGTTGTCATGGGAAGCACCAGCGACCTTCCCGTAATGCAAGATGCCATAGATATCCTGAAGGGTTTTGATATTGAAGTAGAGGTAGATATCGTTTCCGCCCACCGGACGCCGGAAAAACTATTTGAATTCAGCAAAAATGCACATACCAAAGGTGTATCCGTCATTATAGCCGGTGCAGGGGGAGCCGCCCATTTGCCGGGCATGGTAGCCTCCATGTCTCCCTTGCCCGTTATAGGCGTACCGATAAAGAGCAGTAATTCCATCGATGGTTGGGATTCCGTTCTCTCCATTCTTCAAATGCCGGGAGGGGTCCCCGTGGCCACCGTGGCCCTGAACGGTGCCAAAAACGCCGGTATCCTTGCTGCCCAGATCTTAGGCAGTTCGGACAAATTGGTACTGAAAAAAATAATTCAATACAAAGAGGACTTAAAGGAAAAGGTTATCGAAGGATCGAAATCAGTGCGCAACAATCAGTAAACAGTTGGCAGTTGGCAGTTGGCAGTTGGCAGAAAAATAGTTTCAATTTTCGGTTGTTTCTGGTTTCAGATTCCATTTGAAACATGAAACTTTTTAAACCTGAAACAAAAAAAGATAAACCCATAAACAAATAAACTCATAAACTTTTTATGAACCCCCTATTATCCCCTTTCGACACCCCCCCATTTTCCAAAATAAGGAACGAACATTTTAAACCCGCCATTGAACAGGCCATTGCCGATGCCCGGATTGAAATTGATGCCATAACCGAAAATCAAGAGGCCCCTACTTTCAAGAACACCTTGGAGGCCCTGGAATACTCCGGACAGCAATTGGATAGGGTTTCCAGTGTATTCTTCAACCTGAATTCCGCCGAGACCAACAAGGAAATTCAACGGATAGCCCAGGAAGTGTCGCCTATGCTATCGGAATTTAGCAATGACATCACCTTAAACCAAAAACTTTTCCAGCGGATAAAATCGGTTTATGGGCAAAAAGATCAATTGGACCTAACAACCGAACAGCAAACCTTGTTGGATAAAAAATACAAGCATTTTAGTAGAAACGGGGCAAACTTGCCCGAGGACAAAAAGAAACGGCTACGGGAAATTGATACGGATCTGGCAAAACTCTCCTTAAAATTTGGCGAGAACGTCTTGGCCGAGACCAACAAATACGAAATGCACCTGCAAAAGGAATCCGATCTTGACGGATTGCCGGAAGGGGAAAAGGAAGCGGCTGCACAACTTGCAAAATCCAGGGACAAGGAAGGATGGCTGATCACCTTGGACTACCCCAGCTACATCCCCTTTATGAAATATGCCAAAAATCGGGATTTGCGCAAGAAACTTGCGCTGGCCTTTGGCAGTAAAGGATTTCATGGGGACGAATTGGATAACCGGGAAAATATCCTGAAAATAGTCAAATTGAGGTACGAACGCGCCAACCTGTTGGGATACAAGACCCACGCCCATTTTGTTTTGGAAGAGCGCATGGCCGAGACCCCGCAAAAAGTCCATGTTTTTCTTAACGAACTGCTGGAAAAGGCAAAACCGGCTGCGGAGCGGGAATTTAAGGAATTGGAGGATTTTGCCAAAGGACTGGACGGAATCGATAGGTTGGAAAAATGGGACGGATCGTACTATTCCGAAAAGTTGAAGCAGAAACTGTTCGATTTGGATGACGAAAAATTAAAGCCATATTTTAAATTGGAGAACGTAATCTCAGGGGTGTTCCAAGTGGCCCAAAAATTATACGGATTGCAGTTTGAAGAGGTTTATGACGTGGAAAAATACCATGAGGAGGTAAAGACTTACCGGGTCATTGATGACCAAGGAGACCTGATCTCCATTTTCTATGCCGATTTCCATCCTAGGGCGGGCAAACGGGGAGGCGCCTGGATGACCTCGTTTAAGCCGCAGTATATCAAGGATGGCAAAAATGAACGCCCACAGATATCAAACGTTTGCAATTTTACCAAACCCACGGCCACAAAACCCTCCCTGCTTACCTTCAATGAGGTGACGACCTTGTTCCACGAGTTCGGACATGGTCTGCACGGGATGTTGGCCAACACCACCTATCCCAGCCTTTCCGGTACCTCGGTATATTGGGATTTTGTTGAACTGCCCAGTCAGATCATGGAAAACTGGTGTTTTGAAAAAGAAGCTTTGGAATTGTTCGCCACCCACTACAAAACGGGTGAAATAATTCCGATGGACCTTGTGAAAAAGATCAAAGAATCGGCCACCTTCCAGGAGGGCTTGGCAACCTTGCGACAATTGAGCTTCGGGTTGTTGGACATGTCCTGGCACGGATCGGACCCGTCGGGCATTACGGATGTAAAAGCTTCTGAAAACAAGGCGTTCGAAGGAACCGACCTCTATCCAAACACTCCCGAAACCTGTATGTCTACCTCCTTCTCCCATATTTTCCAAGGCGGTTACTCCTCGGGATACTACAGCTATAAATGGGCCGAGGTACTAGACGCCGATGCCTTTGCCTACTTTAAGGAAAAAGGAATTTTTGACAGGGAGGTTGCGACGAAATTCAAGGAAAATGTACTTTCCAAGGGCGGTACGGAAAAACCGATGACGCTTTATAAACGCTTTAGGGGCCGTGAACCTAAATTGGAGCCACTATTGGAACGGGCGGGGTTGTTGGAACTAAAAAGATAAGGTTGATTTTACCCAACTTTCATACTGATGGGCAATACCTCATCTCAAGTTGATAATTGCAATAAGACTGCTTAAATCATTTTCAAGTGGGGCAAGCGGTAGAACCGATATAGTATTTTCTTTTGAACGGTATTTCATTATTCCTGGTCCCTTTTCATTAGCGATCAAAACAACTTGTTCGCTTTTTAACGCATCGTAAAAGCTCTTCCCATATCCGTTTGTAAGGTGTAATCGCATTGGCGTTGACATATTTTCAAATCCGCCACTACCTAAATCGTAAATTATTGGTATTGAGGCATTGAATAGCCCAGGAGTGTATTCCGAAATAAAACCCAAGATTTTTCACCGTCCCCGCTAGCGGACAAAATTGTTGGGAGTTGGTCAAAGTTTGATGTATCGATTATATGCTGCGTGCCATCGATAAGGTTAACTGCACTGAAAATTGATTTGCTAAAAAACGAATCATCATATTTACTTGACACATAATATGTTTGACCAACAAGGCAAGTGGAGATAATAGATGTTTGCTCAAACTGCAATCCAGTATAGGAAATGGTCAACGTTTTGGGGTCTATACGGACCAAGTAATTTGGTTCTTCTTTTGATTCTGTGGTGACATCCCTAACAATACCTATCAAATTTTGATTTTGCTCGTCCCAATCCAATGCAATCAATCCCGAAAACTCCGGAATAGCAGGATCTGAAAAATCCAAGATGGTGCATTTAGACTCCAGCGTCTTGTTATCCAGCTCGCATATCTGCCCACGAAAACCTGTTGAGGGACCGTCACCAGGAAAAATTTCAGGCATTTGCTCGTACATGTACGTCTTACTCTTAGAGCTGGTCACCGTATTAAAATTAAGATTAAATGTAATCCCATCAATCTTACCCACCTGTTCAATAATGCCGGTCTCATTGCCAATTTCAAAAAGAGCGCCATCATTCCTGATAGCTACATAATTATAAGTATCAACAACCGGAGGCACTTCGGGTTCCAGTGGCTGTTCGTTTCCTTCGGAAGAACACGATACAAGAACAAACAATAAAATAATGAAGTAATAAAAATTAAACCAGATTCCGGCAGGCCTACGAGACTTTTTAATCATATGTGTAGACCGTGATTTGGGAAGCAAATGTAGGATATTTCCGAACTCAAAAATATATTGGCCAAAAAAATTTGTTGTCCGGCAAATGGGAGGCAAATTATTTTCCAAACACCTTGATATTTGGATTTATTGCATGTAGATGGGCAATAAATTTATCCTTCTCTTTGGGCGATACCACTACAGATCACCAACTGCTGAACCGAATTTCCAACCGGTCTAAGGAAAGCGCAGGGGAGCTCAAAGGATTATTGGTCTCGGATATTTCCGTGATGCTGTGAATGGCAACAGTCTTATTGTATATAATACCCGATCTAATATTTAAATCGTCGCCATTGATGGTGTAGTAGGTGTTGGCAAACAAATGTGCTATAAACCCAAAACCATTATGTTGATAATAAATCCGGACCAAATCCCATCGAAGACCGCGGCAACAGTGGTTCCAATAACCAAAATAACCATTATAGTCGCCAAACCCCAACCTATTTTGGAGTTATAGCGGGTCATTCGCGCTTTTCCTTGGCCGCCTTAAAAGCATCGTATCCCCCCGTTAGGTCCACCACATTTTTAAAGCCCAAAGAATCCAAGACTTTTGATGCCGCTGCACTTCGTCCCCCCAATTTACAATATACATAAATTGGTTTGTCCTTATCCAGGCTTTTGACTTGTTCTGCAAAATCGGTATCGTACCAATTAATGTTTACCGCACGGTCCAAATGCCCCTTCTGAAACTCCTCAGGGGTTCGTACATCCAACAAAGTTCCATTTTTTACCTCATTGGCCGAATACTCGGTGATCGGTTCCGTTTTAACTTGTGAAAAACCAAAACTACCCGATAATAAAACCAAAATAAACCAAATCTTTCCCATAATATATCGTATAAATGCCCCCTCTGTCAAAAATCCGAAAATTTCTAATCAAGATGGGTATAGGCCCAAAGATAATGATATTTGTTCAGGAAAATTTATACTACATTTGAAAGGGTAAAAAAATCATGTCCAAACACACACTACATCCGGAGACTTGGGTTGATCTTTATGCAGATTACCTGTTCAACTATGCCCTACCACGGGTAAGCGATACCGAAATTGCCAAGGATTTGGTCCAGGACACCTTTTTTGCGGGACTCAAATCTGCCGATAACTACAAAGGGGATGCGGCGGAACGCACATGGCTCATTGCTATTTTAAAACGAAAGGTCATAGATCATTATCGAAAGGTCAACTCTAAAAAAGGGAAAGCAGAAATACGCATAGACTACAATTCCAATAGCGATTCTGAGGGCAGTTGGTTGGAGGAACGGGTAGAGGACCCATACAGCAAACAAGAAATCAGCTCCATCGAAAACGAGGAATTACGGTTGGCCATACAGGACTGTATTTCCAAACTGCCCAAAAAGCAGGCCCTGGTTTTTACCATGAAAACCATTCAAGGCATGGATACCGAAACCATTTGTAATGAACTCGAAATTAATCCGTCAAACTTATGGGTAATGATCCATAGGGCGCGGACAGCACTTATGGAATGTCTCAATAAAAACTGGTTTAAACTATGATTTCTTGTGAAGAAGCCGAAGAAATTTGCAACAAGGCCCAATATAGGGAAGCGACTTTTTTGGAAAAACTAAAGCTTTGGACCCATACGTTCATGTGCAAGATTTGTGCTCAGTTTACCAAAGAAAACTCCAAATTATCTACTTTATGCCGTAGGGCGGACCTAAAAAGTCTCACCGAAGCCGAAAAAGAATTAATGAAGCGAGAATTGATGAACAAATCATGACATCTAGTAATTTGGAAATAAGCCGACCAATCCAACCATCAAAATCCACCAAAAGATTGGCAGTGCCTCAATCCAAAAAGAAGCGAAATATCTGGATTGTTCCCGTTTGGTAAGCAATAGGACCAATTCCAAGGTCAAAAAGAACATTCCTTTTCCCACAACTTCCATCATACTGATCTCCTTCTTTAAAAAAGTCAGTAGAAAAAAAAGCAGGGCGGCAAAAATAGCAATACTTCTTGTTTTGGTTATTCCGAAGCGCTGAGGGATCGTCTTCAATTCCGGGGCATCGTATTTTAGGTCCCTGATTTCGAAGGGCATAAGAAGAACCAACACCAAAATAAAACGTTGCAACGTTTCTACCCCAACGTCCCAAGTAATATGGTTTGCGGATGCCATTATTGGCAGAATAACTGTGGCACCGGCCCAAACCAGTGCAACAATAAAAATTTTCAGACCCCCCAGGCTTCTCAAACTTTTATTACTGGGCAGAAAAGGAATCGCGTAAAGACCAGATACAAGTCCCAGGAATGCCAACCCCTCCCAAGTATCCCGGTTCAAAAAATACCCGTGATAGCAGGCGAATCCCAACGCGATAAAACTGGCAAACTGTATATTTTTGTGATAACGGTTCGCTACCAATATATACTTCTCGGCCTCTACCCCATATTTTACAAAATTATAGCAGGCAATGGTACCAAAAAAAACAAACCAAGAGAGATGGGTATCCGAGGGGATCTCAAAAATCAGGACCGTAACCCGAATCAAACAAAAAACTGCCATTGCCACATGGATACTGGCATCCAGATAAAAGTCAAAGATTCTGTGCAGCAGCTTCATATTGTAAAAATAGAGAAACTGTTCATAACGTGTACTTTTGGTTAAAAACTTTACCAAACCTCCCGTTAAAAACCTCATTTAAAAGGTTATTAATCTTTAATTTTGCACACATTTTAGATTATACGAGACTGTTTATAAAAATATATCCATATACATGAGGACAGACGTGTTTGCACAACGCCATATCGGAATTTCCGAAGAGAATATTTCACAGATGCTGAAGACCGTGAAAGCTGAAAGTATTGATCAACTTATCTTTGAGACCCTTCCGGACGACATTAGGCTAAAGCAACCTTTAGGGCTTCCCAAAGCCTTGAGCGAAAATGAGTATCTATCCCACTTAAAACAGTTATCCGAAAAAAACAAGATCTTTAAGACCTATATTGGTCTCGGCTATCATGAAAGTCTTGTCCCATCGGTCATCCAAAGAAATATATTGGAGAATCCGGGGTGGTACACGGCGTACACCCCGTACCAGGCAGAGATCGCACAAGGCCGATTGGAGGCATTGTTGAACTTTCAGACCATGATCTGTGACCTAACGGGCATGGAATTGGCGAACGCCTCCTTACTCGATGAGAGCACCGCCGCAGCCGAAGCTATGACGATGCTGTTCGAGTTGCGCAACAGGGAACAGAAAAAAAACGGCTCGGTAAAGTTTTTTGTTTCCGAAGAAGTGCTGCCACAAACTCTATCGCTGCTCCAAACCAGATCTACCCCTCTGGGCATTGAACTCGTTATTGGAAATCACAATGAATTCCAGTTTCCATCAGAATTTTATGGAGCCCTGCTGCAGTACCCGGGCAAACACGGTCAGGTGCAAGATATCACCGGCTTTGTCGCCAAGGCCCAAGAACACGATATCAAGATTGCCGTAGCCGCGGACATCCTCAGTTTAGCAATGCTTGTTCCCCCAGGGGAATTTGGGGCCGATGTTGTTGTAGGCACTACCCAGCGCTTTGGTATCCCACTAGGTTATGGAGGGCCCCATGCCGCCTATTTTGCAACTAAGGAAGCCTACAAGAGGAATATCCCTGGAAGGATCATCGGACTGACCAAAGATGTGGACGGCAAACCGGCCCTACGTATGGCACTGCAGACAAGGGAACAGCATATAAAAAGGGACAAAGCCACTTCCAACATATGTACCGCCCAGGTACTTTTGGCAGTAATGGCAGGAATGTACGCCGTATACCACGGCCCTAAAGGATTGGCGTATATCGCCAACAAAGTACACACCTCGGCCGTAACTTTAGCAAGCGCATTGGAAAAATTGGGGATAGCACAGACCAACACCTCTTTTTTTGACACCATTACTATCAAAGCGGAGGCTACAAAGGTGCGACCTGTAGCCGAGAGGAACGAAGTTAATTTCCTGTACAATACCGACGGTACTATATCTATTTCATTGAACGAAGCCACGTCACTGGAAGATCTGGAAAAAATCGTTCATATTTTTGCCGAAGCCCTGAACAAAGGATCTGTACGCATTGATGGGTTATCCGAACAATTAGCGATAGCACCCGAACTAAGGCGTACCTCCCCATTTATGGAAAACCCGGTCTTTAACTCCTATCATTCCGAAACGGAGCTGATGCGGTATATCAAAAGGTTGGAACGCAAGGACCTTTCCTTAAACCATTCCATGATATCCCTGGGGTCTTGCACTATGAAACTGAACGCAGCATCGGAAATGCTTCCTTTGAGCTGGGCACATTGGGGAAACATCCATCCATTTGTACCGGTGGACCAGGCCGAAGGCTACCAGATCGTTTTGAAGGAACTGGAACAACACCTCAGCACCATTACCGGTTTTGCGGCCACCTCCCTACAGCCCAACTCCGGGGCTCAGGGCGAATATGCCGGACTTATGATTATCCGGGCCTATCATGAATCCCGAGGGGAAGGACACCGGAACATCTGCCTGATACCTGCATCGGCCCATGGTACCAATCCCGCTTCGGCCGTCATGGCCGGAATGCAAGTAGTGGTCACCAAGACCGATGAACGCGGCAATATCGATGTGATCGATTTGGAGGAAAAGGCAAAATTGCACAAGGACCACTTATCCGCCCTTATGGTGACTTATCCATCTACCCACGGGGTGTTTGAGTCTTCCATTAAAGAAATCACAAAGATTATCCATGACAATGGCGGACAGGTGTATATGGACGGTGCCAATATGAATGCCCAGGTGGGGCTTACCAACCCGGGGGTTATCGGGGCCGACGTATGTCATTTGAACCTACATAAGACTTTTGCCATTCCCCATGGCGGGGGCGGACCTGGAGTTGGCCCGATCTGCGTGGCAGGGCAGTTGGTCGATTTTCTTCCGGGGAACCCGGTCATCAAAACGGGGGGAGAGAAAGCGATTACAGCGATTTCGGCCGCCCCTTGGGGAAGTTCCTTGGTTTGCCTCATTTCCTATGGGTATATCAGGATGTTGGGCGAGAAAGGATTGGCCCAGGCTACCAAAATAGCCATTCTGAATGCAAACTATATTAAAAACAGGTTGTCCGGTAAGTTCGAAGTGCTCTATACCGGGGAAAAGGGAAGAGCTGCCCATGAAATGATCGTCGATTGCAGGCCCTTTAAACAAAAGGGTATCGAAGTTTCGGATATCGCCAAACGTTTGATGGATTATGGCTTCCACGCCCCTACTGTTTCGTTTCCAGTAGCCGGTACATTGATGATAGAACCAACGGAAAGTGAAAGTCTGGCCGAATTGGACCGTTTTTGTGATGCCCTTCTTTCCATACGTCAGGAAATAGAGGCCAGTTCTGCAGACCAACCGGACAATGTACTTAAAAATGCACCCCATACCTTGGAGATGGTGACCAACGATGTTTGGGACTACCCCTATTCACGGCAAGCAGCCGCTTTCCCGATGCCATATCTGCAAGATAATAAATTTTGGCCCTCCGTTCGCAGGGTGGACGATGCCTATGGCGATCGTAATTTAATATGTACTTGTGCACCGATAGAGTCGTATATGGAGGTCTAACAAACCATCAAAACAAGCACTTTCAGGCCTCCTCTATCCTAGAGGGGGCCTTTTTTAATGAAATTGGCATGGTTCGGTTACGTGATGGACATCGTATTGGTTGGGCCATTAAATAGACATTTTTGCTTATTTCCGTTTATCTTTCCGAAAATTGAACCAATTAGTTAATTACATGAAGATAGGTATTACCGGTACAGGTTGCTACTTGCCTACCCTAGTTACAAACAATACGGATTTTGGACAACACAACTTTTTGAACACGGATGGCACCCCATTTGGTCATTCCAATGCAGTTCTTATCGAAAAATTCAAATCGATTACCGGGATCGGGGAAAGACGCTATGCCAAAAACGACATGAACACCTCCGACATGGGGTTTATCGCCGCCGAAAGGGCCATAGCCGATGCCGGTGTGGATAAGGAAGAGTTGGACCAAATCATCTTTGCGCATAATTTTGGTAACGTACCCTTCGGGAAATACCAAGGCGATACCGTACCTAGCCTGGCCACAAGGGTTAAACATCAACTCCATATCAAAAACCCAAAATGCGTTGCTTATGATCTTTTATTTGGATGCCCGGGATGGATCCAAGGCACGATCCAGGCCCAATCCTATATCAAAAGTGGCATGGCTAAAAAATGCCTTGTTATCGGAGCCGAAACCCTTTCGCGCGTCATCGATGAGCACGATAGGGATTCCATGATCTATTCGGACGGTGCGGGAGCGACAATTTTGGAAGCCACGGGCAATGGCAGCGAGTTCTTGGGCCATGCCTCCGCCACCTATGCGGAAGAAGAGGCAAGGTATTTGTTTATGGGCGATTCCTATTCCCCCTCTTTGGCCAACGGCACACAATACATAAAAATGTACGGTCGCAAGATTTACGAATTTGCCGTAACCTACGTCCCAAAAGCAATGAAGGATTGCTTGGATGGAAGTGGCAGAAATATTGGGGAGGTAAAGAAAATATTTATCCACCAGGCCAACGAAAAGATGGACGAAGCAATCGTAAAGCGATTTTATCAATTATACGGAATGGAAATGCCAGAGGGCATTATGCCCATGAATATCCATTTATTGGGCAACAGCTCCGTTGCGACGATCCCCACGCTGTTCGATATGGTAAAAAAGGGAGAATTGGAAAATCAGTCCATAGAAAAAGGGGATATTGTTATCTTTGCAAGTGTTGGTGCAGGAATGAATATCAATGCCATGGTATATAAGGTGTAATCGGTGCATTGGTAGTCCTGACCAGTACAATCTCAACTTAATTGATTTTGATAAAAGATAAAAGCCAAAAGACATTTGTATATTGCTATCTATTTCACCTTTTTTGTCCTTTTTCCTTAGTTATTTAGTCCTTAATCGATTATTTTAAAGTTTAATCCAAATAACACTTTGGCCCTTGTGGCAGACCCCAGCATATGTACGAAAATACCTTTCCCAACAAACGCTTCCGCCATACCCTTTCCTTTTTAAAAAAACACATTTCCAAGGACCAATCCATCTTAGATCTGGGCGTGGAAAATCCATTTTCCAACATACTGAAAGAGGAGGGATATTCCGTGGAAAATACCAAGGGCGAGGATCTGGATAGGGATTTTGGTACGGTTCTCCAATCCGAAGCGCAAGTGGTCACTGCCTTTGAGATCTTTGAACATTTATTGGCACCCTTCAACATTCTTCAGGAAATAAAGGCGGACAAGTTGGTAGCGAGCATCCCTTTGAGGTTGTGGTTTTCCCCTGCCTACAGAAGTAAGACAGACCCATGGGACCGGCATTATCACGAGTTCGAGGATTGGCAGTTCGATTGGTTGTTGGAAGCAGCGGGCTGGGAAATCAAGGATCGGGCAAAATGGACCAATCCGGTCAAGAAATTTGGGATCCGGCCATTGCTGCGAAGTTTCACTCCGAGGTACTACATTGTTTATGCCGAAAGAAAAGTAGGCAGAAAGCGGTGATCAGTTGGCATAAATTAAAAAAAATATAACACATAAC
This sequence comes from Sediminicola sp., assembly GCA_048266425.1. GTDB lineage: Bacteria > Bacteroidota > Bacteroidia > Flavobacteriales > Flavobacteriaceae > Cerina. The sequence continues at coordinate 95,307 of JBLWZN010000008.1, forward strand.
CCTGAACCCAAACTTTTTTGAATTTGAGTTCGACACTTGATCTTGAATTACTACATCATCATCCCCGCCCATAACGAAGAAGCTTTTTTGGCCAGCACCTTGGATTCCATCCTGTCCCAGACCCTGCTCCCCAAAAAGGTCATCGTGATCAACGACAATTCAACGGATGGGACGGAGTTCATTATTGATAGGTATTTGGGCACCAGCGATCTATTCACAAAGATCAACACTACTTCCTCTACCAACCACATGCCCGGTAGCAAGGTAATCAACGCCTTTAACAAGGGATTGGAGGAAATTCCCCCTAAATATGACTTTTTGGTAAAATTGGACGCCGACATTATTTTGCCCCCCAACTACTTTGAAGCGATTGCCAACATTTTCAAGAAAAATCCCAAAGTGGGAATAGCAGGAGGTTTTGCTTACGAACAAAATTCGGAAGGTGAATGGTTGCTTAACCACCCCATGAACGACGACCACGTCAGGGGAGCTTTTAAAGCGTATACCCAAGGTTGTTTTAAGGTGATTGGCGGACTAAAAAGCGCCATGGGATGGGATACCGTAGACGAGCTCTTGGCAAGGTACCATGGTTTCGATATTTTTACGGAAAAAAACTTAAAGGTAAAACACCTGCGCCCAACTGGAAAAGCCTATGATTCCAAAGCGAAATATCTGCAGGGCAAGGCCATGTACCGGATGCGCTATGGTTTTGGGATAAGCTGTATAGCGTCGGCAAAAATGGCATGGAAACAAAAAAACATTCAATCCTTATATGATAATCTTCAAGGATACTTCTCCTCAAAAAGGAACAAGGAACCTTTTTTGGTCTCCGAAGAAGAGGGGGAATTTATCCGAAGGTTGCGTTGGAGAAATATAAAGGGGAAATTGTTTACTTAATGAACCGGTCGATTGATGCTGGAAACCAAAATTAGGCTATACAGAACCACAATTCTCCTTTACAATGATCTCTACCGGTATGTCCATGCCCAATTCCGAGTCATCCTTTTCCGTCAAGTATTTAAATAGTCCCTTTATAGCGGAATAGCCCTGCAATTCGGGTTTTTGATCTATTAAAAAATGGATCTCGTTCTGCAATAGACACGCCTTATTTTGATCATTGATATCAAAACCAACAATAAATGTGTTTTTCACTCCATAGGTCTTAAATATCTTAGGCAATAAAAACGAACGCGCATTGGTAACAAATACACCCTTGGGCCCTTCTTTTTTGAACCAGGTCGCGATTTCCGAAGAAACCTCAAATGTAGACTGTAGGGGATGGTTTATGGTTTTAATAACCACTTCCGACCCATTGGGCTCATGCTGAAAGAATTCGCGGAACCCGTTTTCCCTTTGTTGGTTATTGGCATGAGGTCCCCTAGCATTGATCATGTTAACTACAAAATACGAGCCATCGTTCCCTACCAACCCTCTAAGCAGTCTCGCTGCCACCAAGCCAGCATTATGTGAATTTTGGCGCACAAAATAAGCCTTGCCGTCCAGTTCCACCTCCGTGTCCAAAAATACCACGGGAATCCCTCGCATTGTTGCCCGTTGTAATAACGAATTGCTTTCCTCCCTAAAAAAAGGTACACTTATAACTGCATTGTAATCCTGGGCAATGATTTTGGCACTTTCCATAGCAAAGGAAAGGGGATCGGCAAAACTGTAGTATTTGACCACTACACCCAGCCCCTTTAATTCTTCCAAGGCCCTATCGATACCCAGTTTAGGCATTTTCCAAAAACTCCAATTATCCGAAGCTTCCGGTATCAGTACTGCAATTACCAATTTTTTATAGGAGGCCAATTTTAATCGACTGGCCACTGTATTCTTTTGATAACCGCTTTTCTTGATAATATCCTTTATCCGTTTTGCCGTTACCTTGGAAACGCCTGGGCGGTCGTTAAGAACACGGTCTACCGTACCAATGGAGACATTGGCCAATTCTGCGATCTGTTTTATTCCGAAATGCTCTGCCATCAGGCCGATTTTACGTAGGAGCCCATCAGGCTTAAAGGGAAATTACAATTTAAATTGATTACAACTTGGCCAGATAGATATTTCTAAAAGCAATCGACATATCCTTTCCGGGGTGCAGCTGCAAACCCACGGGACCTTCCAAATTTGCATTTTCCAAGGTATAGTTCATGACTTCCTTGCCGTTAAGCCATACCGTATACGTATTTCCCACGGCACGGGCCTTTAAGGTGTTCCAGTCATCTTGCTTCAATAATTGTTGGATCCCTTCTGCTTCTATCGGGTATCCCTTTTTGGGCACATATGGGGAGGCGGTCATATCCCTTTTTAAGGAACCGGAAATCCCAATTTGTATCTGGGGATTTTTATCGTCTTCCCCTCTCATAAAAATTCCCGAATCCACAGTGCCTTCCCCAAACTTAAAATCGAGCTGCACCACAAAATCCTTGTATTTTGATTTGGTCCAAATGTTGGATCCCGTTTTGGTGGCGTCACTTTTTGCATACAGGACCCCATCCTTTACGGTCCACCAGACATTGTTGTCGGGAACCTGCCATTGACCAAGATCCTTTCCGTTAAACAGGGATTTCATTTTGGCCTCTTTGGTTTGGCCCTGAACCCCAATGCTAATTAGGATTCCCAGAACGATCAAAAGTTTCAATTTCATAGGTAACAATTTTAAAAAAAATGACTAATCCCTTTGGATTCAATAAACCCCTAAATGACAAATTGTATGTCTGTGGATTACAATTAACAGAAATCGACTATTCCCCTTTAGAAAAATCGGCAAATGTACTATCCAATTGTTCTTTGGTAAGCTCCGTGCCGTTATGGATCAATATACGGTATTTAAAGGTAACCGAATCCCCCTTTTTTAATTTATAGTCCAGTTTTTCCTTTCCATCGGAAAAAATGGCCTGTCCCAAAGGATTGGCTGCAAATAACCCATACCCCCTGGCATGCCAATACGTAGGATAACCCACATTTTGTGGATTGTCAAAAATCGTTATGGACACGGGGTCATTTTCAATTGTTCCATATAGGGTTGTCCATTTAGCCCTGGTTCCCCAAGCATCATCGCCGGTCTTGCCTTCACTAGTAATATAATTACCGGTAACACCGCTATTGTCCAAAGCCTTGACTTCGGTCGGAATCCCATTGGCGTCGGTAAAGATGTCCGGCTTGTCCGAGGGCATTTCCAGTTGTCTCGCAACACGTACTCCCAACATACCTTCCTTGTTATCCTTAAACTCTACATCTTCCAAGGCTTTTAGGGTTGCGATCCTATCGATCTGCCTGGTATTGCCTTGCCGCGAAAAATGAAATTGGGTCGTTTCCTCCAATAAATTCTCCCCCTTGGACGATTGCCAAAGTGATTTCGTAGTTAAAATGCCATTAACCGAATCGAGCGTAACAATTTTTTCCGGTAATATAGTGCCATATGCGTCTTTTTTATCCTCTGGGATCACAAACGAATTGTTCCAGAAATCCAGTCCGTTTACATCCCCATAATTAAACCATAAACCTACGTGGTGCGGATGGTCTACACGCTCTCCGGATCTGGGTTCAAAAGGAAAGCCACGCGTGAGTGTCTTGCCGCTTTCGGTAATCAACGGATATAACACAGGCTTGGGCGTACGCCCATCATATATGTAATTGGTGAACAAGGTACCATTTAAAAATACGGCCACTTTTTTATGTTCCGGGTCGTTTACAAAATGCACTTTTGGCGATTGTGCTTCCATGGTTGCCGTTGGTTTTTCCTCTACCTTTTTTTTATCCTTGCAGGAGCAAATCGAAGCAACTGTCAAAAGCATTGAAATGCCGATATAAATGTATTTCACTCTCATATGTTTAGTGTATGATGGGATTATTAATCAAGTCTGAATATAGAAAATAAGGGAGAGAACAGAAAATAAATTCCCCTAGTGGTCACCTAACGATCCTAAATTTTCTTATTTCCAGTTGATAACGATCAAAACTCCCGCACTTTGATACTGCGAAAATCTACCTTATTGCCATGATCTTGCAGCAAGATAAGGCCCTCCGGCAGGCGACCGAAATTCTCCCATTTTTCGTATTTGCTTTTTTCCACCAAGGCCTCGAACATTTGACTAAACCTGTCATAGTCTACCACCTTAATATTGTTTAGCCAATGTTCCACATGACCTCCCTTAACAACGATCCTCGCATTGTTCCACTTGCCAACGCCGTTAAAGTTCTTTCCACGGGAACTATCGTGACTTTCTGCACGAATTAAATCGTAAAGAGATCCAACGGTCCTGTTTCCATTCTTGCCCAATTTGGCGTCTGGATGCTTTTCATCGTCCAAAACTTGAAACTCCAAACCAATGGCTGATCCCGTCCCTTTAT